>JACWAF010000019.1 GCA_014874185.1 Nitrospirota bacterium | reverse complement strand
GCTTGCCGAGGGTGTAGAGATGGTAATGCCGGGTGATAACGTGACCTTCCTGGTGGAGCTGATCGGCCCCGTTGCGATGGAGCAGGGGATGAGGTTCGCGATCAGAGAAGGCGGAAGGACAGTTGGCGCAGGCGTCGTGACGGAGATAATCGAATGAGAACAATAATCCTCCTCCAATGCACTGGGTGCAAAAACAGGAATTACTCTACGATGAAGAACAAGAAGAACACGCCGGACAAACTGGAGATATCCAAATTCTGCCGGCATTGCAGAAAACACACTGTGCACAAGGAGACAAAGGCATAAGAAGAGCGGGCAACAACCTGGTGGAAAAGGGACCGGGCCCGCGCGCTGTGCGGGGGACGCGGTCTGTTGTTTTTTTTGAAAAGGCCAGTAGCTCTAATTGGCAGAGCATCGGACTCCAAATCCGAGGGTTGGGGGTTCGAATCCCTCCTGGCCTGCCATTTTTCTTTTTGAAAAGGGGGCCTGAATGCAGAGGCTGATGCAGTTTTTCCGTGAAGTGAAGATAGAGTTGAAGAAGGTGGTCTTCCCCAACAGGGAGGAGTTGATCGGCTCCACCTGGGTAGTGATCATCTCCGTCTTCGTGGTGTCCGTCTTCCTCGGGGTCATAGACCTCGGGCTCTCAAAAATCGTACAGGCCCTTCTGAGGTGGTAACGGTGGCGAAGAAATGGTATGTGGTGCACACCTATTCCGGCTTCGAGGAGAAGGTGAGGGTCTCCCTGGAGGACAAGGTGAAAAGGCTGGGCCTGGAGGACAAGATATCCAGGGTGATGATCCCCACGGAAAAGGTGATACAGCTCAAGTCCGGGAAAAAGAAGGAGACCGAAAGGAAATTCTATCCGGGCTATATACTCGTCGAGATGGAACTGGACGACGAGACCTGGCACCTGATAAAGAGCACCCCCAGGGTGACCAGCTTCGTCGGGGGCACCAAGCCCATGCCCGTGGCCGAGGAGGAAGTGGAGATGATCCTGCAGCAGCTCGAAAAAGGGGTTGCCCCGCAGGTGAAGATGCAGTTCGAGCAGGGGGACATCGTGCGCATCATAGACGGGCCGTTCACCAATTTCACTGGATATGTGGAAGAGGTGGACATGGACCACGGCAGGCTGCGGATCATGGTGAGCATCTTCGGCAGGCAGACGCCGGTTGAGCTGAATTTCTTCCAGGTGGAAAAGACCTGATTGGAGGTTTCATAAAAAATGGCTAAAAAAGAAGTGACAGCGATGGTAAAGCTTCAGATACCGGCCGGGAAGGCGAACCCCGCCCCGCCCGTAGGCCCCGCCCTGGGCCCCCACGGCGTGAACATAATGGAGTTCTGCAAGGCCTTCAACGCGCAGACCGGCCCGATGGGCGACACGATAGTGCCCGTGGTGCTCACTATCTACAACGACCGCTCGTTCACGTTCATCCTGAAGACCCCGCCCGCGTCCGAGCTGGTAAAGAAAGCGGCGGGCGTCCTTAAGGGCTCCGGGAACCCGCTCAAGGACAAGGTGGGAAAGATAACCGAAAAGCAGGTCGAAGAGATCGCAAAGACCAAGATGCCCGACCTCAATACCGTGAAGCTGGAGAGCGCAAAGAGCATGGTCCGGGGCACGGCAAGAAGCATGGGCATAGAAGTCGAGTAAGGGGGAGAAAAAATGGGAAAGAAATACGAAAACGCGATCAAGGTATACGAAGAAGATAAGGAATACCCTCTTAAAGAGGCGATGGATGTAGTGAAGAAGGGCGCCTACGCGAAGTTCGATGAGACCGTTGAGCTTGCCATCAGGCTGGGGGTGGACCCGAAGAAGTCCGACCAGATGGTGAGGGGCACGGTAGCGATGCCGCACGGGATGGGCAGGCCCGTCCGCGTGCTGGTCTTCGCCAAGGGCGAAAAGGAGAAAGAGGCCAGGGAGGCCGGGGCCGATTTCGTCGGGGCCGAGGACATGGTCGAGAAAATACAGCAGGGCTGGTTCGACTTTGACAAGGCCGTGGCCACTCCGGACATGATGGGGCTTGTGGGCAAGCTTGGAAAACTCCTGGGCCCAAGGGGCCTTATGCCCAACCCGAAGCTTGGCACGGTCACCTTCGACGTGGGCAAGTCGGTGAAAGAGATAAAGGCCGGCAAGGCCGATTTCAAAGTGGACAAGGCCGGCAATATCCACATGCCCGTGGGGAAGGTCTCTTTCAGCCCGGATGCCTTGACGGAAAACGCCATGGCGGCAATAGATTCTCTGGTCCGGGCGAAGCCGCAGACCTCGAAAGGCAAGTACCTGAAGAAGATAACCGTGGCGTCGACGATGGGCCCCGGCGTGAAAGTGGACCTTGCTTCCGTAAGCAAGCAGTAACCGGGCGTTGCCCGTGTTTTATTACAGTCAGAGACAGCAGGCGGGTAAAGCCGCCGGGGACTGGACCCAAGGGCTTTTGGCCACGTATTCAATGCGGCCGATGAGGCCCGCAGCCCAGGTCCCTGGAGCGGCTTTTACCCTTAATCCGTTTCAAGCGGCGGGCCTGCCGAGACGATTTCCTGTCTCTGGGAAAGGAGGAGGAAACTGAACAGGAGCGAGAAAGAACAGGCTGTCCTCGAATTGAAGGAGGACTTCAGCCGCGCGAAGGCCGCCGTCATCACCCATTACAAGGGGATGACCGTGACCGAGCTGAACGATCTCCGGGCGGCTCTCCATGCCATGGGTGTCAGCTACAAGGTAGTGAAGAACACCCTTGCCCGGATAGCCTCTGAAGGCACTCCGGTGGCCCCCGCGAAGGAGCATTTCACGGGGCCGGTGGGCGTTGCCGTAAGCTTTGACGACCCGGTGAAGGTGGCGCAGGGCATAATGAAGTTTGCCGGGAAGAACGACAAGCTGAAGCCCATGGCCGCGGTGGTCGAGGGCAAGTTCGTGGACGCATCGGAGCTGAAGTCCATAGCCAGCCTGCCACCGAGGGAAGTGCTTCTCAGCATGATGGCCGGCACTATGAGCGCGCCCATGTCCAAGATGGCGGCGGCCCTTCAGGCCACGCTGTCCACCTTCGGCTATGCGCTGAAGGCGCTCGAGAGGAAGAAGCAGGCCCAGGCGGCCTAGCAGGACACCAGGACAGGAAAGAAATTATTTTTCAGAGGAGGATTTGAAAGAAGATGTCCATCACAAAAGACCAGGTGTTTGAATTCATCGATACCATGACCGTCCTTGACATGAGCAAGTTCATCAAGGAATTCGAAGAGAGATACGGCGTAACGGCGGCGGCCCCGGTAGCTATGGCGGCGGCCCCGGCGGCGGGCGCGGCGGCCCCGGCGGCCGAGGAGAAGACGAGCTTCGATGTCATCCTTTCCGCGGCGGGCGATAAGAAGATACAGGTCATCAAGGTGGTAAGGGAGCTTACCGGCCTCGGCCTGAAAGAGGCAAAAGAGCTGGTCGACGGCGCCCCCAAGCCCGTAAAGACCGGCGTCTCCAAGGAAGAGGCCGAGAGCGTAAAGGCCAAACTGGCGGAGCAGGGCGCGGCCGTAGAAGTCAAGTAGTTGAGATAAAAAGCCTTTGGGAGAGGGGGAGGTCCTTAAAGGGAACCCTCCCCCTTGAACCGTTTTTAAATAAAGGATTCAAAAAGGAGAAGCATGGCAAGGGTTTTAAGAGAGAGATTGGATTTCGGCAAGGTGCCGCCAATAATTCAGGTGCCTCACCTCATACAGATGCAGATAGCCTCTTATGAGGAATTCCTTCAGAAGGATGGTCAGCCGGACGAGAGGAAGGATACGGGGCTTCAGGCCGCCTTCAAGAGCGTGTTCCCGATATATGACTACAACGAGACCGCCTCGATCGAATACCGGGGCTACTCCATAGGGGAGCCGAAATTCAGCCCCAGGGACTGCCTGCAGAAGGGCGTAACCTTCGCGGCGCCTCTTAAAATCAGGGTGAAACTGAACCTCTGGGACACGACCGGAGAGCAGAAGAAACTGAGAAAGCCCGCCATAGAGCAGGAAGTCTACATAGGCGAGATACCGCTCATGACGGATACGGGCACTTTCATAGTAAACGGCACGGAGCGCGTCGTGGTGAGCCAGCTGCACCGCTCGGCCGGCGTTTTCTTCAGCCACGACAAGGGAAAGACGCACGCCAGCGGAAGGCTCCTCTATTCGGCAAGGGTGATACCGGCGCGCGGCTCGTGGCTGGATTTCGAGTTCGACACCAAGGACCTCCTCTATGTGAGGATAGACAGGCGGAAGAAGCTGCCCGCCACCATAGTGCTGAAGGCGCTGGGGTACACCAATGAGGACCTGCTGAAGATCTTCTACCCGGTGGAGCACATACACATAAAAGACGGAAAGATAACCCGCGAGCTTTCGGAGGTGCTGATAGGCGTGCGCGCCCCGGAGACGATCAATCTCCCCAAGACGGGCGAGCTTATCGTCAAGGAAGGCGGCAAGATAACGCGCGCCTCCTACAAGAAGCTCATAAGCTCCGGGATAAAGGAAATCGCCCTGCTCAAAAAAGACCTGAAAAGCAGGATTACCCTTAAGGACATAGTAGACCCGACCACGGGCGAGATAATCGTAGAAAGCAATGAAGAGCTCTCGGAAGACAACGTCGAAAAGATACTGAAGCTGGGAATCGAAACGCTGGAGCTCCTTTTCATAGACAACATCCATTACCTGCCGTCCCTGAGGGACACGCTCCTTACGGACAAGGTCACGACGGAACAGGACGCGCTGATAGAGATATACAAGAAGCTGAAGCCCGGAGAGCCGCCAACATTGAGGGACGCCAAAGAGCTCTTCAACGGGCTCTTCTTCGACCCCAAGCGCTACGACCTCTCCCCCGTCGGGAGACTGAAGATAAACAAGCGCCTGGGCATCGAGATACCCCTTGAGACCAAGGTGCTCACCGACAAGGACATCATCGAGATAGTGCGCTACCTCCTGATCCTCCGCTCCGGAAAGGGCGAGGTCGACGACATAGACCATCTGGGCAACAGGCGCATCCGCTCAGTGGGCGAGCTTATAGAAAACCAGTTCCGCATCGGGCTTGTGCGCATGGAGAAGGCCGTCCGGGAGAAGATGACCCTTACGGACCTGGAAGAGGCCACCCCGCACGACCTCATAAACGCGAAGCCGGTGATAGCGGCCGTAAAGGAGTTCTTCGGCTCAAGCCAGCTCAGCCAGTTCATGGACCAGACGAACCCGCTCTCGGAGATTACCCATAAAAGGAGGCTCTCGGCCCTGGGCCCCGGCGGCCTTACCAGGGAGCGCGCGGGCTTCGAGGTGCGCGACGTGCATCCCACGCACTATGCCAGGATATGCCCGGTCGAGACCCCTGAAGGCTCCAACATCGGCCTCATCACATCGCTTGCCTCATACGCGAAGGTGAACGAGTACGGGTTCATAGAGTCGCCCTACCGCAAGGTGGTAAACGGAGTTGTAACCGACCAGGTGGATTATCTTTCCGCCGTAGAGGGCGAGAAATTCGTCATCGCGGAGGCGTCCACCCCGGTGGACAAGAAAGGCCATATAGCAGGTGAATCCGTTTTCGCCCGCATCGGGCCGGACTTCACGATAGTGACGCCCCAGGACGTGCAGTATATAGGCATATCGCCAAAGCAGATAGTGGGCGTTTCGGCCAGCCTGATACCGTTCCTGGAGAACGACGACGCGAACAGGGCCCTGATGGGCTCCAACATGCAGAGGCAGGCCGTCCCGCTTCTGGAACCGGACGCGCCCGTGGTGGGCACCGGCATGGAAGCGGTGGTCGCAAGGGACTCGGGCACGGTTGTGGTTGCCAAACGGCCCGGAACTGTAGAATCCGTCTCGGCCACCAGGATCGTGATAAGGGCCAATGACGGCGGCGTCGACATACACAACCTTATAAAGTTCCGCCGCTCAAACCAGGCCACCCTCATAAACCAGAGGCCCATCGTGAACGTCGGGGACAAGGTGGAGGAGGGCGATATCCTTGCCGATGGTTCTTCCAGCGACATGGGAGAGCTTGCCCTGGGAAGAAACGTCGTGGTCGCCTTCATGCCGTGGGGGGGGTACAACTTCGAGGACGCGATACTCCTCAGTGAAAACATGGTGAAGGAGGACGTCTACACATCCATCCACATAGAGGAGTTCACGGTGGAGGCCAGGGACACGAAGCTTGGCCCCGAGGAGATAACCCGCGACATCCCGAACGTGGGCGAGGAGGCCCTCAAGGACCTGGACGAAAGCGGCATCATCCGCATAGGGGCCGAGGTGCAGCCCGGAGACATCCTGGTGGGCAAGGTCACCCCGAAGGGCGAGACCCAGCTCACGGCGGAAGAGAAGCTGCTGAGGGCCATCTTCGGCGAGAAGGCCGAAGAGGTGAAGGAGTCCTGCCTGTATGTGCCGCCCGGGATAGAGGGCACGGTCATTGACGTGACCATCCTCAGCCGGAAGGGCATCGAGAAGGACGAGCGCGCGAAGAGTATCGAGGAGGAGGACATCCTCCGCCTCCAGCGCGACCTCGAGGACGAGATCCGCATCGTAAAGGAAGAGAAGTTCAGGAAGCTTCGCGAACTGCTCATCAACCAGAAGGTCACCGAGGATGTGAAGGAGTCCCGCTCTAGGGATGTCCTCGTGGCCAAAGGCAAGAAGATCACCGAAAAACAGATATCGAAGATAAAGGACGAGCAGCTTGCGAAGATAAAAATAGATGACCCTTACGTAAGGGAGCAGATAAACCAGATAAACACCGAATCGAACCAGTATGTGAAGAGCCTGGAGAGGCTCTACGATGAACGCATAGACCGGGTAAAGAGGGGCGACGAGCTGCCGCCCGGGGTGAACAAGGTGGTCAAGGTCCACGTCGCCATGAAGAGGAAGATACAGATAGGCGACAAGATGGCCGGCCGCCACGGCAACAAGGGGGTGGTGGCGATGGTCCTCCCGGAGGAAGACCTGCCCTATCTCCCGGATGGCACCCCGGTCGATATAGTGCTGAACCCCCTTGGCGTCCCTTCCAGGATGAACGTCGGCCAGATCCTGGAGACGAACCTGGGCTGGGCGGCCAGGATGCTGGGGCTGTATGTGGCAACGCCGGTATTCGAGGGCGCGAGGGAGAGCGAGATAAGAGACCTCCTCAAGAAGGCCAGTCTGTCGCAGACGGGCCAGACGACGCTCATTGACGGCAGGACGGGCGAGACATTTGAAAGGCCGGTCACGGTGGGATGCATGTACATGATGAAGCTTCACCACCTGGTGGACGACAAGATGCACGCGCGTTCCATCGGGCCATACTCTCTGGTTACTCAGCAGCCCCTCGGAGGAAAGGCGCAGTTCGGGGGACAGAGGCTGGGGGAGATGGAGGTCTGGGCACTTGAGGCATACGGGGCCTCCCACACCCTTCAGGAATTCCTCACGGTGAAAAGCGACGACATAACCGGGAGGGCGCGCATGTACGAGGCGATAGTGAAAGGGGACGCGACTTTGGAGCCCGGCATACCGGAGTCGTTCCACGTACTAATTAAGGAGCTTCAGGCCCTGGGCCTTGACGTGGAGCTTCTTGAGAAAAAACACAAAGGGGAGTGAGAGATTTGACCGAAGAAATCTATACCCTGTTTCAAAAACCTAAGAACCCGACCGATTTCGAGGCGATCAGGATCAAGCTGGCCTCTCCGGAGAAGATCAGGGAGTGGTCGCACGGGGAGGTTAAGAAACCGGAAACCATAAATTACAGGACCTTCAAACCCGAACGGGACGGCCTGTTCTGCACGCGCATCTTCGGCCCGATAAAGGACTGGGAGTGCCTCTGCGGAAAATACAAGAGGATGAAGCACAGGGGCGTGGTCTGCGACAAATGCGGCACCGAGGTCATACAGTCCAAGGTGAGAAGGGAGCGGATGGGCCACATAGAGCTGGCGGCACCGGTGGCGCATATCTGGTTCCTGAAGGGCGTGCCAAGCCGCATCGGCACCCTCCTGGACATGACCATGCGCCAGCTTGAAAAGGTCCTCTACTTCGAGGGCTTCGTAGTCATAGACCCCGGCGATACCCCCTATAAGGAAAAGGACATCCTCTCCGAGGACGAGTACAAGAAGGCCGTATCCGAGTACGGCGAGCGGTTCAAGGCCGGCATAGGCGCCGAGGCCATAAAGGAACTCCTGAAGAAGGTGGATATAGAGGCCCTGGCAACCGAGCTTAAGCTTGGCATAAAAGAGGCGCAGTCCCTTGGGGTGAAGAAGAAGCTCACCAAGAGGCTCCGCCTGGTTGAGGCGTTCAGGCATTCCGCCAACAGCCCGGAATGGATGATAATGGACGTCATACCCGTGCTTCCGCCTGACCTGAGGCCCCTTGTTCCCCTTGAGGGAGGCAGGTTTGCCACAAGCGACCTGAACGACCTCTACAGAAGGGTCATAAACCGCAATAACAGGCTTAAGCGCCTGATGGAACTGAAGGCCCCATCGGTCATCATCCGCAACGAGAAGAGGATGCTCCAGGAGTCCGTGGACGCCCTCTTCGACAACGGCAGGCGCTCCCGCGTGCTGAAGGCCGCCACAAAGAGGCCGTTAAAGTCCCTTTCGGACATGATAAAAGGCAAGCAGGGCCGCTTCAGGCAGAACCTGCTTGGAAAAAGGGTGGACTATTCAGGCCGCTCGGTCATAGTCGTGGGGCCGGAGCTGAGGCTTCACCAGTGCGGCCTGCCCAAGAGGATGGCGCTGGAGCTTTTCAAACCGTTCATCTTCAACAAGCTTGAAGAGAAGGGTTTTGCAACCACGATAAAGCAGGCCAAGAAGCTGGTTGAGAAGGAGAGGCCCGAGGTCTGGGACGCCCTGGAGGAGGTCATCTCCGAGCACCCGGTCCTCCTGAACCGCGCCCCCACACTCCACAGGCTTGGCATCCAGGCCTTCGACCCGGTGCTGGTGGAGGGCAAGGCGATAAAGCTGCACCCGCTGGTCTGCACGGCCTTCAACGCGGACTTCGACGGCGACCAGATGGCGGTGCACGTACCGCTCTCGCTGGAGGCGCAGATAGAGGCGCGCGTCCTTATGATGAGCGTCAACAACCTGCTCTCTCCGGCAAACGGCAGGCCTATAGTCACGCCCACCCAGGACATGGTCCTTGGAATTTATTACCTCACCAAGGAGAGGTCCGGGATGAAGGGCGAGGGGAAGAGCTTTGCCGATTGGGAGGACGTCAGGAGCGCCTTTGACGCGGGAATGCTGGATCTGCACGCGAGGATAAAGCTTCCCAGGGGCAGCAGCCTGTTTGAGAAGTTCCCTCTCGCCGGCATGCATGACGGCGCCAACTACATAGAGACGACCTGCGGACGCGTCTTGTTCAGCGAAGTGGTCCCGGAGGGGATACCCTTTGCCAAGATAAACCGCGACATGACAAAGAAGGAGCTGGGCAAGCTTATCGATTACATCTACAAGAGGATCGGCAAGCGCGAGACGGTCGTCTTCCTGGACAACATAGAGAAACAGGGGTTCGCGACGGCCACACGTTCCGGCATATCCATAAGCATAGCCGACATGCACGTGCCCTCGAAGAAGGCCGACCTCATATCGGCGGCGGAGCACGAGGTGCTGGAGATCCAGAGGCAGTACGCGGACGGCCTCATCACCCAGGGCGAGCGCTATAACAAGGTCATCGACATCTGGGCGAACGTCACCGAAAAGGTCGCCGAGGAGATGATGAAGGAACTCGGCGCGGAAGAGGACGGGGAGGAAGGCCTCAACGAAGAAGAGCTGGGGGAGCGCAGGGCCTTCAACAGCATCTTCATGATGGCCGACAGCGGCGCGAGGGGTTCTACGGCCCAGATAAGACAGCTGGCCGGCATGAGAGGCCTGATGGCGAAGCCATCAGGCGAGATCATCGAGACCCCGATCACGGCGAATTTCAGGGAAGGCCTCACGCCCCTGCAGTACTTCATATCCACCCACGGCGCCCGGAAAGGTCTGGCCGATACCGCGCTCAAGACGGCCAACTCCGGTTACCTCACCAGGAGGCTCGTGGACGTGGCGCAGGACGTGATCATATCCGAGGAGGACTGCAAGACCCTGGACGGCATAACCGTTACGGCCCTTGTCGAAGGCGGCGAGATAATCCAGCCATTCGACGAGAGGATACTGGGCAGGTACTCTTCCGAGGACATAAAGGACCCGATAACCAAGGACGTCATCGTTAAAAAAGGCGTTGAGATAGACGAGGAGCTTGTGCAGAAGATCCTCGAGGCCGGGATAGACAGGCTCAAGATCCGCTCCGTCCTCACCTGCCAGAGCGGCATAGGCGTCTGCGCCAAGTGCTACGGGCGCGACCTCGCCAAGGGCGACCTGGCCGAGATCGGCGAGGCCATAGGCATCATGGCCGCGCAGTCGATCGGCGAGCCCGGAACCCAGCTTACGATGAGGACCTTCCACATAGGCGGCGCGGCCTCGAAGGTCGTGGAGCAGACCACGCTCGAAGCGAAGAACTCCGGCACGCTCAAATATATCAACCTCAATACCGTGCGGAACCGCGATGGCATGCTCGTCGTGATGAACCGCAACGGCGCGATAGCCGTGGCCGATTCGAAAGGCCGCGAAAAGGAGAAATACACGCTGGTCTACGGCGCGAGGCTCCTCCTGAAGGAGGGAGACAAGGTCGAGGTCGGCCAGAAACTTGTCGAGTGGGACCCCTATTCCACGCCGATCATAACGGAGACGGGCGGAAAGGTTGCCTTCGGCGACATCACGGAAGGCGTTGCCGTAAAGGAAGAGGTGGACGAGATCACCGGCCTCTCCCGGAAGGTCATTATCGAGTACCCGGCCAACATGAGGCCAAGGATCTCGATCAAGGACGACCAGGGCAAAACAATAAAAATAAAAGAGACCGGAAACCTGGCCAGGTATCTCCTGCCCGCGGGCGCCCATATACTGGTCGAGCGGAACGACACCGTGTTCCCAGGCGACATCCTGGCCAAGATACCCAGGGAGACCACCAAGACCAAGGACATAACGGGCGGTCTGCCTAGGGTCGCCGAGCTTTTCGAGGCCAGGAGGCCCAAAGAGCAGGCCATCGTGAGCGAGATAGACGGCATTGTGGAGTTCAAGGGCGCCCATAAGGGCATGCGCCAGGTCTTTGTCCGGGGCGGTACGGAATCCAGGGAATATCTGATCCCCCGCGGCAAGCACGTGAGCGTGCACGAGGGCGACTGGGTGCGCGCGGGCGAGGCCCTGATGGACGGCTCGGTGAACCCGCACAGCATACTGGATATCCTCGGGCCAAAAGAACTGCAGCGCTATCTTGTGGACGAGGTGCAGAAGGTCTACAGGCTGCAGGGCGTCTCGATAAATGACAAGCACATCGAGACCATAGTGCGCCAGATGATGCGCAAGGTAAAGGTGGAGGACCCCGGAGACACCGAGTTCCTCACCGGAGACCAGATAGACCGCCAGCAGTTCATAGACGAGAACGAGCGCGTGCGCGCCCAGGGCGGAAGGCCCGCGCAGGGCAAGCCGATGCTCCTTGGCATCACAAAGGCATCGCTTACCACCGAGAGCTTTGTCTCGGCGGCTTCTTTCCAGGAAACAACGCGGGTCCTCACCGAGGCCGCCATCCGGGGACAGGTGGACGAACTCCACGGACTGAAGGAGAACGTCATCATGGGAAGGATGATCCCGGCCGGCAGCGGCATGCTCCGCTACAGGAACACCTTCGTGCAGAGGGAACTTCAGCCGTTTCTGATGGAGGAGGCCCCCGCTGCTGAAGAGGAGGAGGCGGCGTCGACCGAATAAGATTCATAGCCGATGCGATGCTGGGCCGCCTGGCAAGATGGCTCCGCATCGCGGGTTATGACACGATTTACGAACCGGATATGGAAGATGGAGAGGTCATCAGGCTGGCGATAGCCGGAGACCGGATGATCCTCACCAGAGATACAAGGCTTACAGAGAGAAGGGCCGCCCGCGGGCGGTCCTTTCTCGTTGGCCCGGACGACCCGCTGGAGCAGATCGAAGAGGTCCTCCGGGCATTCCCGCCGCCCGCAGGGCTTCAAAGCCGGTGCCCCGAATGCAACGGAGAGGTCCTGGAGCTTCAGGACAGGGAAGATGCCAAGGACCTCGTCCCCGAATACGTGTTCCTGAGCAAAAAGGAGTTCTTCCGGTGCGCGGCTTGCGGCCATATCTACTGGGAAGGCTCGCAATACGCGAAATTCAAAAAGAAACTAAATGCTATAATTAATAAGGGGAACCCCCTGAATCCATGAAAGAAAAGAAAAGCGGGTGCTCTTAAGAAAAGCGGCAACTGCCATCCTCCTGGTGCTTGCGCTTCTTGCGCTTGGCACGCTGGGATACACCTTCATAGAGGGATGGAACTGGTTCGAGTCCCTGTACATGACGGTGATCACGATTACCACGGTCGGGTACAAGGAGGTGCACCCGCTGGACCGGGCTGGAATGGCCTTCACCATCTTTCTTATACTCTTCAGCCTGGGCATAGTATTTTACATATTGAATTTGGGCGCTAAAATGGTGGTTGAGGGCGAGCTGACGGATTTTCTGGGGAGGAGAAAGGTGGAAAAGAGGATCAGGAACCTTGTGAACCATTACATAGTCTGCGGTTACGGCAGGATGGGGAAGATAATATCCAGGGAGTTCAAGCATAAGGGCGTGCCTTTTATCGTCATAGAGAAAGAGCCCCTGGTGACCGGGATGGAGACGGACGGGCTTCTGTATATCCAGGGGGACGCCACAAGGGACGATATTCTGCGGGAGGCCGGCATAGAGAGCGCGGCGGGGCTTGTGAGCGTGCTCCCGACGGATGCCGAGAACCTGTACGTGGTCCTGACCGCGAAGGGCATCAACCCGGACCTCCGCGTGGTGGCAAGGGCGGGCGAGGAGGGCTCCGAGCAGAAGCTCCTGCGGGCGGGCGCGGACAAGGTGGTCTCCCCCTATCATATCGGGGGGCTACGGATAGCCCACACCATACTTAAACCCGCCGTCTGCGACTTCATAGAGTTCGCAACCAAGGCGGGCAACATAGACCTCCAGATGGAGGAAATCACGGTCCAGGGCGGCTCTCCCATCATCGGAAAGAGCCTTGAGGAAAGCAACATGGGGCGCAACCTTGGCATCATAATAGTGGGCATAAACAAGCCGGGTGGCGGGCAGATGATCTTCAATCCCACGTCGCGCACGGTGCTGGAGAGGGATGATGTGCTTATAGCCCTGGGGGATGTCAAGCAATTGGGCAGGCTGGAGAGCATGGCCAGGGGCAGGCCTTGAAGCAGAATGTCCTGCTCATAGCACTTGCCACTTTTGTAGTCTCGCTCATTATCACCCTGAACATCTTCCTCCAGGAAAATTACAAGAAAGAGATGGCCGAGCAGTTCAATAAACAGCAGCTTTTACTGGCCGACTCCATATCCGGGAACATGGAGAACACATTCGAGCACCTTGGGGACGAGATAACCGACCTCAGCCGGACACTGGGCCTCAGGGGGCTGTCCGGGGCCGGGCTGAACGAGTTCATGAAGGGGGCACTCGTCAGGGTCTCGCAGGACATGCAGGCCAAGCTCAGGGTATTCGGCCCGGACGGAAGGGTTTTATACACGAATGACCAAACACCCGCGTCGGAGGACGAAAAAAAGACCGCCCTTGAGACGGCCCGTCTGGACCCAACAGTACATTTCAAGGCCGATCAGTACATAAAAGAAAGGACAATAAGATATTATGCCCCCGTAAGGTCCGGCGGGGTGTGGAAGGCCGCCCTCGAGATCGAGGTCTCCCTGGACGAGGTGAACTCGAAGTTCCTTGCCCCGGTCAGGTCCGGGAAGAAGGGCTACGCCTGGATGATGAACGGGGACGGCACGCTCCTCTTCCACCCTACCCAGCCGGGCATGATAGGGAAAAACCTGTATGAGGTGCGCTCCGACTGCTACGGCTGCCACAGGTCCTTCGCCACGGAGCGGTGGATACTTGGCAGCGGCCAGACCGGAGAGAGCAGCTATCTCGCCCCGATGGGGGAGGACAAGCTGATAGCCTTTTCAAAGGTGAACGTCTTCGGGCAGAACTGGATTATTTGCGTATCCACCCCGTATTCCGAGGTGACCACCAGCATCCGCAAGAGCCAGAAGCTCCAATCCATCCTCATCCTGACCATCTTCGGGGCCACCTTCGGGGGCGCGATCACGCTCATAGTAATAAACAGAAAGAGGATAAAGGCCGAGGAGGCCGCCAAACACGAGCAGGAGCTTGAGAAGTATGCCGCCCAACTCGAAAAGACGGTTGGCGAGAGGACGAAGGAGCTTTTCGCGGAGAAAGAGAAACTGCATACGATAGTGGACGCCATAGGGGCCGGGATAGTGCTGCTGGACAAGAAAGGCGAGATACTCTGGGCCAACAGGCAGTTTGGCGAGATGGCGGGAAAGGACATCGTAGGGATGAACTGCTCGGCCGTCTGCCCGGACTGCTCGCTTGTCCATACCCGGGTAAACGAGGGCGTGGAGACCACTGTCCTCGACGGCCTTTTCGACAGGAAAGGCAGGTATTTCCAGGTCACCTCCGCCCCCGTCAAATCCGATGGCGAGGTAATAGGCTATATAAGGCTGGTGCAGGACATAACGGAGATGAAGAAGATCGAGGAGCGGATGCTCCACTCCGAGAAGCTGGCCTCGCTGGGGAGGCTTACGGCCGGGATAGCCCACGAGATAGGCAACCCGCTTACGGCCGTTTTCTCGTTCCTTCAGATACTTGGGGACATGGAGACCGAGGATTTCAAGAAAGAGAGCCTTCAAACGGTGATCTTTCATATGAAAAGGATTGCCGAGATAGTCAGGCAGCTCTCAAGCCTCTCCAAAACGCCCCCCACCGAATTGAGGGCTGTGAATCTGAATTCCGTAATCCATCATGCAATAGACCTGATGAAATATGACAACCGCGCCAGGAATATAGTTGTCAAGGAGTATCTCTCGGAGATACCGGAGGTTACAACCGACGAGAACCAGATTACGCAGGTGCTTATAAACCTGATACTGAACGCCGTGGACGCCATGCCCGAGGGGGGCACGCTCAGCTTCCGGACAAACAAGCTGGAGAGCAATGTGGTCCTGAGCGTGGCCGATACGGGGTTTGGCATATCGAGGGAGGACCTGTCCCGCATCTTCGACCCCTTTTTCACGACGAAGGAGAAGGGGACGGGCCTGGGGCTTTCGGTGAGCTATGGCATAATGAAACGGCTTGGCGGCGATATAGAGGTGCAGAGCCAGCCGGGACAGGGCACCAATTTCGACCTCATAGTGCCCGTGAAAAGGAGCGCTGATGCCGGCCAAGATACTGGTAGCCGATGACGAAAAAGACATCCTGAGGGCGCTTGAATTCCTGCTGAGGGGCGAGGGGTACTCGGTGAAAACGGCCCTTGACGGCGAAGAGGCCCTGGAGATATTCAGGAAAGAGCCCTGTGACATAGTCCTTACAGACCTCAAGATGCCGGGAATGGACGGGCTCGGCCTGCTGGACCGGATAAAAACCCTCAATCCGGCCGCGATTGTCGTGCTCATGAGCGCTTACGCCACGGTGGAATCCGCGGTGGAAGCGATGAAGAAGGGCGCGGCCGATTACATAGTGAAGCCTTTCATAAACGAGGAAGTGAAGATGACCGTGAGGCGCCTCCTGGAGCAGGAGCGGCTGAGGACGGAAAATATCGCCCTCAGGCGGCAGCTGGCCCAGCACCGGCAAAAATGCAAGGAGATCATCTTCATCTCCGACTGCATGGTAAAGGTATTCGAGCTGCTGGAAAGCGTGATCCCCACAAAGAGCAACATACTCCTGACCGGAGAATCAGGCACGGGTAAGGGCGCCATTGCCGAGCTTATCCACTGCAGCAGCCCCCGCACGGACAAGCCATTCATTGCAATAAACTGCTCCGCGATTCCCGAGGGGCTTCTGGAATCGGAGCTTTTCGGCTATAAAAAAGGCGCGTTCACCGGGGCCAACGCGGACAAGAAAGGCCTTATAGAGCTTGCCCATGATGGCACGCTGCTTCTGGACGAGATAGGCGACATGCCGCCGGCCCTGCAGGCAAAAATCCTGAAGGTGCTTGAGACCGGCGAGGTCATGCCGCTTGGGGACGCCCGGACCCGCCACGCGGATGTACGGCTTATCTCCGCAACCAACAAGGACCTGGAGGCCTGCATCAGGGAAGGCCATTTCCGGGAGGACCTCTATTACAGGCTGAGCGTCTTCGAGGTGCGTGTGCCGCCCTTGAGGGAAAGAGTGGAGGACATCCCGCTCCTGATAGAGCACTTCATAAAAAAATATGCCGTCATTAATAAGAAGAACATGACCGGGATCTCGCCGGAGGCGAAGAAAGTGCTCACCGGATACAAATGGCCCGGAAACGTAAGGGAACTGAGCAACGCCATGGAGAGGGCCGTTGTGCTGGCGCGAAGCGACCTTGTCGGGGTGGACGAACTACCGGACAGGATCAGGTCCAGGCACGGGGAGGAGAAGGCCTGCTCCCTCAGGGAATCGATAAACGATTTCGAAAGGGCGATAATACTCAGGGCCCTTGAGGCGAACAGGAGAAACAAGGACGCCACTGCCCAAAGCCTGGGAATCGACCTGGTGACGCTTTACAGGAAGCTGAAGAAACTTGGCATAGAGGCGTAAATTCTTCTGGTGATTTCAAATGGATGGGCCCAGGCCCTTTTTTGCGTGCGGGCGTGGATTTTTCGAAAGGGGCAACTGAATGAGCGCGGACAAACTGCTTTTTAAAAAGAAATCCGCTTACCAGGTCATCAGCGTCCATGAGGACCCGAAGACCCGGGAGCGGTTTATTTGCGATGAAAGGCCAGACCTGGTCCAGGGCGGAATGGACATCGATTCGCCGGACCGGCTGGCTTTCGAATACAACCAGGTCCTTTTTGTTTCCCTGGCCTATCTGGAACGGGAACCCAGGAGGGCGCTTTTCATAGGATTGGGGGCGGGCTCGCTGCCCAGATATTTCAGCAGGAGTTTCCCGGACTGCGTTGCGGACGTTGTGGAAATAGACGCATCCGTTGTGGCGGTCGCGAAAAAATACTTCAAATTCAGAGAGGGTCCGGCCACGCGGGTCCACGTGGCGGACGGGCGCGGGTTCATACAAAAGACCAGGCATAAGTACGACCTCATAGTGCTGGATGCGTACCAGGGCGGGAAAATACCCCTCCATCTAGCCAGCATCCAGTTCCTCCGCGAAATAAAGGGAAAGCTCAAGAGGGGCGGCGCGCTCGCATCCAACCTCCTGTCGCGGCGCACGAACCGGCTGTTCGACTCCATGGTCTTCACCTTCTCCAACGAATTCCCGGGCGTGCATATCTATAACTGCAAGACGGCGTATAATTGCATACTGGTTGGCGTGAACGGCTCCAGGCCCCCACGCAGCCGGGTGATTGAGAGGGCCGAAAAACTGCAGGCCGGCAGGAAATTTGAATTCGACCTCCCCGCCATTGCGCGCCGGCAATACCTGGGCCGGATGCGAATAGGGCGGGACGTGTTTCTGATAAAGGATTGAGCCATGGCGGGCTCAGGCCCTGCTCAGGAGCACTTTTGCGACAAGCGCAATGGCCGCCCCGGCCTGCCGTTCGGGGTTGAGGGCCGGCCCCAGGAGCGCCTTCTGCCCCGCCCTGCTCAGAAGACGGTCGTCAAACAATGCCTTCGGGGCGCGGCGGCGCAGTTCGTCAACCAGGGTGGCAAAGCTTGCCGAGCGGGAGAGCTTGCGAAGGGGACCCAGGCAATCGAAGCTGAGCGCGTCTTCGCGCAATTGAACCGCCAGCCCGCCCTCTGAATAGAGATTAACAAACCCCGTCCGCTCCTCCGTCGTCTTCCGCACCGTTTCCTTCGTGGTCTTGGTCAGCATGAGGCCGCTGGAAAGGATCGCGCGCTCCAGGCTCAGGGAACGGGTCTTTATGGTCTCGGTTGTGGTGGTGCTTTCAAACCGGTTTCCCCTCAATATAAGCCGGATGCCCGGATAGGGGATGTCCATTGTTTCCTTGGCCGTGTGGACGCAGATTCCGGCCTCGCGAAGCTCGAATCTTCTGACCGGCTGCAAGGAGGTCTCAGCGGCTATTTCCTCCGGCCCCAGGAGGGTCCCGTTGAAGCCGCCCGCCCGGAGGCGCTCTAAAAGGCTTATTGCCGGTCCTTTATCGGCGAAGGCCCCAAGGGCGAGTATGTCACCGGGGGCGTGCAGACGGGCAACCGCGTCATATCCGGCGACCCCCAGGGCGGCTGCCAGCCTCTGCGCCGCTTCCTGCCTGTCCTCTTTAAGGCCATATATGGCTGCTATGTACATTTCAGTACGCGAGATATACTAACATTTTGATGAAATATATATGAGACCTTAATAAGCGAGGATATTGTCGAATTCCTCATGGGACACGGCTTCCACCCGCACCGAGCCTATCTTCTCCGGAAGCACTACCTTTATCTGCCCGCCGGAGGCCTTCTTGTCCACCTGCATGGCCGCAAAAAGGGCATCCGCCGGCAAGCCGGAAGGCATGGAGGCGGGCAGCCCGTAAGCCTTCACCAGGGCCTCAAGCCTTTGTACCCCTTCCCGGCTGATAAGTCCTCTCTTTTGGGCGATCTTCGCCTCCATGCACATCCCGATGGCGACGGCCTCGCCGTGCAGGTATCTGGTGTAACCGGTAAGGGTCTCTATGGCGTGCCCTATCGTGTGCCCGAAATTCAGTATCGCCCGGAGCCCCGCCTCCCGCTCGTCCAGGCTCACGACCTCAGCCTTTATCTCGCAGCTCCTCTGTATTATATGGGAGAGGGCGTCGGGGGCGAGCCGGGCTATCCGGTCTCTTTCCTTTTCCAGGCAGGCGAAGAATTCCGCGTCTTTTATGACCCCGTATTTTATGACCTCGGCCATCCCGGCCGCCAACTGGTTGTCCGGGAGCGTCCGGAGCGTGGAGATGTCGATCCAGACCAGAGAGGGCTGCCAGAATGTGCCTATCATATTTTTGCCCAAAGGGTGGTTGACGCCCGTTTTTCCGCCAACGGAGCTGTCAACGTGGGCCAGCAGTGTCGTGGGCACCTGCACGAACCGTATCCCGCGCATGTAGGTGGAGGCCGCGAACCCGGTAAGGTCCCCTATTACCCCACCGCCCAGGGCGAGAAGCGCGGAGCCCCGGTCAAAACGCGCCTGGAGCAGAGCGGTGTAAATCCGGTTGGCGGAATCCAGGTTTTTATATTCCTCCCCGTCGGGTATCTCTATCAAAAGCGGCTCGAAACCTGCAGACCTGAGCGAATCGAGGACGGCCTTTCCGTATAGGGCATTGACCGCTGGGTTCGAGACCACCCCGATCTGTCTGGATAATCCGAGCTTCTTCAGGGCCTCTCCCAATGCGGAGAGAATGCCGGAGCCTATCCGGATGGAGTAGCTTCTCTCAGCAAGCTCCACCCGCACGTCCGTTTCCGCGCCTGTTTTGCTCTCAATCTCCTTCAGTTTTTCCAATATCTCCCCGGCGGTCTCGCGGGGGCTCTTCCCTTCGGTATCGACGGTGATATCGGCATCCTGGTAGAAGGGTTCTCTTTTTGAGAGGAGGTCCTTTATCCTGGCAAGCGGGTCGGCCGCTTGTAAAAGGGGCCGGTCGCTGGTCTTGGAAGTCCTTTCGAGAATGGCCTCAGGGCTTGCCTGAAGCCGCACGATGACCCCGTTTTTGCGGAGTGCCGCCATGTTCTCTTTCCGGAGCACCACGCCGCCCCCGGTGGAGATGATCACGCCCTTTCTGGAACCTGCCTCCCTGGCCTCCTCGGATTCCATATTCCTGAAGTGCGCCTCCCCGAACCGTGAAAATATTTCGGTAATCGGGATGCCCGCCTTTTTTTCTATCTCGGCATCCATGTCGATTATCGGGCGGCCCGTCATGCGGGAGAGTTCCAGGGCCACGGAGGTCTTTCCAGTCCCCATGAAGCCTGTGAGGGCTATATTCAGATTCGTGCGGGGCATCCTAGAAGTTCTGGAGACATTCTTTGTACGACTCGTAATTTCTCCGGGTTTCGGTGATGGAGTCGCCGCCGAATTTCTCCAGAAAAGCCCCTGCCAGGACAAGGGCCAGCATGGCTTCCCCTACAACAGCCGCGGCGGGCACGGCGCAGACGTCCGAACGCTCATAAGCCGCCGCGAAGGGTTTTTTCGTTTTCATGTCCACTGAATGAAGGGGCTTTCTTTGAGTGGGGATGGGTTTCATCGACGCGCGGGCCACCACGGGCATGCCATTGGTGATGCCGCCTTCGATGCCGCCCATATTGTTTGTCTTCCTGAAGAAGCCCGTTTCTTTTCCGTAAAAGATCTCGTCCATGGCCGCCCGGCCGGGCAGGCCCGAAAGGGCAGCCCCGCCCCCGATCTCGACCGCCTTTATGGCCTGGATGGACATGAGCGCCTGCGCCAGCAGTCCGTCCAGTTTTCTGTCCCATTGGGTATGAGTTCCCAGTCCGGGCAATACCCCCAGAGCAAAGACCGTGAACTGCCCCCCAAGGCTGTATCCATTTTTAATTGCGTTGTCTATCTCGGCCCTCATCCGGGCCGCCGCATCCCGGCTGGGGCAGCTTACGTCTGATTTCCCGGCCCTTTCAGACAATTTCAAGAGCAGTTTGGTGTCTGCATAGGTCCGTCCCGCTTTTATGGGTGTCTCCACATCGCCTATCGAGGTCACGAAACTCCCGATTGAAATCCCGAACTCTAGAAGAAAGCTCTTTGCCAGCGCCCCCAGGGCCACCCGCATCGCGGTCTCTCTGGCGCTCGAACGTTCGAGTATGTTCCTGATGTCCCGCTGGGCGTATTTAAGCGCGCCGGGCAGGTCGGCATGGCCGGGCCTGGGCCTGGTTACCGGCTCAAGCGAGCCCGCGTGGACGGCATCGGCGCTCATCCCTTCCTGCCAGTTCGCCCAATCCCGGTTTTCAATGAAGAGGCTGATCGGAGAGCCAAGCGTCTTGCCCCATCTCACACCGGAAAGGATCTGGGCCTGGTCGGATTCTATCTTCATCCGGCCGCCCCGCCCGTAGCCCTTCTGTCTTCGTTTAAGCTCGGAGTTTATGAACTCGATCGAAAGCGGGAGCCCGGCCGGCAACCCTTCAAGGATGCCAACCAACCCCCTCCCATGTGATTCGCCTGCCGTATAGAACCGTAGCATATCGAAAAGATATTATATTGCCCCCGAGCATTATTTTTCAAATTACAAGAATCTCATAATTGAACAGACATTTTGACCGGAAAATCTCCCCTCGTCCCCTCTTTTCCAAAGAGGGGCAACCCCTCCCTTTGGCAAAGGCCCTTTGACGAAGAGAGGTTAGGAGGGATTTTCTAATAATTAAGCGCATCCTGTTATGAGACTGTTAATAGTCAAACAAAGAAGAGGGGACCACGGTTCCTGGCCCCCTCTTCTTAAGCGGAATGCGCTTACGCGTTATTTTATGATCTTTGGGGTGATAAGGATCAGAAGCTCGGACGGGTTCGGGCCCGAGACGGTCCTAGTCTTGAAAAGCCAGCCAAGCCCCGGTATCTTGCTCAGGATCGGAATCCCCTGCTCCGCCGTGTTCTCCTGTGTGACATAGATGCCGCCCAGCACCAGCGTCTCCCCGTCTTTCACTATGGCCTGGGTGTCAACGTTCTTCCTCTCAATCGAGTATCCCTGTGGGGTGAGGGCGCCAAGGCTGTCGTTTGCCGCCGTAACCTTCATCTGCACATATCCGCCGGGGGTTATCATGGGTGTCACCGAGAGATTCAGGTTGGCGTTCACGAACTGCGTGCTAGTGCCCGATGCCGTGGTGGTCTGCACGGGGATGCTGGTGCCCTGCTGTATGCTGGCTGATTCCCCATCCAGAGTAAGCACCCTGGGGTCGGATATCTTCCTGGCCTTGCTGATCGACTCCAGGGCGTTCAGCGAAAGCTGCAGCTGGAGGGCATTGGCTTTGCCAAGGGTGATTGCCGCCACTCCGCCCGGCGAAGTGGACCCTGCCTGGCCGGTCCCGGCCTGAAGGACGGGTGTATTTACCGAAAAGTCCAGCTTGCTGCCGTTTGCCTGATTGATGTTCTGCGTGGCGGCCCAGTTGATGCCAAGGGATTGGGCATATGTGCTGCTCACCTCTACGATCTGCGCCTCTATCATGACCTGTGGCTTGGCCACATCCATTATCTTTACCAGGTCTTTTATCTTTTGTATGCTGCTTGCGGTGTCCTGCACTATCATGGTATTCATCCGGGGATCGGTCGTGATATTGCCCCTTGCACTTAGGAGCTTGCCGCTGTTGATCGCCGTGGTTATGTCGGCGGCCTTGGCGTAATTGAGCTTTATCACTTCCTGCACCAGGGGCTCGGTCCTCTCCTCGGTCTGCTTGAGCCGCTCCTCCTCTTTTTTCCACTGGTCGAACTGGCTTAGAGGGGCAATCCGCATGATATTGCCCTCCACCTTCTTGCCGAGGTTGAAGGTCTCGAGGAGGAGGTTGAGGGCCTGCTCCCAGGGTACATTCTTGAGCTTCAGCGTGATAGTGCCGGCTACGCTGGGGCTCACCACCATGTTGTAGCCGCTTACCTCTCCAAGAAGCATGAAGATGGGCACGATATCGGCATTCTGGAAATCCAGGGAGATGCGCTGGTCCGTATAGGGCGGCCCGCCCGCGCTCTGAGGCTTCCGCGCCCCGGCCTTTGCGGTCCCCGCCGTGGGCGCCGGCGCGGCTTTCTTCTCCGCCGGCCTTGCGGCCAATGTCATCGATATCGCTATCGAGCTGTCCCTCGAATACATTTCGTAAGGCGTGTCTTTTTTAACATCTATTACCAGTCTCACCTTGTCCGGGTATATGCCCGACCTGATCCCTTTTACCGGTGAGACGACCTCTTTTGGCATGGCCGCTTTCAGGGATACCTTAGGCAGGTCGACCACTATCCGGTCGGGAAGGGAAAAGACGTTCGGCCTGAGCTTTCCGTTTCCCTTTATTACAAGGTTGACGGCATTCCTTGTCTGTTCGAAGCCTATATCCGTCACTTCCGTGGCATTCGCCAGGGGCGCTGGGGCATCGTCCGGTTTTGCCTTGGCAGCCGCCGGGGCTGTGGCGGGTTTGGCTTCGGCCGGCGCGTTGACGATTCCCGCATTGCCGTCCTCGGGCGAGATCGCAAGCACGAAGAGATTGCCCTCGTACCGGGGCTTCACAAGGGAAGGGGTTTCAAGCAGAAGCTCTATGTGCGTAGAGCCGTTCTGCCCGGATATGTTCATCTCGCTCAGTCCCTTCACGCTGGGTTCGGTCCTTCCGGCGAACTTTCCGGGGGTTACCCCTGGCAGGTCCAGGTCCACCTTGTAAGGGTCCGGGCTGTAGATGGTGTAGGTGAAATTCCCATCTATTTGGAATTCGATAGAATCGCTTTTGATATTAAGCCCCTTGAGTTCCGCGGCCTGCGCAACGGAGCCGGCAGCGAAAAGGGCCGTAATCAGAATGAAGATGAAGATTGCTTTGCCTCTCATCACTGTTCCTCCTCCTCGCGGAGCTTCAATGTGGTTTGCTTCGAATATTTTTTCCCCCGCACATCCGAGAGGATTTCTAGCACGTTAATTGAACTCCGGCCTATCCTGGAGACGCGTCCCCCGTGTATGCCCACAACGGAGCCTTCCTTCAGTGTGAAGAATTTCCCGTCGGGGAGCTTCACAAGTGCATATCTGCTGGCCGCGTCCCTGAGCACGGCCTGGAGCTTCATCTGATACACGTCGTATTCCTCAAGCGGGCTTGCCGCCTTCTTTTTCCTCTTTTCCGCCAGCTTCGCGGCGGTCACCAGCGAGTAGAACGGGTCTCTTCTGGTGCTGCCCTGATAAACATAGGTTTCGTCTTCCGGCTTCATATCGCCGTTCTGGTTGGCTATGCCCGGCGCGGGCTGGTTCGCGACCACTGGCGGCATCTGCCGTGCGGGCCGGGCCGCCGGAAGCGCGGGTTTGGGCGCCTGCGCCCTGGCTATGGCCGCCGCCTGCGGCTTCCCGCCTCCCAATGCAATGGAAGAGAGGCACAAAGAGGCCATGACAGCCAGTAAAAGCGTTTTTTTCATCTTCCCTTCTTCGCCGTGGTCACGGCCCCCGTCGCATTGGCGAGCCCGCCGCTTCCGGTTGCCACGAAGGTTGTGGCCACAAAGGAGATGCCCTCTATGGCCTCATCGCCCTTTATTGTCGGATTGCTCAATCTTATGTCCGAGATATTGACTATCCTTTTCAATCTGGTAAGAGAGCTCAGGAACCGCCCGAAACTGTGATAACCGCCCGTGACGGTGACATTGACCGGCACGGATTCCACGATCCCGCTTGGGTGGGGCACCCTGCCGCCCGTCCTCCACGTCATTATCTGAAGCCCCGCGTCCGTCCCCTTGTCCGAGACCTGCCTCAGAAGCTGCGAGACCTCTTTTTCCTCCGGCAGCTGCTCACTGAGCTCGTTCAGCCGCGCCCTCAATTTCTCGTTTTCCGTCTTTAATACGTCCAGCCTGGCCGCCATGCTCTGCGTCTTTATGATCTCATTCTGCTGGCCCTCTATGTCCGCCTTGAGGGTCTTCACCTGTTTGCTCTTCGGGAGCACGAACATGATCATGATAACGGCGGCGCAGACCAGGGCCGGAACGATCGCTATGGCTATCTTTGCCGGCCTTGGCATATTGAGCAGGTTCAGTTTAGCCATCAGCTTTTGCCTTCATGGATATTTTGAAGCTGTACACGGTAACGCCATCAGACGTGCCCTGGGCCGTCTCATGCAGGTAGACGTCCGTGAACAGGGGTGATGCCTTGAGGTTCTGCACAAAAGCGACCACGTCGTCGTTGGTGAACCCGTAGCCGTCGAAATCGATCGAGTCCCCCGTCACCGAAAGGTTGGAAAGCCAGACGCCGTCGGTAAGCCTGGCGCTGAGCTCGTCCAGTATCTTGACCGGCTTGGACTGGTTCCGCCTCAGGTCTTCAATTATCTTCTTCCGGTCATCGAACGTCTTGTTCAGGGTCTCGAAGTTCTTTACTTCCTTTATCTTCTCGTTCAGGCTCGTTATTTTTTCAACATTGGCCTGCTTCTGTGCGGTGAGGTTTTTTATCTTGCTCTTCATGAAATAGTTAATGTAGACGGAGACGATAAAAGAGAGCACCAGGAGGATGACCGAAGCAACCACGAAATCCGGTACGGGTTTCGGCTTCTTTCTTTTCTTTTTCAGGGGGTAGAGGTTTATCCGTATCATCTGTCGCCGGGCCTCCTTAAGGCAAGCCCGACCGCCACGGCCGCCAGGGGGGCTATCTCTTCTATATAAGTCCGGTCAAAGCGCTTGGGTATGGAGATGTTCCTGAAAGGCTCGGATATGCCCACCTCAACGGAGGCCTTTTCAGCCAGGAATTTGGGGAACTCCCTCAGGAGCGCGCCGCCCCCGCTCAGTATTATGCGGCCCACTTCCTCGTGGACGGATGTGGTCTGGAAGTACTCTATCGAGCGGGTTATCTCCGTGACCAGCTCCTCGTATGCCGCGGCCATGACCGGAGAGGCGTCCTCCGGGCTTGTCCCGTCCGCGTGCTCGCCCCTTTTCAGCTTCTCGGCGGTTTCATAGGGCAGGTTGAATGCCTTCTGGAGGGCCTCGGTCACCACGTTTGAGCCTATCGAGCTGTCCCTCGTGAATATGGAGACGCCGTTTTTAAGGAGGTTCAGGTTCATCGTCCTGGCCCCTACGTTCACTATGGCCAGGTTCTTGCCCGCCTCTATCTCGTAATTGACCTCGTACATATTGCCAAGGGCGAACGCGTCAACATCCACGACGAGGGGGGTAAGCCCCGCCTCTTTCACCACGCTCACATATTCATTTATGATATCCTTCTTGACCGCGACGAGCATCACGTCCATCTGGCCGGGCTCCTCTTTGGGGCCAAGTATCTGGAAATCGATGTTGACGTCCTCGATATCGAAGGGCACGTACTGCTCGGCCTCGAACTTGATGGACTCGGAGAGTTCCTCTTCGGTCATCTCCGGCAGGGCTATCCGCCTTATGATCACGGAGGCGTGCCCGGCAATGCCTATGGCCGCGGTTTTGGTTTTTATGCGGGCTTTTCTGATGAGTTCCTTGAGGGCCTCGGCAAGCCTCATCGAGTCTATTATGGAGCCGTCTACGATCAGTTCCGGCGGCAGCTGGATGAAGTCGAACAGGTCCAGTTCGAACCCCCTGCGCTTCTCCCTGAGCTGGACGGCTTTTATATAGCTTGAGCCGATATCAAGCCCAAAGGATGTCTTGCCGCCAAAAAACATGAGGATACTTTACAAATTAGGTTTGTAAAAGTCAAGCCATTGAATTCCCACAATTACAAGACCTTTGGCCGTTTTCCATTAGGAAGAGGTTTAAAGAAAAAAAGAAAATGCCGGTTTATGTGATTGAAATCACATTTCCAAATCCTTCTTGACTCTTCTCTTTAAAGAAAGTTTTAATAAAAGGGATGAAAAAATTTCTGGCCCTCTTCCTGATATTGCTCGCATTCGGCTGCGCTAACAAGCAGACTGTCAAACCGGCGGACAGCCCGCTTGACAGCGAGCAGGAATTCGCGAAGGCCAATTCCTTAATGCAGAAAAAGCAATTCGACAAGGCGCGTGAAGTCCTGCTGGGCTTGCGGAGCCGGGACATGTCCGGAAAGTACGCGCCCCTTGCGGAACTGAGGATAGCGGACACCTACTTCAACCAGGGCGAGTACGATTCCGCCGTAGAGGGCTACAAGAAATTTTTGGACAGGTACCCGGACCATATGTACGCGCCCTATGCGCAGTACCAGATCGGCATGTCCTACTTCCAGCAGATACAGGACCCGGAGCGCGGCTCTGGGGAGGCCAAAAAGGCCCTCATGGAATTCGAAAGGCTGAAATCCCTTTACCCAAGGAACCCCTACAAGCAGATCCTGGACCTGAGGATCACCAGGTGCCGCGACACCATCGCGGCTTACGAGTTCATGGTGGGGAAGTTCTACTACCACAGAAAGGCCTATGTCGGCGCCATCTCGCGTTTCAAGGAGATACTGAAGAGCCACCCCGAATACATCAAGACCCCGGAAATCCTGTATCTGACCGCGCTCTCTTATAAAAAGCTTGGGGACAAGGCCAAGGCGGAGGAGTATCTTGCCAGGCTCTCCACGAAGTATCCAGACGGCGGCGGCCTGGTAAAGAAAGCCTCCAGAGAAATAAAGTAAGGTGTCCTGGTATCCCGTCTTCCTCGCCCTCGATGGAAAGAAATGCCTTGTCGTGGGCGGGGGCAAAGTAGCGGAAAGGAAGGTTGGTTCTCTTCTCGAAGCCGGGGCAGATGTCACTGTGATAAGCCCGGCCCTGACCAAAAAACTCTCGGGTCTGGCCCAAAAAGGAAGAATCCGCCATCTGGAGCGCACATACAGGAAGGGCGACCTCAGGGGAGCTTCCCTCGCCATCGGCGCGACGGATTCCGAATCGGAGAACGAAAAGGTCTCAAAGGAAGCGGCCGACCTTAATATCCCCGTAAATATTGTGGACAGGCCCGCCCTGTGCAGTTTCATCGTGCCCTCGGTCATAAAAAGGGGGCCGCTTGTTGTCGCCGTCTCGACCTCCGGCGTAAGCCCCGCGATGGCCAAGTCCATCCGGAAGGAGCTGGAGGCCCTCTACGGGCCGGCGTTCGCCCGATATCTGAAAAGGCTCGCTGCCTTCAGGAAGAAAATTCTTGCCGATAAAACACTCTCCCCCGCCAGGAGGCGTTCCATCTTCAAACAGGCCGCATCAGGTGATATAATCACTTCTATAAGGGAGGGGAAGGACCACAAATTCCCTCCTGCCACATAGATCCGAACTTTCCGGCCTTTAAATCCAAAAGGAGGGCGTTATGGCAAGAAACAACGGAGTGAATATGTTTTTGACATTTCTGGTGGGTGGACTGGTAGGGGCAGGTGTGGCCCTTCTTTACGCACCCTATTCCGGAGACAAGACCAGGCGGAAGATCATGGACTTCGTCGAAGACACCAAGGATGACATAACCGATTACGCCGGCAGGATAAAATCCAAAATAATGTAAAGGACGACTACTTTCTCTTTTTTGCAAAAAAGAGAAAGTAGCAAAGAGAAAAAATTCTTGCTTTTTTGCGGGGCGAAGCCCCGCAAAAAAAATTAAAAGTTCTTTTTGGTTACTTTTTCTTACAAGAAAAAGTAACAATCTTTTATTCCGGGAATGCTTCCAGTATTGAACTCTCGATGATGTCCATCATCATGGAGAGGTTCTCAGTGCTTATAGAAAGCGGGGGCATTATGACCAGCACGTTCCCGAGCGGGCGGATAAACAGGCCCTTGTCGAGCGCGCGCAGGGCCGCCTGCCAACCCGCGCGCTCCTGCCAGGGCCAGGGCGCCTTTGTTTTTTTGTCTTTTACAAGCTCTATGCCCGCCACCAGCCCCAGCCCCCTTGCCTCTCCCACATGAGGGAGGGCGGAGATTTCCTGGAGGCGCTCTTTGAGGAGCCTTATCTTCGGGACGAGGAAGTCCGGGAAGCCCTCTTTCTCGAACAGCCCGGTCGCGGCAATGGCCGCGGCGCAGGCAAGCGGGTTGCCCGTATAGGAATGACCGTGGAAGAAGGTCTTCAGTTCGGAATAATCGCCCAGGAAGGCGCCATAGACCTCTTCTGTCGTTATCGTAACGGCAAGGGGAAGATAGCCCCCGGTTATGCCTTTGGATAAACAGATTAAATCCGGCACAATGCCTTCGTGCTCGCAGGCGAACATTTTACCCGTCCGGCCAAACCCTGTTGCCACCTCGTCCGCAATTAAAAGGACGTTGTATTTATCGCACAGCCCGCGCGCCTTCTTCAGGTAGCCAGGGGGGAAAAATATCATCCCGCCCGCGGCCTGCACCATCGGCTCCAGTATCAGGGCGGCTATCTCCCCGGAGTGCTCCTTCAAGATTTCTTCCATTTTTTCGAGGCACTTATAAAGGCAAGCATTAGTAAGGTCATGTTCAGTTGTTTTGTCATTCCGGCTTGTCCGGAATCCACCCACCCCTTCCTCTCCCAGGAGGGGATGAGGGGTGGGTTGCCCGGCGCGCTCCGCTTGCGGGAATGACAAATCTGAAATGGGGCCACAATTTTTATCAATGAGGGCGCACCTGTAACAGTACGGGGACGGAGCTTTGAATGTTTTAAACAGCAGCGGTCGGAAGGCCTCGTGAAATATCTCCACCCCGCCCGCGCTGACCGCGCCAAGCGTGTCTCCATGGTAGGCGTTCTCAAGGGCAAGGAAAGAAGTTTTCCCCTTCTCTCCTCTCAATTGCCAGTATTGGAAGGCCATCTTCAATGCCACTTCAACAGAAGTCGAGCCGTTGTCCGAGTAGAAGATTTTTGTGAGCCGTCCGGGGCCGAAACTTTTTTCCATCAGGTTTCCAAGCAGTTCGGCCAGCTGGATGGCGGGCTCGTTAGAGAGGCCAAGGAGGGTGGAGTGGGAGATTTTTGATAACTGGGCCGCTATGGCGTCGCCTATTTCTTGTCTTCCATGCCCCCAGATGTTGACCCATAAGGATGAGACCCCGTCCAGGTACCACCTGCCCCGGATGTCTTTAATAAAGGTGTCCCTGCCCTCGGTGATTATAAGGGGATGAAAATCCGGCCGCGTCCATTCCGCCATCTGGGTGAAGGGATGCCAGACGCGCTTTTTGTCTATTTCCTCGAGACGGCGGATGCGCTCTTCGAGACTCATCTTATTTCCGGTTCTTCAATGAACCGTATGGATGAGTAATCCTTGTCGTCCCGTCCACTTTTCTTCGCAATCCTTTGTCCGTATTATAATCAATCCGCTGGGGAGAAAGACCAAGACCCTTCTTTCTTTGTAAAGAAAGAAGCAAAGAAACTTTTAGATTTTTTGCGGGGCAAGCCCCACAAAAAAATAAAAATTTTTTCTTTTGCCCCAAGGCGGATGAAAATCCGCCGTATTTGATAAATTCTCTCTTTTTTATAAAAAAGAAAAGTAGTTCCTGTCTTTACTCCCTTATCTGTCCGCTTCCGAGGACGATGAACTTGGTGCAGGTAAGCTCCTCCAAACCCATGGGGCCGCGCGCATGTATCTTGTCGGTGGAGATGCCTATTTCCGCGCCCAGGCCGAACTGCCCGCCGTCATTGAGGCGGGTGGAGGCGTTCACGAAGACGGCGGAGGAGTCCACCTCCCTCAGAAAGCGCATTGCTTTTTCGTAGTTCATTGTGACGATGGCGTCGGAGTGGGCGGAGCTGAACTTGGCTATGTGCTCCATGGCCTCGTCTATGCCGTCCACGACGCGGACATTCAGGATGAGGTCGTTGTATTCCTTATAGTAATCCTCTTCGGTTGCCTCGTCGGCCTTGGGGTAGAGTTCGCGGGTCCGCTGGTCGCCTTTCACGGCCACACCCTTAAGCTCCATTGCCCTCAGCACCTTGGGGATGAAGCCCTCGGCTATGGGGGCGTCCACCAGCATAGTCTCCATCGCGTTGCAGGTGGCGGGCCTTTGTACTTTGGCGTTCACGCATATCTCCTCGGCCATGATGAGGTCCGCGTCCCTGTCCACGAAGACGTGGCAGACCCCTTTGTAGTGTTTCAGGACGGGAATGCGCGAATTCTCGGTGACCGTCCTTATCAGTCCCTCGCCTCCGCGCGGGATGATGAGGTCCACTATGCCCTCCAGTTTCAGCATCTCCATGATGGCTTCCCGGTCGGGGATGTCTATGAACGTGATGGCCCCCTCGTGGATGCCTTCTCTCCGGGCAACTTCCCTTAGGAGATTGACGATGGCCCGGTTGGAGTTTATGGCCTCGGAGCCGCCCCGGAGGAGCACTGCGTTTCCCGCCTTCAGGCAGAGGGCGGTGGCGTCGGCGGTGACGTTGGGCCTGGACTCATAGATGATGCCGATCACGCCGATTGGCACGCGCATGCGGCCCACGCTCATGCCGTTTGGCCTCTGCCACATCCGGGTGACCTCGCCCACGGGATCGGGCAGGGCGGCCACTTCCTTAAGCCCGTGGGCCATTTCGAAGACCCGTTTGTCCGAGAGCGTGAGCCTGTCCATCATCGCCTCGGAGAGGCCTTTTCCCCGGGCGTATTCGATGTCTTTTTTGTTCTCGGCCATGAGCAGGTCCTTGTTCTCTATTATCGCCTCGGCCATCTTGAGGAGGACGCTGTTTTTCCGGGCGGTGCCGGCCTTGAGCAGGCTTCTTGCGCCCTTTCTGGCCTCCAGGGCCTTATCTTTCACAAAAAATTTTATATCCATTGTTTCAACCTCCAGGGGTTTTACCTTTAAAATATAAGATGCGGGCTTAATTTGCAAGGCGCAGAGCGTGCCCAAGGCGGATGAAATCCGCCGTATCCGGTGTATAATATTTTGTTGTGCTCAGGGTTGGCCTTACCGGCATATTCGGGAGCGGAAAAAGTTTCGTGCTGGGCCTGTTTGCCCGGCACGGGGCCTTCTGCCTGGATGCCGACCGGATTGTGGCGGAATTACTGTCTGAAAGGGATGTGCTGGAAAGGATAAAACGAGTGGCAGGCTGCGAGGTCTTCGAGGGGAATGGAAAGCTTATAAAAAAAAGGCTTGCCGATAGGATATTCTCTGACAGCGCCCTTCGCAAATGCGTTGAGGACATCATCCATCCGCTGGTGACCGATAGAATAAATAAAGAACTCTCCAGTGCAAATGCCCCGGTCGCGATCGTCGAAATGCCCCTCCTCTTTGAAAAGGGCCTTGAGGGGATGTTCCAGAAGACCATAACAGTGAGCACGGACGAGGAGGTTGCCCTGGAGAGACTTGAGGAGGCCGGGTTCACAAGGGAGGATGCCCTGAAAAGGCTTGGCGTGCAGATGCCAAACACCGAAAAGGCGAGGCGCGCGGATTACGTTATAAAAAACGAGGGGACGAAAGAGGAGACCGGAAGGCAGGCGGAGCGGGTCTACCAGGAACTCCTTGCCCTTTCCCGCCGGAACTGAATGGCGATAGAGATAATCAGAGGCGTTGAATCTTTGAAGGGCAGCTGTCCTAAGCTGGTCCTCACCATAGGGAACTTCGACGGCGTGCATATAGGGCACCAGCGGATACTGCGCCGGGTCCTGGAGGACGCCCGCGCCATCGGGGGGACACCGATGGCGATGAGCTTCGAGCCGCACCCGGTCAAGGTGCTGTCTCCCGAAAGGGGGATAAAACTCATGACCCCGGTAGAGGAGAAAGCCCGGATTATGGAGGCCATGGGGATAAAAAAACTCCTCCTGGTGAACTTCAACAGGGACTTTGCCAGCCTTGAGCCGGACGAGTTCGTAAGAGATGTGCTGGTGGAAAGGCTTCACCCGGTGGAGATAATCGTGGGGCATGATTACGCCTTCGGGAAAGGCAAGAAGGGCACTACCGGGATTCTCAGAAGAAGGGGCAGGCGTTACGGGTTCAGGCTCTCCGTTGTGCGGAACGCGAAGATAAACGGCAAGGTGGTCAGCAGTTCCCGCTGCCGCCGGTATCTGGATGCGGGGAGGGTGGAGGACGCGGCAAAGCTCCTTGGCCGGCCGTACATGATAGAGGGCACGGTCATAAAAGGGGCCGGCAGGGGCGGGAGGCTTCTTGGATATCCCACGGCCAATATCTCAACCCCTCACGAGCTGATCCCTAAAGAGGGCGTCTACGCTGTGAAGGTGAGGTTTAACGGAGACATTTATAATGGCGTCGCCAATATAGGAGAGAACCCCACCTTCGGCGAAGGCAGGAAGAGCTACGAAGTGCATATCCTCGGGCTGGATGAAAACCTGCTGGGCAAAAATTTAAGGATGTACTTTCTGGCCCGGCTGCGGGGGGAGGAGAAGTTCAACTCCGTGGACGGGCTAAAGGCCGCCATCGCCCGCGATATTCAGGAAGCGGGAAAGGTTTTCAAGAAGAAGCAGGAAACAGATCTCATCTGAACTTTTGGCTCTTCACCCTATTGACATCCAGATGCAATCGTCCTTATATTTGCATATGGCTGCCCGGAGGTCGATTGGATTTATCTCTGGAACAGGTATTTTTAAGCGCTTAAGGCCCGGCGGATAAGGGAGAGAAAGCTGAGGTGAAGAGATATGGAACTGAAGCGAGATAAGATAAAGCTCACGGATATGTCCAGCTGCGCGGGTTGAGCGGCCAAATTCAGTCCTCAGGACCTGTCCCACGTGCTGGGGCAGCTGCCGCCCATGTTCGATAAAAACGTTCTCGTGGACTCCTCGAATGCCGACGATGCCGGTGTCTATAAAATAAGTGACCAGCTGGCCGCGGTGCTCACGGTGGACTTCTTCACCCCCATCGTGGACGACCCTTATATGTACGGGGCCATTGCCGCCGCCAACTCGCTCTCGGACGTTTACGCAATGGGCGCTAAACCCATAGCCGCTCTTAATGTGGCCATGTTCCCAAGCCAGCCGGAGTTCTTCCCCGTGCTGAGGCAGATAATGCAGGGCGGGATAGACAAGATGGCCGAGGCGGGCGTATCCATCATAGGCGGGCACACGATAAGAGACAACGAGCCCAAGTTCGGCTATGCGGTAATGGGCTTTGTCCACCCGGACAGGATATACGACAATCCAAAGGCCCGCGAAGGGGACGCGATGGTGCTCACAAAACCCATCGGCACCGGGATAATCTCCACCGGGGTCAAAAAGGGGGTCTGCGGCGAGGAGGCGATAAAAGAATTCACAGCCTCAATGACGGCCCTCAACAAGAGGGCAAGCGAACTGATGCAGGAGCATGGCGCCAGCACGGCCACCGATATAACCGGGTTCGGCCTGATCGGGCATATGCACGAGGTGCTCCTGGCGTCCAGATGCAAGGCGATGGTCCACTTATCCAGTGTCCCTTGTTTTGCCGAGGCGGTGAGGCTTGTGCGGGAGAATATCGCGCCAGGCGGAACGATCACCAACCTGAAAACATATGAGCCGTTTGTAGCCTACAGCCCGGACGTGGCCTATCCAGAGAAGCTGCTCCTGAACGACGCGCAGACATCGGGCGGGCTTTTGATATTCATCCGGCAGGACAGGAAAGACAAACTCATGTCCGCCCTGAAGGATGCCGGAATCGAGGCGGGCCATATCGGGGACGTAATCCGGAAAGATTATACGGAGCCAAAAAGAATAGTAGTCGAAAAGTAACTATGCCCGGCCTGTTTTATCTCTTTCTGCTCTTGGCGGGGGGCGCCGGAGGTTTTCTCTCCGGCCTTTTGGGTATAGGGGGCGGCATAATAATGTTTCCGCTTCTCCTTTACGCCCCGCCGCTCTTCGGCTTCGGACCGCTGAGCGTAAAACATATAACAGGGCTTACGATGACGCAGGGGTTCTTCGCCGCACTCTCGGCGGTCTTGTTCTATAAGCGCGAGAGGTTCGTAAGCCGAGACCTGGTGCTCACCCTTGGGCTCTCGCTTTTCCTCTCTTCGTTAGCGGGCTCGCTCCTTTCAAGGGGGATGGGCGACAACTCGCTCCTCCTCATCTTCGGCTCACTGGCTTTTTTCGCCTCCGTGCTGATGCTCATTCCCAGAAAATACCATATGGACCACATGACCGTGGATGAGGTCACATTCAACAAGCCCTTGGCGGTCGGGATAGGGCTTTCGACAGGTTTTTTGCTTGGCATGGTTGGGCAGGGAGGCGCTTTCATCACTATCCCCATGATGCTCTATGTGCTCAGGATACCTCTCCGGGTGGCCCTGGGGAGCACCCTTGCCATCGGCCTTTTCTCATCCAGCGCGGGCCTGGCGGGGAAGATCGCCACAAGGCAGGTGCCCTTCCTTATGACCCTGGCCTTGTTGGCCGGGGCCATACCGATGGCATTTGCCGGAGGCGTGGTGAGCAAGAAGACAAATGTGAAGGTGCTCCGCTGGCTTCTCGCCCTGCTGATACTGGCAAGCGCGGTGAAGATATGGAGCGATATAATCAAACGGGGATTTTAGAGGATTTTTGAATTTTTCATCTGAACCCGCCCGCCACTGTGTGTGGGGCGGCTCCGCCCTCATGCCCCCTGGAAAATATTACACTGCAAGCTGATGGTTTTCAGGAAACAAAAACTCCAGCCAGAGTGCAGCCGGAATACGGCATAAACAAACACGGCGGGGTAGACATACCCCGCCGTGTGAGGAAAAGCCATCGCGCTACTGTATCAAAAAATCGTCTCCTACATAGCTAATGGGCATAAACACGCCTGCGATATATTGAAGCTCGATTGAGTCATACTGCCATCCGCTCAAAGAGCCGGCAATACCTGCCGTTGTGGAAAAACGGAATGTGTATATATAAAGGCCACTCACGGCAGCAGCCACTTTGATGCCATCAGAGGACATGGCAACCGATCGCCACTGCTCGCTAGTTGGCGCGCTCGTCTGGACCCAGGTCGCGCCGGAATTTATGGACGCGTATATCCCACCAGTGCTAACGCCAGTAGTTGCAACAGCAATCAGTCTCGTACCGTCCGAGGACGAGGCAACGGATGTAAACTCCTGGTTTATTGGCGCGTTCGTCTGGATCCAGGTCGCGCCGGAATCCGCTGATGTGTATATACCTGAACCATTTGAAGCTGCAACCAGCTTCGTACCGTCCGAGGACGAGGCAACCGACTGCCAAGACAGGCTTGGCGCGGTCGTTTGTGTCCAGGTCGCGCCGGAATCCGTGGACGTGTATATACCGCTGCTATTAGCTGCGACCAGCTTTGTGCCGTCCGAGGATGAGGCAACCGAGGTCCAACTCGCGTTTGGCGCGCTCGTCTGGGTCCAGGTCGCACCGGAATCCGTGGACGTATATATCCCGCCACTAACTAATACGACAGCAACCAGCTTCGTACCGTCCGAGGACGAGGCAACCGATTGCCAATACTCGGTTGGCGCGGTCGTTTGTGTCCAGGTCGCGCCGGAATCCGCGGACGTGTATATCCCGCCGCCATATACAACGGCAACCAGCTTCGTGCCGTCAGAGGACGAGGCAACCGACTCCCAACTCTCGGTTGGCGCACTCGTCTGTGTCCAGGTCGCGCCGGAATTTATGGACGTATATATTCCGCCGCTTGATACAGCGGCAACCAGCTTCGTGCCGTCAGAGGACGAGGCAACCGACTGCCAACTCTTGCTTGGCGCGCTCGTCCGGATCCATATTGCGCCGAATTCTCCCGGGAAGGCAATCGATTGTCCCGCGTTTTGCGCGATCTTCCAGCCCCCGGCGCCAGCGCCGGTCACCCGGACGATGTCGCCCTCGGTCGGAGAGGCCGGAAGGGTGATCGTGACCTGCGACGGACTATTTGCTATATAACCCGTGTTCGACACGGCCTGCACGGACGTGCCCGTTACATCGACCCATGGGATGCCGGTGCCGGGAGGGCCCTCCAAGCCGTTACACACGTAACTGGTCGAGGTCACTTCCGAGGGCTGAAGTATGCCGTCTCCATTTGTATCCAGGCCGGAAGTGATCTTCAGTCCCCCAGCCAGGCAGTTTGCGTCTGCTGGTTCGGCAGCGGTAGCCATCAGCGTATTCAGGCCGTTGGCGCCATTGGTGCCGTTAGTCCCGTTTGAGCCGTTACAGACATAATTGGTGGATGTCACTTCCGATGCTTGAAGTATTCCGTCGCTGTCCGTATCCAGGCCGGAAGTGATCTTCAGCCCCCCGGCCAGGCAGTTTGCCCCTGGCGCTTCGGGAACGGTAGCCATCAGGGTGTTCAAACCGTTAGTCCCGTTCGTGCCGTTTGCGCCATTACAGACATAATTGGTGGATGTCACCTCTGAAGCCTGAAGAGTACTGTCGCTATTGGTGTCCAGGCCGGAAGTTAACTTGTAGCCCCCGTCAGCGCAGTTTGCCCCGGCAGGTTCGGAAACGACGGCAACCAGGGTATTCAAACCGTTGGCGCCATTAGTCCCGTTTGTGCCGTTGCAAGCGTAATTGGTGGACGTGACCTCCGATGCCTGAAGGACCCCGTCGCTGTCCGTATCCAGGCCGGAAGTTATCTTCAGCCCCCCGTCGGCGCAGTTTGTCCCGGCAGACTCGGGCACGACAGCCATCAGCGTATTCAGGCCGTTGACGCCATTGGTGCCATTGATGCCGTTAGTTCCGTTTGAGCCGTTACAGACGTAATTGGTGGATGTCACTTCCGATGCTTGAAGTATTCCGTCGCTGTCCGTATCAAGGCCGGAAGTTATCTTGTAGCCCCCGTCGGCGCAGTTTGTCCCAGCAGGCTCGGGCACGGCAGTCATCAGCGTATTCAGGCCATTGACGCCATTGGTCCCGTTGATGCCGTTAGTTCCGTTTGCGCCGTTACAGACGTAATTGGTGGATATACTTCGGATGGATCAAGGGACCCGTTTCCGTTCGTGTCCAGACCCGCGCTGATTTCCTTCCCGCCGTTTGCACAGTTGGAGCCGGCAGGCTCACTGGTTATTGAAACCAGGGATATCTGACCGTTAGCTCCGTTTGACCCATTGCAAACATATCGGGTGCTCTGGACCTCTGATGGATCGAGTATGCCGTTGCCATTCGCATCCACTCCCGTCTGGACCGTAACGCCGCCATTCGGGCAGGCGCTCGCTGGCGCCGAATCCGTTGCAGCCACCGAAATCGAGTTGTTAGATGATGCTGCGCTGTCGTTTCCACATGCGGCAAGAACAAACGGGACCCACAAAAGCAAAACAGTAATCAGTGCAAGCCTGCCAAACCGCCTCATTCTCAAACCCCTCCCTCATTATAAATTGATGCGTTTTACTACAACTTTCCCTCAATACTGGCGAATTATAACAGATTTGAAAAATTGCGCGTATAATACTCTAAAATTGCGCGTACAGGGGGAAAACAATCTGTAAGAAGGCTTGAATCCTCTTGTTAAAAGCGGGATGCCTGAGTTATTGGAAATTGAAATGGCGTTTGTCAGGAAGTATTTGAAATCCTCAGTTTATATATGGGTGTCAAGCACGTGTTTTTTACAAATCAAGATCATCTCAGTTCCAGCTCAAACATCATCTCTCCGCCAGCGCCTTCAACTTTTTTAAACCCCATCTTCTTAAGCAGGGAGAGCGCGGCGGGATTGTCCCCGGTTGTCCGCGCCCGGATGGTTTTCAGAAAGTCGCACTTCTTTAACATCTCCAGAAAGAGCCTAAGGGCGGTCTCGCCGGTCCCGGCGTTTCTGTGGCCTTTCAGGATAAGCATCGAGCCCTCGGCCGAGCCATTTTGGATATTAAAGAGCCCGACGAAACCGGCAAGCTCATTGCCTGACTCTATCGAATACAGGATCCGGTACTTCTTTTTAAGCCAGAACCAGACAGATATTTTATTTAGAAGGCCCTCCCTGCAGGCGGGCGCTATCGCGCCCGCTTCCTTCAAGGCGCAGAGGAGGGGGTTGGCATCCGCGAGCCTGAGCCCTCTCAGCCCGATGCCTTTTTGCCGCGCCCGGGCGGGGAGGCGTCCGCCGAAAATTTTCATAATCAGATTCTATAGGAAAACGTCTTTCTTTGTTACTAACAGGCTGCTGGAAAAGTCCTCAAATCCACCCTCCCCAACCCCTCCCCTCAAGGGAGGGGCTAATAATCTCCCCTTGGGGGATTATCAACCCTCTCCCCTTGGGGGAGAGGGAGAGGGAGAGGGTGAGGGGTACAGTTTTTCAGCAACCTCATCGCTTGCCACCCCGCGCGTAAGTGATAGAATTTAAAAAATGGAAGCCCCCTATCTGGGAAAGCTCGATTACAGGGACCCCCTTTACGGGATTTTGTTTGACAAGGTATGTCCCGGACTGAAAAGCCCCGTCTTTCACGTGAACCAGATGTCCCGCGCCAGGGTCTTCAAGTACACGGAGGAGAGCACGGGGACGGCCGCTATCGGCAAATTCTTCCGGATGGACGACAGCAGGCCGGAGCGGGTGGTCCGGATTAAAAGCGAGTACGAAAACCTGCACACCATCCGTTCCTACGGCTTCGATGCCTGGCCTGATTATGTGGTGCGCCCCATAAGCCGGGATGAACGGATAGGGCTGGCCCTCATAGAGGAGTTCATAAACGGCAGGAGCCTCGATTACTATTTTCAGAAGGGCATCGGCGAAGGCAGATCAGGCCTCCTCAAGGATGTCCTTTCAAGACTCGCCTCTTTTCTCTACAAACTGCACGCCAAAACGCGCTCTGAGGAGGACGTCTCCATCGATGCGGTCGCGGCTTATTTCAGAAAGATACTGGACAAGATAGAAAAGCAGGATGTAATAGAAAAAAACGGCAGGAGGCAATACCTGAAGCTTATGGACAAATGGCTGGGGAAAAAGCTCCTGCTCAGGGCGAAGAACTCGATAGTGCACGGGGACGCAACCCCCACGAATTTCATCTTCACCGGCTCCGGCGTGGTGGCGATAGACCTGGAGCGGATGAGGAACGCTGACCCTGTGCTGGATGTGGGGATGATCTGCGGGGAGATCAAGCACGCATTCATGTGGAGGACCGGGGACCCGTATCTGGCCGAGCCGTTCATCAGCCATTTCCTGCGGAGTTACGCGTCCTCTTCGCCCGGGAAGAAGGGATTTTTCAGGGCGATAACCTTCAAGAACCCCTTCTATATGGCCCTTACCGAACTGAGGATAGCCAGGAATTCCTATCTGGCCAGGCAGTACAGAAAGAGACTGGCCGGCGAGGCGCTTATGTGCCTGAAATACGGCCTCAAATTGAGGTGAGCCATGGCTAAGGCCGTCATATTCGACCTTTACGGCACCCTGATAGACATCCAGACTGACGAGCACGACATATCGCTTTATTCCAACCTGGCCCAGTATCTTTCATACCACATGGTCAGGATCTCGCCGGATGGGCTGAAGAGGGCATATGCGGAGGAGGTCTCGCTGCATATGGCGCGGAGCGCCGAGGCTTACCCGGAAGTGGATGTATACAAGGTGTTTCATGAGATCATGCACAAGTTCGGCCCCAGACGATACCCAAAGAACATAGTGAAAGACACGTCCATGCTCTTCAGGGCATTGTCCAGGAAAAGGTTCAAGGCTTTTGACGGCATATATGACGTGCTTACCAGTCTTGCCGGGGAGTTCAAACTGGGGCTCGTTTCGGATGCGCAATGGGTTTTTACGGAACCTGAAATGGATATGCTGAACCTGAACAGGTTCTTTGACGTAAGAGTGCTGTCGTCCGTTTACGGCTTCAAAAAGCCCGACGTGAGGCTCTTCCAGACGGCCTTGAAGAAACTGAAGACCAAGCCCGAAGAGGCGATATATATTGGGGACAACCCGCAGAAGGACCTGGTGGGGGCGAAGAAGGCGGGTCTGAAGTGCGTCCTCTTCAGGGCCTATGACGTATCCTTCAACGGGCTTAAGCCGGATAAATACTTCTCAAACTATTCCGAACTGCAGGAAGTCCTGAAAGAGATACTGGTCTAGTCGCCGGAGGCAAGGGGGCTTGCCGGGGGAAGCGCTTTTCCATCGAAGGGCGTTACCCGAGGGGGCCGTCAGGCCGAAATGGGGCATATCGCCGGCTCCTCCAGTCAGATTGCAATAGTTTTTTTGGCCGTTTCTGAAGACCTTTTTGTTTCTCCCAGGTTGACAAGAAAGAATAAAGCTGTTAAAGGGAAGGTATGCGCACACCCGGATACAAATACGAGGTAAGAGTGGCCGAGCAGACCGGGCACAGGCTGGTCAGGGCCGAAGACTATGAGCAGTTCGTGGGCCCGGAGATGGTCCAGCGCGTGCTTGACAAGGCAAGGCTGGTCTCGGACCTCCACGTGGTACACGTGAACTCCACCTATTACGGGGGCGGGGTGGCGGAACTGCTTTCGTCTTCAACACTCCTGCTGAACAGCCTGGGTATAAAGACCGGCTGGAGGCTCATCCAGGGTTCGCCGGATTTCTTCACGATCACGAAGAAGATGCACAATGCCCTGCAGGGGGCCGATATAAACCTGAGCCGCCGCAAGATACGGATATACGAGGAAGTGGCCTTCGAGAACGCGGTGAGAATCCATCTGGACCACGACGTGGTCATCGTCAACGACCCCCAGCCTCTGCCCATGATAGAGCACTATCGGAGGAGAGGCCCCTGGATATGGCGCTGCCATATAGACCTGACCAGCCCCCATAAGGAGGTATGGAGATACCTGCTCGGGTTCATAGAAAAGTACGACGCCGCCATATTCACGATGAAAGAGTACTCGAAGGGGCTCTCAATACCCGAGATATTCTTCATGCCCGCCATTAACCCGTTTTCCATAAAGAACCGGGAGCTTTCCCGGGAAGAGATGAACGAAAGACTGGAGAGGGCCAAAATCCCCACCGACCTCCCCATAGTCGCCCAGGTGTCCCGCTTTGACAGGTGGAAGGACCCGCTTGGGGTCATCCAGGCTTTCCGGATGGCGAGGAAGAAGGTGGACTGCACACTGGTGCTGCTTGGCAATATAGCCACCGACGACCCGGAAGGCAGCGCGGTTTACAGATCGCTCCTTGACAACAGGGAGGACCGGATAATAATCCTCAGCCTCCAGGACTCGGCCCTTGTGAATGCCGTGCAGAGGAAAGCGGCCGTCGTGGTGCAAAAGTCCATCCGGGAGGGCTTCGGCCTCACCGTGGCAGAGGCCATGTGGAAGGGCACCCCCGTAATAGGCGGAAACGCGGGCGGGATAAGATGCCAGATAAAGGACGGGGTAAACGGGTATCTTGTCAACGGGGTGGAGGAGACAGCCGACCGGATGGTTAAGCTCTTGAGAGATGGGAAGCTCCGGAATGAGATGGGGCGGAAGGCCAGGGAGACGGTCAGGCGGAACTTTCTGCTGATAAGGCTGGTGGAGCAGTATCTGGACCTCCTCAATTCCTTCCAGGCGAAACACCTGTTGACCAGAAAGAAGTTTTAGTCCCCGGTCATGCCTGCCGCATGCCCCTAAGCCGTTTCCCCTTCACCCGATAATTTTTGATAGAGGGCCTTTGCCGATTTTACGAAGCAGACCCCTTCGGGCAGCTTGCAGTTTCCGGCCCTCTTCTGGCCCGTAAGGCCCTCTCCGGGCTGAAGCAGGTCAAAAGCGGAGCCCGCCTCCGAAAGTAGAGACTCGAAGTCGGATGGCAGCGCCTCTCCGCTCTGGATAAAAGACGCATACTCCTCTCTGGCGAACCCTGCCGTATTGGCAAATGCCTTGCACCGCGGGCAGAAAGGGTCCTCCCGCCTTTTTGAAAGCACGTCCGAAAGGAACTTGAGACCTCTCACGCGGTTTGCAACCTGTCCGGTCATCGGATACCTCCTTTTCCCGCGTTTGTATTATAATTCTTTTTATTCGAGATGAGAAATTCGAGGCCTTGAGAATGCAGATAAGCTGCCGGATTACGAGCACTTTCATCCAATATGTAAAAAACACCCGCCCCGAATTCCTCCCCAAGTTTCTTGAAGGCCTGCAATTCGACGAAGAGTATCTTGCCAACCCGGACAACTGGATATCATGGGAGCTGGAGCGGGTTCTGGAGAAGAGGCTTGAGGCCCTCTACCGGGACGAGACGGTCCTCCTTAAAATAGGGCGGAGTGTGCTGGCCTATAAATCCCTGGGGATGGTGAACACGCTTATCAAGCTTTTTACCACCCCCGAGCGCCTGTACAGAAACACACCGAAGATCGCCAGGTATTTCACCAGGGACTCGGTTGAAATAAAGGTCCTTGAAAGCGACAGGGAAAGCGCCTGCATCGAGATAAAAACAAACGTCAGACAGACCAGGGGGGCCTGCCTTTATAATCAGGGTATGTTCAGCGTGGTCACGGAGATCTTCGGCCTGGAGCCTGCCGGGATAACCGAGGTGCAATGCTCGGTTCCCGAGGAGGACATCCCTGAAGACGTCCGTAAGAAGGGAGGCGTGAGATTCGGGGCTGAAAGCTGCATCTTCAGGCTCAATTGGAACAATTCCATTAAAGGGATCCTCCGCAGGAGCACCGATAAGATGGCCCTCAAGGAGGCCATAGCCTATCTGGAAGAGAGCAACCGCAAACTCCAGATCGCCTATGAGCAAAAATGGAAATCGGAGGAGCGGTACAGGAATCTGATGGAGAACGCCAGCGACGTAATCTGCTTTCTCGATTCCGAAGGCGTGATAACTTCGATTAACAAGAAGGGCGTGGAACTCTCCGGATATCCGGCGGAAGAGGCCATCGGCAGGAATTTCCTCTGCCTTATCGAGGAGCCCTACCGGGACAAGGCCTTAAAACTGCTCAAGAAGACCCTTAACGGGTCTCCTTCCATTGCGGAGCTTGCCATAATCGCAAAAGGCGGGGGCAGGCTGATCGCGTCAGCCAATTCAACGCCCATATATGAAAAGCGCAGCGTGGTCGGCATGATGGTGATCGCCAGAGACATCACCATGGAAAAAGAGTATGCCGCAAGGCTTCTTGCCGCCGAGACCTTCGCGGCCAAGGGCATGATAGCCGCCGAGATTGCGCACGAGATAAACAACTCGCTTGCCAACGTGGAGACCGGCCTGTATATAGCAAACAGGGTCCGGGTTTACGGGGAGTACAGGAAAGACATTATGAAGAGCCTCCTTGAGGAGATAGAGCGGATGTCGGGGATAGTGAAGGGGATACTCGATGTCTACCGGTCTGACCATGGGACCATACAGCAGGTGGACATAAATTCGGAGATACTGAAGGTGATAAACATTACCCGGAGGAGGCTTTCCGGGAAGGGCATTTCCATAAAAAGCGAACTCTCGCCCGAGTTGCCCGGCTTTCCATGCTATCCGGGCCATATAAAACAGATACTTCTGAACCTGATAAAAAACTCCGAGGAGGCGATGAGGGAAACGCCGGACAAGCGGCTTGTGATCAGCACGTTCAGAGAGGACGGGACACTGGCAATAAGGGTCAGGGACACCGGTGCGGGGATGTCCCCCGATGTGGCCAACCGGATATCCGCAGGCACCTTCAGCTCAAAGGAAGAGGGGGCCGGGCTCGGTCTCTACATCACAAGGCAGCTTGTGGGCAAGTACAAGGGGAGGCTTGATTTCACAAGCCGCCCGGGCGAGGGGACGACCGTGGAGGTCTCCTTCCCCCTGAACTGAAAATGGCCGATATTCTCCTCATAGAAGACGAGGACGTGTTAAGGAGAAATCTCGGTTTCATACTGAACAGCGCCGGCTGGTTCACGATAGCGGCCCGATCCGGCACTGAGGCCATGGAGATCCTGAAAAAAAGGAGGTTCGACCTCGTCATTACGGACCTGGTAATGCCAGGGAAAAGCGGCGAGGAGATCGTAAATCACATAGCCGGAAACCACCCCGGCACAAAGGTAATCATTATAACGGCCTACCCTACGGCTGAGAGCGCGATCTGCGCGATCAAGCGGGGTGTGGCGGACTATTTCACCAAGCCATTCAGGACCGAAGACATACTGGAGACCGTAAAAAAGGTGCTTGAAAAATCCGGGGGGGCTTCTTTGAACTGGTCCAGGCTGGGTCCTTTCCGCATTACCAGGAAAGAGGAAGCCCTTTTGAGGCTTGTTATAGAAGAGAACGTAACAAAAATTGGCGAGCTGGCCGGGAAGCTCTCCGTAAAAAACAGCACGGCCAAGCAGCACCTGCAGAACCTTTATGCCAAGTTCTCCGTAAAAAACAAGGCCGCGCTGATCTCGGCCGTCCTCAAGGCGCTTACAACCGACTGACTCCCACATTCGTGGGAGAAATTCCCGTGTTTTGTCCTCCTTACCCTACTTTTGGCGGTTTTCTGATTCGCTTTGAGATTGTTAATCTTCAACCAGCATGTGTAAAGAATTAAATTGGATTATTAGTTCCGGCCTGTCCGGGTAATCAAGCCCGGCTATTGGGGAGAGCATTTTTTTAGGGCCTTTGAGAGGGAGGGGCGAATGGCATCAATACTGGTGATTTCAGGCAATCCGTTCGTGGTCCACTATTGCTGCACGGTGCTGTCCGAAGTGCATGTCCTCAAAACCATCAATAACGGGACGGAGGCCCTGGCGGATATTGCCGCCTTCAATTATGACCTGGTAATCATAGACGATAACCTTCCCGGGGTCTGCCTGAAGGAATTCTTCTGGAAGATAAACAGGATGGATCCGGAAACCCCCATCCTGGTGCTTTCTTCGGAGGTGGAAACGGAAAGGAAATTCATCAGGTATGACGGCATCTTCTCCTGCCTGCCAAAGCCGTTCACTGGCAGGGCCCTCAAGGAGAAGATCGGCGAATATTTTGTAAGAAGCAGCAACTAGGCCCCGCAGAGGATAAGGCTTTTCAGCGCAAAAGAAGTGCCCTGCAAGCGCCCTTACGCCTTCAAAAGCGCTGGTGCCGCCCCGCTCAGAGATGAGAAACCCTCCAGCCGTTTAAAATTAAAAAGGGTCTAAAACGGGAGTTGGACAAAGCGGCTGAAACTTGATTAAAATCCAGTACTAGCGAGAGTGGCGGAACTGGCAGACGCGCTGGACTTAGGATCCAGTGGGGAAACCTGTAGGGGTTCAAATCCCCTCTCTCGCACTGCCTTTGCAATTTCATTTCCAGTGACCTCGTCAACTGCTTCCAAAACCAGCGATCTCCTATGTGATACAGGTTGCATTTGTGATAGGGTTCACACTATTATTAAATGCTTTTTTGTGAATTGGTTTTTCGGATGGGAAAATCGGTTCCACATATGCAAGGGAGAAAGAATTCATGGCCACCCTCAGCGCGCTTGCGGCAAATATTGATGCCAGTTGTTTTACGGAGGGGCATTCCGAAAAGGTCACGGAGTACGCATTGGGGATATGTGAAGAGCTGGGTTTCAATCAGGATTTCAAGGAGGTCATCAGGGTGGCCGCGCTTTTACACGATTACGGGAAGATAGGAGTAAACAAGTCCATCCTTAAAAAAGCGGGCAAACTGACCGAAGAGGAATTCGAAGAGGTCAAATCGCACGCTGGAAAAACAAAGAAGATGCTGGAAGAGATACAACTCGAGGAAAAATACAGGCAGGTTCCGGAAATAGCCGGTTACCATCACGAGAAGATGGACGGAACGGGGTATCCGCTGGGGCTTAAAGGAGATGAGATCCCCCTGGGCGCCAGGGTCATCGCCGTAGCCGATTTCTTTGAGGCGATTACGTCAAAGCGCCCCTACAGAAACCCCATGGATCTAAATATGGCCTTTGCCCTCCTGGAGGACTGCAGCGGCAGGCAGTTCGATCCGGATGTAGTGGAGGCCTTCTGCCGGTATTACGGAAAGAGATACGGGCGGGTTTCCCTGAGGCGCATCCCTCTGTGCAGCGCCGGCGAAGGCATGGACCATATGGAGCAACCGAAGATGTGAATTGAAGTTTGATGTCCCGCCGTTTTAAAGCCAGTATTTACTTTCTTATCGGGCAAATCTACCATTCGGTGCTCGCTGCCATCGAAACAGCAATTAAACGATAGTTATTTAAAAATTTTTATGCTTATGCTAAAATCGCCTATGTTTTTGCGGGGTTAGATTTATCATGATCGGAGGGTGTTATGGCGAGGATCGACATAAGATGCGCCGCCAGGATTCCAGTAAGCGTAACCCCCTTGAACGGGCAGAAAGCCGAGCACCAGTCTGTTACGGCCAATGTCGGTCTGGGGGGTGCGTTCATAAATTCCTCTTTCTCTTTGCCAAAGGATACCGTGGTCAGGATCAGGGCTCCATTTCCCAACCTGGGAGAACTGGAGATAAAAGGCCGGGTGCTCAGAAACGAGAGCGACGGAGCGGCCGTGAAATTCATGAATATGGAGCCCCAGGTTACATCCGCGCTCTGGGATTACATACGCGAAAACCTGAGGGACAATGAGTGCCCGTATTGCGGAAACGGAATCCGGCCGCAGGCCGAAAAATGCGCATCCTGCGGGATGAGTGTAAATTTCCGGGATGATGCCTATCTGGACCTGCATAAAAAGGAAACAGAAAAGAGATGGCTGGATTTTATAGACAGGGAAGGCAAAAATTTTATTCAGAAAATGGAAAGCATTGGGACAAGCAACACGGGTTCGAATTATGAGATCTTTAAAAAAACGATGGACGATTTTACGGATTCGGCTGAAAAATTTGAACTTGGGGCGGCTGACCTGGAAATAATCAGAAGTGCCCGGAAAAATTTTCATCTGAAAACCGATCATATTTTCAAACAGAGCTATTTTACTAACAGAGCGAGGGTATGGCCCCAGGGTTATCAGGGAGATTACAAGATAATCGAGGGAATTTATCGCAATTTACCACTTTCCACTGGAATAGGATATTTTCTTGACAGATATTTCCTTTCTGCAGAATTGGCGGTTGCCGTTAGAGGGCGGCTTGAGAAGCTCAAAGAGATCCTGAAAAAAGATCTCGATGAAAGGGAAAGGCCCCAAGTGCTTGATATTGGTTCAGGTCCATGCCGTGAATTGTTTGAACTCGCCCCGGAGATAAAAAAATCCGGAGCGACTGTGACCTGCCTTGATATAGATTCGGATGCGCTGGATTTCGGATTGAACCGGCTTTCCTATACGGATATAGCCCCGCAGGTAAGCTTCCGGAAGTACAATGTGGTGAGGATGTTGAATGCGGAAAAGAACATGAGAGAGTTTGGCCCTCATGACATTATTTATAGCACAGGCGTATTTAACTATCTTGCGGACGGAATAAGCATAGGCCTTATGAAGTCTCTTTATGGCTTGCTGAAACCTGCGGGCAAATTAATTATTGCATTTGAAAATAGTGAGCATTACAGAACTCAAGGGTATCATTGGTTTGTCGATTGGGATGGTCTCATGAACCGCATGGAATCAGAGAGCAGAAGGCTTTTTGAGGAAGCCCAAATTCCCGATAATTTCCTCAATCCCTTTTATGACCGTTCAGGCATAATAAATTTCTTTATAATCTCAAAGGAGTCTTAGAATGTTAATTTGATGAAAAGAGAAGAATATATAAAAACGCGCCTTTTGGATTTAAGCTGCTATTGGTATGATATAATACTTATCCTTGCGGCTGTTCTATTCCTTCTTTTCGGAATACTGGACTATTTTGTAAGTCCTGAAAAATTCAGCATGTTTTTCGTATTGAGACTTTCGGTTGCAGGTTTACTGCTCTGCCTTTTTCTTTTAAATAAACTCTTTCGAAAACTTGGGAAAAGCAAATTTTTTCTGTATGCAAGCAGTTCACTGGCCACAATCGCCTCGGCAATTGCCATTGAGATAATGATCTTGGCTCTCGGAGGGCACAAGTCTTTTTATTATGCCGGGCTGAATCTTATAGTTATCTGTGTTCTGGGATTTTTCTTGATAAACCTGGCTTTTTCAGCCATCCTGGGCATGAGCGTTTATTTGGTTTATATAATACCTATCCTATTTTCCGGCCCTATTACAGATCGTGCTACTTTCATAGCTAATAATTTTTTCTTCCTTTCCACAATGCTCCTTGCCATTGTCTGGCGTTCTCTCAGCCAGAAGACCCTGATAAAGAACCTGGGCCTTCAATACGACCTTGACAGGGAAAGGGAACACCTCGCGCTCTATTCCAACCAGCTTGAGAACCTGGTGGAGGAGAGGACAAGGGAGCTGAATAAATCCGAGCTGATGTACAGGTCCCTCTTCGAGCACGCAAACGACGGCATAATGATAATGGATACCGGCGGCACCATACTGAACGTGAACAACAAGATTTGCGAGCTGCACGGTTTTGACCGGGACTCTTTCATCGGGGCCAACCTCACCGTCTTCGAGACAGAGGAGGACAAGGCACTCTTCCACGAGAGGATGCAGCAGATTCTGGACGGCGAATCCCTCCTGTATGAGACCAGGCACTACAAAAAGAACGGGGAGAAGATCACCCTGGAGGTAAGCTCAAGGGCGCTCGAAGTGGACGGAAATATACTTGTCCAGGCCTTCCACAGGGACATAACGGAAAAGAAGAGGCTTCAAAGCCAGCTTTTGCATTCACAGAAGATGGACTCGGTCGGGCAGCTTGCCGGGGGCATCGCGCACGACTTCAACAACATACTGGCCTCCATCCTGGGCTTTGCCGAGATCATCCTTCTGGACGAAGAGGTGGAGGAAGGCGTGGGCAGGCGCATAAAGCAGATCGAGGGCGCCGCGAGGAAGGCCGCACAGCTGGTATCGAAGCTTCTGAGTTTCGCAAGACGGGCCGACTTCGATACATATCCTTTTAATATAAACATGGTGATCACTGACACAGTGGATATGATTTCGAGGCTCATCCCGCGGAATATAAGGATACGGAAGGCGCTTATGGAGCCGATTCCCGCCGTCAAGGGTGACCCCAATCAGATAGAGCAGGTCATAATGAACCTCATCCTGAACGCCAGGGACGCGATGCCGGAGGGAGGGGAGCTTCTCATTCTGACCGCCCCCTTCGAGCTTGAGAAAGGGGCGCCGCTCCCCCTGCCTGAAATGGCGCCTGGCAGCTACATCAGATTGTCCGTAAGCGATACGGGGGTCGGGATAAGTGAAAAACACCTTTCCCGTATATTTGAGCCGTTCTTCACTACGAAGGCAAAGGCCAAGGGAACTGGCCTTGGGCTTGCCATGGTATACGGCATTGTAAAAGCCCACAAAGGCTATATAACCGTAAACAGCAGGCCGGGGAAAGGGACCACATTCGAGATATACCTGCCCGTTTCGGATGTGAGTTCTCCTGTCCGGATCACGCCCGTCGTGGAATCTGAAATAGGAGGCCATGCGACCATACTGGCCATAGATGACGAGATGGACATCCTCCAGATAATCGAAGAGATATTGAGCCGCAAGGGTTTTCAGGTGCTCGCCACCGAAGACCCGTTGAGGGCCCTCGCCATGTACAGGGAAAAACATGCCTCGATAGACCTTGTGATAACCGACATCCTGATGCCTGCGATGAACGGGGCCCAGCTGGTTGATGGCATACGCACAATAAACCCGCTGGTAAAAGTGATAGGGATTACGGGCTTCAGCGCCGGGGACCAGGTAAGGTGCGATGCCGTTCTGAAGAAACCTTTCACCGGAAGCAAGCTCCTCTCTACCATTCATGAGGTGCTGGGGGCAGGCAGAAACTAGGAGCAGCGCGCTTGCCGGCCTTGCGGAGCCTTCGATTTAATCAGATCCGCTTGAAATCGATGAAGCCGGATTCCACGTCCGCATGGATAAGCTGCACGCTCAGCCTCTCGCCTATCCGCATGCCTTCGAACCCGGAAACCAGTTTCCCCTCCACCGGCGGATGCAGGAGGCGCACCCACGTGCCCTTCGGGGCGGCACCGGTCACTATGGCATCGAAGCGCTCCCCTATCCTGGACTCCAGGAGCAGGGCGGCGGCGGATTTGCTTACCTGCCGTTCGACCTTCCGCACCGCGTCCTCTTCCTCCGTGCAGTGCCTGGCCAGCTCATCCAGTTCACCCCTCCCGTAAGGGGCGGGTTCTCCGGATAATGCCGTCTTCAAAAGCCGCTGGGTTATGAGGTCGGGAAACCGCCGGTTGGGGGCAGTGGAATGAGAATACGATTTCACGGCAAGGCTGAAGTGGCCCGCGGGCCCGTCTCCGGGGAAGCCGGCCACGTATTCGCCCGGCCCAAGGAGCTTTATGATGCTCAGGGAGAGGTCGGGAAACCGGAGCGGGTCAGCCGCCCTGGCGCGTATCAAAAATTCCTCAAGTGCCCTGGCATCGGGCGATTCCGGGAGTTTATGACCCGATTCCGAGGCAAGCTCAATGATCCTGCCCCAGTCCTTCGGCGTGCGGACCACCCGCCGCAAAACGGGGAGCCCCTTTGAAGATAAATAATGGGATGCCGCGCTGTTTGCCGCGATCATGAAATCCTCGATCAGATCATTCGCCCTGTCTTTCTTTACGGCTTCAAGGTCCACTATCATCTCTGCCTCGAAACGGGGGTTGGCTTCGATAGTCTGAAGGGTAAGGGCGCCATGCCTGTGCCGCAAGCCCTTCATCCTTTGCGCCGCCTGGTCCTGCAAACGCAGGTTCTCTTCCAGCCCTGGTACTGCGGCAACCTGCTCCGGGACCGGCGTCCGGCCATCCAGCCATCCTGCAACGCTGTGATAGGCAAGCTTCGCGTGATTCCGGACAAGGGCAGCGTATATGGCCGGATCCCGGGCCGATCCGCTTTCGTCCACTGTTATTTCCATGATAATAGCCAGCCGGTCATCCTCATAATTGAGGGACGTGAGGCCCGTGGAGAGCTTCTCGGGCAGCATGGGGAAGATGACCGCCGGGGTGTAAACGGATGTGGTGTTATGCCGGGCGTGAGCGTCAATGGCCGAGCCTTTTTTTACAAGGGCATCAACATCCGCTATCGCCACAAGTATCTTCGTCCTGTTCCGGTCCAGTCTTTCGGCGGCTGTAAGCTGGTCAAGGTCGCGCGAATCGTCGTTGTCGATTGATGCCCAGAGGAGGTCCCGCAGGTCCAGCACCTGATTTGCCGCGGCACTTGCGGGGGAATTAATCATGCCAAGCTCATCGAGTGCCCTCCTGGAAAACCCGGTCAGCAGCCCGCGCCGGACCATCGCCTTGTGGGCGATTCTCCGCAGAATGCCTTTGTGACCGTAATAATTTTCCACAAGCGCCTCCCGGATATTATGCGACATTGTCCCTGATTATTGATATAATCGGTTTGAAATCCGTCTGAGGGGGGAACCATGCAGCTCTTTCTTGTTTTGGCGTTGATAATAGCCGTCTTCCTTGTCATTTTCGCGGTGCAGAACTCGGCTGTCGTAACCGTCACCTTTCTTTCCGTTCATACCCAGGGCTCGCTTGCCTTCGTCCTGATTATCGTTTTTATATTCGGCTTCCTTGCCGGGGTGCTCACATCCCTGCCCTCCATAATCAGGAAAGGCTCCGCACTGCGGCAGGAGAGGCGGAAGACGAGGGACCTTGAAAGCCAGCTCTCCGCCAGGCAGAACCCCCCTCCCGCCAAATGAAATGGGCATGGTTTATTTCATTTGAACTGACGGGATTACGTTGTTAGAATCACAATATGGAATATAAAGGGCTTGTCTCGGCGGTTCCCCATCAAAGTCTTGGCCTCATAACAGGAAAGCTGAAATTGACAGAGGCCGATATCGCCATGCTCCACCAGCACCAGGATGTGTTCATAAACAGGAAGGCCGAATTCGCGGAGTTCTTCTATAATTCATTCTTCGAGATCACGGACACCCGCATATTGCTTGAGCGCTACAAGCCGGAACGGATGAAACAGACCTGGGCCAACTGGTTCGAGAGGCTCTTCCGCGAAGACCTGGATGCAAACTTCATCGGCTATCTATGGCGGATAGGGTTGAGGCATGTGGAGGTAAATCTGGACCAGCGCTTCTCAAACCTGGGCTTCTCCCTTGTCCGCCAGTTCTGTCAAGGAGTAATGCGGGAAAGCTTCGACGCGGGCACAACCGCGGAACTGCTGCCGATAGTGAACAAGATCATGGATTTCTGCATACTGGTTGAAACAAGCGCCTATATAGATGCCACGGTCCGCTGCGATATAGAGATACTGAGGGGCATAGCGGACAAGATCAGGAACCCCGTTACCATAATAGGCGGCAATCTCCGGAGAATGCATCGCCATATGAGCCCCGCCGACCCCCTCTACAAGGATTACGATTTCCTCATCTCTTACACCGCACGCTGCGAGGACATGATAGAGGACATACATACCTATATGGACATTTTCCAGCGCGAAGCGAAGCCTGAAAAATGCATGCTTGAGACCATCATGGATGACGTGCTCGAAAAGCTCAGGGCCCGGAATAAACTGGAAGGTGTAAGGCTGGAAATTCTCCTTAGCCCGGAGGCCCGCTTCGTAAGGGGGGACCCTGTAGACCTTCGCGACCTCTTTTTCCATGTGATTGAAAACGCCCTGGATGCCTCGCTGGCGGCGCAGGGGCCTTATGTGCGCATAAGCTCGGCCCCCCAGGAAAACCCGCCGCACACGGTGCGGGTTGATGTGTTCAATAACGGCGAGGTGATCAACCTGGCCAATATCGCGAATATCCTTACCCCGTTTTATTCCACAAGGTCCAAAGGCTCTGGCCTGGGGCTCTCGATAGTTAAGATGGCGCTCCGGAAGAATTACGGCGATATAGATTTCGAGCCGGTCTTAAATGAGGGGACAATGGTCCATATCACGCTGCACGGAAATGAGCACTAAGGGAACATGCTGCGCAGGTGTTTCTTGTAGAACAGGCATTCGTTCCGGCAGTAAAGTATCTTTTCCGAGAGGCTTTTCTTGCTGTCCCTGCCTTCGGCGCATTGGGTGCCGGTCACCTTCCAGCATTCCCTGCCGTTGTCCGGGTAGGCGGGGCATCTGAGGCGGGTCGGTTCGGGGCAGTTGTTGAATTCCCAGCAGTTCGGGGCCCCGGCTTTGGCCAGCGGGCCCTGGCGCTTCACGTGTTGAATGGTGGGAGGCTTCTTCACCTTGTAATCTTATTAGAGGCCGGTCCGGTTGTCAACAAAATGGGCCACTTTGAACTGCTTCTTTTTTTAAAATCGCATTGATCGAGGGTCAATTTTTGGGGCCGCCAGGCTGCGGGGGCACTATATAGACGGCGCGTATGGGGACCAGGAGTTCGGGGAGTTTTCTCACTTCACCTTTGCCCTTGACCGATATCACGAGTTTAATGGCGGCGGGCAGGGCATTCTTCTCCTGGCCGCTCCAGGTGGTCTCGTCCTTCTCCTCGTCCTTGTCCAGGTATTCAAACGAGACCGAGTCCACGTCCGGGTCAAGCAGGTACTCCGTATCCGTGTCTTTGGCATAGAACAGCCCTTCCGCGATCTTCAGCCCGTCCGAATCGGCGAATATCTTTACAAGCTTCAGGCCGGGGGTGTCATCGATGGCACTTGAGAACGGGTCCGTGCTGGTTGTGACGAATGTCACCTTGTCCTCTTCCCCTTCGAACCTCACGACCTTCTTTTCTTCTTTCTGGTAGGCGTAAGGATAAGCCCCTTTCAGGACCCAGGTGAGCCTGTCCGTGAGGGCCCGCATCTTCTGGCTCTGCTCCTGCCGCTCACGCCCCTTCTCCTCAGAGCGGTGGGCCAGCCGCATGGAGGCGAACACGATACCCAGGATCAGGGCCGTAAGAGTCAGCCCAAGGAGCACCTCCAATAATGTAAAGCCCTTATTTTTTCTCTTAAGCGGGAGCAGGTTTGCAACCTGCTCCCGGGGATTGGTTATCTGAAAGCCAAATTCCGGGTTCGGGCTGCAAACCCGAACCCGCCTTGAAGGGATTAGATCAAGATTCCTATTTCTTCTCAACCATTGTCCTTCTGCCCGTTACCTGAAATTCCTTGCCCTCGGGCGTCTTCACTTTCACCGTTATCTCGTACAGCTTCAGAACCGTGGCCGCTTCGGTATCGTCCTCTTCACCCGTATCGATGGGCTCTATTTCCCTTTCGGCAACGAAGCCGCCCGGGTACTCGGTTTGGGTATCAGTAAGTTCGGGCATGTAGTATTCCTCGTCCAGAAGGCTGCGGGCGTAGATTACGGCTTTCGAATAATCATCGGCGGTTTTGGTGTTCCTCAGAGAGGACGAGTAGACCTGCACGAGCCCGATGATGCCCGTGGCCAGTATGGCCAGGGCGACCACCACCTCTATGAGGCTAAGGCCTGTTGAATCGGCCTGCGCCTGTAAGCCTGTCCACTTCAAATTCATAGCTCTTCTCATCCGGGCCTTTTATTACCACCGAGCCCCCGCTGGAGTCTCCCTTCGGGAAAAAGACGATCCGGGAATCGGATATCCGGCTCTTCCCTGGCATCGCGGTTTTCCTTCCGTATAGCCTTCCTTCCTTTTCTATCCAGAAGGAGTTCCCGTTCGAGATGAGGCTTACGGGCTCCCGGCGGGCAATGGCCAGCATCCTCGCTTGTCTCGCCCCCGCCTGAACGTTCCTGAGCGCTTCCCTGAAAAGCGTGTTATCGTGTATCTTCCCGAAGCCCACCACGGCCAGGCCCGCGGCAAGCCCCATTATGAACAGGACGATAAGTATCTCGGCCAGTGTGAAACCTTTATCAGAGCGGCAGGTCATTCAGGCTGAACACCGCAAGCAGCATGGATATTACGATGAAGCCAACCACCAAACCCATTGTTAATATAAGGGCCGGCTCCATCAGGCTCACAAGCCTTTTCAGCGTGGAGCGCGACTCGGCCTCGAACCTCTCGGCCACCAGCAGGAATGTATCTTCAAGCCTGCCCGCCTCCTCGCCTACGGTTATCATCTCCAACACCGTGGCCGGGAAGACCCCCGTCTCTTTCAGCGGGCTGGCTATCCCCCTGCCTTTTTTTATCCCCTCTTCAAGGGGAAGGAGTTTGGAACTCATGACCTCGTTGCCGATGACCTCCCTGGATATCCTTACCGCCTCCAGCACCGGCACGCCGCTTTGGAGCAGCGTGCCAAGGGTGCGCGAGAACCTTGCCACGGCGAACTTCACGTGCAGGGACCTTAAAAGGGGGACCTTCATCTTCATGGAATCGAACGCCTCCCTGCCCTCGGAGGTCTTCGAATAGCTCACGCTGGCCGCAATCAGGGCGGAGAGGCCCAGCGATACGGCCCACCACCATTGCACCAGAAAATTGCTCGTTTTCAGCAACACCAGGGTGGAAGTGGGAAGCGACTGCCCCATGTCCTCGAATATGACCGAGAATTTGGGGATGACATACATTATAAGGACGGCAACCGAGATGCTGCTGACGACCACCAGCAGGGCAGGGTAGATGAGGGCGGAGACGACTTCCTCTTTAAAGGAGCTTGTGGTCTGCAGGAACTCGTAAAGCCTCTTCATGACCTGCTCCAGGATGCCGCCCGCCTCTCCGGCCTTTATCATGTTCACGTACATCTTTGGGAATATCTTATGCCTGGAGAGGGCCTGGGAGAGGGACTGCCCCTTTTGGATGTCTATGTATATTTCTTTAAGCGTCTGCCGCATCTCGGCCTTTCCAGTCTGCCCGGACAATACGAAAAGGGCACGGTCCAACGGGAGGCCGGCGTTCAGGAGACTGCCCAGTTCCGAGGTGAAATTCAGCAGGTCTTTTTTCGTTGCTTTCTCTAAAAAAAAGGACTTTTTGGCTTCAAACGGACTTATTTTGATGGGGACAAGGCCTTTTTGGCGAAGACTCTCCTTAAGCGAATTTTCGTCGCGCGCTTCCGCCGTAGTCCTCGTCTTCCGTCCCGCGCGGTCCGAGGCCTCATACAGGTATACGGGCATGCAACTAATTTAGCACATGCCCCGAAGTTGCGCAAAAAACATGTCTCCCGTGTTGCCTAAAGACTGTTTTGTCCCTATACTTAGTGATGCTCCTGAAGGGGAAAAGGTTGAATTTTAACCTTTTTATGGTTTAGATTATAAGTCCTGAATCCTACTTTTCAGATCTTTTGGAGGGACAAATGGCTAAGGCAATGGTAAAAACAAGGGGGGCTAAGGGGGCTAAAAGGCAAATGCCGGCTCCCAAAAAGGCCGCACCGAAAAGGAAGTACGTCTATTTCTTCGGCATGGGCAAGGCCGACGGGAAAGGCGACATGAAGGACCTCCTGGGGGGCAAGGGGGCCGGGCTTGCCGAGATGAGCCGGCTCGGGATGCCCGTTCCCGCGGGCTTCACCATAACCACTGAGGCCTGCAACGAGTACTTCGAGAACGGCAGGAAATATCCCCAGGGGATGTGGGACCAGGTCATCGAGAACCTGAAGAAAGTCGAGCGCGCCATGGGCATGAAATTCGGAGACCCGGCGAACCCCCTTCTGGTCTCGGTCCGCTCCGGGGCGAAGTTCTCCATGCCCGGCATGATGGACACCGTCCTCAACCTGGGCCTTAACCGGCAGACCCTTCAGGGGCTTATAAAGAAGACCAATAACGAGCGCTTCGCCTACGACGCCTACAGGCGGTTCATCACCATGTTTGGAAGCATCGTGATGGACGTGGACAGGCGCAAGTTCGAGAACGTCCTGGATGAGGTAAAAAAAGAGAAAGGCTGCAAAGAGGACACCGACCTCACCGCGGACGACCTCAAGGCGCTTGTGGATACCTATAAAGGCATTTACAGGAAAGAGACCGGGCAGGACTTCCCCGAAGAGCCCATGCAGCAGCTCCAGATGGCGATAAACGCGGTCTTCGGCTCCTGGTTCGGGGACAGGGCGGTCAAATACAGAAAAATCCACGAGATATCCGACAAGCTGGGCACCGCCTGCAACGTACAGACGATGGTATTCGGGAACATGGGCGACAGCTCAGGCACGGGCGTGGGCTTCACACGCGACCCTTCCACCGGCGACAGGCATTTCTTCGCCGAGTGCCTGATAAACGCGCAGGGCGAGGACGTCGTGGCCGGCATCCGCACCCCCCTCCATATAGACGAGCTTAAAAGGAGGCTCCCCAGGGCTTACAAGGAGCTTGACACCATATATAAGAAGCTTGAGAAGCATTACAGGGACATGCTGGACATAGAGTTCACCGTCCAGGAGGGCAACCTCTACATGCTCCAGACCAGGGTTGGCAAAAGGACCGCCAAGGCCGCCCTCAGGATAGCCCTGGATATGGTGAAAGAGAAGATGATAGACGAGAATACCGCCCTCCTCCGGATAGACCCGGCGCAGCTTGACCAGCTCCTGCACCCGATGATAGACCCCAAAATAGATCCGAAAACCCTGGTAATGATAGTTCAAAAGGGGCTTCCGGCATCTCCGGGCGCGGCGGTCGGAAAGGTGGTCTTCACCGCCGATGAGGCCGAGGAATGGGCCGGCAGGGGCGAGAAGGTGATCCTTGTAAGGCCCGAGACCTCGCCCGAGGACATCGGCGGCATGCACGCCGCCCAGGGCATCCTCACCGCGCGCGGCGGCATGACAAGCCATGCGGCCGTGGTGGCCCGCGGCATGGGCAAGTGCTGCGTGGCAGGCGCGGGCTCAATCTCCATAGATGAGGAAAAGAAGGTCTTCACCATAGAAGTAAAAGTTTACGACAAGGAAAAGGAAGACTTCACGGTCAAAGACGCGATAGTCAGGGAAGGCGATTTTATCACCCTGAACGGCACCACGGGAGAGGTAATACTGGGCCAGGCGCCGCTTATAATGCCGGAACTTACGAGGGACTTCGCCATAGTGATGAAGATGGCCGACAAGGTGAAAAAACTGGGCGTATGGGCCAATGCCGATACCCCGAAGGATGCCGCCACTGCAATGAAGTTCGGGGCGGGAGGCATCGGGCTCTGCCGCACCGAGCACATGTTCTTCGAGCCCGACAGGATAAAGGCCGTCCGCGAGATGATCCTCTCGGACGACGTGGAGGGCAGAAAGAGCGCGCTCGCTAAGATCCTTCCCATGCAGAGGGGCGACTTCCTGGCCATATTCAAGGAGATGAAGGGGCTGCCGGTCACGGTAAGGCTGCTGGACCCCCCGCTCCATGAGTTCCTCCCCCATACGGACGAAGAGCTCAGGGACCTCTCTTCCAGCATGGGCGTGCCCTTTGATAAGCTGAAGGCCAGGAACAAGGTGCTGCACGAGTTTAATCCGATGCTTGGGCACAGGGGCTGCAGGCTTGGCATCACTTACCCGGAGATATACGAGATGCAGGTGAGGGCCATAATGGAGGCCGCCTGCGAGCTTAAGAAGCAGAAGATAAAGGTCATGCCGGAGATAATGGTCCCCCTGGTGGCCCATGTGAACGAGCTTGCGAGGATGAGGAAGATGACCATCGAAGTGGCCCGGCAGGTGCAGAAGGAATGCAAGATAAAGGTGGACTATCACGTGGGGACGATGATAGAGGTGGCAAGGGCGGCCATCACGGCGGACCAGATCGCCACCGAGGCCGACTTCTTCTCCTTCGGCACCAACGACCTCACGCAGACCACCTACGGCCTCTCCAGGGACGATGCGGGGCGCTTTCTCCCATTCTATGTAGAAAACGGCATCCTGGAGGAGGACCCGTTCATCACGATAGACCAGGAGGGCGTGGGCCAGCTGATGAAGATAGCCGTGGAGAAAGGGAGAAATGCAAAACCCGGCCTGAAGATCGGCATCTGCGGCGAGCACGGCGGAGAGCCCAAGAGCGTGGAGTTCTGCCACAGGATAGGCCTGAACTATGTGAGCTGCTCGCCCTACAGGATACCGGTGGCGAAGCTTGCGGCGGCCCAGGCCGCCATCAAAGAGAAAAAGAAGGGCAAGGACCTCTCCAGGGCAACCGTCTGACAAGATCCAAGCTGACGGCTGAAGAGATTCCGCCGTCAGCTTTTTCGCTCTCTCCCATCTCCTGGAGTTCTATTAATTATAATTTGAAGTTGACACATGCCGGACGATTTTGTTTTTCTATTTCTAATGAAGTTGTCCGGAGTAAAAAAATATATCACCGAGCTCCACAAGAAGCAGAACGACCCATACTGCTGGCCCGATTACCTGACCGGCTTGCCCGGAAAGAGCGCGGTACTTCAGAAACTGGAGAAGGTCTATCCGAAAATAGGCCAGTTCGGGATAGCCTACGTAAAGATATCGAATATCTACCCATATCTTATTAAATACGGTTATGAGAGGCACGCGGAGATAATCGAGTGGGCGGCCGCCATACTTCATACCACGGCAAGCGAATCCAAAGACGCCCTGGTGGCCAACGTGGCCACTCACGACTTCGTTGTCATAGCCAGATCCAGGGACCTGGATAACATCCTGGAGGAGGCCTCGTCCGACTTCAGAAAGCGGGCCGCGTCCTATTACAGCCCCAAGGACAGAAAGAGCGGGGTCATCCTCACCTATAACATGGGCGACCAGAAGGTCTGTGTCGGCCTGATGGAATTCGTACATTCCACCCTGAAGACCGACCCCCTGCTCCCCAAGGGCGAACTCATCCCGTACCTGGCCAAGAAGTGCTTCGAGATGGAAAAGAAGTGGGCGTGTTAAAATAATCATGCGATGCAGTTTCATGTCCCGGTCAGTCCCGAAGAGATAAAAAGAGAAAAACAGAAGGCGCGCGAACTGAGGGCCTCAGCCTGGTGGAAGAGGAAGAGGGGAGCGGGCGTCTGCCATTTCTGCGGGGGAAAGTTCAAGCCGCAGGAACTTACGATGGAGCACATCGTGCCGCTTGCAAGGGGCGGCAAGTCCGTGAAATCGAACTTGGTGCCGGCCTGCAAGGAGTGCAACAACAAAAAGAAGTACCTGCTGCCCTCCGAGTGGGATGAGTATCTGAAGAGGCTTTCAGGCGGTGCGGACGATGATTTCCCGGGGGATTAGCCCCAAAAGCTTGTTGAAAGCGGATTCCAGCCGGCCCGGGTCCCTGCTTTCCATGGTCACAAGCACCTTGTAATCCGTCTCGTTCATCTTCGGGTAGCTGCCAATCTCCACCTCCCTGAACTCCCTTGCCACCTGGTCCAGTGCCCCTGCTATGAAGCATTCCTCCTCGTTTACGTAAAGGCACCTGAGCGCAAAGGGCTCGCACCTGAACATCTCCCGGATCGCGGTGAATTTTTTCCTGAGCAGTTCCGGTATGCCGGGGAAGATGAAGACGTTTCTCACCCTTACGGGCGGGAAGCTCATGCCTTCTATCTCCATCATCTCCGCCCCCTCGGGCAGTTCCGCCATCCTCAGCACCACATCCGAAGGCTCGTGCCCGCAGCGCCTTTCAATCAGTTCGCGGAGTTTTTCGTTGGTGACCGTGCCAAGCCCGAAGCCGTCCGCTATGCCCTTCATTGTGATATCGTCGTGGGTGGGCCCGATGCCGCCGGAGGTGAAGACGAAATCGAACCGGCGGGAGCTTTCGGCCACAACGCCAGCGATTACCCGGAGGTCGTCCGGGATGACCCTTACCTCTTTCAGGGCAACGCCAAGCGCGCGCAGCTCGCGGGCAAGGAAGTGCGAGTTTTCGTCCTTTACCTTTCCGGAGAGTATCTCGTTGCCGATTATCACAATCGCCGCAGTCTTTGGCATGGATGTCTTCACCCAGAATTTTATCTCTTTTAAGCGGTATCATGCAAGGGTTGAACACATCTTCAGGGGCTTTTTGTTTATAATCAGAGCTATTTATCAAAGTTTCATCAATAGGATGCAGATGAATATAAGGAAATCCCTCCTAACCTCCCTTTGTCAAAGGGAGGGATTTGCCCCTCTTGGGCAAAGAGGGAAAGGGGAGATTTTGTTAAAATATCAATTCAATTTTTGGGGCTATTAATTAGTCGAAAGGGCGGAAGATGAACGTACTTGTCACAGGGGCCTGCGGGTTCGTGGGATGGAGGACGGCCTCTCTTTTAATTGAAGAGGGCTGGTCGGTTACGGGAATAGACAACATGAACGACTATTACGACCCGCGCCTGAAGGAATACAGGCTCAGGGACCTGAAGGGCGCAGGCGGGGACTTCCGGTTCCTGAAGGCCGATATCGAGGACTTTGATGCGCTCTCGGACGTGTTCAAAACCGACCGGTTCCAGGCGATAATAAACCTGGCGGCAAGGGCGGGGGTGCGCGCCAGCATCGAGGACCCGTTCGTCTATCTCCGGACGAACGCCGGAGGGACTTTGAATCTTCTTGAACTCGCGCGCGGGCACGGTATAAATAAATTTGTTTTGGCCTCCACAAGCTCGCTCTACGCCGGCCAGCCGATGCCTTTTAAAGAGACGCTTCCGGTGAACGAGCCCATATCCCCGTATGCGGCAACCAAAAAGAGCGCAGAGGCCCTGTCATACACGTACCATTATCTCTATGGAATGGATGTTTGCGTCCTCAGGTACTTCACCGTCTACGGCCCCGCCGGGAGGCCGGACATGAGCTATTTCAGGTTCATGAAGTGGATAGACGAGGGGCACCCGATAGAGGTCTTCGGCGACGGCTCGCAGAAGAGGGATTTTACGCACGTGGACGATATCGCGAAGGGTACCGTGCTGGCCCTTCAAAAAACCACGGGGTACGAAATCGTGAACCTTGGCAATAATAAGCCCTTCGAGCTTAATTACATGATCGGCCTGATCGAAGAAAATCTCGGCAAAAAGTCCGTGCGCAAGGAGAGTGCCTTCCATAAGGCCGACATGAAGGCCACCTGGGCCGATATCGGGAAGGCGAAAAGGCTCCTCGGCTGGTCTCCTTCGATAACCCTCGAAGAGGGGATGAAGAGAGTCGCCGAATGGTATCTGGAGAACAGGGGCTGGCTCAGGGATATAAGGCTTTAGCTCGTTTCTTAACCGGGGTCCCCTTCAAAAAAATGATCTTTTCCCCTCTTGATTTTTTTAATATCCAGAATGTAAAGTAAGTAAGCACTTACATGAAAAAGCAGGACACAAAAGAAAAGATACTGGGCGCCACCCTGAAGCTTATCTCCGAGAAGGGCTATATCGGGGCCACGACGCGCGAGATAGCCCAGGAGGTGGGGGTGGCGGAGCTGACCATCTTCAGGCATTTCGGCTCCAAGGAGAAGCTCTTCGAAGAGGTGCTGGAGAAATTCACCTTTCTGCCCCGCCTTAAGGAGCTTCTGCCGGAACTGGAGGGGCTTCCCCATGATGAGGCCCTTAATGCGATAGCCCGCAGGTTCCTGGACACCCTGAAAGAACGGAAATCCTTCGTGCGCATAATGATATCCGAGATCACGGTCTATCCGGAGAAGGTAAGAGAACTTTATCGCGCCTTTAGTGACGAGTTGATGAAGACCCTGGCCGGTTATTTCAGCGGACTGCGGGGGAAGGGGGTCCTGAGGGAAGGGATAACCCCTGACGCGGCCGCGCGCTTCTTCCTGGGGGTTGTTTTTCAGTATTTTCAGGCGGAAGAGATCATGAAAGGGCGGACCATATCAAAGCAGGAGGCCCGCAAAACGATAGACGAATTTGTAAAAATCTTCATGCACGGGGCATTCAGATAATGAGGAAAACGCTTTTTGTCTTGGTTTCACTTGCAGCCGTTTTTCTGCCGTTCAGGAGCTGGGCCCAGGACCTGATAAAGCCCGGCCAGACACTTACCATTGAGCAGTGCGTAAGCATTGCCCTTTCCAAAAACCCCGGGATCATGGCGGCCAGCGAAACGGTGAACGCGGCCGCAAGCAGGGTGGGGGAGGCCAGGAGCGCCTATCTGCCGCAGGTGGACATCTCTTCCGATATTACGAAATCCTCGGTCTCCGGCGGCGGCGCGCTCGCAAGGGGGGGAGGCGGGAGCGGGTTTTCCGGGTCGGCCGACGTCAATCAGAATATATATGATTTCGGCAGGACATCATCCCAGGTCGCCCTGCAGAAATACAGCATGAACGCCTCGCGCCAGGACTTTCAGGACACTGCCCAGGTGCTCGCTTTTCAGGTCCGGCAGGCCTATTACAGGGTGCTTCAGGCCATGCACAACCGGGATGTGGCGGCGGAAGTGGTGAAGCAGAACAAGCTGCACCTGGAGCAGGCGGTCGCTTTCCACAATGCCGGCGTGAAGCCCCAGTATGATGTTACGACGGCCGAGGTGAACCTGAGCAACGCCAAGCTGAGCCTGATAACCGCACAGGATGCCATCCTGGTGGCAAAGGCCCAGTTGAATACCCTGATGGGAGTCCCGCAGGCCCCGGACTATAACCTTGAGGACAATTTCGCCTTTCAGCCGTACAACATAAACCTGGATGAGGCCATGAAGAGGGCAATGGAGAACAGGCCGGACCTGAAATCTTTTGTATTCAGGGAGAGCGCGGCCAGATCGGCCCTGAGCTTCGCCTCCAAAGGCAATCTGCCCTTCATCACCGGCATAGCCCAGTATGGCTGGGCCGGAGACCTGACCCCCATACAGGACGGCTGGAGCATCGGGGCCGGCATCTCCATCCCGGTGTTCAACGGCTTTTTGACCAGATACCAGACGCATGAGGCGCAAGCCAGCCTCAATGTGGCGGAGGCCAACAAGAACGGGGTGGCCCAGGGCATCTATCTGGATATACAGCAGACCTATGTAAGCCTGGTGGACGCCGCGCAGAGGACGCAAACAGCCAGCCTGGCCGTGAAGCAGGCCCAGGAGAACCTGGACATCGCAAACGGCAGGTACAAATACGGCGTAGGCAGCCCGATAGAAGTGACCGACGCGCTTGCCACTTACGCCACTTCCAATACAAGCTATATCAACGCCCTGTACGATTACAAGGTGGCCGTGGCCAATATGGAACGGGCGATGGGGACGATGGGGGGAATCAATAAATGAGGCCTTTGAAACATATATTCCTGCTTGTGCTGGTAGGCGCGTTTTTCATTGCTCTTGCGTCCTGTTCCGGCAAGCCCAAAAAGCGGATCGCGGCCCCTCCCGTGCCGGTGCTTGTCGGCAAGGCCGTCCGGCAGGACATCCCCATACAGATAGAAGCCATCGGCACCGGTGAGGCCGACTCCACAGTCGGAATAAAGTCCCTGGTGGTAGGACAGCTGATAAAGGTTTATTTCAGGGAGGGCGATTTTGTCAGGAAGGGGCAGATGCTCTTCAAGATAGACCCGCGCCCCTACCAGGCCGCCCTGATGCAGTCCGAGGCCAATCTGAAGAGGGACATGGCCATAGCGCAGAACGCCGATGAGGAGGCAAAAAGGTATGCCTTCCTGGTCAAGAAGGATTACGTGGCCAGGGAGCAGTACGACCAGTTCACCGCCAATGCGGCGGCGCAGAACGCGGTGGTGCAGGCCGACAGGGCCATGGTTGAAAACAACCGCCTGCAGCTTGAATACACCTCCATAAAGGCCCCCATAGACGGGAAGACCGGAAGCCTCATGGTGCATGGGGGCAACGTGGTGAAGGCCAATGACGTGGACATGGTAGTGATTGACAGGATCAACCCGATAAAGGTCTCCTTCTCGATCCCCGAACAGCAGTTTGAGGAAGTGAAGAAATATGCCAGGGGTGGGACCCTTCCTGTCGAGGCACTGATCCCGGGCGATGACAAGCCGGAGCATGGCGCCCTGGATTTCATGAACAACGAGATCGATAACGCCACGGGCACCATCCGCCTGAAGGGAATATTCCAGAACCGCACAAACCGGCTCTGGCCCGGGCAGTTCGTAAATGTGGTGCTGACATTAGGGACGCAGAAGGACGCCGTGCTCGTGCCCGCGGAGGCCGTTCAGGCAAGCCAGAACGGACAGTTCGCCTTCGTTGTAAAGCCCGACATGACAGTCGAGTCCCGGCCCGTCACGGTGTTGAGGAACTTCAAGCAGTACGCGGTTATCGCAAACGGCATCGCCCCGGGGGATACCGTGGTAACGGACGGCCAGCTGGGGCTTGTCCCGGGCGCCAAGGTCTTTTTTAAACAGCCGCTGGCCGGCACGAAATAGGGTTTCATGAACATAGCTGAAGTATTCATAAAAAGGCCGATCATGACCACGCTGGTCATGATAGCCATCTTGGTATTCGGCATAGTGGGATACAGGATGCTTCCGGTCAGCGACCTGCCGAACGTGGATTTCCCTACCATACTGGTTTCCGCGGGCCTGCCGGGCGCAAGCCCGGACACGATGGCCTCGGCGGTTGCCACTCCGCTTGAAAAACAGTTCTCCACGATCGCCGGGCTCGATTCAATGACTTCCATCAGCGCGCTGGGAAATACGCAGGTGACCCTTCAGTTCAACCTCAGCAGGAACATAGATGCCGCCGCTCAGGATGTGCAGGCCGCCATAGCCGCCGCCAGCAGCCAGCTGCCGCCGGACATGCCCTCCCCGCCCACATACCAGAAGGTGAACCCGGCCGACCAGCCGGTCATATATCTGGCGCTGGACTCGCCGACGCTGCCCCTTTCGCAGGTCGACGAGTACGCGGAGACCACGATGTCCCAGCGGATTTCGATGATCAGCGGCGTGGCCCAGGTCTCGGTCTTCGGGGCGCAGAAGTACGCCGTCAGGGTGCAGCTTAACCCGCAGTCCCTGGCCTCAATGGGGATAGGGATAGACGAGGCCGAGACGGCCGTCCAGCAGGGGAACGTCAACCTGCCCACGGGTACTTTGTGGGGGGCCGATAAAGCGGTTACGGTGCAGGCCACGGGTCAGCTCAACGACGCGCAGGCGTACAAGCCCCTGATAGTGGCTTACCGGAACGGCTCTCCCGTCCGGCTCGACCAGATCGGCAATGTCTCGGACAGCGTCGAGAACAATAAAATCGCAAGCTGGTACAACGACCACCGCGGGATTGTGCTGGCCATCCAGAAACAGCCGGGCACCAATACGGTTGAGGTGGTCGATTCAATAAAATCGCTTTTGCCGAAGTTCCGCGCCGAGATACCGGCCTCGGTGAACCTCTCCATCCTGTACGACCGCTCGGCCTCGATAAGGGACTCGGTCTCGGACGTAAGGTTCACCCTCTTCCTGTCTCTTGTACTGGTTGTGCTGGTCATATTCCTGTTCCTGCGGAACGTCTCCGCCACCCTGATACCCAGCGTGGCCCTCCCGATGTCCATAATAGGCACGTTCGTGGTCATGTATTTCCTCGGGTACAGCCTGGACAACCTCTCCCTCATGGCCCTGACCCTCTCGGTGGGTTTTGTCGTGGACGACGCCATAGTCATGCTGGAGAACATAGTGCGCCACGCCGAGCATGGGCAGAATCCCATGCAGGCCGCCTTCTCGGGCTCCAGGGAGATAAGCTTCACCATCCTTTCCATGACCCTTTCGCTTGTGGCCGTCTTCATACCCGTCCTGTTCATGGGCGGGATAATGGGCAGGCTTCTCCATGAGTTCGCGGTCACAATAGCCGTTTCCGTCCTGATATCGGGGGTGGTCTCGCTGAGCCTTACCCCCATGCTCTGCAGCAGGTTCCTGAAACCCCCGCAGGAGGTCCACCACGGACGCGTCTACTACGCGACAGAGAAGGTATTCACCGGGATGCTGAATTTTTACGGGTGGACCCTTTCAAGGGTTATCAGGTACAGAAAGACCGTACTCCTTTCGCTTCTTCTGCTGATCGCGGGGACGGTCCTCTTTTTCAGGGCGATACCGAAGGGCTTTCTGCCCAGCGAGGACACGGGCCAGATATTCGCCTTTACGGAGGCGGCCCAGGGGATATCCTTCGATTCGATGAAACAGCACCAGCAGGCCCTGGCGAGGATTGTCGCCAAAGACCCCTACGTGGACTCCTTCATGTCCGCCATCGGGCCGTCCGGGCCCAACGTGGCCGTCAACACGGGAAGGATGTTCATACGCCTGAAGCCGCGCTCCATGCGGCCCAACGTGGATAAGATAATAGCGGAATTCCGCCCCAAGCTGGCCCAGGTGCCTGGGATAAGGGTCTTCATGCAGAACCTGCCGCCAATAAGGATAGGCGGCATGCTCACCAAAAGCCAGTACCAGTTCACGCTTCAGAGCCCGGACACGAAAGAGCTTTATCATTATACTCCGCTCCTGGAGTCCAAACTGCGGGCGCTTAATTCCCTGCAGGACGTGACAAGCGACCTCCAGATAACGAACCCGCAGGTGAATGTTGACATAGACAGGGACAAGGCATCATCCCTGGGCGTTACGGCGGAGCAGGTGGAGGACGCCCTGTATACGGCCTACGGCTCGCGGCAGATATCCACCATTTACGCCCCCAACAACCAGTACAGGGTCATAATGGAGCTTCTGCCCCGGTACCAGATGGACCCCAGGGCGCTCTCCATGCTGTACGTGCGCGCCTCAACGGGAAAACTCGTCCCCCTCAGCGCGGTTGCAAACATCTCCACCGGCGTAGGGCCGCTTACCATAAACCACCTGGGGCAGATACCCGCGGTCACCATCTCCTTCAATCTGAAACCAGGGGCATCGCTTGGGCAGGCCGTCTCAGATGTGAACAGGACTGCCAGCGAAGTCCTGCCCTCAAGCATAACGACCAGTTTCCAGGGGACGGCCCAGGCCTTCCAGTCCTCGGTGAAAGGGCTTGGATTGCTCCTCATAATGGCCATACTGGTCATCTATATAGTGCTTGGCATCCTCTACGAGAGCTTTATACACCCGCTTACGATTCTTTCGGGGCTGCCTTCGGCCGCTTTCGGCGCGCTCCTGACGCTTTACATCTTCGGGGCGGAACTGAACATGTACTCTTACGTGGGCATAATAATGCTGGTGGGCATAGTGAAGAAGAACGCCATCATGATGATAGACTTCGCGCTGGAGGCCGAGCGCAAGGAGGGCAAGACGCCCGAGGAGGCCATCTACCAGGGCTGTTTAATCCGCTTCCGTCCGATCATGATGACGACAATGGCCGCACTGATGGGGACGCTCCCGATAGCCCTTGGGATAGGCGCGGGCTCGGAGTCCCGCCGCCCTCTCGGCCTGGCGGTTGTTGGCGGACTTTTGTTCTCGCAGCTGGTTACCCTTTACATAACGCCGGTCATCTACATATACATGGATAAATTCCAGGTATGGATGAGGGAACGGTTCGGCCTCTTCCGCGCCAAGGAAGCGGGCGCATAGGGGTGTTTCAAAACCGCACGTTATTGTCATTGCGAGGGACGGAGTCCTGAAGCAATCTCGCTTTGGGATTTGAAACTCCCCTCTTTTCTGAAGGGGATGAGATTTACAGGTTAACCCTTTTTTACTTCTCTATCTCCGCCAGCTCGATATCGAATACCAGGTCTTTTCCGGCCAGCGGATGGTTGGCGTCAAGCGTAACGACATCGTCTTCTATCTCGGTGACCACCATATCCAGCACGCCGCCGTCCGGATGCCTCAGTTGAACACTGAGGCCAAGCTCCGGTTTCAAAGCGGGCGGGAACTGGTTTTTCTTCATCTTTCTCGTAAGCTCCTTTACATAAGGGCCGTAGGCCTCCGAGGCCGGTATCTTCACCGTCTTCTTTTCACCTTCGGACATGCCTGCCACGGCATTTTCGAAACCCCTTATGATCTGCCCCGAACCAATCGTGAACTCCAGGGGCCCTCTGCCCTCCGACGAATCGAACACTTCCCCGTCATCATACCTGCCCGTGTAATTCACTTTTACGGTATTCCCTTTAGCAGCCCTGTTCATAAGCACCTCTTCAGTTAATTCGATATTTCCGTGGTCTTGCCACGGAGGTTTCCGCTATTTCCCTCTCCCTTGACGGGGGAGGGTGAGGGTGGGGGTGATAACGGTTCACCCTCCCCCAACCCCTCCCGTCAAGGGAGGGTGTTTTTTAAATAGCCCGCAATCCCGGTCGCGGTTATAATTAAAAAGGGCGGCTGGCCGCCCTTTTTAATTATAAGCTAAAAAGAAGTTTCTGCCCTAATATCTGTTCTCGTACTTCTCGCCTTCGCAGATCTCCTTGACCCGGTCCTTGACCAGCTTCCCGTCTTCCCAAATTCGTTCATGCACCTTTTTGCAGTGGGTGCTTTCGTCCTCGGGCATGGGATCGGCCCTGTAGACGCCCCGGCCGTCCTCGGTCCTGTACTCTACAGGCCGCCCGGTATCCACAGCCTGCCTTTCGCCCTGCGTGGCTATGTCGGCCACGGAGGCGCCGGCAATGGCCCCAAATGCGCCGCCTATCACGCCGCCCCGCCAGGGGTTTCTTCTGTCAAGGATGGCCCCTGCCAGTCCGCCCACGGCGGCGCCTATGCCCGCGCCCCTGCCCTCCGGCCCGGCACAGGCGGCAACGAGGAATGTAAGCATGGATAATATCAATGAGAACGAAACCAGCTTTTTCATATACGTCCTCCCTCAATCTTTTTCGGAAAATTACATAGGCATACAGCCCGCCATATTTTGCCTGTGAATATTATATTTTTTATGAAGGATGGAAAACAAGGTTTGACACCCCGCCCCCCTCTGCAATATACTTTACTAAACCCTTGGGGGAGGCCAAATGGCCTGAGACTCCTTCTGGAGAACCCCTTGAACCTGATGCGGATAATGCCGCCGTAGGGATAGGGCTTCGAAGATTCTGAAAATCGAAAACCGTATCCCGCATCAGGGTGCGGTTTTTTTATTTATATGAGATTGCAGGTAAACGGAGACATGCTGGAAACGGAGGCGAAGACGGTCGCCGAGCTGCTTTCGGAACTGGGCATCACCAGCGGCATGGTCGCCGTCGAGGTGGACCTGAATATAGTGAAGAAGAAGGACTACGCCGTGTACGCCCTCAAAGAGGGCGACGTGATAGAGATTGTGAACTTCGTCGGAGGCGGATAAATATGACAGGGCGAGACGGGCATGGCATTCGGGCTCATTCTCATTACGGGGCTCCGCCCCATAATTCCGAGGAGTTTGCCGGATGAGTGCGGTCATCAAAACCCCGCAAGGTCTCATCCGGCAAACAAACCGCCCTCAACCATGTCCCGCCTCTGCCCTATTAGTAGTTTGCTATGACAGTAAACTCTTCTGGAAAGAGGAAACCTCCAAAGAAAGGATTTCAAAAGTAAAAGTTCTTTTTGCTTCTTTTTCTTACAAGAAAAAGAAGGGAAAGGGGTCTTGATGGAATTTAGGAAATTAGTAATAGGCGGGGTGGAGTTCAAGTCCAGATTGTGGGTAGGGACGGGGAAGTACCGGTCGAACGAGGAGATGGTGCGTGCGCTGGAGGCATCGGGGACGGACGTGGTGACGGTCTCGGTGAGGAGGGTGGATTTAAAGAAGGGCTCCGGGAGCATCCTGGACTATGTGGATACGAAAAAATATAAGATACTGCCCAATACGGCGGGCTGCTACACGGTGGAGGACGCGCTCCGGTACGCGCGGCTCGGGCGCGAGGCCGGCCTTTCGGATTTGATCAAGCTCGAGGTGATAGGGGACGAGAAGACCCTGTTTCCGGACGTTATCGGGCTTTTGAAGGCGACGGAGATACTGGCCAAGGAAGGGTTCATAGTCCTGCCTTATACTAATGACGACCCTATAATGGCGAAGCGGCTGATGGACGCGGGGGCGGCCTGCGTGATGCCGCTTGGTGCGCCGATAGGCTCAGGGCTTGGTATAAGAAACCCCTACAATATAAAAATTATTCTCGAGACGATGAAGGATGTTACCGTGGTGGTGGACGCGGGTGTGGGGACGGCCTCTGACGCGGCCCTGGCGATGGAGCTTGGCTGCGACGCGGTGCTGATAAATACAGGCATTGCCGGGGCGGAGGACGCGGTGAAGATGGCCTCAGCGATGAAGCACGCCACCATTGCGGGAAGGCTTGCCTTTGAGGCGGGCAGGATAAGGAAGAAACTCTATGCCACGGCCAGCAGCCCCTTCGAGGGGATGATTTGAGGCCGGACTTCAGACTCTATCTGATAACTGACAGAACCCTCACGCCCGGCTTGGAGAGCGCGGTTGAAGAGGCATTGAGCGGCGGAGTGAAGGCGGTCCAGTTAAGGGAGAAGGACATGCCGGTGAGGGAATTGCTTGAGACGGCAAAGAGGCTGCGGAAGATAACACGGGAGTACGGCGCGATGCTGTTTATAAACGACAGGGTGGACGCGGCGCTCGCCGCGGAAGCGGACGGGGTGCATCTTGGCGGTACAAGCATGCCGCCCCAGGCGGTGAGAAAGATATGCGGAGGCGGGCTGATGATCGGCGTGTCCACGCATTCGCTGGAAGAGGCGCGCCAGGCGGAAAGTGAGGGGGCGGATTTCATCACATTCGGTCCGGTATACGAGACCCCTTCGAAGATGAAATACGGGAGCCCTGTTGGACTGAAAAGGCTGAGGGAAGCGGTGCAAAAAATTTTCATTCCGGTATATGCTCTTGGAGGGATAAAGCTGCCCTCTGCCCCGGCGGTTTTAGATGCTGGGGCGCATGGGATAGCCCTGATATCGGCGATATTCGGGGCAGGGGGGGCGGAGGACATTAAAAGGGAAGCAGAAAAATTCATGGAGCTTGAGAAATGACGAGAATAGAGCTTGCAAAGGCCGGCATTATAACGGAAGAGGTGATACAGGCGGCTGAGGCCGAGGGGGTTACGCCGGAGCGGTTGACCGAAGACCTGGCGAACGGGCTTAGCGTGATAGCCAGGAACAAAAACCATAATGTGCCTCCGCTTGCGATCGGCAAGGGGCTGCGCACGAAGATAAACGCCAATATCGGCACATCCAGGGACAGGGACCACCTGGATGAAGAAACGGCCAAGCTGGACCTGCTTGCAAAATACGGGGCCGACGCCGTGATGGACCTCTCCACCGGCGGGAAGATAAAAGAGCTTAGAAGGCTGATCCTGAAAGAGTATTCCTTCTGTTTCGGCACGGTGCCCATCTATGAGGCGGCAGTGCGCGCGGCCTCGCGGGACGGGAAGATATCGAAGATGAGGCCGGACGACATCTTCGAGGTCATCCGCGAACACGGCGAAGACGGAGTGGACTTCATAACCGTGCACGCGGGCATCACACAGAAGGCGATCGAGCACCTGATGGCCGAAGGCAGGGTGCTGGACGTGGTGAGCCGTGGCGGCTCTTTTTTATTGGAGTGGATGATCTATAACCAGAAGGAGAACCCCCTCTTCGAGCAGTACGACCGCGTGCTGGAGATAGCGAAGGAGTACGACATGACCCTGAGCCTTGGCGACGCGATGAGGCCGGGCTGCATTGAAGACGCCACGGACAGGGCGCAGCTTGAGGAACTCCTGACGCTGGCGGACCTTCGGGACAGGGCGCTTGCCGCGGGTGTGCAGGTGATCATAGAGGGGCCGGGGCATGTGCCCCTGAATCAGGTAGAGCTGAATATAAAGATACAGAAAGAGCTGTGCAAGGGCGCGCCGTTCTATGTGCTTGGGCCTCTTGTGACTGACATAGGCGTTGGCTATGACCATATCGTTGGCGCGATAGGCGGCGCCATCGCGGGCGCGGCGGGTGCGGACTTTCTCTGTTATCTCACTCCCTCCGAGCACATAAGATTACCCGATCTGGAGGACGTAAAAGAGGGGCTTATCGCATCCAAGATAGCGGCGCATGCGGCCGACCTGGCAAAAGGGATTCCGTCCGCTCTGGAGAAGGACAAAAAGATGGCCCGGATGAGGAAGGCACTGGACTGGGAGGGGATGATCGGGATGAGCTTCAACCCGGATAAGGTGCGCGAATATCGCGCGGCCATCCCGCCCACCGAAAAGGACGTCTGCAGCATGTGCGGCGAGTTCTGCGCGGTAAGGACGGTGCAGCGGGCGCTGAAGAAGAAATAGCGCTCGTATATTTTAGTTCTGATTTTAGTTCTTATTTAAGATACCGAACAGGGGCAGCCATGTTATAATCCAGCGGTTTTAAATCTGTTTTTCCGGAGCGGGAGAATGAGACTCAAAAGAGCCTTTCGGGTTTTCCTGGGGATCCTCTTCCTGTCACTCCTTACAGCCCCTGCCCGGGGCGCGCGCATCTACGAGGGCCCAAACGGGGAGATATACATGGGGGATTATCTTCCCCGGGAACTCAAAGAGCAGGGCTATGTCCCGCGCAGCCCGGACGAAGAGCCGGGCCGGAAGAAGGAGCCCCTTTATCCCAGGGAGGGCAGCTACAAGAATTTCCTGTGGAAGGTGCAGTCCAGGACCACCACGGTGTACGTGCTTGGCTCCATACACGTGGCAAAGCCCGGCATGTACCCTTTGAGCCCCAGCATAGAGGAGGCCTACAGGAAATCGGGCGCCATAGCCGTGGAGGCCAATATCAACATGAGCCATATGATAAGGAACACAAGCGGGATACAGAAGGCCTTTATCGACAGCGCCCTGTATCCGGAAGGGGACATCATAAACAACCACATCTCCCGGAAGACCTATGGCCTGCTGGATTCAAGGCTCCGGCAGATGGGGACCTCACTTGAAAATATGAAGAGCTTCAGGCCCTGGTTTCTGAGCATGGTACTGGAGGGCGCCGGCGTGGCCCGGCAGGGCTATTCCCCCGAAGAGGGCATAGATAAATACTTCCTGAGAAAGGCCGAGGGCAGAAAGAAGATACTGGAGCTTGAGGGGATTGATTTCCAGATAGAAATGTTCAAGAGGTTCACGGACAAGGAGCAGGAGACGATGCTGCTTTACACGCTTCAGGCGCGCGAAGACAGCCAGGTGGACGATATGGTGCGGGCCTGGGCCAGGGGCGATACCCGGAAGATGGAAGAGCTTATTTTCGGCGACATGCAAAAGGACCCCGAGCTTAAGCCCATCTTCGAAAAGCTATTCTTCGAGCGCAACAGGGGGATGGCCCGGAAGATAGAGGGTTATCTGGCCGGAAAGGAAAGTATTCTTGTAATCGCCGGGGCCGGGCACATGGTGGGCAAGAGGGGGATCATACAGATACTGCGGGACAAGGGATACAAGGTAGAGCAGGTTACGACCGTGGTCAAGCCCGCCCAGGCACAGGGCGCGAACCAGCCGGTATCAGTGAACTGAAGGCGCGAAATTGGATTCCGGCCCGGATATTATTCCTCTTCGATCTCCGTTCTTAACAAGGCCAGGATGGAAGAGTAGGGTACGATGACGTATTTCTTTCCCTCGAACTCTATCTCCACGGCCTCGTTGCGGAGGAAGATGGCGTAGTCGCCCTCCTGGGCCTCAATGGGCATGTATTTAACGGATTTCTTTTCACGCCAGGGTTCTTCGCTGGCGTCCGGGATGGGATAGCCCGGGCCTTTTTTCATTATCTTGCCACCCTGGACCTTCTCTTTCTCCCGGACCGTGGGCGGCAGGTAGAGGCCGGCCGTGCTGCGCTCGGAGCCCTCGTCGGGCTCTATAAGGACCCTGTCACCCACCACTATAAGGTTCTTTTTCGTTTTCACGCCTTAGTTTAACAGATTTTACGCGTCCTCGATGTGCCGTTCCGGTTGAAAAACAAGGATTTCGGATGTTACAATTTCCTGATATGGAGAAGGCCAGAAGAGCCGGGCTCCTCATGCGGGTTATAGCCAAATCCGTCGACCTCATACTGATAATCGCCGCGGCAGAGATTCTTCCGAAGGCCGGCTTCCTTGCAGGCATAGGCTATATCCTGATAGGGGACGGCCTCTTCGGGGGCAGGAGCATAGGCAAAAAGCTGCTTGGCCTTCAGGTCTTGAGCGGTAAGGGAGAGCCCTGCACGGCAAAGGAATCCATAATCAGGAACCTTATTCCGGCGCTGGGCCTTGTTTTGTGGAAAGTGCCGTTTGTCGGCTGGATAATTACCTTGGGGATATTCTCTTTTGAGTTTGTGGTGCTCGTCGGGAGCCCCGAAGGCAAGAGAGCGGGTGATGAGATGGCGGGCACCTGGGTAGTGGAAGCCCGTTTAAACGAGGAGGCGGTTTGATGTTTTTCAACAGGATAATGGGATGGTTCTCCAACGACCTTGCGATAGATCTGGGCACCGCGAACACGCTTGTCTACATGAAAGGCAAAGGCATAGTATGCAACGAGCCCTCCGTCGTGGTCGTCCGCAAGGACAACAAGAAGGTTGTGGCCGTGGGGGTCGATGCCAAGAGGATGCTCGGCAAGACCCCGGCCAACATCTACGCCATAAGGCCGATGAAAGAGGGCGTAATAGCGGATTTCGACGCAACCGGCGAGATGCTGAAATACTTTATCGCCAAGGTGCATAACCGCAGAAGCTTCATCTCCCCCAGGGTGATAATCGGCGTCCCTTCGGGCATAACACAGGTGGAGCAGCGGGCCGTGAAGGACGCGGCGCAGGCCTCCGGGGCCCGCGAAGTATACCTGATAGAAGAGCCCATGGCGGCCGCCCTGGGCGTTGGTCTTCCGGTGGGTGAGCCCTCCGGCAATATGATAGTGGATATAGGCGGCGGCACCACCGATATAGCGGTCATCAGTCTGGACGGCATCGTCATAAGCAAGGTGGCCCGCGTGGGCGGGGACAAGATGGACGAGTCCATAATGGCCTACATAAAGCGCAGATATAACCTGATGATCGGGGACCGCACGAGCGAGCTTATCAAGATAGAGCTTGGGGCCGCGCACCGGGTGAACGGGGCCGCCCCGCGCACCATGGAGATAAAGGGCCGGGACCTGGTCTCCGGCATACCCAAGACCTTCACCATCAATGAGGAAGAGATAATAGAGGCCCTCCAGGAGCCGGTGAACATAATAGTGGAGACGATCAAGATGGCCCTTGAGAACACGCCCCCGGAGCTTGCCTCGGACATAGTGGACCGCGGCATCGTGCTGGCTGGCGGCGGGGCCCTTCTAAGGGGGCTGGACATATTGATAAAGGAGTCCACCGGCCTTCCCGTCGTTGTTGCGGAAGACCCGCTTACGGCCGTCGTGAAGGGCGTTGGCAAGATGCTCGATGAACTGGAACTCCTGAAGAAGATAGCCATAAACTAGATGCCGGGGAGGAAGCTTCTACCCCTTGTCGTACTGATAGCGCTGGTTTCCTTCCTGATGACCTGGCAGGCCAGACGGGGCCCTCTGAACCCTCTGGCCGGAGTCGATTCCGCGTTCTACGGCCTCTCCGGAGGGATAGGGACCGCTGTCTCCCGGACGGGGGATTTGTTCCGGAACCTCACCACGGGCAAGGACGATATAAAGGTCCTCGAAGACCGGATAGCCATGCTCAAAAGGCAGAATGACCAGATGATCGAGCTGAAAAAGGAGAATGAAAGGCTTAAGGCGCTCCTTGACCTGAAACAGCATACGCCCGCCTGCGTGGCCTCGGCAAACGTGGTTGCCAGGGGGGCCAGGCACTGGGCCAACACGGTGATAATAGACGCAGGGAGTGCACAGGGGGTGCAAAAGGACATGGCCGTTATCACCCCGCAGGGCCTGGTGGGCAAGGTGATGAGGGCCGGCCGCGAATACAGCTCCGTCCTGCTCATCAACGACATCAGGTTCTCGGTGGCCGCGAGGTTCCAGGAGTCCAGGGTCGAGGCGATCGTCTCAGGGACCGGGGGGAGCGGCTGCATGCTCAAATATTTTCCCTATGACCAGGCCGTAAAAAAAGGCGACGTGCTCATAAGTTCGGGGCTGGACGGGCTCTTCCCGGAGGGCCTCAAGGTTGGCTGGGTCTCTGGACTGGGTCCCGACGAAGGGCTTTTCAAAAACGCGGAAGTGGTCCCGTTCGTAAACCCTGCCGCTGTCGAAGAGGTAATGATCATAAAAAGATGAAGCACGCCCTCTGGCTCGTCCTCCTCACCCTCGCCGCTTTCCTCATAGACATGAATCTAAGCATCTCCGGGTTCAGGACCGACCTGGTCACCCTGGTCGTGTACCGCTACGCGCTTACCAGCACGCCCGCAAGAGGCATGCTCTTCGGGTCTGTCCTGGGCGCGGCGGAGGACGCGCTCTCGGGCATGATGATCGGGCCAGCCCTGCTTGGCAAAGGGCTTGTGGGGTTTGCATCCCCCTTTCTTTCACGCGGCTTCTTCAGATGGACGCCGGTGCTGGGGTTTCTGGGCCCTTTTGCGCTGACTATCGTGGGCGGGCTGGCCGAATACGCAAGCCTTTCCATATTCGAGGATATAAAGGGCGGATTCGTGCCTGGCATTGCCCTTCTTATCGCCCAGGGCGCCCTGAACGGATTCATCGGCATCCTGCTCAGGCCGGAAAAAGATGAGTTTTGACAGGCAGAACGTAAAGCTTGCGGCCCTGGTGTTCTCCGCCTTCTTTTTTCTCTACGTGCTCAGGCTGTGGCAGCTGCAGGTGATAGAGGGGAAGGAGCTGCGGCAGGCCTCGGAGGAGAACCATCTTCGCATAGTGCCCATATTCGCCCCAAGGGGCATAATTTATGACCGCAACGGGAATGCGCTGGTGAAGAACGTCCCCAATTTCTGCGTCTACCTGCTGCCGGAGGCCATAAAGACCGCGGACCCGGTGAGGATAGCGGCCTTTCTTGGGCTGGACCGGGAAGATGTCAGGAAGGAGATAGACGAGAACAGGAATTCGCTTGAGCCCGTCCTTCTGAAAGAGACCATACCATTTGATGAGCTTGCCCGCATAGAGGCCAGGCTCTCGGATTATCCCGAACTATCGGTAAATGCCGACGTGGCCAGGGATTATCCTTACGGGGAAATGGCGGCGCATCTTATAGGCTATATCGGCAAGCTCACGGAAAAGCAGGCAAAAGACCCGGCCTACGCCGATGTCCCCAGGGGCGATTTTGTCGGGCAGTGGGGGATAGAGAAATATTACGACTCAGAACTGAGGGGGACGCCAGGGGAGAGGATTATCGAGGTGGATGCCCTGGGCAGGGAGCTGAAGGCGGTAGGCGAAATCCCACCGAAGAAAGGCAAGGACATCCATCTGGCCCTGGATATGAATCTGCAGATGGCGGCGGAATCGGCGTTCGCCAACAGGGTGGGCGCGCTTGTGGCCGTAAACCCCAAAACCGGAGAACTCCTTGGCATGGTGAGCCGCCCGGCCTTCGACCCGAATTCCTTTGTCTTTGGCATAAGCCAGGACGAATGGAGAAGCCTGGTCTTCAGCCCGGAACACCCGCTTCTGAACCGCGCCTTCCAGAGCATGTACCCGCCGGGTTCCACCTTCAAGATAATTACAGCCATGGCCGGGCTTGAGACCGGTTCGGTCACGCCGGACGAGAAGATCGTCTGCCGCGGGAGTCTGGATCTGGGAGGGCATATATTCCGCTGCTGGAGGCATGAGGGCCACGGCCCCCTGGATATCCACAAGGCCATCGTGGAGTCATGCGACGTATTCTTCTATAATGTGGGGATGCGCACGGGGATAGACAACATAGCCTATTATGCCAGGTCCTTCGGACTGGGCAGCAGGACAGGGATCGGGCTTGGCTCCGAGAAGGCCGGCCTCATCCCCGATACCGCATGGAAAGAGAAGGTTATGAAACAGCCCTGGTACATGGGCGAGACGCTGATCGCCTCAATCGGGCAGGGCTATGTGCTTGTGACCCCGCTTCAGATGGCCCGGATGGTGGGCGCCGTGGGCACGGGCGGCAGGTTCATGCCGGACATCTCTTTCAAGAAATACGAGGGTGGTCCGGTAAAGGGCAAACAGATACCCATTCATGTGAGTGACAGCACCATACAGATCATACAGGACGCGCTTTACGGGGTTACGAACGAAGATGGCGGAACGGCAAGGCTGGCCGGGCATTCGGACATCGTGCCCATCTCAGGGAAAACGGGGACGGCCCAGACCATTTCTTCAAGGAAGGGGCCCGATGACGCCTGGTTCGTCGCTTATGCCCCTTCCAATTCCCCCGATATAGCCGTTTCGGTTATATTGGAACACGGCGGCCACGGGACCGCGGCGGCGCCGATAGCGAAGAAAGCCATAGAGGCTTATGAGCAGGACAGGCAGGATGCAGGTAGACAGAAGGTCAATTAAGAATTTCGACTGGCTCACGCTGGGGCTCGTGATGGCCATCTCAATCATGGGGCTGCTTACCATCTACAGCTCCACCCGCCCGGAGGTTGAAGGCGCGAGGCAGGCCCCTTATTTTATAAAACAGCTCATCTGGATAGTTGTGGGCCTTTTTGTCATGTTCCTTACGGTAAAGGCCGATTACCAGTGGTTTGGCCGGTTCGCCTGGATAATCTACGGGCTGGGCATCTTCCTGCTCCTTGTAGTGCTGGCCAAAGGCCGGATGGGGATGGGCGCGCAGAGGTGGATAAGCGTGGGAGGGTTCTCGTTCCAGCCATCCGAGCTGTTCAGGATCTCTTTCATAATCATCCTGGCCAGATATCTGAGCGAAATGAGGCCGCCGATAACCATTGTGAAATTCCTGAAGATGCTCCCGGTCCTTGGGCTCATTCCGTTCGGTTTGCTGGTGAAACAGCCGGACCTTGGGACGGCCTGCACGATGGGGGGCGTGTTCCTGGCGGCATGCCTTGCAAGGAAGATGGAGAAGAAGCTCGTGGCCGTGCTGGTGCTGGTCGGCATAATCTCCGTCCCCTTTTTGGGGGACATCTTCTGGGACGACTTCCTGAAGGACTACCAGCGGAACAGGATTGTGGCTTTCATGGACCCGGAGGTTGACCCCGCCGGGATCGGCTATCATCTTAACCAGTCCAAGATAGCGATCGGCTCCGGCATGATACTTGGGAAGGGTTATATGCACGGCACGCAGGGGCCGTTCAGGTTCCTGCCCGAAAAACACACGGACTTCATCTTTTCGGTCTTTGCCGAGGAGTGGGGGCTTGCCGGCAGCCTGGTGCTGTTCCTCCTCTATTTCGGGTTTCTTCTGCGGGCGCTGGACACAGCCCGCAAGGCCAAGGACGACTTCGGGGCCTTCCTTGCGCTCTCGATAGCCTTCATGTTCGGGATATATTTCTTTTTCAACATAGGGATGACCATGGGGATGATGCCCGTGGTGGGCATACCGCTTCCGTTCATGAGCTACGGGGGGACGGCTATCCTGAGCAATTTCATAGCGGTAGGGCTCCTGATAAACGTGCGCCTCAGGCGCTTCGAGCTGTTTTATTGAAGAAAGTGTTTTTGTTATAATATCCGTTCGGAGGCGGTGTAGCTCAGTTGGTTAGAGCATGCGGCTCATATCCGCAGTGTCCGGGGTTCAAATCCCTGCACCGCCACTTTATTCTTGTTGCTGTGCCCACTTTTTATGGCTTCGGGCAGGTAATCGGGCCATTTAATTACAGTGAGGGGGCAGAGCCCCCGTGGCGATCTCGTCATATCTTATTCGCAGGTGCAATAAAACATTGTGCTCTCGGATATGGAGCCCGCGGCCTCCATCGCACCGCATATCTTTTTATGGTTTGCCTTGGCGACACGCTTACAGACGGCTTCGGCATCCTGCCAGGAGGGCGCGTTGAAGACCTCGCTTAAATAGCCGCGCATTTTGGGTATTGGGGGCTGTCCGGCGTTTGTGGTGCCAGTAGCGGCCACCGTGTCTTTCGTGGAAGAGGAAGCGGCGGCCTGGCCGGTCCCGGCATAACAAACACCTGCCGCAATTACCAGAAGAAGACCAAGGACAGACACCTTTATAAATCTCTTCATTTATTCCTCCATATTTTGCAGTGCCCTTATAAATAGTACAAAGGCTTTTAAAGCAAGCTTATCCCAAATACACATCGATGTCAATTGTCTGCTCAAATTGCCATAGAATAATTCACAGATCACATCCGATGAGCTTGCCTATGTCCCGCTCCCCCTCTCGAACTCTATAATCAGAGGCCGCTCATGTGGAGCGCAAAAACAATGACCGAAGCCATCAGGCAGTAAGTCTTCATCCTTTTTTTGATGGATAACGGGGGTATGCCGATCTAATAGCACATTTCCCGTACCTTGGGTTCTTTATTGTCCTTGTTCTTGGGGGGGCTTGGATTTCCGGTCTTTCTAGTGGCGGGCATAATCAATCAAATACGCCCTGCGCTGATTTTGAACTAAGTACCTGTTTTGCAAGAAAAAACTTAAGAAATTAGATATAATAGTTTTTCAGAATATGGTTTAAGGAAAGGAGCTATGAACAGTTCCCTTAAACTTGTGGTTTTTGTTCTTGAAGACCAGAGGTATGCTCTTTCCCTTTCCTCTCTCGAAAAGGTTATCCGCTCTGTCGAAATAACTCCCCTGCCCAAGGCCCCGGAGATTGTTTCCGGCATCATTAATATGCAAGGCGGAATTATCCCGGTCTTCAATTTGCGAAAAAGATTCCGGCTGCCCGAAAAAGAAATTGACATTGACGACCAGATGATCGTGGCAAAGGCGTCCAGCCGCACGGTCTCATTCGTGGTCGATGAAGTAGAGGGCATTATGGAATGGCCTCACGAAAAGGTCGTCCCTCCTGATAAGAGACATCCGGGAATGGAATATGTTGAAGGGGTCATGAAACTGGATAATGGAATGGTCCTCATCCACGGACTCGACCGTTTTCTCTCTCTGGATGAGAAAAGGGATCTCGATAATGCCCTGATGAGAGAGGCGGAGCAGGAATAATAAGCAGTAATGATCTCCGAGGAATTGATCGATATTTTCAGCCATTATATTGAAAACCACCTGGGCCTGTATTTTCCCAAGGAGCGGGCAGGAGATATTGAACGGGCATTGCAGGGGGCTGCCTCCGATCTCGGCTTTCAAGATCCGGAGTCATGCATTCGGTCCTTTTTGCTTTCACCTGTGACCAGGGCACAAACAGGTATACTGGCCAGCCATTTAACCGTGGGCGAGACCTATTTCTTTCGAGATAAAAAAACTTTTGATATCTTAAAAGAGCAGATATTGCCGGATCTCATCCGGTCACGCCGGGAGGCCGGCCGTTATCTGAGAATCTGGTCTGCCGGTTGTGCTACAGGCGAAGAGCCTTATTCGATTGCCATTCTGATCCACGGCATGATCCCTGATTTCGAGGAATGGAAGATCAGCATCCTTGCCACTGACATAAACCCGTCTTTTCTGCGGAAGGCGGCCATGGGCATATACGGCGAATGGTCATTTCGGGATGTGCCCTCTTCATTTAAGGAACGTTATTTTCGCAAGACCGCCCAGGGCCGTTTCGAGCTGCTTCCCAGGATAAGAGAACGGGTGATCTTCCAGTATCACAACCTCGCTGAGGACGCCTACCCTTCTTTTGCAAACAATACAAACGCTATGGACATGGTCTTCTGCAGAAACGTACTGATGTATTTTCCCCGCGAAGGCCAAACGGAGGTCAGCCGGAAGCTCTGTCGGAGTCTTGTTGAAGGCGGCTGGCTGATCGTGAGCCCGGTTGAAATCTCCGCCACTCTCTTTTCATCTTTTGTACAAGTCAATTTCCAGGGCGCCACCCTCTGCAAGAAAGATACTGAAAAAACCAGAACAGAGCTGCCTGTTCTTACCCAAACGATTGCGTCTTGTGCTGAGACTTACGCAGAAGAATTTTCAACAGAGCCAGTGCCTGAAAGATGGGTTACCGGGCCCGGGACCCTTTTAAAAAATACCGGGCAAAAGGACACTCTCCCCGCCGCTCAGTCTTCCGCACCTTATGAGAATGCCCTCGCTCTGTATGAACAAGGCCGCTATGCAGAGGCCGGGGATGAGGCGAGCCGGCCCTTAAGCTCCGGGGATGACGAGAACAGGGCATTGGTGCTTCTGGCCCGAATATATGCCGACCAGGGGAAATTGGACGAGGCGCTGGGAGTTTGTGAAAAGGCCATTTCTTCTGATAAATTGAACCCCGGGCTATACTACCTGCTTGCGACCATACAGCAGGAAATGGGACTGCTTGAAAAATCAGCAACGTCGCTGAAACGGGTTCTTTATCTGGATCCGGGTTTCGTGCTCGCTTATTTCGTTTCGGGAGATCTCGCACGCAGGCAGGGAAGAACCGGCGAGTCCAAAAAACAATTTGAGAACGCCCTGTCGGCTATAGGCAGATACGGGCATGACGATCTCATTCCGGGATCCGAAGGGATCACTGCGGGGAGGCTTGCGGAAATAATCAAGACGAATATGAGGGAGATGGCGGCGGCATGAGCGGCGAAGGCGTATCACGGGAAGAGTTCTCACCGGGGATCGATTGGGCGCAAGTCCACAGGCGCCTCCGAGAGGCACAGTCTGCACTTGACCAGGCGGCCGGCCCGGAGAAAAGGAAAAGTATTTTAAAGAAGCGCGCTATGGCTCTGGCAAAAGAGCCGGAAGCCCGGGACAGAAGAGAGCATATTGATGTTTTAGAATTCCTTCTCGCCCACGAGCGATATGGTGTGGAGTCCTCATATGTGCGCGAGGTATGGCCTGTTAATGACCTCACGCCAGTTCCATGTACTCCGCCCTTTGTCCTGGGAATCATCAGCGTCCGGGGACGGATACTTTCTGTCCTTGACCTGAAGAAATTCCTTAATCTTCCGGAAAAAGGCCTGGGCGATCTCAACAAGGTCATCATTCTTAAATCAGATACAATGGAATTCGGCATCCTGGCCGATGTGATTTTCGGGATCCGGAGCATGCCTCTAAGGGGGTTGCAGCAGAGCGTTCCCACACTGACCGGGATCGGCGAGGAGTATCTTAGGGGGGTCACCGAGGACCGTCTGATTCTTCTGGATGCCGAGCGCGTCCTTTCAGATAAACGTATCCTGGTGGACGAAGAAGTTTGACTATAAAGAAAATAAATTTAGAGGACCCAAGGAGGAAGAGGCATGAAATGGTTCGTTAACCTGGCTACACGGACCAAACTATTCATCGGATTTGGACTGGTATTCATTATCCTGCTGGCTGTAATTCTCACGGCATATTCCGGTTTCATAAGCATCCAAAGATCACAGAGCGATCTGTATCTGAAAAATTTCCTTCCCGCGTTAAATCTGGTCGAACTCATCGCAGACCAGAACCGGACCCGCGCGGATATAGAGGAAATGATGCTCACAAAGGACAGTGTAAGCCAGCAGAGTATAGAGCAGGACATAAAGGACAGGGAAAAAGAGATTGGGAAATTGATCAATGCTTATTCCGAAAAATTAAGGTCCGAGAATGATACCGAAGCAATGAAAAAACTGGATGAATTAATGTCTGTAAGGGATGATTACAAAAAAACGAGAGATGAACAGTTCGCACTTATCCGTGCAGGAAAGATAGAAGACTCGAGAAAACTCAGCGTCGGGGTGCAGGATCAGCGCTATAACAGGATCCGGGAGCTTGCGTTAGGGCTCAGGGATGTCGAGATGAACCGCGCAAAAACCCGTCTGGCTGATTCCGAGGTTACGGCCAGGAGACTGCTCCTGACGTTCATCCTGGCAGGAGTTTTGGCTTTTGTACTAAGTCTGCTAACGGTTCTTGCCCTTAACAGAATGATCTCCAACCCGCTTAAGAACATTGCGGAGGCGGCTGACAGAATGAGCAAGGGGGATCTGGCGGTGAACATAGCGCATGAAGACCGGAAGGATGAGGTCGGAATGCTCTCCGGGGCATTTGAGGGGATGATCGCTTATCTTCAGGAAATAGCCGGAATGGCCAGGCGGATTGCTGATAACGACCTTACGATTGCGGCAAGGCCCTTGTCCTCCAGGGACATCCTTGGAAGCGCCTTTGCCGATATGGTCGCGAATCTGAAGAGAATGAACCTTGAAATCCTGGACTCCGTAAACATTCTGGCGTCCTCAGCGGGCGAAATACTTTCTTCCACCACGGAGGTAGCCTCAAGCGTTACGGAAACCGCCACTTCGGTAAACGAGACCACGACTACAGTGGAAGAGGTAAAACAGACGGCCCAGGTAGCCTCCCAGAAGGCAAAGCAGGTATCTGAAGCCGCGCAGAAGGCCGTTCAGGTATCGCAAACGGGCGGGAAAGCGGTGGATGGAACCATTGAAAGAATGACCGATATTCGCCGGCAGATGGAATCCATAGCCGGAAGCATCGTGAAGCTGAGCGAACAGAGCCAGGCGATCGGGGAGATCATCTCAACGGTAAGCGATCTGGCAGAACAGTCCAACCTTCTCGCCGTGAATGCCTCGATAGAGGCGGCGAAGGCGGGCGAGCACGGGAAAGGATTTACCGTAGTGGCGCAGGAGGTGAGGAGCCTCGCCGAACAGTCAAAGCAGGCAACTGCGCAGGTGCGCACGATCCTTAATGATATCCAGAAGGCAACCAGCGCGGCCGTACTGGCAACGGAACGGGGGAGCAAGACGGTTGAAGAGGGAGTGAAGCAGTCCGGGCATGCCGGTGAAGCCATAAAGGCACTGGCGGGAGTCATCACCGAGGCGGCCCAGGCCGCAACACAGATCGCGGCGTCAAGCCAGCAGCAGCTTGTCGGCATGGAGCAGGTCATCTCGGCAATGAACAGCATCAAACTTGCAAGCGAGCATAATGTCACCGGCACAAAGCAGACCGAGACCGCAGCCCACGCTCTTCATGAATTAGGGCAAAAACTGAAGCTGCTCATGGCTCAATACAAGATATAGGGGAAATGGCCGCATGGAAGAGAAAGATGCCGCTTTCCTGAAAAAGCTCCTCGCAACCTTCAAGACGGAGGCGGCGGAGCACATCACTGCGATCTCGTCCGGTCTAATGGAGCTTGAGAAGGCCCCTTCCAACTTGCAGGCAGGGATCATCGAACGGGTCTTCCGGGAGTCGCACAGCATGAAAGGTGCCGCAAGGGCCGTGAATCTCTCCACAATAGAGACCCTTTGCCAGTCCTTTGAGGATATCCTTTCCGGCCTGAAGCGTAATCAGATCACCCCTACAGGGAAGATAATAGACCTCCTCCACCGCTCGATTAATATCCTTGGAGATCTCATTTCCGGTATCGGTGAAAAAATGGCATCCCCCGAAAGGGGCAAGATCAGAGATGTCCTTCGGGATTTTGAGGGCATAACAAAGCGGGCCAGGGAGGAGGGGAAGGGGGCAGACCAGGGGAAAGAGGCGGCTACCACTCCGATATTTGAAGAGGAAGCCCATCTGAGGGCCCCTGCCGCTCCCCTGATGACTGCCGAAACCATCCGTGTATCAAAGCAGAAGCTGGATTCCATTCTGCTTCAAACCGAAGGCCTCCTCTCCGTGAAGCAGGTTCTGGGCCAGAGGACTGCCGAATTACGCGGGATCATCGCCTTAATGGAATCATTAAAAAAAGATGGGGCAAAGATAGGGCCGGAAATACGGGCCCTTGAGGAAGCGTTCCAAAAAAGAGGCTATGCTGCTGATTCGGCTGATGTGATAAAGAGGACCATTGAATTATTTGAAAGAAAAGGCGGCCAGGTGGCGCGGCTTCACGATTCCCTCCTGGATTACGAAAAGGCCCTTGAGCACGATTACCGATCAACCTCCGGGCTGGTGGACGGCCTTATGGAAAACGTAAAGACGATCTCCATGCTCCCGTTCTCTTCCATCCTTGAGCTTATGCCCAAACTCGTACACGATCTTGCCCGCGACCAGGGAAAAGAAGCGGCCCTTGCGATTAGCGGGGCAGAGTTCGAAATCGATCGGCGTATTCTTGATGAGATCAGAGAGCCTATTATCCATCTGCTGCGAAACTCAATTGACCACGGGATCGAAAAACGGCAGGAAAGGATCGCGAGAAAAAAAGGACCCATAGGTTCAATCAGGATAGATATAGCACACAAGGAAGGGAAAATGGTGGAAATGCTCGTCTCGGATGACGGCGCCGGGATAGATATCGACAAGGTCCGTGACTCCGCCCTGCGGCTTGAAATCATTTCGCGGGATGAAGCCGAAAAGACGCATGAACAAAAACTCCTTTCCCTTATATTCCGATCAGGAGTTACAACAAGCCCGATCATCACCGATATCTCGGGAAGGGGATTGGGGCTTGCAATTGTGCGGGAGAAAGTGGAAAAGCTGGGCGGGGCCGTTTTCTGCGAGCCAACTGAGGAGGTGACCACTTTCCGCATCCTCTTGCCTCTTACCCTTGCAAGTTTCAGGGGTGTCCTTGTCCGGGCCGCCGAACGGTTGTTCATCATTCCCCTGACGGGTTTTGATCGTGCGGTGCGAATTAAGCGGGATGATATAAGGACGGTTGAAAACAGGGAGACGGTCCTGATCGATGGGCAGACGGTGCCCCTGCTGGCTCTTCGGGAAGTCCTTGAAATTCCGGGGCCGAAAGCGCCCGGAAGAGATTTTTTGCAAGCGGCAGTCCTGGGCACGGCAGAGCATCGGATCGCGTTCAGCGTGGATGACGTCCTATATGAGCAGGAAGTTCTGGTGAAGGACCTGGGGAAACAGCTTGTCAGGATACGTAACGTTATCGGCGCCACCGTCCTCAGCACGGGCCAGGTAGTTACGATTCTCAATATATCTGATCTCCTGAAGTCCGCCCTGAAGACATCCCCGTCAGCGCCCGTGCAGGTTAAAGCCGAAGGAGCGCCCGCCAGCAGAAAATCCATTCTGGTCGTGGAGGACTCGATCACGGCGAGGACGCTTCTCAAAAATATCCTCGAAGCAGCGGGATATGATGTAAAGACCGCTGTGGATGGCATCGATGCAATTACAATGCTCAAGACCGGGGACTTCGATCTGGTAGCATCCGATGTGGATATGCCCAGAATGAACGGGCTGGACCTTACCGCAAAAATCCGTGCGGACGAACGGTTTTCCCGCCTCCCTGTGGTGCTGGTGACCGCACTGGAATCCCGCGAGGACCGTGAGCGGGGCATAGACGTGGGGGCCAATGCCTATATTGTGAAGAGCAGTTTTGAACAAAGCAATCTCCTCGAAGTGATCAGAAGACTTCTATAAGCACCACATGAGATGATAAACATTCTTGTAGTGGATGATTCCCCGGTCACACGCGAATTCCTGGTCCATATTTTTTCAGAAGCCGGGATCAGGGTAATAGGCGCCGTTCCTGATGGAGAGGAGGCCGTGAAATTCGTGGAACGCCGGCGGCCCGATGTCATAACGATGGACATCTACATGCCCAGAATGAACGGCCTTGAGGCTACGCGGCGGATAATGGAAACAAATCCCGTCCCAATAGTGATCGTGAGCGGCAACTGGGATCCCGGAGAGGTGGATACAAGCTTTCGCGCGATGGAGGCGGGGGCCCTTTCCGTTGTGCGAAGGCCATATGGAATTGGCCATCCGGAGCACGAGTCATCCGTTCAGGAATTGGTGAAGACAGTGAAGCTCATGTCTGAAGTCAAGGTGGTGCGCCGCTGGTTCCGTTCCAATTCCAAATTTACGGAAGGATCGGTCCGGCCTTCAGTCCTGAAATCCGCCGGTAAGGATATGGGGCATGAGATAAAACTGGTAGCTATCGGTGCATCGGCTGGCGGTCCACCAGTCCTTCAGAGGATACTGAGCGGGCTCAATGCTGATCTCCCATTTCCCCTCTTGATCGTGCAGCATATCACCCCGGGTTTTCTTCCGGGAATGTTGAATTGGTTTGGCGAAACAAGCCGCATCCAGCTCCGCATAGCGGAAGCTGGAGAGGCAGTGCTCTCCGGGACCGCTTATTTTGCTCCGGATAGGCTGCACATGGGAGTCAGTGGTGATGATACGATATTTTTATCATCCGGAGAACCAGAGCATGGGGCGCGCCCTTCCATCTCCTATCTGTTTCGTTCCGTGGCCAGGGCCTACGGCGGGAATGCCGGGGCGGTATTGCTGACAGGCATGGGGAAGGACGGGGCGGCAGAGATGAAATTGCTAAAAGAAAAAGGCGCGGTCACGATCGCACAGGATAAAGAGAGCTCCGCAGTCTATGGCATGCCGGAGGCTGCTGCCCAACTGGACGCGGCGACGTTGGTGCTTTCTCCGGAGCAGATAACGGATGCACTCAATGGGCTTGCAAAAAAAGGGAGCACTTAGGAAAATAGGGGATGGCCCGTCTTAATGCCATGGAGATCCTGATCGTAGAGGACAGTCCCACCCAGGCTGAAGACCTTAAATATATGCTGGAGCGGCGCAGCTATGCCGTATCGGTGGCGAAAAACGGGAAAGAGGCGTTTGAGTCCATGAGGGGGCATAAACCAGATCTTGTGATCAGCGATATTATGATGCCTGAGATGGATGGCTTCACCCTGTGCAAAAGGATAAAAGCTGAAGATGACCTTAGGGACATTCCGGTAATTCTTCTCACGGCCTTATCGGACACCGAGGACATCCTCAAGGGACTTGAATGCGGAGCGGACAATTTCATAACGAAGCCATATAACGAGAAATACCTCCTTGACCGTATTCACAGGGTGCCCTCCGCTGCCGGTACCGGAAAAGAAGAACAAACCAAAACCGGGGTCGAGATACTCTTCAGAGAGCAGAGGTATTTTATTAACTCCAGACGGGAGCACATCCTCGATCTCCTCCTGTCCACTTACGAAACGGCCGTGATGAAAAACCGGCAGCTGAGGATTGCCCAGCAGGAATTGAAAGTGCTGAATGAGCAGCTCGAATACAAAGTCAGGGAGAGGACCGCGGAGCTGGCTGAAAGCGAAGAGCGCTACAGGAAGGTGCTGGAAACCGCTCAGGAAGGCATCTGGTTCCTGGACGCGGAGGCCCGGATCACTTTTGTAAACCGGAGTCTCGCGGCGATACTGGGTTATAAGGAAGAGGAACTCCTGGGGTGTTCCGTATATGAATTCATGGACGAACCCTCCATTTCGGAATTTCGTCCGAGACTGGAGCGGCGGACGGGAACCGCGGAGCAGTTTGATCTGAGGCTTCGAACAAAAGACGGTTCGACCGTGTTTGCAATAATTTCGATAAATTCACGTCTGGACAGGGACGGACAGTTCATCGGCTCCGTAAGCATGCTTCTGGACATTACGGAGAGAAAACGCCTGGAGTCGATTGCCCAGGCGGCCAGTCTGATGGACAATATAGGTTATATTTTCAGCGGAGTAAGGCACGAGATGGGAAATCCGATAAACACCTTGAAAACGATCCTGACGGTACTCAGGAAAAATTTCAACAATTTCTCCGCCGTGGAAGCCATGAATTACCTGGATCATGCGATTGCTGAAATAGGCAAAATGGAGTTCCTGCTCAAATCCTTAAAAAATTTTAATATGTACGAGAACCTTGAGCCTGAAAAAATTGAGATGAACGCATTTTTGAGAAGGTTTTTAACCCTTGTGGAAGATGACTTCAGAGCAAAGGGAATAAAACTTGAGGCCTCCCTGACGGATGAAAGCATAACGGCTTTAGCCGACCCAAGGGCGCTTCAGCAAGTGCTGCTGAATCTGATGATTAACGCGGCCGATGCGTTTGAAGAAAGACAAGAGCCGGCCATAAAGCTCTTCCTTTATCGGATCAAGGACACAATCCTGATAAAAGTGGAAGACAATGGCCGGGGCATACCGGAAGAGAACAGAAAAAATCTGTTCAAGCCATTCTATACGACAAAGGCCAAGGGTACAGGCCTCGGGCTTGTAATGGTAAAAAAAATGATGGCAAAGATGAACGGCGATGTAGAGATCTTTAGTCAGGCGGGCCAGGGGACCGCTGTAAACCTTTTCTTTCCCGGTTGCAGGGAGTGAAACTCCCCGTGGCAAGCCGCGGGAGTTTCACTCCTTTTTTATGTTCAGGGTATGGAATATGACCGGCAGGACGACCAATACAAGGGGGAGCTGAATGGCCAGTCCAGAGATGATGGCGATGGCCAGCGGCCGCTGCATGGCCGCCCCCTGTCCAATCCCGAGCGCAAGCGGAAGAAGCGCCAGGATGGCCGCTATGGTGGTCATGGCGATCGGGCGCATGCGGTTCTTGCCGGCGATTATCAGGGCCTCTTTCCTGTCCAGCTCCGAGGGCAGTTCATAATATTCCGAGACATAAAAGATCGCCACCTCCGTGGCGATGCCCACGATCATGGTCATCCCCATCATCGATGATATGTTCATCTCCGTCCCGGTGAGCCAAAGCCCGATGAAGACCGCGGACAGCGACATCAGGGTGGTCAGCAGGATGACCCCGGCAACCCGGAATTTTTCATAAAGGAACAATAAGAGCAGAAAGACGAGCGCCACGGCGGCCGCAAATACCGCCATCAGTCCGGCAAAGGCGATCTGCTGCTGCTTGTAAAGCCCTCCCAGGGTGTAATAGACGCCTTTGGGGAGCAGGCCGGGACGCGCAAGGACGCCCTTCACGTCGCGGACCACCGAACCCATGTCCCGGCCGCTTATGCGCCCGGTAACGGCAACCATCCTCTTCAGGTCGTCGCGAGTTATCTGCGGCTGCCCAATGACCGCGTTTACAACGGCTATGCGGCCAAGCGGGAACAGATGGCCATCGGGGGCCCTCAGTTGAAGACGGCTGATGTCCCCTTCGGTCGCCCTTATGTCCTTCGGGACCCACACCCTGACCCCGATCATCTTTGGCCCCTTCTGAATCTTTGTTGTGACACGGCCGCTCAAAAGGCTGTCCAGTGTCTTTGTTACGGATTCAGGGTCCACGCCTTCCATGGCGGCCTTTACCCTGTTCACCTTTATGTCGAGGGCGTCGCCAGCCAGGACGATCCCGTCATTCACGTCCACCACGCCCGGCACATTGCTGATCGCACCGGCCACCATGGGGGCCAGCACACTGAGCAGTTTGCCGTTGTCGGAGAAGATTTTTATCTCTATGGGCTGCGGGACCGCGGTGAGGTCCCCTATAAGGTCTTCCATCAATTGGGCCATCTCGATGTGCAATCCGGGGACGGAACCCTCCACCTGTCTGCGCACGTCATCCATTACGGCAGATATGGGCCTCCTCGGAAAAGGCTTCAGCCGCACGAAGAAATCGCCTTCGTTGGCCTCCGTAACGCCGCCCCCCAGTTGAAGGCCGGTGCGCCTTGAATATGTGTCCACCTCCGGCGTCCTGCGTAAAATGCCCTCCACCTTGCGCAGGAGGCGGTCCGTTTCGGTAAGTGAGGTGCCCGGCGGAGACCAGTAATCCAGGATGAACCCACCTTCGTCCATCACCGGCATGAACCCTGAGCCCAGATGTTTATAGCTCAGCCACCCCGCCAGTATCAGGGGGACAAGGGGCAGCAATATAAGCCAGGGCCGCGCAAGGAAGCGGTGCATCAATCTCTCGTATGTCTTATGGGCCTTTTCCGTGACCAGGCCGCCTTCCTTCTGGTCGGCGTCCTTCTGCCCCAGCAGATGGTCGGCCAGCAGGGGGACGGCCAGCCAGGCCACGAAATAAGAGATCAGGAGGCTTGAGGCCATGGTCAGCGACAGGGCCCTGAAGAACGCCCCCGTAACCCCCGAGAGGAATGCAAGGGGCGCGAAGATGATGATGGTGGAGGCGGATGAGCCCGCAAGGGGCTTGGTGAACTCGTTTGCGGCATGCATCACTTTGCGGTAGTGGTCGCCCGGGTTTCCGCGGAGCCGCCTCATGATATGCTCCAGCATTACAATCGTGTCGTCGATAATAAGCCCTACGGCGGCCGCCATGCCGCCCAGGGTCATTATATTGAAGCTCTGGTGCAGCACGTTAAGGAGCAGGACGGTTGCGGCCAGCACGCCTGGCACCGAGATGACGGCTATCAGTGTTATCTTCAGGTTCCTGAGGAAGATGAGCAGGATCAGCGCGGCGAGCACTATGCCTATGAGGACGGCGTCCCGGACGCTGCCCGCCGAGGAGAGTATGAGCTGGCTCTGGTCGTACCAGTTGGCGATTTTAACCCCGGGGGGTATCTGGCTTTGGAACCCGGCCAGTTTCGCCTTCAGTTCGCGCGCTATCCGGACCGTGTTTCCGCCCGGCTGCTGAAAGACCTGAAGTATTACGGCGTCATGGCCGTCAGCCGTCACCCGCGTCCACTGGGGTGCTTTCTGGCTGCTCACCACCGCCACGTCCTCCAGAAGCACCAGCCCGTTCCTGCCGGAGCGCAGGACCGTCTTCTGTATCTCGGGAAGCCCCTTGAGCCTCGTGTCGGACATGACCAGGTAGAGCTTGTAATTGTCCTCAAGCCGCCCAACGGCGGTAATGACGTTTGTTGCCGAGAGGGCCTTCGCCACATCGGAGAGGGAAAGGCCGTATGAGGCAAGCTTTGCCGGGTTCACGGTCACGCGGTATTCCTCCACGTTGCCCCCAAGGACGCTCACCCTAGCCACCCCCTTCACGGTGGAAAGCAGGGGCCGGAGCTGGTACCGGGCAAGATCGCGGAGTTCGATCAGGGAATGGGTGTCCGAGGTCAGGCTGTAAGCCAGTACGGGGAAGACCGTGGGGTCCATGCGTTTGACCCTGAAAACCGTGCCCTTGGGCAAGGACGGGATCGTCTGGTTTATGGCCGATTCAACCTGCAGCATCGCCGCCACCATGTCCTGCCCCCACCCGAAATCGATGGAGACCTCGGCGCTTCCGCGGCTGGTCGTGGAGCGGACGTTGACAACCCCCGGGACTGACCTTACGGCCTCCTCAACGGGCCAGGTAACCTCGATGGCCATGCGCTCCGCCGGGCGGTCGCCCGAGTCCAGCAGCACTACAACACGCGGGAAATCCACATTGGGGAAGAGGGCCACGGGAAGCTTGAAACTGCTCGCGATGCCGCCCAGTATCAGTACCGCCAGCAGGAAGAGGATCGAGCGGCGGTGCGACTGCACCCATCCGGAAAAGGTCATCGGGTGCTTTCCACCGCTACCGCCATCCCGTCCTTAAGCTCGTAATTGCCAAGGTAAACGGCTTCTTCCCCGGGTACGATGCCCGCGCCGGATATTCCCGCTTCGCTGGCGTTTTTAATGCCCACCTGTACGACATGCTTTACGGCGTGCCCGTTTTTCACGGTATAGAGGACATAGTGTCCGTTTTCGGGGAGCACCGCGCTGCGCGGCACGACCATGCCGCGTGAAGAGGCCGCGGTTATCCTGCCCATTATGTACTCGCCAAGCAGAAACCTAGCCGAACCGGGCAATGTAACGAAAACGTCCACGAGACGGGTCTCCGGGTTCACGGCGCGGGATATCTTTCTGATCATGCCCGTGACTTCATTTGAAGAGGGCACGTCCACATAACTGAGCAGGACGGACTGGCCCGCGTAAACGCGGGAGATGTCTTCTGGTTCCACGCCAAGGCGCGCTTCCAGGCGGTTCTGGGCCACGATTTCCACAAGCGGATTGCCCGCCGGAACGATTGCGCCCTCACTGATATATACTTTGCTGACCAGCCCGGTAACGTCCGCGCGTAATATCCGTTTCCCGCCGATGCCCCTTTGATTGAGGCTGTCCAGGCGCAGTGAGTCCTGTTTGAATTTCTGTTCAGCCTGCAAGAGCTGGGTGTTGGTGGCCAGCTTGAGGTCGAAGAGCTGCCGCACATGGGTAAGGCTCTGCCTCGACATTTTATAGGCGTTCCGGGCCTGCTCAAGCTGAAGGTACGTATCCGGGCTGGAATCCAGTTCCAGGAGGACGTCTTTTGCGGAGACCTTCTGCCCGGTGCTGACCATGACATGGCGGATCCGGCTCTCATACGGCACGGAAACAACCTGGACCGCGCCGGGGGCGGGGACCACCTCCCCGTATGCGGTAATAGAGGCGGTGATCGCAGCGTCTTTTATGGGGACAACTTTAACGCCTGCAGCCGGGCCGGCTGTCTCCGCCGGTGCGCCGGGTTTTTTTTCTCCTGATGCCTGCTCCGTCCGGTAAAGCCCGTAGAAGCCGGCCAGTATGCAGGCGATGACCGCTATTATAAAAATACTCCGCGCAGGCCGTTTCATTCTATGACCACCTCCTCTTTTTATGAATGCCCCAGGTACCGGCCGGCTGTTATCTCAAGGGCGATATTCAAATCCGCCAGGCCCTGCTGAAGCTTGAGGACTTCCAGTTGTTTGGCTGTCAGCCTGTCCAGCTCGTTGTAGTAGCTGAGGACATCGATATTCCCTTCCAGCAGGCCGTTATGTGAGGCCTGAACGAGTTTTTTTAAAGACCGCACTGCCTTTTTTGCCGCATCGGCCTGTTTCCCCAGGGACCGTATGCCGGCAAGGATGCCGGCCGCGTCGGCCCTGGTCTGGAAAAGACGGTCCATGTATTCGTCATAGAGCTGTCTGCGGCTTGCCCGCTCTATCGCGATGCGGCCCTGGTTGCGGTCAAAGAAGGGCAGGCTTATAGCCACGGCAAAACCCGTTGTCACCACATCGCTCGTGTCGCGAAGGTGTGTAAGCCCGATATTTATGGCTGGGAACTGGGCGCGCACGGCGGCCCTCAGGCGTTCCTCCTGGCTTTGATATCCCATCCTGAACGCAAGGAGGTCTAGCCGCCTCGCTTCTATCCCGTTCATGATCTCTTCGACGGTCGGGAGGGCCTTCATGGACGGCGCCGTTATTCCTTTTTGAAGCGGCAAAACGGCCTCCGGCGGAAATCCGGCAGTCCTGTTCAGCGCAAGCCTCTCCTCTTCCAGCCGCTTTTTTATATCCAGGACGGAGGAGTGTATTCTCCTCAGGGCGGCGTCCGCGGCATCGAGGTCGATCACCGTCATGTCCCCAAGGTCAACCGCTTTCTTTATCTCATCCAGATTCACCCGGAGTCTTTTCTCCTCACCTCTTGCAACCGAAAGCTGCTTCTGAAGAAAAATGCAGCTGAATACGTGCTCTTTGGCCCGCTCGGCCACCTGCCATTCCTTCCAGGCGATATCGAGGCGGACCGATGCGGCCTGCGCACGCGCGCTGCTCACCCTTGCCCCACGGGTCAGGAGGGATTTGATGTCCCAGTCCAGGGTCAGCCCGTAAGCGTTAAAAGCCCCCTGGCTGTTTCCGCCCGTCGGCACGTCAAGGCTGTATGTGAAAGTTGGGTTTGGAAGTATGCCGGCCTGTAAAAGCTGGGCTGCCGCGATACCGTTCTGGTCCCGCAGGACGCGAAGCCCCGGGTTCGCAATCACGGCCATTATGGCCACGTCATCCGCAGAGAGCCCCTTTTTGAAATCGATGTCAACGGGTTTCAGCATTGGGTGCCGGATCTCCCTGGCCCGGATGCGGATGGATTCCAGGTCCGGAGGCGCGAGGGCCCTTCGGACAGCGGCCTGGTCCAGCGGCTTTGGATGATAAGTTGCGCAGCTCTGAAGGACCAGGATTAAAGCGATGAAAAAAAGCGTCTTGTTTTTCACGAGGGCCATTTATGCATCCGCACCCCGGGTGCCTGAGAAGGTTCTGGTGTCAATGATTAGCACTTCTGCCTTTGTGCCGAAAAAACCTTCGGCAGGATAATAAGTTAAAAACAATTTTTTATGATACTCCAAATGCCCCCTCAAATCAAACCCGGGCTTGATTTTATCCTAATAAAACCCGGAGAATGTTTTGGATACGCGCCCCTGCCGCTGGCGGTTTATTGAATGCCTGAGCAGAGAGAAGTTTTGCAGTATTTTGGGAGTCGGCCTGAATAGATTATAATCAAGAATCAAACCTTGATAAATTCTTGGCGCATTAGAGGAGGCTGATGCATATGTCAGACGAGAAAAAGGCTGCCGGAGACAGGCGGTTCCCACCGTCCCCCGAATTCCAGAGGCACGCATGGATAAACAGCATGGAGCAGTACGATGAAATGTACAGGAGGTCCATTGCGGACCCCGACGGGTTTTGGGGCGAGATGGCGGAGAGGCATCTCCTGTGGAACAGGAAATGGGACAAGGTCCTTGATTGGGATTTCCGCAAGTTCAACGTGAAATGGTTCCGGGGCGGAAAACTGAACGCCTCGGTAAATTGCCTGGACAGGCATCTCTCCACTCCCACCCGCAACAAGGCGGCCCTCATATGGGAGTCCGACGGGGGCGAATACAAGACCTATACATACCAGCAGCTCTCTTACGAGGTGAACAAGTTCGCAAACGTGCTCAAAAACCTGGGCGTAAAACGGGGCGACAGGGTTTCCATTTACCTGCCCATGATACCCGAACTGGCCATATCGATGCTGGCCTGCGCCAGGATAGGGGCCATCCATAACGTGGTATTCGGGGGTTTCAGCTCCTCGGCCCTCCGGGACAGGATAAACGACGCCGGGGCCAAAATCGTTATAACCGCCGACGAGGGCGTAAGGGGCGGCAGGAAGGTGCCGCTGAAAGGCAATGTGGACCAGGCCCTTCACGAATGCCCCTCGATAGAGAAGTGCATAGTCGTAAAAAGGGGTTCCGGCAGTGTGGACATGAGCCCGGAGAGGGACCTCTGGTATCACGAACTGATGAACGCCAAAGACCTGCCAATCTGGTGTCAGCCTGAAGAGATGGACGCCGAAGACCCGCTCTTCATCCTTTATACCTCCGGCTCCACCGGAAAACCGAAGGGTGTCCTGCACACCACGGCGGGTTATCTGTTGTACGGGCTCCTCACCACAAAATACGTCTTCGACTACCATGACGAAGATATCCATTTCTGCACGGCGGACATCGGCTGGATAACGGGGCACACATATATTGTTTACGGGCCGCTTGCCCTGGGGGCCACATCGGTGATGTTCGAGGGCATCCCGTCCTATCCTGACCCGGGCAGGTTCTGGGAGATCGTGGACAAGCACAGGATAAACATTTTTTATACGGCCCCCACGGTCATCAGGGCATTAATGAAAGAAGGCGAGAAGTGGGTCTTGAAGCACGACCTTTCGTCGCTGAAGGTGATCGCCACGGTGGGCGAGCCCATAAACCCGGAGGCCTGGATGTGGTATCACAAGTGGGTGGGTAAGGAGAAGCTGCCGATAACGGACACCTGGTGGCAGACCGAGACGGGCGGCCATCTGATAGCGGCCCTTCCCGGCGCGATGACCACCAAGCCCGGTTCGGCCAGCAGGCCGTTCTTCGGCGTGGTGCCGATAGTGCTGAACGAGAAAGGCGAGCGGGCCGCAGTGAACGAGAACGGTTATCTCTGCATAGAAAAGCCCTGGCCCGGTATGATCCGGGGCACCTATGGCGATGCCGAGGGCAAACGCGTGACGGATGTCTATTTCAGCCGCTTCCCAGGCAGGTATTTCACCGGCGACGGGGCCAGGGTGGACGAGGACGGCGATTACTGGCTTACGGGCCGCATCGATGACGTGATGAACGTCTCGGGGCACAGGCTTGGGACTGCAGAAGTGGAAAGCGCCCTGGTAAGCTACAATGCCGTGGCCGAGGCCGCCGTCGTGGGCTATCCGCACGACATCAAGGGCGAGGGCATCTACGTCTACGTCACCCTGAAAGACGGCTTCGCCCCCTCGGACGACCTTAAGAAGAAGCTGGTAGGGCACGTAAGGGCTGTCATCGGTCCAATCGCAACGCCCGACAAGCTGCAGTTCGCCCCGGGCCTCCCGAAGACCCGAAGCGGAAAGATAATGAGAAGGATACTCCGGAAGATCGCCCACGGCCAGATAGAGGAGCTTGGAGACGTCTCCACGCTTGCCGATCCCACCGTGGTGGACAGCCTCGTCGCAAACAGGCTGTAAAATACCGTTTATCTATTTCGCCCGGCCCCCCTGAGGGGGGCCGGGTTTTTTTTGAGCTGAACAGGGCAGGTCTGATATAATCTCGAAGGTTTGTAGAAGTACTAAGGAAGTATTCAAAAGAATGATTCCGGACAGGCCGGAATGACAAATTAAAGGATTCGGCGGGTTCAAGTTTGCAACTTGAACCCGAATAGTTGGTTTTCAGACCGCGAATTATCCAAGGTTCAGGTTACAAACCTGAACCTGCAAAGGACACAAAACGGGGCTAAAGCCCCTTGGGCCGGAATGAGAAATGTTTGACGGTTGGATCCTTTTCTCCGGCCCCTCCCTTGACGGGAGGGGCCGGGGGAGGGTGATGGGAGTATGAGTGGCTTGCCCCTCATACAGATAAGGGGTGGCGGGACTAGATAAAAATGAAAAATCCTTCACTCCTCAAAAAGTCCTTTTTGGCTTTTTTATTTGTATTTCTGTTCTTCTCCAAACCAGCCTACCCGCGGCTTGAACTTATCAGAAAAGAAACCCTCAAGGCCGGATACGGGGTCAAGTCCGTCCTCATAAGCCCGGACGGCGCGGACGTCTATTCCCTCAACCTGGAGGCCATGAGCATTTACGACTTCGACAGGGCGTCAAGAGAGATTAGAAGAAAGCTGGTCTTTGTCCCCCATAAGGGGAAAGGGTTCGATTACAAGAAGAAGAAATGGATAGACTCTTATCAGGAAAAACCGGTCGAGGCGCACATCACGCACAACGGGCGGTTCCTCTGGGCTTCCCTCCACAATGCCGGGGGAGTGGTTGTCTGGGACCTTCAGGGCGGGGACACCTGCGTGGATGGGAGGCCGTGCAAAGAGGCATGGCTCCATGAACGGATAGTTAACGCAACAGCCGGCGGAAAGCCGGTCTTTTCGTCCAGGAAGATAAAACTCCTTCTTATAAAGACCGGAAGGACGCCCAAGGTAATAGCAGCAAGCCCTGACGGGCGGTATCTGTTCGTGGCCAACTGGCACTCCAACACGGTAAGCGTGATCAGGATAGCCTCCCCCAATCCGGCGGACTGGGCGAAGATAGCGGACTTTAAAGCGGGCCCTGTGCCCAGGGGGCTTGCCGTCTCGCCGGATTCCCGCTATCTGTACGTGGCGATAATGGGCGGAAACGCCGTGCGCGTTTTTGACCTGGACACCTTCAAGCCCGTCCATGACATCAGGGTGGGCGTAAACCCCCGGCATATACTGCTGGACGGCCATTACCTGTACGCTTCTCTTAATATGGCGTCCAGACTGGTGAAGGTGGATACCAGGACAGACAGGGTCCTTGATTCAGCGGATACCGACATGGCCCCCCGGACGGTTGCCATCTCCAGGGACAAGAGGTTCATCTTCGCCGTCTGCTACAAGGGAGGCGAGCTTCAGGCCTTCTCGGGCGGTTCCCTCAGGGGGCAGGGCGCGTGGAAGTCGCCGGGGCGCCCGGTGGCGGTGGACGTATATCAGGGCGGGGACATATACGAGGTCTGGGTTGGAGATTACACGGCCGGAAGGCTGAATGTATTCACGCTGAAGGACACCGGTTCCGGCCGCCTGCTCACGGAAAGAAAGGGCGACATGCCCCTTAGACCTTGAGGGCCCCCGTCGCGCCGTACCGGCTTGCGGCTGCCAGCGTCAACGCGGGGTTGACCTTCTTATGTGTCTTCATCGCCAGTTCGGGCGTGTTGTTGTTGCCGGACAGGTGCGCCAGGCACGCCCACTTCAGGGCCTTCCCGAACTCACTGAGAAGCGTTGCGGATTCCATATTGGAGATGTGCCCGCCGGGCCCTGATATTCGCTTCTTCAGAAAACAGGGGTAAGGGCCGTCGTTGAGCATCTGCGGGTCGTAATTGCTCTCAAGAAAGACCGCGTCCAGGGTGGAAAGGCATCTCCCGAGGCCTTCAAAGATGTGCCCCAGGTCTGTAAATATCCCAAGCCTTTTCCCTCTTGCGGAAATTACGAAGGCGCACCCGTCCGCCCCGTCGTGGGGGGTGGGGACGGTGCGGACTTCCACGCTGCCGAAGTCTATCCGTTCGCCGGATTTGAAATGGACGAGCCTTTCGCGCCCGCTGAAGATGTGCTTCCCGGCCTTCATGGTGGGCGGGGTCAGATATACGGGGATCCCGAATTTTCGCGCATAGACGCCCGCGTATTCCATATGGTCCGAATGGTCATGGGAGATTATAAGCGCGTCCACCCGCCTTATCTCTTTTCCGAACCCGGCAAGCCTCTGCTCTGCCTGCACGCCGCTTATCCCCGCGTCGAAGAGGAGCTTCAGGCCGCATGTCTCGACATATATGGAGTTTCCGTTGCTTCCGGACTGCAGCGAGATGGCCAGCATGGGCAAGTACTCTACCAGCACGGAGGATGTTTGTTCAAGCGGGAGGGGAAATGCGTGTTGTTAACCGGAGTTGATCGGGGTAAACTCTGAGGGGGAAAAAAGAGGTTGAAATGGCCTTTAAAAATATTTACAAGAGGATGACGGAGCTGACGGGGAAGATTCCGGACCTGGTCTGGGCCCCTTTCGCTGGCGGCGTACTGATGCTTGCCGCTGGCCTCTTCGGGTTGCTGGCCGGAAGGCCATGGATTTTCCCGAGCCTTGGCCCCACGGCGTACCTGCAGGCCGCAGCCCCTCGTCTTCCCAGCTCCAGGTTCTACAATACCCTTGCTGGACATGTAATCGGGCTTCTGGCGGGGTTCTTCGCAGTCTGGGCAACGGGCGCGAACAGCGCCCCCATTGTGCTTTCCACCCACATCCTCACGGCCCCCAGGGTCTGGGCTTCCCTTATAGCGGTAATGCTCACGCTGATTGGAAATCTGGCCCTGAAATGTACGCACCCTCCCGCGGCGGCCACTACACTCCTTATCGCTCTTGGCGCGTTCAGGACCTTTCAAGACGCGGTAAACGTACTGATAGGCGTCCTGATAATCTCCTTTCTGGGCGAGCTGTTTCGGGCGGCAAGGGTGACAAGGACCAGGCCGGAACCGGCATTCACAAAAAGGAAATGAAAACTGTTTCCGGTTGATTGAGTGGATTCCACGGAATCCGAAATGCCGGGAAACCGGACTTGTTAAAGGTTTCATAATAGGGTGCACTTAATTATTAGAAAATCCCTCCTGACCTCCCGTTTGTCAAAGGGCCTTTGTCAAAGGGAGGGGTTACCCCTCTTTGGAAAAGAGGGGAGAGGGGAGATTTTCCTGTCAAAATGTCTGTTCAATTATGAGATCCATAATAATCTTCAGGGATGGCCGGTATCCTGTTTTGGAGACGGTATATGACTCACCGGGTTTGTGAGCCTTCCCTGGAACTGGCCCACCACATCGCCCGTGCACATGGCAAACTGCTCCATCCAGATCGTGAGTTCATGCCTGGCCAGCGCGTCCGGCATCTTCCGGACCACGTGCAGAAACGAGAGAAAGGACTGTTTCATATTGGAGTAGGGCGAGAACCCCATCCCAAGCGGCCTGTATCTCTTGTAAAGCCAGTATTCGGCCGCCGCCGAGGTGCGTGAACGCCGGTAATGGTAGCCGAATGAGTGGCTCGCGCGGTCTATCCGGTACTGGACGACGGCCTCCGGGACATATGTGAACTGGTATCCCGCAAACTGCAGCCGCCAGCAGTAGTCGCCGTCCTGATACCGGGGCAGGGCCTCGTCAAATCCGCCTATGGCCTCGTGTGCCGCGCGCCTTATGCCCATGTTGCAGGTGCTGGCGTGGGGCATGAACTGCTCTCTGTAAAGGCCGCCCCGCCACAGCCGGGCATACGCCTCGGCCATCTCCAGCGGATTGAATTTATCAAACCGCGTATCGCCGCAGACCAGGTCGTTCTTTGAGAGGGCCTCCCCCATCGCCGCCACCCATCCGGGCGCGACCTCGTCGTCCGCGTCGCAGAAGACTACCCTGTCCGAAGCCGCGGCCTTCACGCCCAGGTTCCTGGGGCGCGATGGGCCCCTCCTGCCGGAGGCGTCTATTATGCGCAGGTTCGATATCCTCTCCGCGTACTTGCGGGTTATCAGAAGGGACTGGTCCGTCGAGCCGTTGTCTGCCAGTACCACCTCCCAGGGCCTGGACCATTTCTGGCTGGCAAGCGCTTCGAGCTGGACGGCCAGGGTAGCTTCAGCATTAAGACAGGGGATTACCACAGATAATTCCATGGCTTTCTTCTACATACATTCTCTCCGAAAAAAACCGGGAATGCAACAAAAACAATCGTATCCAAAGGAAACAACTATAACTACTTTCATTGTCCCCTGCCCTCTCTCTGAGGGGGAGGGGGAGGGGTGAGGGTTAACTGGCCGAAGTGATTATTCCCCCGCCAACCACCGTCTCGGCATCGTAGAAGACTGCGCTCTGGCCGGGCGCGGGGGCCCACTGGGGCTGATCGAACTCTATCTTCACCATGCCGCTTTCAGGGGTAACCATTGCCGGGACGGGGGCCATCATGGAGCGAAATTTTACCAACGCCCCGAACGGGTTTTTACAGGGGATGTGCCAGACCAGTTCCGTAACTCTTACTTCCCTCTTTTCGGCCAGCTCGCGCGGGCCCACGTGCACTGCGTTTCCCGCCGGGTCTATCCGGTTCACATACAGGGGCTTTAGGGACGGCACGCCCAGGCCCTTCCTCTGCCCGATGGTGTAGGCGTAAATCCCCCGGTGCGTGCCCAGGACGTTTCCCGCCTCGTCTATCACGGGGCCCGGCTCCGCCGCCTCCGGCGCCAGCAGGCTCACGAAAGGCAGGTAGTCCCCCCCCTCAACGAAGCATATCTCCTGGCTTTCGGGCCGATTGAAGACCGGAAGCCCGGCCTCCCTCGCCATCCGGCGCACGTCCTCTTTTTTATATCCCCCAAGCGGGAGAATGAGCCTCTGAAGCTCTTCTTCCGTCTGGGCGTAGAGCACGTATGACTGGTCCTTCTTCCGGTCAATTCCCCGCATGAGGAGCGAGCGCCCGTCCTCCCGCGCAATGCGGGCGTAGTGGCCAGTGGCTATAAACTCTGCCCCCCAAATATCCGCCTCTCTCAGCAGGATGGGGAATTTTATGTGCCGGTTGCAGAGGATGCAGGGGTTCGGGGTGAGGCCGCGGGAGTAGGCATCCACGAACGGGTTTATCACCTTCTCTATGAACAGGTCCCGGGCATCCACCACCTTGTGCCCTATGCCAAGTATCCTGGCGGTCTCGGCGGCATCCCGCACGGTCTCAATCGAGCAGCAGGACTTTGGGCCGGTCCTTCCCCGTGTCTCGAATAAAAGCAGGCTTACCCCAAGCACATCGAAGCCCTGATTTTTCAGGAGCAGGGCGGCCGTGGAGGAGTCCACGCCGCCGCTCATGCCAACTGCCACGCGCATATTTTTATATTAACATCCGCTCTGGTATAATATTTTCCTGTGAGCGTCCTTGATTCCATAGGCAACACGCCCCTCGTCCTCATCGAGAACCTTGTGGAGAAGAGGCCCGGCGTGCGGCTATTGGCCAAGCTTGAGGGGGCCAACCCCGGCGGCTCCGTCAAGGACCGCATCGCCCTGTACATGATAGACCGGGCCGAGAAGGAAGGTGGTCTCTCAAGAGAGAAGGTAATCCTGGAGGCAACCAGCGGCAACACCGGCATCGGCCTGGCCATGGTGGGCGCGGCCAAAGGCTACCGCGTGAAGCTTGTGATGCCCGCCTGCGTCAGCATAGAGCGCAGGCGCACCCTCGAGGCCTTCGGAGCGGAGCTTGTCCTCTCCCCCGCCGAAGAGGGCACGGACGGCGCCATCAGGCTGGCCCGCAAGATACTCTCTGAAAACCCCGACAAGTACTTCATGCCGGACCAGTTCTCGAATCAGGCCAACATCCTTGCCCATTACGAGACCACAGGGCGCGAGATAATAGACCAGACCAAAGGCGAGGTCACCCACTTCGTGGCCGGGATGGGCACCACCGGCACCCTTATGGGCGTGGGCAGGAGACTGAAAGAGTTCAACCCCTCTATAAGAATAATCGCCGCCGAACCGGTGCTGGGCCACCGCATACAGGGCCTCAAGAACATGACCGAGTCCATCGTGCCCAAGATATTCGACCCCTCCAAGCTGGACGAGCGCCATATAGTAAAAGACGACGAGGCCTATGGCACCACGCGCAGACTGGCCGTCGAGGAAGGGCTCTTCGTTGGCATGTCCAGCGGGGCCGCCATGCACGTGGCCCTCCAGGTTGCGAAAAAGCTCAACCACGGCACAGTGGTCGTCATCCTCCCGGACAGGGGGGACAGATATCTCTCCACCAGCCTCTTCACCTCCGTCTGCGGCAAATGCCCGCCTTGAAAAGGCAGAGGACTACTTCTCTTTTTTGTAAAAAAGGGAAGTAGCAAGGGAAAAAACTTTTAGATTTTTTCGCCCGAACGGGCGAAAAAATACAAAAGTTCTCTTTGCTTCTTTCTCTTACAAGAGAAAGAAGGATTAGCCTTTCTTATGCAGTCTCAGGTATTCGACGGCTCCGATGAGTGAGCAGGCCATCATTGATAGGTACCAGGAGAAGGACATGGCGGCAGCCGATTCGGCGTTCAAGCCAGCCCCGCCGAAGAGGAGCACGAATGACGCCTCCCTGAGGCCGATCCCCGAGACGGATACCGGCAGTGAGGAGAAGGCTACGATCATCGGGACGAAGGCGAAGAAGAGGGGGACCGGGATGGACAGCCCCAGTCCTTTTGAGATGGTAATTACGGAAATTATGGCAAGCCCCTGCACGCCGAACGAGAGGAGGACGCCTCTTGCCAGCACGGGTTTCCGGTACAGGCCGAAGTAGCCGTAGACCTCGGAGAGCATCTTTATCCTGCGGCCGATTTTCAGATTGAAGAAGGCCAGGCTGAACACCAGGAAAGCGGCCACGATAAGAGGAAAATACCATGCCAGGGGCGAGCCTTTTATATAAGGCAGGCTGAAGGGGTAGGCCAGCGCGCCAAGTATCAAGAGGGCCGTGAAGCCCAGGTATCTCTCCATGAAGATCGAGGCCATGGTCTCCGGCGCCTTGCCGGTGTCCTTGTAAAGATAGAACCCTTTTACCGCGTCGCCCCCGACGAGGCCGGGCAGGATCATGCTGAAGAAGCTTCCCACCATATAGAGGGAGAAGAGCCTCTTCATGGGAACTCTTGATGTGAGCAGAAGCCTCCATCTGGCGCTGGAGACAAGCTGCCCCAGGGCATAGAAGAGCACTGCGGCCAGGAACGCAAGCGGGTTTATCCGGCTTATAAGCGAATAGACCTCTTTGAAGCCGGCCTTCCTGAGGACGAAGAACAGGAGAGTGCCGCTTACCAGGAATTTTAATGCCAGCAGAAGGATGCGCTTAGGCTTGTTCGCTGTCTGCGCCAATTACTTTCTTGAGGGCGTAGATGGGTTTTCGCTGGCTCTCGTGGTAGACCCTGACGAGCATCTCGCCAAGGAGCCCCATCCCGATAAGCTGAATGCCTACTATTATCAGCAGCACCCCCAGCAGAAGAAGCGGCCTGCCGCCGATGGGAGTGCCAAAGAATATCTTTTGCACGGCGAGATAGAACGATATGAAAAAGCCGGCCGTTGTGCTCAATAGCCCGATGGGGCCAAAGAACTGAATTGGCTTGGTGGAGAAGCTCTGCAGGAATTTTACCGTGATAAGGTCCAGAAAGACCTTTACCGTCCTTGAGATCCCGTATTTGGATTTGCCCCTTAAACGCGGGTGGTGGGTGGTCTCCAACTCGGCCACGCGCACGCCGTACCAGTTGGCCACTGCGGGGATGAAGCGGTGCATCTCGCCGTAAAGGCGCAGGTTTTTGACCACGTCTTTTTTATAGGCCTTAAGGGAACAGCCGTAATCGTGAAGCCTGACCCCTGTCACCCGCCCTATCAGCCAATTGGCCACTCTGGAAGGGAATTTGCGGCTCAGGAAAGGGTCTTTGCGGTTTTTCCGCCAGCCGCTTACAAGGTCATAGCCCTGAATGGCATCCAGCATCCGGGGGATGTCGGCGGGGTCGTTTTGCAGGTCGCCGTCCATGGTGATTATCACGTCCCCCTGGGCGTAGTCGAAGCCCGCGGCGAAGGCCGCGGTCTGGCCGAAGTTACGCCTGAATGAGAGGACTTTTACCTTTTTGTCAATTTTAGAGATATCTTCCAGTTGGGGGAGGGTGCGGTCGGAGCTTCCGTCGTCCACAAAGAGGATTTCGTATTCCTTTCCCGTTTTGTCGAGGACGGGTTTCAGGGCCTCGTAAAGCGGCCTGACGTTCTCTTCCTCGTTATAGAGGGGAATTACTACTGAAAAGTCCCTGTGAGCGGTCAAAAGCTTGTGAACTCCTCTTTCTTGAGCCCCTTGAAGTCCCGGCAGATGAATATGGAATATTGCCTCAGCACCTTGCCCTTTTCCGTAGCTGTAAAGCTTTTTTTCTCATACCCGCCGAAGGCCGCCTTCAGTTTTTCGGGCAGATCGGAATCCCCTATTGTAACAAAAAGGGCGTTCTCGCGGATAAGCCCCTCGAAGCCGGGCCAGAGGTCGTACTGGTTCATGCGCCTGTCAATATTGGCGCAGTAGGTGACGGGCTGTCCTTTCAGATAAAAGGCAAGCTCCGAGGAGAGCTGATAACCATCCGAGAAGATGAAGAAGGGCTTGCCTCCTTTTTGAAGCTCCGGTATCTCGGACCTGTCCAGTTCCCGCGCGAGGGATTTCCAGCCGTGCAGCCTTGCCGTGGGGTCCAGCCTGGTTGGAAGCCCGATGAGGTTCGGGTAGAACGATACGACCGTTACCGCTATCGAAAGGACGATGGCCGCGCCCGCCAGGGCCTTCCTGCCCGCGCCGGAATATTTCAAGTCCCTCAAGAAATAGTTGTGGAAGGCGAAGAGCCCTGAGACATAGCCTGCCATCGCCCAGTTTGCCTGCACCTTGCCCTGCACGCTCTTTAACAGGAAGAAGACGAATGTGGGCGCGAAAAACCAGAAGGCGAACGGATCGCTTTTCCGCTGCCTGGCCGAGGCGTATATAAGCATGAAAAAAAGGAGCGGAGTGACCACGCCTGCCTGGGAACCGATGAATTGAAGGAGGCTGGCCGCCGAGAACCGAAGCCCGTCTTGCAGATCGGCATGGCTCAGGTTATGTTTCAGGTTTATCCAGCCGTGTTGCATGTCCCACAAAAGGAGCGGCGCGAGCACCAGAAGGCTCAGTATAAGGGCAAGGTAAGGCCTCGGGCTTAAAAGCTCCGCCCTGTCCTCGCGAGAAACAAGGAGATAAAAAAGAGCGGAAACAAAAAAGAATGCCATGGTGAACTTGGTCAGGAGCCCAAGGCCCACCACTATGCCAAGCAAAAGCCATTCGGGAAGGCTTTTTAGCGTGACGGCCCTGAAAAACAGGAGGAGCGCCAGGACCCAGAAGAAGAGAAACGGGGCATCTATGGTCATGAGGACCCCGAAGGCGGAAAAGAGCGGTATTATCTGGTACAGGATGGCCGCCCAGAAACCGGTCTCCTTGTCGTAAAGGGCCGTCCCAAGCCTGTAAAGCAAGATGCTCCCCAGCAGCAGGAGCACCGGCGCGAAGAACCTCACTCCGAACTCCGTATTGCCGAAGAGCAGTGTGCCCGCTTTGATGAGATAGGCAATTATCGGGCCTTTCGAGTAATACCCGATATCCAGTCTGCGGGTCCATTCCCAGTAATGCGCCTCGTCCCCGCTCAGATCGAGCCCGCCCCTCATGATGTAATAAAAACGGAACAGGGTCATTGCGGCAAGGAAGATCATGAGCGGGCCTTCCGTGCCGCCCTTTTTATCAGCCAGTCTGAAGAAACCAACTATGGAGATGGCTATCAGGCTGCCCAGAAGGGCCCCGGCCAGCACGTCCCCCGGATAATGCACCCCGACATAGGGTCTTGAATACGCCACCAGCGCGGCCAGGAAGAGCATGAGCCATTTGAGGCGGTTTTTCGTTAGAAGGAGAAAGGGCATCGCGACCGCGAAGGAATTTGTGGCATGGCCTGACGGCATCGAATATGAGCCCGAACAGCCCACCAGAAGACGCACGCCCTCCAGTGCGTTGCAGGGCCTTATCCTGCCGATAACGTCCTTCAGACTCGATGAAATCCAGTCCGCCAGCCCCACCGAGGCCAGCGCGGCAAGCGCGATATAAAGCCCCCGTTCCTTCTTCTTTTCGCGGAAGGCGATGAAGAGCCCCAATGCCAGAAATATCCAGCGGTTCTTGTTGGTTATGAAGACCATGAACCGGTCCAGAAAAGGATAGGCGAGGGTCTTGTTAATCAGGAAGAATAAAGAAGTGTCAAGCCCGGCGTGATTCATTCAATATCGGGTCTATCCAGCACTTTCCGGACAAGGGTGTTAAGGTCATCCAGAAGAAAAGGTTTTTTAAGGAAGAAATCGGACTGGGCCTGCATCGACCTGGAACTGCTGAGGTACAGAAACCGGGTCTTCGGGTTGGACGCCCTGGCCTCCTCTATGAGGTTCCTGATGGCTATTCCGGGCAGTTCGATATCCAGTATCACCAGGTCAAATGGGTTTTCAACCAGCGCCCTGGAGTAGTCCTCCTTGCTTGTTACAGCGACCACTATGTAGCACTTTTCGGTCAAGGCCCTCCGGGCCGCCGAAAGCACGAGGGGCTCCCGGTCGAATATGAGAATTTGTTCCTTCATTAGCGTTATAATTTAGCACGAACCGGTATCTAATTTCATGCACACTGCCGACTGGCTCATAGTAGCTTCATATCTTCTGCTTTCACTGGGGATAGGGCTTTACTTCACCCGCAGGGCGGGTTCGAGCATAAGCGAGTTCTTCCTCTCGGGCAGAAACCTGCCATGGTGGCTGGCTGGCACCTCGATGGTGGCCACCTCTTTTTCAGCCGATACCCCCCTTTATGTAACGGGCCTCGTAAGGACAAAGGGCATCTACGAGAACTGGCAATGGTGGTGCTTCATATTCTCAGGGATGCTCTCGGTCTTCTTCTTCTCGCGCCTCTGGAGGAGACTTGGCGTATTTACGGACGTGGAACTCATAAAGCTGAGATATTCGGGCAAAGAGGCCGGTTTTCTGAGGGGGTTCAAGGCGCTCTATTTCTCGCTTCTTATACACACGATCATAAAGGCCCAGATAGTGCTTGCGATGGCCAAGATTATGGATGTGGCAACCGGCTGGGGCAAGTGGGAGAGCATCCTGGTGGCAAGCTCCGTTACAATCGCCTATTCCACCATGAGCGGCTATTGGGGCGTGGTGACCACCGATTTCTTCCAGTTCATAATCGCAATGATCGGGGCCATAGTGCTTGCCTTCGCCGCATCGGGCAGGGCTGGCGGGATAGCCCATATTGAAAAGGTCCTGCCCGCGCACACGCTCCAGTTCTTCCCCTCTCCGGGCGAGGCCGCCTTTATGGCCTTTCTGGGCTACATAGCCCTCAGCTGGTGGAGCAAATACTCCTCGGACGGGGGCGGCATCATCGTGCAGCGCATGGCCTCTTCGAAGACCGAGAAACAGAGCTTCGCCGCAACACTCTATTTCAATATCGTCACCTTCGCCCTCCGCACGTGGCCCTGGGTCATAGCGGCCCTTGCCTCACTGGTGCTCTATCCGGCCATGAAAGACCACGAGGCCGTATATCCCCGCATGATGATGGACCTCCTGCCGACAGGGCTCAAGGGGCTTATGCTGGCCTCATTCTTCGCGGCCTTCATGGGAAGCCTTAGCACTTACCTGAACCTCTCGTCGGCCTATTTTATAAACGATTTTTACCGGCCGTTTGTAAAACCGCACGCAACGGAGAGGCACCTGCTGCTGGTCTCAAGGCTCGCAACCCTCGTCCTCGCCGGCGTGACCGCCTACGTTACCTACAACGTCTCATCCATCGTGGGCGTCTTCAAGTTCCTGATAGCCTTTGGCTCCGGCACGGGGCTTGTCTATATAATGCGCTGGTTCTGGTGGCGGATTAACGCCTGGAGCGAGATAGCCGCCATGGCCGCCTCCACCCTGTTCTCGGCTGTCGCCTATGAATACCCGGCCCTCGCCGGCTCCGCCTATTACGTGAAGCTTGCCTTCATAATAGGGGCCTCCACGCTGGTCTGGGTAATCGTGACTTTTCTTACCCGCCCCGTTCAGATGGAGAGGCTCATCGATTTCTACAAGAGGACCAACCCCGGCGGGCCTGGCTGGCGCAGAGTGCGCGAGACGATGCCGGGGCCGATTGCGAAAACAGACCTCACCGGCCCCCTCGCCCAATGGCTCTACGGCTGCGTCTTCCTCGTCGCCCTTACCCTGGGCACCGGGAAACTCCTCCTCGGCTTTTACCTCTCCGGCTCCGCCCTGATGCTTATCGCCGCAGCCAGCGGATGGATGCTCTGGAGATGGATAGCCCGCCCGGAACCAGCAGTCATTCCCGTTCAAGAAGAAGAATAAAGATCCTTCTTTCTTTTGTAAAAGAAAGAAGCAAAGAAAATTTTTGTATTTTTCCCGCTTCAAAGAAGCGGGAAAAAGCAAGAATTTTTTCTCTTGCTACTTCTCTTTTTTGCAAAAAAGAGAAGTAGGGTTTAATCTTTTTTATATGCCAGGGAAGATGGAAAAAATAAAAAAGGCCTCTTACCAGTTCATTGTCATGATGGGGGTGGTGAGCCTCTTCGGGGACATGACTTACGAGGGGGCGAGGAGCATCACGGGGCCGTTCCTGGCGGTGCTTGGGGCCAGCGCGGGCGTGGTGGGGTTCGTTACCGGGGTGGGCGAGTTCATAGGCTACGGGCTCAGGCTGGTTTCAGGCTACTTCGCGGACAAGACGAAGGCTTACTGGCCGCTTACGTTTGCAGGCTATGCGCTTATCCTTACGATACCGGCGCTTGCGTTCACCGGGAACTGGAAGATAGCGGCCCTCCTGATAGTCCTGGAGCGTGCCGGGAAGGCGATAAGGACGCCCTCAAGGGACGCAATACTCTCTCATGCGGCAAGCAACGTGGGCAGGGGATGGGGCTTCGGCCTGCACGAATTTTTCGACCAGATAGGGGCGGTTGGCGGGCCGCTCATATTTACCTTTGTCTTCCTTGCGGGCAGCAATTACAAGAGGGGCTTCGAGATACTCTGGATACCCGCCCTCCTTTGCATATTCTTTCTTACCAGGGCCAGGACCGCTATCCCGCATCCTGAAAAACTGGAGCACGGGGCGGCCCCGGAAGGGAAAGTGGAAGGCCTGTCCAGGTTCTTCTGGGCATATTCCGTGTTCACCTTCTTCAGCGTTGCCGGGGCGGTGCACTTCCAATTGATCTCTTTCCACATAAAGGTCAAACACCTTGGGCCGGACGTGGAGATACCTCTTCTATACGTGCTTGCCATGGCGGTGGACGGCGCCGTTGCCCTGGCCGCGGGAAAATTATATGACAGGACCGGCTTCAAGGGCCTGCTCCTCGCACCTCTCCTGTGCATCCCTATCCCCTTTCTGGCCTTCGGGGCCAACTTCTGGCAGGCCGCTGGGGGAGTGGTTTTGTTCGGCGCAATCGTGGGCATACACGAGACCATAATGAGGGCCGCCATAGGCGACCTTACCGGGGCCCGGAAGAGGGGGATCGCCTACGGCATCTTCAATTCGATTTACGGCCTGGGTGTGTTTGCCGGAAGCACGATAATGGGAATGCTTTACGAGGTCTCGATCAATTACATACACATCTTTGTAATCGTCATGGAGGCCATCTCCGTCGTGATCTTCTTCCGGTTCGGCTTCTTCGGGAAAAAGGTGCGCCGCTCTTGACAGCCCCGCGCCCGTTTTGGGTAATGATAACATTAGGGAAGAGATGCCTTGGACGGCACTAAATATGAAAGGAGGCGGACAATGGACAAAGAAAGCGCAATGGAAGTCCTGGACCTTAAAAAATTCATTAAATACCAGCCTGAGAAGATAACAAGGGAGATGATCGGGGAGACCCCGGAGATGAGGGTGGCCCTGATGTGCCTGGAGCCAGGGCAGGAGCTTACACCTCATAAGGCCCCGATGCAGCTCCTCATGTACGTGGTGGAGGGCAAAGGGGAGTTCATGGTGGGCGATGAGGTGATCGAGGCCGATGAGAAGACGGCCATCATGTGCAGGCCGATGGTGCCCCACGGCTTCAGGGCCTCAAAGGGCCAGAGGCTTGCGGTGATGGCGGTGGTCACGCCCGCCGAATAGCAGCATTCATTTGACCCGCGTGCGCCCTCACGGTTAAAATGTCCAAGGCCGCAAGGTTTTTTACATTCGGTAATGAAAGAGAAAAATGTCATCAATAACAGGGCCGTTTTCCTCGACCGGGACGGCACACTCTGCAGGGAGATGAACTATCTCGCCAGGACCTCGGATTTCGAGCCCTTTGCCGATCTGGCCCAGCTTCAAAGGCTTAAGGCCCTGGGCTTTTTACTCATCGGGGTGACCAACCAGTCCGGGATAGCGAGGGGGCTCATGACAGAGGAGTTCGTGAAGGAGATAAACTCCTATTTCACCCGTGAGCACGGGTTCGATGCCTTCTATTACTGCCCCCATCACCCGGATGAGGGCTGCGAATGCAGAAAACCCAGGACGGGGATGCTCATCCGGGCCGAAAAGGAGTTGGGGGTTCGCCTTCCCGGCTCTTACATGGTCGGCGACCGGGAACTGGACATGATTACGGCCAGGAGCGCGGGGATGAAAGCCATATTGGTGCGGACGGGCTTTGAACAGGAATCCGTCCAGGCCGACTTCTGCGCCGGGACCCTCAGGGATGCGGTCGATTACATAATCAAAACGGAGGAAGGGAAACAAGGTGGAAGATAAGACTGCCAAGTTGCGCGAGGAGGCATACGGGCCTATCATGGAGCATATGAGGGTGAAGCATCCCGACCTGATAGACACGGCTTACGAGTTCTTCTGGGAGGAGGAATACCCGGAGGACTTTCTCTCCGGCCTGGCCCTGGAGCTTGCGTTCATGAACTTCGAGGACTGGTTCGTCTGCGATTACCTGGTGGAAGGCAAAGAGAGCGTGATTGACCTCTATCTGCGGGAGACCGGGCGGAATGAGACCACAGACCTTCGCGCGATGAAAGAGTCGGTCATAAATTTTTACGAGGTCAGGTCCATAACCGGCAATGTTGTCGAACTGGGGGACTTTATAATGGGGGAGGACCTGAAGATCGAAAGCTCTCCCATGGAGGGGATGAAGCCCGGAGATGTCTTTGCCGCCCGGTTCGTGAAGATGGACGGTCCGCCCGTTATGGGCGCCTGTCTTTATCCATTTCCGGCCGATATGAAAACCGCCGTCCTCTCCGCGATGAACGGGCTCTTCATCCGCTATAAAAAGAACAAGAACCCCGATGGCGGCCCCGGGCAGTTCCTTAAAGACGAGGCCTATTCCTTCAACATGATCTGGATGAGCAATATATACAAGGGGGTGGAAGGGGCCGGGGCCGAAGAGGGCGGGGCTTTTTAAGGGGGCCGGCCCGCTCGTGAAAAAGACAGCCAATGGGCTTTTCTTCATTCTCATGGCCGCGGCTGTCTTCTCGCAGAGCGCGGCGTCCATCATCCTCGGTGTTTTGCTGGGGATTTATCTCCTGCTCATTATAAGAAGGCAGGCCGGCTTCAGGCTGGACGCAACTGTCGTTCTCTTCTTTCTGCTCGTCCTCTGGAGTCTTTTTACCTCCCTCTTCAACCATTCGGAACCGGAGCTCCTTGGCCGGTATTTTTATTTCACTCCGCTTCTTTTGGCCCCCCTTATTGAAAAGACCCGCCCTGACATCAGGAAGATATTCTTTGCCGCCAGCGGGCTGGCCGCCCTGATGGTAGGGCTGGCCTTTCTTCAGATGGAGCTGGGTTTCAGGCTGCCCGGCCCGTTTCAGGCATACAGGGGAAGCCGGTTCTTCTCTTTTTCAGGTTATCCCATAGGGGTCGCGGGGGTATATTGTTTCCTGGCGGTGATCTGCATCTCGCAGGTGCTCTTCTCCCGCGAGGGGAAGATATATAAGCTGATCCTGTCGATTTTTGCGGCCCTCCTTGCCTTCGGGCTGATACTCACGGAAACCAGGAGCTTTTATATCGCTCTCGCTGCGGCCATGCTGATAATCATTATGCGCTACAGGCAGAGGAGGGCCGCCATCGCGTTTTCGGGTGCAACGGGGCTGGTTATTCTTTTCATCTTTTTTCATAAGGAGAGCTTCGGGAGGGTATGGGATTTTATGAATACCGATTCCGAGAGCTATCTAGACCGCCTCGCCATGTGGAAAGTGGCGCTCAAGGTGACCACCGAAAGCGCAAGGAACCTATTTACCGGCGTGGGTTACGGCGGATGGAGGCAGGTTTCTGAAGCATCTTTCATCAAGTATCTGCCCTCGATGATGGGAGCTGCCCAGTACAGGCACGTGCACAACGTCTATCTCCAGTGCCTGGTGGAGACCGGTCTTATAGGTCTCTTTCTCTACCTGGGCTTGACGTTCTACATTATAAAAAAGCTCCGGGCGAAGTTGGCGGCCCTCAAGCCCGGCGGGTTCGATGCCGCATTCACTTTTTCCGCGCTTTTGTGCGTTTTGTGCTATATGCTGGGCGGACTTTTCGATTACCTGCACGACCCTTTCATCATGCTCCCCTTTTACACCATTCTCGCGTTCGCCCTTTCGAAAAACGGCGGAGTGGATCTTCCGGAACGAAACGGTAAAACTCAGGCGGGGTTATAATAAGTTTCAGTATGCCAGGTTACAGGAACATCCTTGTCCGAAGCGTGAACCGCGTTGGGGACACCCTTTTCATGCTCCCTTCGATTAAAGCCCTCAAAACGGCATTCCCCGTGGCGCGCATCACCGTGCTTTCAAAGCCAATCCCTTCGGAGCTTTTTAAAAATAACAAGGAAGTGGACGGCGTTATCCTGTTTGAAGACAAGGGACGGCACAAGGGGATAACAGGGAGACTTAGGCTGATAAGGGAACTGAGGCGTGAGAAATTTGACCTGGCGGTCATTTACCACAACTGCTTCGATGCGGCGCTGGTTCCTTTCCTGGCCGGCATCCCGGAACGCATAGGCTACGTGAAGGAGGGCCGAAAGCCCCTCCTCACCAGAAGCCTGCCTTTTCCGGACGGGTCCATCCACATGGTGGAGCATTTTCTGCGCGTGCTCTCTCTTATAGGAATAAACGCCCCCTTTAAAAACCCGGAACTGGTTTTGAGCGGGGACGAGCTTGCGAAGGCCCGCTCCCTCTTCGAGGGGAACGGGTTGCGAAAGCCCGTTATAGGTTTGGTCCCAGGCTCGGTGGCGCCCACGCGCAGGTGGTTTCCGGAGAGGTTCGCGGAGGCGGCGGACAGGCTTGTCGAAAGGACCGGAGGCAGTATCGTCATACTTGGAGGGCCCGGGGATAGGGCCATCTCCGGACAGATAAGCTCTCTTATGAAGAGTGCGCCCGTTGACCTCACCGGGAAGCTGGGTCTCCGGGAGCTTATGGCTGTTTTTACGATTTGCGACCTCGTTATATCGAACGATACCGGCCCAATGCACCTGGCGGCGGTGCTTGGCAGGCCGGTGGTCACGTTCATCGACGTGGCGGATATCAGGAAGACGAGGCCTTTGGGGGACAAGGTGCGCGTCATCAGCAAGAGGCCGCCCTGCGCACCGTGCATTAAAGAGGAATGCCCTCAGGGCACACTGGAGTGCCTGAAGGCGGTCACCGTGGAAGAGGTCTATAACGCTGCTCTCGAGATGCTGAATACCGGGGGAATTTAATTGAATATTATCGGAAAATCTCCCCTCACCCCTCTTTGCCAAAGAGGGGGATTCCCTCCCTTTAGGAAAAGGGAGGTTGGGAGGGATTTTTAATTTGAGTGCTCAATATAAGATATGCGGCCTGAGAAAATACTGATAATAAAGCTAAGCGCCATAGGCGACATCGTGATGGCAACACCCGTGCTGCGCGTCTTCAGGGCCGCCTGGCCATGGGCAAGTATAAGCTGGCTGGTGGAGGACAGGTTCAAGGACGTGTTGACAGGCCACCCGCTTATAGACGAGGTGATCGTCTGGCCATCCAGCTTCTGGAAGAAAAAAGCTGGCGATAAGAGATTTTTAAATCTCTCCGGAGAGGCCCTGAATTTCGCGCGGGGGCTCAGGGGCAGGCGGTTCGATACCGTCTTCGACCTGCAATGCCTCTTGAAAAGCTCAATCTGGGCCTTCCTCTCCGGCGCGAAGACACGGATCGGGCTTGGGTGCCGGGAAGGGGCCGGGCATCTGATGACCAGGTGCGTCCCTATCACGGACGGGCCGAGGATAAGCGCGGATTACATTAGTGTGACAAAGGCCCTGGGACTTGACGAGGGTGAGTTCCTCCCCGAACTGCCTTTCACAAAAGAGGGCGGGGATTATGCGGACAGTTTTTTTAATGGGACTGCCAAAGGCGATTACTTTGTGATTGGGCCTTTTACCACACGCCCTCAGAAGCACTGGATCAGCAATAGGTGGCCGGGAGCCATATCAGAGATAAGCAGGCGCACGGGTCTTCTGCCCATAATCCTGGGGGCTGGAAGGGATGTGGAAGCCGCAGCTGCCATCGAGGGCGCGTCCAAAATCCCCGTCGTCAATATGGCCGGGAAGACCACGCTCAGAGAGTCGATGGCTATAATCAAAAAAGCCCGCCTTCTGGTCGGAGTGGATACCGGGCTTACCCACATGGGCATAGCCTACAACGTGCCAACTGTCTGCGTATTCGGCTCCACCTGCCCGTACACGATTACCGGGCGCGGAAATGCCGTTGTCCTCTTCAAAAAGCAGGAGTGCTCCCCCTGCCGCAAGGACGTGGTCTGCGGCGGGAATTTCCACTGCATGAGGGCGATAACGGAAGAAGACGTCGTGCGGGCCGCGGCGGGGGTTTTACGGAGAGACAAAGGTCTTAATAGTGAATAGAAATTTTGCCGAAAAATCTCCCCTTACCCCTCTTTTCCAAAGAGGGGTAAATCCCTCCCTTTGGAAAAGAGGGGTTAGGAGGGATTTTCTTGAAAATAGAAATCCTGCGAGACTGTATTGAAAATGAAGATCCTCCACGTTGAGACGGGCAGGAACCTTTACGGCGGGGCGCTGCAGGTGGTCTATCTGCTCCGGGGCCTGCGCGAAAAGGGCGTTACAAGCGTCCTCGCCTGCCCTGATAATTCTGAAATAGCCGGCTGCACTAAAGAGATAGCCGACCGGGTCTACGCCGTCCCCATGCGCGGGGAACTGGATGTCTCCTTCACTTTGAAACTGAAAGACATAATCAGACTGGAAAAACCAGACATCGTGCATCTTCACAGCAGGCGGGGGGCGGACATCTGGGGGCTTGTCTCAGCGAGGCTCTCGGGCACGAAGGTGGTCATCTCCCGCCGGGTGGACAACCCGGAGCCGGCCCTTATCGCCCGCCTCAAGTACGGGATATGCGACAGGGTGATAACCATATCCAACGGCATCCGGGACGTGCTTTTGAAGGCGGGCATCCCGGAGCGCAAGGTGGTCTGCGTACATTCGGCCGTGGATACCGGCCTTTTCAATCCCGAATGCGAACGGGAATATTTTTTAAAGGAATTGGGGCTTCGGGCGGACTCGAAGGTGATCGGGGTATCGGCCCAGCTGATAGCCAGGAAGGGCCATAAATACCTGATCGAGGCGCTTCCGGATGTGCTCCGGACGATGCCGGACACCAAGATAATCTTCTTTGGAAAGGGCCCGATGGAGGCCGAACTGAAGGGGCTCTGCTCGAGATCCGGGGTTTCAGGCAACGTGATATTCGCCGGGTTCAGGGAAGACCTGCATCTGCTGCTGCCCTGCCTGGACATCCTTGTGCACCCGGCCCTTATGGAGGGGCTTGGGGTCTCGCTCCTGCAGGCGGCCTCGTGCGGCGTGCCCATCATAGCCTCTTCGGTGGGCGGCATACCGGAGGCCGTCCGCCACGGCGTAAACGGTATGCTGCTGCCGCCCGGCAATACTCAGGCCATCGCTGAAGCCATTTTAAACCTGTTCAAAAATTCCATCCTGGCCAGGCAGATGGGGGAGGCCGGAAGACGGATTGCCGAAGAGGAGTTCTCTATCTTAAGGATGGTGCAGGGCAACCTCCGGGTTTATCAAGATATCCTCGCTTGAACCGGTCATTTAGCAAGATTAAATCGGATATTTTATAACAGAAAATCTCCCCTTGCCCCTCTTTTCCAAAGAGGGGCAAATCCCTCCCTTTGGAAAAGGGAGGTTGGAGGGATTTTTCAAAATGGTTTAAACATCAAATAGGGCATCTCCTTTATAATAGCCCGCATGGAAACCATCTCCGCCATAGTGCTTACCAGGAATGAGGAGAAGAACATCGCCCGCTGCCTCCAAAGCCTTAGGTGGGCCGATGAGATCATCGTCATCGACTCCGAAAGCACTGACCATACCCGTGAGATTGCGGAGGCCGAGGGGGCGCGGGTCATCGTTCACCAGTGGCAGGGCGCGGGCGCGCAATACGCCTTCGGGATTGCCCAAGCCACTTGCGATTGGGTGATGGTCGTGGACGCGGATGAGGAAGTCACGCCAGAACTAAAAGGGAACATAACAAATGTCCTCCAAATTGGCGGCAGGCATTCTGGCTATTACCTTACCCGCCAGAACTTCGCGCTTGGCAGGTGGCTGCGGCATGGCGGCTGGCAGGAGCAGGTCTTGAGGCTCTTCAGGCGGGGTTCCGTGGAGTCCCCGCCCACTCTGCACCCGCGCTTTAAAGTAGCCGGCACGGCGGGAAAGCTTGACGGCATTCTTCGACATTACATGGCCCAGGACTTTCTCGAATGGTGGTTCCGCAGCATGAGGCTGGCCCGCTCGGAGGCGGAAGGGGATTTTACAAGAGGTGAACGGTTTTCCGGGTTCGAATTGATTTCTGCGTTCTGGAAATTCTTGCGGCGCTACACCTTCAAATTTGGTTTTCTGGACGGCGCGGCGGGGTTTTACGCCTGTTTTCAGAGGTTTCTATACATTGCGGTAAAAGAGGCCTGCCTCCTGGAGCTTCAGCTTAGTCTCCGCAAGCCCTCCGGCGCGGAAAAAATCCCCTTCAAATAACATCTGCAAACCTGTCCAAAATAACTCCACAAGACCCATTTAAGAGAAATAAGTTCTCGAAATTATTTGGCTTTGAACGGTTTCCGCCTTCCGCCCTGGAATCAGATTCTCACATACCGTACAAAGACAGCCGTCGTCATTCCCGCTTTCGCGGGAATGACAGACGAAAGGACCTCGGAAATAATAAAAGATTTGCGTCTTTTCTCTTAATCGAAATATTGTTTGAAAAATTTATTTTGGGCAGGTCTTATTTGATATAATCTTCAAAAAAGCGGAGGGATGATTTGGTGGAGCTTACTGATAACGCCCTCAAGGCACTTAGGGCGCGCTATCTCCTGAAGAACGAAAGGGGAATGGTGGTGGAGACGCCAGACCAGATGATGCGAAGGGTGGCCCGCCATATCGCCTCCGCCGAGAGGATATACAAAAAAGACCCGCAGGAATGGGAAGAAAAATTTTATAACCTCCTGGCCAACCTGAAATTCCTCCCTAATTCGCCCGCCCTGATGAACGCCGGAAAGGAAATAGGCCAATTGGCGGCCTGCTTCGTCCTGCCGGTGGAGGACTCGATGGAGGGCATCTTCGGCACACTGAAGAGCGCGGCGAAGATACTCCAGAGCGGCGGCGGGACGGGGTTTTCGTTTTCGCACCTGCGCCCCCGGTCGGACATCGTGCGCTCTACCATGGGGGTGGCAAGCGGCCCCGTATCGTTCATGCGCATCTACAACACGGCGACCGACGTTATCAAGCAGGGCGGGGCCAGACGGGGCGCCAACATGGGCATCCTATCCGTCACCCATCCCGACATACTTGAATTCATAAGGGCCAAGCGCGAGGCGGGGGAGCTTGCCAACTTCAACATCTCCGTAGCGGTCACGGACAAGTTCATGGGCGCGGTGAAAAAGGACAAAGAGTATTACCTGGTAAACCCGCGCACGGGCGGGAGGATGCGCAAGATAAGGGCGCGCGAGGTCTGGGACGAGATCGTGGCCTGCGCCTGGGAGACCGGCGACCCTGGGCTGGTCTTCATGGACGTGATAAACAGGTATAATCCCACCCCGCAGGCGGGCTCCTTCGAGAGCACCAACCCCTGCGGAGAGCAGCCCCTTCTTCCTAATGAGGCCTGCGTACTTGGCTCCCTGAACCTCTCTAAATACGTATCCGGGGACGATGTGGATTATGCCGCTCTGGAGCGGGACATAAATACCGCCGTCCGCTTTCTGGACGACGCCATAGACGTGAACCATTATCCCCTGCCGGAGATCGAGGTCATGCACAAGTCCAACCGGAAGGTCGGCCTTGGGGTGATGGGCTGGGCGGACATTCTCATACTGCTTGGGATACGTTACGACAGCCGGGCGGCCTTCGATCTCGCAAGGAAACTGATGCGGTTCATAAACGAAAAAGGCCACAAGGCTTCCGAATCACTCGCCTCTGAAAAAGGCGAGTTCCCCAATTTCAAGGGTTCCATTTACGACTGGCCCGGCGCGCCGAAGATAAGGAACGCCACCGTGACCACCATCGCCCCCACCGGCACCATCTCTCTGATAGCGGACTGCTCCAGCGGCATAGAGCCGCTCTTTAAAATAGCCTTCAAACGGCTCGTTCTGGATACTGAATTACTGGAGGTAAACAAATATTTTGTCCGCATGGCCAAGGAGCGCGGGTTCTATTCGGACCAGATAATGCAGCAGGTCATGAAAAAGGGCACCCTGCGCGGTGTGAAAGGCATCCCAGCCGCTATCAAGGACATCTTCAGGACGGCGCACGAGATAGCCCCTGGGGACCATATAGAGATGCAGGCCGCCTTCCAGAAATATACGGACAACGCGGTCTCAAAGACTATAAACCTCCCCGAAAGGGCCACCAGGGCCGATGTGGCGCGGGCCTATATGATGGCCTACGATAAGGGGTGCAAGGGGATAACCGTCTTCCGTTACGGGACAAAAAAACGCGGCACTCTGGTAAAATTGACCGAATACACAAATCTGGCTGACGTGGTGGACTGAAATTATGATAATACTTGGCGTAAACGTAGACCATGTGGCAACCCTGAGAGAGGCCAGGAAGGGCACGGAACCGGAGCCCGTATTTGCCGCCGGGCTCGCCATTATGGGTGGCGCGGACGGGATAACCGTCCATTTAAGAGAAGACAGAAGGCACATAAAAGACCGTGACCTCCGGCTGATGCGGGAGGTGGTCCCAAATGAGCTTAACCTGGAGATGGGCGCCACCCGCGAGATGATTAAAATCGCACTCGAAACCATGCCGGACATGTGCACCCTGGTGCCGGAAAAAAGGCAGGAGCTTACGACCGAGGGCGGCATCGATATGAAGGCGAACTTCTCCCGGATAAGGGACGCGATAAAGAAGCTGAAGGAAGGGGGCATCCCTGTGAGCCTCTTCATCAATCCCGATGAGCGCGGGATAGAGCTTTCGGCCCGCGCGGGCGCGGACATGGTGGAGATCCACACCGGGTATTACTCGAATCAGAAGGGGAAAGCCGCCCGGAAGGAGCTTGAACGGGTGCGGAAAGCCGTTTCGTTCGCTCAGGAGGCCGGGCTTCAGGTAAACGCCGGGCATGGGCTCAATTACTCTAACGTGAAGCCGGTTGCGGCGATAGATGGGCTGCGGGGGCTATACATAGGCCACAGCATCATCTCGCGGGCCGTTATGGTTGGGCTTAAGAAAGCGGTAAGAGAGATGAAGGGGCTTATCGCACAGGCGGAAAGCGGCAGGTGATAAGCGGCGTGGGCATAGACATGGTGAGCGTGCAAAGGCTCAAGTCCGCCGTGGAGAGATGGGGGGACAGGTTTTTAAACAGGATATTTACCCGGAACGAGATCGACTACTCTTATAAAAGAATCGAGCCTTACGCTTCGCTTGCCGCCCGGTTCGCCGCTAAGGAGGCGTTCATAAAGGCGGTGGGTGAGAAGTCGGTCAGCTATCGGGATATCGAGGTCTCAAACAGGCCGGACGGAAGCCCTTTCATAAAGGCCGGGGGCAGGGTAGGAGAGGTCTTTTCGGCAAAAGGCATAAGCGGCGTCCACCTCAGCATGAGCCATGAGAAAGAATTTGGCATTGCCTTTGTGGTTGCGGAGAAATAAATGGCAAAGAAGAAAGACATCGAATCCGAAAAGAAGCGGATGGAGGAGATAATCGGAAGGCTGGGAAAGGAATATCCCCATCCTCGCACGGCGCTCAATTTCAGGACGCCCTTCGAATTGCTCGCGGCAACAATCCTTTCGGCGCAGGCTACCGATGTGCTTGTAAACAAGATCACATCCACTCTGTTTAAAAAATATAAGAGTATAAAGGATTTTGCGAAGGCCCCGCTTGAGGAATTGCAGGGTGACGTAAGCTCTATAAATTTCTATAAAAACAAGGCGAAAAACATAAAGGCCTGTGCGGAGATAATACTTGAAAGGCACAACGGCCAGGTGCCGCGCACGATGGAAGAATTGACAGGACTCCCCGGAGTGGCCAGAAAGACCGCCAACATCGTGCTCTCTAACGCTTACGGGATAAACGAGGGGATCGCGGTGGACACCCATGTAAAGAGGCTTGCCGGAAGACTGGGGCTCACGGAGTACACGGACCCGGTGAAGATCGAGCGGGACCTGATGGAGTTGACCCCTCGCGGGGAATGGCGCGACCTCTCGCATTTATTGATCCTGCACGGGCGAAAGGTCTGCCAGGCCAAAAAACCCAAACACGGTGAGTGCGTTTTGTATGATCTCTGCCCGTCCAGGGACATCTAATCTTCAATTACCCAAAACAGCATTAAGGCATTAATCTAATCCCGCCCACCACCCTTATTTTGTATAGGGGCCCGCCCCTATGACCCCGGAAAGAATCCATTTAAGGAAATATCTTCGTTTTTTTATCCTCATTCCTATTTCCTTTTAGGTAATAGCCCCGGTTCGGTTTCAGGAGCGCAGACTTTGAGGAGAGTTCTTGATTGAGCGGGCCGGGGAAGACCCTGAAGGGGCCTAATGGGTTTAAAAAGATTAGCTGTTCCCGGCGGAACGGATAGATGGTCTTATTCATTGCGACGAATGTCTGAGCCCTGAAACGGGGCCGGGGAAAGGCGCCAGCAAAAACTGATTTAATCTGAGCGGAATTGGCCCGGAGGGCCAAACAGTATTCAGCAAATCAAACGTATTTTTTTATCTAATCCCGCCGCCCTTGTTTAGCGGGGCTCCGCCCCCCGGCCAATCACTGGGCTGGCGCGGGTTTCTGCCTCTTCTCTTTTGCCTCTTTTATCACCTTGTCCACGGCCGCGCGGTCCATCACCTCTTCCCTTATAAGGGCTTCGGCCAGGGCTTCCAACAAGTCGCGGTTTGCTCCAATGACCTCTTCGGCCTTGTCCTCGGCCTTTCCGATCATTTTTTGAATCTCCTGGTCCATCAGCCAGGCCATCTCGTCGCTGTACCGCTTGGGCGCGGCAAGCTCACGACCCAAAAACGGGTGTTCTTCACCACGGCCCAGGTTTACCGGGCCTATCTTGTCGCTCATGCCCCATTGGGCCACCATCTTTTCGGCAATCCCGGTGGCCTCTTTGAGGTCGTTTTGCGCCCCCGTGCTTGTATCATTGAAGACGATCTTTTCGGCCACCCTGCCCCCAAGCATGACCGAAAGCCTGTCCATCAGATAGCTCTTCGGATAATAGTGCCTGTCCTCTTCGGGAAGGGTCTGGGTCACGCCCATAGCAAGCCCGCGCGGGAGGATGCTTATCTTGTGCAGGGGATCTGTATTTGGCAGTTCCCAGGCCACTATCGCGTGTCCGGCTTCATGATAGGCCGTTATCTTCTTCTCTTTTCCGCTGATAGTCTCTTCCCGCACCGCACCCATCAGTATCTTGTCCCTGGCCTCCTCGAAGTCGCTCATGTCTATCATGTCCTTGTTCTTCCTGATGGCTATCAATGCGGCCTCGTTGGCCAGGTTCTCAAGGTCGGCCCCCGTCATGCCGGGGGTGCCCTTTGCTATTTTTTCCATGTCTATTTCAGATGCCAGGATCTTGTTTTTCGTATGGATTTTTAAAATCTCAAGTCTTTCCTTCCAGCCGGGCCTGTCCACGACTATACGCCTGTCGAAACGGCCGGGCCTCAACAGGGCCGGGTCAAGGACGTCAGGTCTGTTTGTCGCGGCTATCACGATTACTTCCTCGTGGGGCTCGAAGCCGTCCATCTCGCTTAATAGCTGGTTCAGTGTCTGCTCCCGCTCGTCATGTCCGCCGCCCAGGCCCGCCCCGCGGGTGCGCCCCACGGCGTCTATCTCGTCTATGAAGATGATGCTTGGCTGGGAGTCCCGGGCCTTCTTGAACATGTCCCGCACGCGGGCGGCCCCCACGCCTACGAACATCTCTATGAACTCAGAGGCGCTTATGCTGTAGAAGGGCACCCCGGCCTCGCCAGCGGTGGCGCGGGCCAGGAGGGTCTTTCCCGTGCCCGGAGGGCCTATAAGGAGCACGCCTTTTGGTATCTTCGCCCCCAGTTTCTTGAATTTTTCCGGGTGCTTCAGGAACTCGATCGTCTCTTCAAGGTCTTTCTTGACGTTCTCCATCCCCGCAACGTCCCTGAAGGTGATGCTCGGTTTTTTCACGTCATACAGCTTGGCCTTGCTGGCCCCGAAGGCGAAGAGCCCCCCGGCGCCGCCCTGCACCTGCTGCGCCCTCCGCATCATAAATATCCAGAACCCGATGATAAGTATCCAGGGCAGGAAGCCGATAACGAACTGCCACAGGGCGGAACTCTTCTGAGCGGGCTTTATATTTATTGTCACCCCGTTTTCCTGGAGGGTCTTCAGCAGGTCTCCGCTTTGAAAGGTTGGCAGGGTGGTCTTGAAATAGACGGTGCTGACCGGTTTTTTTTGGTTCGGGACCTGTATCTGCACCGGCTTTTTCAGGTCGCCGGTCACGTCCAGGCCCTGGATTGTCACGGAATTCACGTTCCCCGCATTCACCTGCTGGATGAATTCCGTATAAGAGATCGCATATTTCTCTGCTGGTTCGGGGGTGAGGGCGCGCCCCCAGTAATAGATCAGGAGCGCGAAAAGGACGAATACCGCTATCGTGCCCCAGAGCGGGACTTTTGTTTTCTCCTGTGGAGTTCTTTTATCAGGCATGTTCAATATTATTTTATCATAGAAAAACAATAAAAACGGGCTGATGCAACTTGCCCAAAGAGGACTGTTTAGGGCAGAATAACTGGTTTGAATGACGATGATAAAGATTGCGGTTATAGGGGTTGGCTACCTGGGGCGGCACCATGCGAGGATTTTTTCCTCCCTGGAGGGCGCGGAGCTGTACGGCATAGCGGACCCCGACCCTGGGCGGGCCAGCGAGGCGGCCCAGGCCACGGGCGCGAAGCCCTGTTCCGATTTCCGGGAGTTCCTCCCCCTGGTGGATGCGGTAAGCGTGGTGACCCCCACTGAAACGCACCACGGTATAGCGCTTGAATGCCTCCGGGCAGGGAAAAGCGTCTTTCTGGAAAAACCAATCACAAGCACCGTTCAGCAGGCTGACTCGCTTATCGAAGAGGCCGCAAAGAGGGGCCTCGTCCTGCAGGTGGGCCATATAGAGCGGTTCAATCCGGCTGCTGAAGAGTTCGCCAGGATAGCGGCCAGACCGGGTTTTATCGAGGCCGAAAGGGTCTCGCCCTTTCAGGGCAGGGGGACGGACGTGGACATAACACTGGACCTTATGATACACGACATAGATATAGCGCTGAGCCTCTTTGGTTCTCCGGCTGTAAGCCGGATAAAGGCGGCGGGCAGTTCCGTGCTCACGGAAACACTGGATTATGTGAAGGCCTGGGTGGATTTCGAGGGCGGCCAGTCGGCAGTTTTTACCGCCGGGAGGGTCTCGCCCGAAAAACGGCGCATCATGAGGGCAATAGGGGACGAGAAGTACATTGAGGTTGATTTCATGAACAGAAAGCTCCTTGAAAGGAGCAGGCGGGGCGAGCGGGAGTTTCAGGCCGGCGATGCCGAGCCGCTCCGCGAAGAGCTGAAAGACTTTATCGGATGCATAAAAGCGGGCAGAGCGCCCAGGGTAAAACCGGTCGAGGCCAGGGCGGCCCTGGAGCTTGCGCTCAAGATCTCAGAGGAAGCGAGGCGTAACAGCAGATGATCCAGATGGTGAACCTGAAAAAGCAGTTCGAGGAGATAAAGGAAGAGGTCCTTTCGGTAAGCATAGAGATTATAGAGAGCGGCCAGTATATTCTTGGCAAATACGTAAAAGAGTTCGAGGAGAAGACGGCGGCCTATCTCGGCACGAATTACGCATTAGGGGTGGCAAATGGCACGGACGCCCTGCACCTTGCCTTGCGGGCCGCGGGCGTCGGCAAGGGCGACGAGGTGATAACCACGCCCTTTACGTTCTTCGCCACGGTCGAAGCGGTCATTTACGAAGGGGCAACGCCGGTCTTTGTAGATATAGACCCGGTGAGTTTCAATATAAACCCTGAATTGATCGAAGAGAAGATCACCCCAAGGACAAAGGCCATAATCCCGGTGCACATATTCGGCTGCCCGGCCGATATGCCAAAGATAACGGCCATCGCGAATAAACATGGGTTGAAGGTAATAGAAGACTGCGCCCAATCCTTCGGGGCCTCGATAAACGGCAAGAAGACCGGCGGCTTCGGAGATGCCGGATGCTTCAGCTTTTACCCAAGCAAAAACCTGGGGGCCTACGGGGACGGCGGGCTTATATCGGTAAATGGCGAGGCCCTTGCGGCAGAGATAAGAATGCTCCGCAATCACGGGCAGAAGGGCGGATACGTCCACGGCGCGATAGGGTTCAATTCGAGGCTGGACGAGCTGCAGGCCGGCATACTGAATATAAAGCTCAAGAGGATTGAGGAGTACAACTCGAAACGGAGAAAGAGAGCCGCCCTCTATAACGAGCTTCTTGGCGGCACGGTGAAATGCCCCTCATTCGGCCCGGAGGGTTATTACCATGTTTTCCACCAGTACACTATCCGCCACCCTGAAAGGGACCGGCTCCGCGAGCGCCTTAAAGAGGCGGGCGCGTCTTCCATGGTGTATTACCCCGTACCGCTGCATCTTCAGCCCGCACTCGCCTTCCTGGGGTATAAAGAGGGCGATTTCCCGGAGGCCGAGCGGGCCGCAAAAGAGGTGTTGTCCCTTCCCATCTGCCCGGAGCTTTCCGAAGAGGACCTCCGGCTTATAGCAGATGTGATAAGAAGTGCCTGAAAGCCTCCTCATAGTCAGCGGCGAATCCTCAGGCGAACTCTATGGCGCACTCCTGGCAAAAGAGATAAGGGCGAGATACCCGGACATAAAAATTTTCGGCGTGGGCGGGGAGCGCATGAGGGCCGAAGGGGTGGATGTTACGAGGACGGTTTCCGGCGCGTTCGGGCTCTCCGAGGCCCTCTCCCATTTAAAAGAATTGCGAGTTACCTTTAAGAAAATCCTGGAGATTGCCGACCAGCGCCGCCCGAAGCTGGCCGTGCTTATTGATTTCCCGGACTTCAACTTCAAGCTTGGCAAGGCGCTTAAAAGGCGCGGGATAAAGATCCTCTACTACGTAAGCCCGCAGATATGGGCGTGGCGCGCGGGACGGGTGCGCCAGATGGCCCGCTTCGTGGACAGGATGGCGGTGATCCTGCCTTTCGAGGAGCCCCTTTACAGAAAAGCCGGCATCTCATGCGAGTTCGTGGGCCACCCGGTGCTGGACGAGATAGAATCAATGGCCGTCAAGGACAAGGCCTCTCTTAAGAGGGAATTATCGTTGGAGGACGGGCCGTATATCGCCATTTTACCGGGAAGCCGCCCTTCCGAGCTTAAACGCCATCTCCCCATTTTAATAGAAACTCTCAAGCTGCTGAAAAGAGAGTTCCCGGAGTATGGATATATCCTTCCCCTTGCCCCGAACCTGGATACGGACCCATTTAAAAATGATTTCGAAGAATTGAAAGACCGCGGCGTGCTGATACGGAAAGAGAGCGCGTTAAAGATGCTTGCCGCAAGCGAGGGGGCCGTTATAGCTTCGGGGACGGCAACCCTGCAGGCCGCCTTCCTTGAGACCCCGTTCGTGGTCATCTACAAATTATCCCGGCTTACTTATCTGGCGGGCAGGCTCATCCTGAGGGTGAAATATGTTACCCTTTTGAATATAATCCTTGGGCGGGAGTCGGCAAGGGAACTATTGCAGGAAAAGGCAACCCCTGAAAACATCGTCCGGGAATTGGGGAAAATATTGAAAAATCAGTCTGAGAGGGGGCGGATGCTCTCGGATTTCAGGGAACTGAAAGGCCGTTTCGGCGGGCCCGGCGCCTCCCGCAGGGTGGCGGATATGGCCGCGGAACTGGCCGGCTGGAGATAAGCGTTGTTTCTCATCTACACCTTCCTTTACTGCCTGGCCCTGTTGATTGTTTTTCCTTTCGAGCTTCGGAAAAGACCGGAGCCGGAGCGGCCCGGATGGGTCAGGGAGAAACTTGGTTTTCTGCCCGCCGCCGGAGAAGGAGCGGCCTGGGTTCACGGCGCAATCTGGGTGCACGCGGTGAGCGTGGGCGAGGTGGCCGCGGCGGTCCCCTTCATAGAGGCATTGCGCGAAAAGGGGGCGGACGTGGTCGTGTCCACCATAACCGGCACCGGGCGGAAAATGGCACGGGAAAAACTTCCGTGGGCCCCGGTTTTCCATATGCCTTTCGATATCCCTTTCTGCCTCAAAAGGGCGATAAGGCGGGCGCGGCCAGCCGCCTTCATTATGATTGAGACAGAGCTATGGCCCAATGCGGTCAATCAGATGCACAAGGCGGGTATACCTGTATTCATCGTAAACGGCAGGCTCTCCGAAAAGTCCTTTCAAAATTACCGGAAGGCAAAGTTCTTCATCGGCCCCGTGCTGCGGAAGATAGACATTCTCTTCATGCAGGATGCGGTTTACGCGGAAAGGGCATTGGAGCTTGGCGCAAAGAGGGACTCAGTCCGTGTCTCCGGCAATTTCAAGTTTGAGGTGAAACCCAAGGGCGGGCCCCCTTTCTGGCTTCAAAAACTCTCCCGTCCCGTCATTGTGGCGGGGAGCACGCATTTGGGCGAGGAGGAGACAATAGCGCAGACTGTTAAGAGGCTTAAAGCGGGATTCCCATCTCTCTTTCTTGTGCTTGCCCCAAGGCATCCGGAACGAAAGCAAGAGGCGGCTGAGGCCCTCCGCATCGAGGGGCTTCAATGCGTGTTTTCTTCCGAAATCAAAAACAGTTCGCTGCTGCCCGGATGCGTGGTCGTGGACACGGTGGGCCAGCTATTTCAGATATATTCGGCGGCTGATATAGTGGTAATAGGCGGCAGCTTCATCCCTCACGGGGGGCAGAACCCGCTGGAGGCCTTATACTGGGGGAAGTCGGTCGTGACCGGCCCCCATATGGAGAATTTCCCGTTCATGAAAGACCTGCTTGAAAGGCAGGCCGCTGTGAGTGTTGACAAACACGGACTTTATGGCCTCCTGGATACTTTATTAAAAGATGATAACAAGCGTGCCGGGATGGGTGCAAAGGGGAGGCGGTATTACGAGGAGCATTCCGGGGCGGTGGAGAAAACCCTCCGGGAGATAGAGGCCGCATACCCGTCTCTATTTCGCAAAGAGGCGTCCTGATGGGGCTCTTCGGCGTCCTTTACTGGCTTGCCTATAAAACTGACAGATACTTCGGCCTGAAAGGGCGGAAAAAGCTTCCCGCGCCGGTCATAAGCATAGGGAACCTGACTACCGGGGGGACGGGAAAGACCCCGCTTGCGATCGCCATCGCGTCCGCACTGGAGGCGAAGGGGTCCAGGCCGGCCATCCTCACCAGGGGCTATGGGGGCAGTCTTGCCGGCCCCGTTGTCGTGAGGCCTGGGATGCGTCCGGAAGACGCCGGGGACGAACCCCTGCTCCTTGCCGGAAGGCTCCCCTCGGTGCCGGTGATAAAATGCGCGGACAGGCATGCCGGGGGGCTCTTCGCATTAAAGAACCTGAGCCCCGCCCCCGATATCTTTATTATGGATGACGGCTTCCAGCACTGGGGGCTCCACCGGGATTTGGATATGCTCCTCATAAGCGCGGACGACCCGTTTGGGGGAGGGAAACTCCTGCCGATAGGAGATCTGAGGGAGCCCGTAAAAGAGGTGAAGAGGGCGGATTTAATCCTGGTCACAAAATGCAAGGCGGTGCCGGATGAAATTGCAAAAGAGATAAGGAAATGGAACGCCGGCGCGCCCATCTACCCCGCCTGGTACGAGCCCGAATCGGTCATCGAATTCCCATCGCGCAAGACCTGCCCGGTAGAGGAACTGAAGGGCCGGGAGGTGGCCGCTTTCTGCGGCATAGGCGAGCCCTCCTCGCTTGAAAAAACCCTCCTTGAAACAGGCGCTGTCATAAAGGAATTCACGGCCTTTCAGGACCATCACAGGTTTACGGGCGGCGAACTGAAACGCATCAGCGCAAGGGCCAAAAATGCATGGATTCTCACTACGGAAAAGGATATAATGAGGCTCGGAGAGGTCCCGGCGGGGCTTGTTCTCCATGCACTGAGGGTGGGTTTGGCGCTTCAGGACGCGTTCTGGCGCGACTTTTTCGGGAGGGTCCATGATCAAGTATCTGAACATCCGTAGCAAGCAGCGGATAGAGTTCATAGACATCACCTCCGACGTGGAAAACGCCCTCAGGGAAGCCGGAATAGAGGACGGGGTCTGTTACGTTTACGTGCCGCATACAACGGCCGGGGTGACCATAAACGAGGGGGCCGACCCCGCAGTGCAGCGTGATATCCAGAATAGTCTCACCAGGCTTGTCCCTCACGATATGGGATACTTCCACCGCGAAGGCAACTCCGACGCGCATATAAAATCCAGCATCGTGGGGGCCAGCGCTTACGTGCCCATCGATGGCGGAAAGCTCACCCTGGGGACCTGGCAGTCCATCTACTTCTGCGAGTTCGACGGCCCCAGGCACAGGCGCACCGTCCTTAAATTCATCCGGGGCTGAATGAAAAAGTACGACGTGGTCATCGTGGGGGCGGGCCCGGCGGGGATATTCGCCGCCCTTGAACTGATAGAGAAGGACGGCCTCAAGGTCCTGATGATAGAGAAGGGCAGGGACCTTAACCGCCGCCGCTGCCCGATGAAGATGAAAGAGATCTCCTGCAATGCCTGCCCGGAGTGCGCGCTTCTGAGCGGATGGGGCGGAGCGGGCGCGTTCAGCGACGGAAAGCTCTCCCTCTCCCCCGATGTGGGCGGATACCTCAAGGAATATACCACCCCGGAAATCCTCCAAGGCCTGATAGATTACGTGGACGGCATGTACCTGCGGTTCGGGGCGCCCAAAGAGCTTTACGGCCAGGACACTGAAGGGATCGCCGGGATATCCAGGGAGGCCGCCAGATGCGGGCTCCTCTTCGTCCACTCAAAGATACGCCACATAGGCACGGACCTCGCGAAGGGGGTTTTGAAGAGGATGAAAGACCATATCGCCCCGCATGTGGACATCCTCTTCGAGACCGAGGTGGAAGAGGTGCTCCTCGATGGCAGCCAGGCGAGGGGCGTTCTCCTTAAAAACGGCGAGAGGATCGAGGCCGGTTACGTCATCGTGGCCCCCGGCAGGGAAGGCTCCAAGTGGCTTGAAAAGGAAGTGAAAAGGCTGGGCCTCACGGTCTTCAACAACCCGGTGGACATAGGCGTGCGCGTGGAGGTGCCCGCCCCGGTATTCGAGCGGCTTACCGACATCACTTATGAGCCCAAGTTCATCTACTATTCAAAAAGCTTCGACGACAAGGTGCGCACCTTCTGCGTGAACCCCTATGGCGAGGTGGTGAAGGAATACCTGAAAGGCATCTGGACGGTGAACGGCCACAGCTACGCAAAAAAGAAGACCAGCAACACCAACTTCGCCCTGCTCGTAAGCACCACCTTTACAGAGCCTTTCCACGAGGCGGTCTCTTACGGAAGGCACATCGCCCAGCTTGCCAATTTCCTGGGGCAGGGCGTCCTGATACAGAGGCTTGGGGATTTGCTTGTCGGCAGGCGCTCCACGCCTGAGAGGATTGCAAAAGGCGTGGTCACGCCCACGCTGAAGGACGCCACCCCCGGAGACCTAAGCTTCGTGATACCCTACCGCTATCTGAGCGACATAATCGAGATGCTGCAGGCATTGGACAAGCTTGCCCCCGGCGTGAACGAGAGGCATACTCTTCTGTACGGGGTGGAGGTGAAGTTCTACTCTATGCGCCCGAAGCTCACGCCCCAGTTGGAGACGGAGGTGGAGAACCTCTTTGCCGTGGGCGACGGCGCGGGGGTGAGCCGGGGGCTTGTGCAGGCCTCTGCCTCAGGCGTGATCGCGGCAAGGGAGATATTGAGGAGGAGATAGGGATTTGGATATGGAGCAGAGCTTCAAAAGCGTAAGAACAATTTTTTTATCTAATCCCGCCCACCACCCCTTTTTTGTATGGGGGCTCCGCCCCCATACCCCCGAAAAACCTCTGTTAAGGAATTAAACCAGTTCCCCCCCCCTTTCTAAAGGGGGGTGCGGGGGGATTACAGAAATAAAGAATTCCATCGAGGTCGTTGTCATTCCCGCGAAAGCGGGAATCCAGTCTGGAATGTTATCTCTTCTACGGAGCGTAACCCGACAAATTCTGTTAATAGATTATAGACCTTATAAATCAAACCATTAAAATTCTCTGGGTGAAACAGAATCGGAAATGTCGGGTTACGCTCCGCTAACTCGACCCACTACACTACTACACATCTCTGGGTTCCGGGTCAAGCCCGGAATGACAAACAAAGGATTACTTAGAAAAGGGCGAAAATGGGACGGTTCCATTTCAGAAGTAATCTTCACTCCCAAGCCGCAGCGATGAATGCGCCTTAGCCGGTGTAATCAAAATTTGAATTTAAAATTCGAGTAATCAAAAAGAGAAAAGAGGGGGCGGGCGCTTGCGCCCGCCCCCTCTTTTCAGTCAAGGAGAAAATTTACTGATGCAGATACAGCACCGCGTCTGTCGAGAACGGGGGTGTGAAGCTCAGAGACCCGCCGTTCGAGGTCACGGTGCCGGTTGCGGCCACGGAGTTCGTGGCCGTGTTGAACCACTCGTAACTGTAAGTTCCGGCCGCAAGGCTCACGCTGAAAGAGCTTCCTGAACCGGGCTGATAGACCAGGTACTCCTTGCCCGGATTTGCCAGCGCATAACCCGTGGAGGAGAGGTCTCCCCTGGGGACATCCGAGCCTAAATCCATCTTCTTAGCATATGTAAGCGTCTCGCCCATGGCGACCCTCTCGCCCTCGTTGCCGCCCCCTTCAAGATAGGGGTCCATCACTATGGGGTTCAGGCCGCGCGCGAAGCACTTCCATATCCATGTCCTGTCGCCCCAGGCGCCGCCAAGATGATCGGTGTCCACTATGACGACCTTGCTGCCGTCGGCGGCAGGGGGATTCGTCTGATAAGGCATGTCCGTGCCGGGGGATATCCAGTCCGCCGGGCTGGCAAATAACGTAGAGGTGCTGCCGCCAGCGTACTGGAAGGTCATCCCAACGGGGTGCTGCTTGGGCTTTGTGGCCTCGTAGCTCTTGATGAAATTGATCATATGGTACTGCCATTGGGTCGAATAGGAACCGGCCTCGTTGGCCACTTCCCAGAGCACGTTGTCCAGGTCGTTCAGGGTGTCTATCATCTTTTTGACATAGGCCTCCTGGATGGCGGTCACGGCGGGGATCTGGAGGGTGTCTATCTCCGTGCCCCGGCCGTCCCCGTTGGGGTCGCCGTTTATCCCGTTAATGTTGTTGTTGATATTGAACGGGTGGCCGTTCCAGCACCAGGGGGCAAGCGACTCCTGCACCCCGTGCCCCTCGAAGAGCATGATCGAGACATAAATCCCCCGCTGCCCGGCCTCGATGACCTCGTTTCTTATCCGGTCGAAGTAGGCCTGGTTGAACTGCGAGAGATCGAACTTGGGCTGGCCGTCCAGCGCGGTGCCGGGCCCCGTTCTTGGCCAAGGGAACGGGGAGGAATAGTTCATCGTGCCGTCATAGGTATACTTGGACAGCTCCCAAGTCCAGCCGCGCATGAAATTGTGATTATGGGCCTGGAGGAAATCCAGCCAGGCGGTGTAATCAAACGGGGCAGGGGGGTTTGTGGTGGAGTCCACCTCCTTGAGGTCGCTCCATGTGTGGGAGCCGGTGAGATAGACCGGGTTGCCCTGCGGGTCGCAGAAGTAGCGCGGGTTCGAGGCGCATACCTTCAGCGGGCCCATCGAGGCAGTCTGTGTGCCGCCCGAGCCTCCGGCTGCCGGGGGCTGAGTGCCGTTGGTATTGCCCGAGGGCGGCTGTGCCCCGGAAGTATTCCCGTTTGAAGGGGGCGGGGTTGGCTGGTCCGGATTGGAGCCGGAAGGCTGAAGGCTGCTTCCGCTGCTGGCGCCGGGGCTTGTGGACGCGCTTCCGCCTCCTCCTCCGCATCCGGCCATTGTGAACGCCAGCAGGATCAGCGTGCAGATTGCCGCATAGCTCCAGTGCCCTTGAAATCTTCTCATCTTTTTACCTCCACTAAAAAGGCCCGCCCGTGCGGAGTTTGCCTTTTCGGAAACAGAACTGGTTTTTGGTCAATTCAAAAGAATCAGGTGGATTCTAACCGGACGGGTCGATAAAAAGATGTAATCCCTGTCACAGCAGGTGAAAATGAAAGGGCCCGCCAAGGCGGGCCCTGATGCGTTTATTTACGGATATGTCAGGGTTTCCGTTTGTATTTTTCCAGGACTTCAAGGACGTATTCAAGCAGTATCTTGGGGCTGAAAGGCTTGATCATGTAACGCTCCACGCCGCAGCTGATCCCAAGTTTCTCTTCGTCCTCCTGGCTCTTCGCGGTAAGCATGATTATCGGGATATGTGAGAGTTCCGGGTCGGATTTGAGGGCCTTGCAGACCTCCAGCCCGCTTACCTCCGGCATCATCCAGTCCAGGATGATCAGGTCGGGCCGCTCCCTCCTGGCCCTCTCCACTGCGGTAACGCTTTCCCGTTGAGTGACTACCGCAAGCCCGGCCCTCTTCAGCTTGTCTTCAATCATCATCAAGATGAAAGGCTCGTCGTCAATCAGAAGGATCTTGCTCATCGGTCCCTTTCTCCGGAATCTCTATTTTTATGGTAGTGCCTTTCCCCTCATGAGAGTCTATCCCGATAGCGCCCCGGTGCAGTTTTACTATCTCCTTGACCAGTGCGAGGCCCAGGCCCTTGCCCTTGGTCTTCTGTGCGTAGCGGCCCCTGTAGAATTTCTGGCCCAGGTGCTTCAGGTCATCTTCCGGTATGCCCCATCCCGTGTCCCTCAGGACCAACTCGAGGCCGCCCTCCACTCTCTCGCCTGTTATCTCTATCCTTGAGCCCGGATCTGAGTAGGTGAGGGAATTCTGCATGAGGTTCCTGAGCATCTGCTTGAGCTTTTCGGCATCGGCCTTGAACCCGCGCATATCGCCTTCCATCGACACGCTCAGGTCAACTCCCTTCCTGCCCGCGGCGGGCGCGAACTCGGCGAGCACCTCCGATATGAGGCTGTCAAGGCTGGTCTCGCCCAGCCTCAAGACCTCTTTGCCGCTCTCGATGGCGTCAAGATCAAGGAGACAGGACACTATCTCGGAAAGCCTCTTCCCCTCGGTGTATATGGTCTCCAGGTAAACGCGCTCCTTCTCCCTGGAGACCTCCCGGTCGAGGATCATCTCCGTCATGCCCACTATCGCGGAGAGCGGGGTGCGGAACTCGTGAGAGGCGCTCCGCAGGAACTCGCTTTTTATGCTGTCGGCCTCCTCGTGCCTTGAGATGTCCCGCAGCGCGAAGATGACGGCTGCCACCGAACCCTTCTGGTCCCTTGCCGGATATCCGTTGAGGAGGATCGGGACCTTCCTGCCGCTCCGGCCGGTTATGGCCGCCTCTCTTTCCATGTGATTGCCCTGCAGGACCTCTTCCATTATCTTCGAGAGCAGATAGCTGAACTTCAGATCCTCTTCGGAATCCCCGAAGAGTTCGCTGAAGTACCGGCCCAGTGCCGAAACCGGGTCTATCCCGGCAAGGGCCCCGGCGGCCCTGTTTGCGGCCAGCACCCTGCCCTGGGTGTCCACGGTGATGATCCCGTCCTCTATGCTCTCCAGGATCGTCTCGGACATCCCTTTGCCTATGATGAATTTATCATATAGCTGCGCCCTTTCCAGGGCCACATCCAGTATGTTGGCCATCGTCTGGAAGAAAAAGATGTCCTCGTCCCTCAGCCGCTTGAAGTAAGAACAGTAGAAGCTCAGTGCGGAGAGCGCGCGGTTGCCCGAGTATACCGGTATGGCGCAGGCCACCTTGTACTGCCCGCGCGCTATGTCCCTTGCAAAGGCGTATCCATATTGTGACTGGATGTCCTCCACGATCACGGGCCTCTTCGTCCTGATGGCGGCGGCCTCTATCGAGTTATCGCCCTTTTCATATATCAACGCGCCTTCGGGCAGCCCCGAACCAGGGGCGGACCTCACTACCAGGTTCCCCCCGTTGTCCATCTCCAGAAAACAGGCGAAATCCGCCCTGAAGAACTGTTTTACCGTGAGGATGGCCGTGTCGAGCATCTCCCTTACATCGAGCTTCGTCGAGAGGACGCTTGCCAGTTCGAGGAGCTTTTTCTGTTCCTCGGTCTTTCTCCATTTGTGCTGCTGGTAAAGGAGCTTCATCTTCTCGTAAAGCTTTATGTTGTCGAAGGCTATTCCGGTTATCTCCCCCACGGACATGAATATCCTCTCCTCATCCGGCGTGAACTCGTGCCGGCCGAAACTGAAGAGGCAGAAAACGCCGATAGTCTTCTCTTTCCCCTTTATCGGGAAGCTAGCGCATCCCCTTATGCCCGTATGGATGAAGAGCGACCTCCGGGCCCTGCTGTCTTCAGTGAGGTCGGCGGATGTGAATATCTCCCCATTTTGCGCCACCCTCCCGGGGATGTCCTCCCCAACCCGGAACTTTGCCATTCCCTTTATGTAATCGTCCGAAAGCCCCCTGTGATAATTGCAGGCGAGTTCCCTCCCCAACTCGTCGAGCGGGAAGATGGCCCCGCCCTGCATGCCGGTGAGCTCTATCAGGCTCTCCAGGGCGGAGTTGAATATGTCTTCGCCCTTCAGGGAATTGTTCACCTTCCTTGAAATGGAAAGCAGGGTAGCCAGTTCCTTGTTGCGCCTCGCTATCTCGTCCTCGTACGTCTTGCCTGCGGTTATGTCCCTCATTATGCAGACTGCGTTCCGCACGAGCCCGTCCTCGTCCTTTATGGGATAGGCGCTTATCTGCACATATTTCCTGCGGCCCTGTTCGTGGTAGAGGTGCACGGCCCCCGAGGGCTTCCCCTGCCTGAATACCTCCTGTACGGGGCAGTCCTGGCCGTCCGTGCCGGGGCAGACGGACTCCCTGTCGTGGAAGACCTCGTAACACCTCTTGCCGGCCAATTCGCCCCCGGTCTCGCACGCGGTCCTGTTTGCAAGCACTATTTCATATTCCCGGTTAAGGACCAGGAGGATATCGGGCATGCTGTCCATTATGACCCGGCGGTTCTCGCCAAGTTCCCTGAGGCTTTTCCGGAGAGAGACCTCCTTGCTGAATTCCTTCAGCACCCCCACCTTGGCCACCACCTCTCCTTCCCTGTCCGTTACGGGGGCGCATGAGATAAGCACGGGCACCGCCTTGCCTCCCCTGGCAATCAGGGACACCTCGTGCGAGGTCAGCTTTCCATGCCCGTTTGCCAGAAGGTTCCGGGACATCACCTTCCCGTTCTCCTCGTCCATAAGATCGAATATGGAGTAGCCCACCATGTCCTCTTTACTGTATCCAAGCAGGGCCGTGAAGGCGGGATTGAAATCCATTATGAGGTTGTCGTAATCGAGCACCAGCACGGGGTCCGGCATGCTTTCCAAATACCGGGCCTTCCAGTCCAGCGCGGTGAACCTTTCCCGGAGGCTCTCAGTCAGCTGCCTGAACTCATCCGCCAGAGGACCGGATTGCGCACCGATTGCCTGCGGTCCAAAATCGCCCCTCTTGAGCCTCTCTATCCCGTTCCGTATCTCCTGGACCGACCTGGAAAGCCTTCGAAAAGCGAACAGGCAGGCGATAGAGGCCAGCAGGGAGACGACAAGGCCCAGGGCAATCATGCAAGCCGCTGGCCCGCGTTCTGGATGAAGCCTTCCGCGTCTTCCAGGCGGACCTCTCCAGAAGAGCCGTCCTTCAGGTTCTTCCATTTCGCCTTTCGCTCGCGCAGTTCGTCCTCTCCGATTATGAAGACGTAGACCGCTCCGGTCCGGTCGGCTTTGCGGAGCTGGCTCTTGAGGGATGCCCCTCCGTAGCCAATCTCGGTCCATATGCCCTTCCGCCTCAGCGAGACGGCCATCTTCAGGGCCTCGCGCGAGGCCTCCGCGCCCAGAGTGGCTATGAACAGACTTGGCGAGGGCGCCTTGAGAGTGGACTGCAATAACGCGGCCAGGCGCTCTGTCCCGGCGGCAAACCCTATGGCCGGGGTCGGCGGCCCGCCGAACTCCTCTACAAGCTTGTCATACCTTCCGCCTGCGGCCACAGCGTTCTGCGCGCCCAGCAGGTTAGTGGTCACCTCGAAGGTGGTCCTCGTGTAGTAATCCAGTCCGCGCACCATACGCGGGTTCAGCTTGTAATCTATTCCCAGATTCCCAAGCAGGTTTTTAAGCTCGTCGAAATGCGTCCGGCAAGCCTCGCAGAGGCTGTCTGTTATCAGCGGGGCGTCCTGTTTCAGGGCCGCGCACCTTTCAACCTTGCAATCAAGGATGCGCAGCGGGTTCTGCTCGAAGCGGCGCGCGCAGTCCGGGCAGAGTTCACTCAGCCTGCCCCCGAAGTACTCCCTGAGTTTTGCCTTATAATCCGGGCGGCAGACATCGCAGCCTATCGAGTTCAGCTCCAGCGAGAGCGAGCTGGAGAGCCCGGCTTTCTCAAGAAAATCGATAAGCATGGCTATCACTTCAGCGTCTATGCCCGGTTCCGCCACACCGAACGCCTCCACCCCTATCTGGTAAAACTGTCTCTGCCTGCCCTTCTGGGGCCTCTCATAGCGGAACATCGGCCCCCGGTAGAAGAATTTCTGGGGAGACGGCCGCGTGGCGAGGTTATGCTCCACATAAGCACGGACGACCGGGGCGGTCCCCTCCGGGCGAAGCGTGACGCTGCGCCCGCCCTTGTCCGTGAAGGTATACATCTCTTTTTCCACAATATCGGTGGTCTCGCCGATGCTCCTTAAGAAGAGTTCGGTATGCTCAATTATGGGAATTTTTATCTCTTCGAAGCCGCAGGGGCCAAAGGCCTGCATGGCCTTGCGTTCTATATCCCGCCAAAGGTATGTATCGGGGGGCAGTATGTCTTCAACGCCCTTCAGGGCATGGAACCGCGGTTTCACCTGGCGCTGTCGTCCTCTCCGGGGTCTTCCAGGAAATCCGGGGCGGCTGCGCTCTCCTCTTCGGCCTCGCCCTCGCGCTCCCTGTCGAACTCCACCATGCTCAGATGGCTGTCTATCAGGCGGCGCAGCTCTTCCTTGAAATGCCTCCTGATGCCCTTCAGGTCCACGATGTCTTCGTGGATCTTCACCACGCGCTCCTGGGCGTCCCTGAGCATCTCTTCGCCTTTTATCTCGGCCTCGCGGATGATCAGCTCGGCCTCCTTCCGGGCGTTGTTCTTGTACTCGTCCACCATCTGCTGGGCGGTCATCAGGGTCTCTCTGAGGGCCACCTCCATGTCCTTGTAGTCCTTAAGCTGGTTCTCCAGCCGGCCGACGGTCTCTTTCAGGGAGGCGTTCTCGCGGTTCAGCTCTTCCATCTCCTCCCTTATGAGTTCCAGAAAGGCGTAGACCTCGTCGGGGTCGAATCCCCGAAACCTCATGGGGAAGTTCTTCTGCTGGATGTCCAGGGGCGAAATCCTCATCGCTACCTCCTGATTTTATTAAGCGGCCTTTGCGCCCCGCGCCCCTCTGCCGCTATATCGCTGCAAATCTGAATGCAAGCTGCCTCAAAAGCCCTATTACGAAATATTTTATTAGAAGTATGATCAGTATGACTATCATCGGGGAAAAATCGATGCCGCCCAATACGCCCAGCCGCCTCCTTATCGGGCGCAGGACCGGCTCTGTAACACGGTAGAGGAACCGCACTATCGGGTTGTATGGGTCCGGGCTCACCCAGCTTATGAGCGCGGCGGCTATTATTACCCACGTATAAATGCTGAGGACTATGTCCAGTATCCTGGCTATTGCGGTTATGAAATAGTAGATTACCATCAGTCCTTTCCAAGCTCCTTCGCTCTTTGGGTTGCGCTCTCGATTGCCTTGTGGACGGTCTCTTTCAGTCCCTCCGCCTCGAACGCCTTCAGGCCGGCCTCCGTGGTGCCGCCCGGCGAAGTTACCATCTCGCGGAGTCTCGTTGTGCTGAGCCCTTCCTCTTCCAGGAGCCGGGCCGTCCCTATCGCCGTCTCTATGGCAAGCATCCGCGCGTCCTCCTCCTTCAGGCCCATCTTTACCGCGCCCTCTATCATCCCTTCCAGAAAGAGCGCGACGAAAGCCGGGCCGCTCCCGGAAAGGGCCGTCACCGCGTCCATGTATTTCTCGGGCAGGGTTATCACCTTTCCCACGGACATGAACACATCCCGGATTATGGACATCTCTTCCCCGTGCATGCACTCGCAGAGGGAGAGCACGGTCATCCCCTGGCCGACAAGGGCGGGGGTGTTGGGCATAACGCGCACAAGCTTTTTGGTTTTCAGCTTCCTTTCCAGGTATGAAAGCCTCACCCCGGCCGCTATGGAGACAACCGCTTTCTCTTCGTCTACGAAAGGGGCAATCCCATTCAGCACCTCTTCCATTATCTGCGGCTTAATGGCAAGGACGATGATGCCGGAGGCTTTTACGGCCTCGGCATTCGACCCGGTGGCTTTGACCCCATAGGTCTTTTCAAGGTAGGAGCGGCGCTCTTCCCTGGGCTCGGAGACGATTATGTCCTTATTGCCCAGCCGTGGCTGGGCCGTAAGCCCCTTTATGAGGGCCTCGGCCATATTGCCTCCGCCGATGAAACCTATCGTGAGATTACTCATGCCTGACCCCGCTCCCCGAAGATGGCCGTGCCCACGCGCACTATCGTGGAGCCTTCTTCGATTGCTATTTCGAAATCGTTGGACATCCCCATCGAAAGCTCCGGAAGCCGGAAACCCTCGCCCTCCGCCCTGTCCCTGAGTTCCCTCAATCTCCTGAAATAAGGCCTGGAGTCTTCCGGGCGATCGGAATAGGGGGGTATGGTCATCAGCCCTTCTATTTTCATGTGCTTTGTCTTTCCGGACCCGATGAGCAGTTCCATCAAACCTTCTTCTTCAACCCCGTGCTTGGTTTCCTCCGGCGAGAGCTTCACTTCCAGAAGCGCCCTCTGCACGCGCCCGGCCCTGGCGGCTTCCCTCTCAAGCTCCAAAAGGAGTTTTTTGCTGTCCACCGAGTGGATAAGCGAGAATCCGCAGCCTACGGCCGCCCTGGCCTTATTGATCTGCAAATGGCCGATAAACTGCCAGTCTATTTCGAGGTCTTCAAGCTCTTTCATCTTGGCCCTGGCCTCCTGGACGCGGCTCTCGGCGAAATGGCGCTGACCGGCCCGGAACGCCTCTCTTACCAACTGCGGGCTTGCAGTCTTCGAGACGGCAAGGAGCATGATGTCCCCCGCCTTCCTCCCGGACTTGAGGGCGGCTCTTTCGATCCGCCCGAGCACGGCCCCGATATTGCCTTCAATTCCGCCTGACATCCCGTTTGAACAGTTTATATAGTATTATCAAAGCCATTTAAAATTCAACAACTTTGCCCTTTTTGAAAACTTTTGACAACCGATTCCATTCATATAAAATCTAAATAGATTACCCAGGGTTCCTTCAACCGTATTAATCGCGCTGCAAATCAAGGGGGGAAATCCATGAGAACAAGGGCCTGGCACAAACTTTTTTTATTATGGCTGTTTTCCACAGGTTTGATCGTCTGGTTCTCCGGATGCGGCGGCGACCACGGCGGCGGGCCGGGGCCCGGCCCATCGGCCCAGACCGCGCCCGTAAGCTTCTATTTCACTGACGATATCTCCAATTACGGACAGGTTACGGCCACCATCAATTCCGTCTCCATGATAAACGCCGCCTCCGGCCAGACCTGCACCGTGCTCTCCAACGCGGTAAGCCTGGATCTGACCGGGCTGGCCAACACGCTTCAGCTTGTGAACGTCTCCAACTGTCCGTCCGGTTCCTACACCAGGCTGCACATGGCATTTGACCGCAACGTGATCCTGACGAACAGTTCGGGCGTGACGAATACCTGCGCCTTCAATTCTTTCAGGACGGCGCCGGGCGCCGCGCCGAACGTCATCAGCTGCATAGGCAACAACTGCTCCATCGACTTGACCGGGGCCGTTGATGTCCTTCCAAACCAGAATGCCGAGGCCGGAATGGACTTCGACCTCAAGAACTTCGACGTATCCGGGTTTGGGACGAACGCCTGCTCGGTGACCATGACGACAACCCCGATGAACGCCTCGGAGATGGACCAGAGGAGGGTGCAGGGTTACCATTCGGGGATGACGGGGTTTCCAGGCGGTTTTGCCAATAATTCGCTCACGATCGGAGTGGGGCCGATGTCGTTTCTGGTAAACAGCGGGGGTATTGCCAACCAGACCGGGCTCGGCAACATGGTGGGCATGGCCCAGGCGAACGGGTTCCCAATGCAGGTCATCTGCAGCGAAACCGACATCTCAAGCGGGATGTGCAACGCAACCAACATCTTCGTGCTTGCTTCGGGCACGGTATCCAGCCTCAACACCGTTCTGTCCACGTTCAACCTGACCGCCATCAACAACGCGACCCTGAATGTCGGATTCTCCAATGCGGCCGTATTGGGGACCTTTCAGAACGGGGTATTCGTGACCACGAAGCTGGACAGCTTCGATTCCACTACGGACCTGTTCAACGCCGTTCTCGTAAGGACGATGCTTATGGGAGTGGGCAATATGCCCGGGATGCCGGGGCCAACGCCCGGCGGGCCTGGAGTAATGCCCGGCGGCGAGATGCCCATGATGTAAACCGGAAACTTAACATATGCGGAGGGAAAGTGCCTTTCCCTCCGCTTTTTTGTTTTTCAGGGGAATGTTCTAAAAGCCCCTTTGGGCCAAAAGTTCTTTTGGTTCTTTTCTTACAAGAAAAGAACGGTTAAAATTGATTATGAGGCTTTTCCTGCATATCTGCTGCGCCAATTGCGCCCTGTATCCCGTTTCCAAACTGCGGGATGCCGGCATGGAGATGAAAGGCTTCTGGTATAACCCCAATATCCACCCCGCGCAGGAGTACCTGAACAGGCTTGCGGCCCTGAACAGTCTTCAGGAACTCTGGGGGCTCGATATCGCCTATGCGGACAATTACGGGCTGAAGGATTTCCTGCGTGCCGTGGGCGAGAAGACCGAACCGGGTGAAAGGTGCAGGATATGCTATCGGATGCGCCTTGAGGAGACCGCGGGGGCCGCGAAGAGGCTGAAGGCGGACGCCTTCAGCACCACCCTGCTTGTAAGCCCCTATCAGAAGTTCGACATCCTTCTGGAGGAGGCGGGGGAGGTGGAATCGCTTTATAAGATCCCGTTCTATTACGAGGACTTCCGGCCCGGATACAGGGAGGGCGTGAGGATGTCAAAGGAACTGGGCCTCTACAGGCAGAAATACTGCGGCTGCATATACTCCGAGATGGAAAGGTTCCTTGGGCCCAAACACGCCGGGAAGGGAAAGCCCTGAACGGATTTCACGAGATGGCCAGGATCCTGATTATTGCGGGAGTGGTTATGGCCGCAATAGGGCTTGTTTTTCTGGCCGCGGGACATGTGCCTTTTTTGGGCAAGCTCCCCGGCGATATAGTAATCAAGAGGAAGAACTTCACCCTCTATTTTCCACTTGCCACAAGCATACTGCTAAGCGTTATACTTACCCTCATATTATGGCTTTTGGGCCGCCGCTAGCGCCCGGAAAGTGGAGAGATTGAAGAGGGTTTTTTTTGTTTTCCTGATAAGCGTCTTCCTGCCGGCGGCAGTTTACGCCGAGACCACGATAAGGGTCCTTATTACGGACGGCCAGTTCAAGGCGCCCCAGGCAAACGAGAATATAAAGCTTGTGGACCAGACCATGGGGAAACTCCTCATATCCCACGATAAGCCCTTCAGCGGCAAGATAGAGGTCTGGAAGGGGAGCGGAGGGCTTTATCTGGTAAACGAGATGCCCCTGGAGGAATACCTGAAAAGCGTGGTGAAGGCCGAGACCGGGACCGATTGGGCGATGGAGGCCCTTAAGGCCCAGGCCGTGGTCTCACGGACTTACGCCCTTTATCAGAAGGAGCAGAACGAGCATTCGAATTACGATATAACTTCTTCCACTTTGAACCAGGTTTACGAGGGGGACATTGACGACGAGAAGGTCTCCGAGGCGGTAAAGGCGACCGCCGGCGAGGTCCTCACATATAAAGGCAAGCTCATACAGGCGTTCTTCCATTCCACTTCGGTGGGCGAGACCGAGGACCCGGTTGAGGTCTTCGGCAAATCGCTTCCGTATCTGAAGCCCGTAAAGGTGAAATCCGATCTCTCCCCCTACGCAAGCTGGGCCCGCCGGTTCAGCGTGCAGGAGATAGAGGCCGCCCTGAATATGGAAGGAATAAAGGACATCAGGTTAAAATCAAGGACGGTGACCGGGAGGGTGCGCGAACTGGAGATAGACACGGACAAGGGCGTCACGGTAGTGAAGGCCACCGATTTCAGGAGGATGATGGGCTGGCGGAAGCTCCCCAGCACGGCATTTGATTTCGAGTTCAAGGACGGCTATATGGACATGGAAGGCTCCGGATACGGCCACGGGGTGGGCATGTGCCAGTGGTCCGCCCTGGAGATGGCCAGGTCCGGCAAGACCTATAAAGAGATACTTTCATACTTCTATCCGGGGACGTCCCTGGTCTTGTATGGAAATCAGGGAATTTGATTTCCCCCTCCCCGAAGCGCTGATAGCGCTCCGGCCCGCTCAAAAGAGAGACGAATCCAGGCTGGCCGTACTCAGGGGCAGCCGCCTTGAGCACAGGCGTTTTCGCGACCTGCCGGAATATCTGAGCAAAGGCGACCTCCTCATCATAAACAACACAAAGGTGCTCCCTGTGAGGCTCACGGGCGAAAAGCCCACCGGAGGGAAACTGGAAGTGCTCCTGGCAAGAAACCTCTCCGGCGACACATGGGAGGTGCTCTCAAAAGGGGGCTATACCGGTTCTTTGCGGGTCTCTGAACATCTGAGCCTGGAGCTGACCGGGGGCGGGAAGGCCCGTCTTTTATATGAAGGCGACTTGAAAAAGATCCTTTACGATTCCGGCGATATGCCCCTTCCCCCTTATATAAAAAGGAAACCGGACGGGCTGGACAAAGAGCGCTATCAGACCGTCTATGCCAGAAAAGAAGGTTCCATCGCGGCCCCGACGGCGGGACTGCACTTCACGCCGGGGCTTCTGGACCGGCTAAGAGAAAAAGGCGTTTTGGTCCGGGAGCTTACATTGCATGTCGGGCGGGGCACATTCGCCCCCATCCGGGCGGATAATCTGGAAGATCACAGGATGGAAGAGGAATATTTTGAGCTGGACCGCACGCTGCCCGAAGAGATCGAAAAGACAAAAAAATCAGGCGGAAGGGTCTTTACCGTGGGCACTACGGCCACAAGGGCTGTCGAGGGGTATCTGTCCGGAAATTGCGGGCTTCTCTCCTCCCCCAATGGCCGGATAATGGGCACAACCGGGATTTTCATTTATCCGGGCTATAACTTCCGCGCGGCTGACTGTCTGATAACCAATTTTCACCTCCCGCGGTCCACTCCGCTGATGCTGGCCTCGGCCCTCTGCGGGCGGGAAAACCTGCTTGGGGCTTATAAAGAATGCGTCAATGAGGGTTATAGATTTTTTTCCTATGGGGATGCTATGCTTATATTAGATAGATGAAAAGATCGACCCTGAGAAGGCGTACCGGAAGTTGCAAAACCCCCTCCGCAGAGTGGTAACAGCTCAGATAGAAATAGACATAGACAGGGAACTGGAACTGGTAAGCGAGGCCCTTCAGCCGTCGTTCAGGCTTATCGAGGAAAGGCTTGGCGTGGTCATCAGCTTCCGGGGGGACAGGCTTTTCATCCAGGGCGACGAAGCATCGGTTGGAAAGGCGGAGAAGATAATAGAAGAGCTTAGGGCCATAAACAGGCAGGGCTATGTAATAAAGCCCGAAGATATAAGGCAGGCCCTCGATGCGCAGACCGCCGGCGAGGGCGTTTCAGTGAGGGGCCTCTTCCAGAGCAATATAGAGGTCTCCTCAAAAAAGAGGCTTGTAATCCCGAAGACCGAAACCCAGAGGGAGTACATAGATTCCATTCGCACGCATGACATGGTGATAGGCATCGGCCCGGCTGGCACGGGGAAGACCTATCTCGCCATGGCCATGGCCGTGAATGCGCTTGTGAGGAAGGAGGTCTCCCGCATAGTGCTTGCGCGGCCAGCGGTGGAAGCGGGCGAGAAGCTGGGGTTTCTTCCCGGTGACATATACGAGAAGGTAAACCCCTATCTCCGGCCGCTTTACGATGCCCTCTTCGACATGATGGAGGCGGAAAAATCACTGAGGCTGATAGAGAAGGGGATAATAGAGGTTGCCCCGCTTGCCTTCATGAGGGGCAGGACGCTGAACGACTCGTTCATAATACTGGATGAGGCCCAGAATACGACGAGCGAGCAGATGAAGATGTACCTTACCAGATTAGGCTTCAACTCGAGGACCGTAATCACCGGGGACATAACCCAGATAGACCTGCCTCCGGGCAAGGTCTCGGGGCTTATCGAGGCCGAGAAGGTGCTAAGGGATGTCGAAAATGTAAAAATGATATACTTTAGCGAAAAAGACGTGGTGAGGCACAAGCTCGTTCAGGAGATCCTAAGGGCATATGAAAGATACGAGAAACGGCGCGAAGAGCCAAAAGACTAATGGTCGCTCCAAAAAAGAAGCCTCCCGCGAGCCGAAGAAAAAAGACCTGAAAAGGTATTACTATATCGGTCTTTTCGCCCTGGGGACGGCCCTTGCAATCACCACGAAGCTCCGCGCGGACACCGTACTGGGGGCGCTTTTCATCTCCTATTTTTTAATGGTGGTCTTTTACCGCGACATCGAGCGGTACAAGCCCCGTTTTCTGAAGGACGATAAAAAGATGCTCCTCCTCGGGCTCCTGACGGCGGGCACGCTCATACTCGGAAGGGGTTGGGAATTCGTCTTCGCCGGGATGTCCAGGGGGCTCTATTTCCCGTCGGCCAGCATCGTCTACGCCATCCCCATAGCGGCCGGGGCGATGCTCTCGATGCTCCTCTTCGACACGCATACGGCCATAATGTTCTCTTTCGTCACCAGTGTGCTCTCCGGCGTCTGGCTTCATGACGCGTCGTATGGGTTTTATGCCTTTATGGGCAGCCTCACGGCCGCATTCAGCGTGATACGGTGCAAGCGCCGGACGGAGATAATAAAGGGCGGGGCTTATGTCTTTGCGGTCAACGTCCTGACCGTATTTGCCATACTGCTCTTCAGGGAGCAGCTCTTTACCACCATGGCATTCTACTCCTTCGTCTTCGCCACGGTCTCCGCTGTTTCCGTGATAGCGATAGTCTCGATAGCGCTCCCCATTCTGGAATATCTCTTCGGGATAACGACTGACATAAGCCTGCTGGAGCTTCTGGATTTGGAGCACCCCCTTATGCGCACGATGATGATCGCCGCGCCGGGCACTTACCACCACAGCATAATAGTGGGGAACCTGGTGGAGGCCGCCGCGGAGGACGTGGGCGTGAACCCGCTCCTGGCCAGGGTCAGCGCCTACTACCATGACATCGGGAAGATAAAGATGCCGGACTATTTTGTGGAGAACCAGGCCGGAGGGGCCAGCAGGCACGACCGCCTTACCCCGCACATGAGCAGCATGGTGCTTATCTCTCACGTCAAGGAGGGCGAGGACCTGGCAAGGCAGTATAAGCTTCCGGAGGCGGTAATAGACATCATCCAGCAGCACCACGGCAACAGCCTGATAACCTATTTCTATCAGAAGGCGAAGGAGAAGGCCGAGGAGCTGCCCGAGGACGAGTACAAGTACCCCGGCCCCAAGCCCCAGAGCAAGGTGGCCGCGCTGGTGATGATGGCGGACGCTGTGGAGGCGGCCTCCAGGGTGCTCTCGGAGCCCACCCCGGCGCGCATCGCGAGCCTGGTGAACAAGATAATAAATCACATATTCCTCGAGGGCCAGCTCGATGAATGCGAGCTTACTCTGAAGGACATACAGGCTGTAAAAAGGCGGTTCATATTCATCCTTACGGGCATACTGCACAAGAGGATAGATTACCCCGGATTTGATTTCAGCAGGGAGGCGGGCGTTGAAAGTACGGCTATCCAGTTCCCAAAGGCGGATACCGGTAAGGCCTCGGCGGATAGAGAGAAACAGCCGCAGACTGCTTCTCCTTTCAGGTCTTGACCGGGCGGAGCTTGGAGTAGTCCTCGCCGGGGCCTCCCGGATGCGCCGCCTGAACCGCGAGTTCAGGGGCAGGGACAGGCCCACGGACGTGCTCTCGTTCCCGCAGGTCGAGCCTGGCGAGATCGGCCGGATAAAAAGAAAAAAAGAGAGCAGACCCTTCCTCCTGGGCGATATCGTGATATGCCCGGAGGTTGCCCTGAGGAACGCGCGGCTTTACGGGGCCACCCTGGATGAAGAAATAAGCCGCCTGCTGGTGCACGGCTTCGTGCACCTCCTGGGCTATGACCACGAGCTTGGGGAGGAAGAGGAAAGAAAGATGACGCGAAAGGAGAGGGAGTTCCTCCGTGCCCTTTAGGAGATGGCTTAAGAGCGCGGGCTTTGCCATAGAAGGCATACTGCACGCGGCCAGGACCCAGCGGCACCTCAGGTATCATTTTATTACCGCGTTTGCAGTCCTTATCCTCTGCTTCGCGATGGGCGTTACGAAGACGGATTTCATACTGGTCTCGCTGGCGGTGATACTGGTGCTCCTTGCGGAGACGGTCAACACGGCCATAGAGGCGGCCGTGGACCTTTTCTCACCCGGACTGAATGAGAAGGCGCGGATAGCCAAGGACGTGGCCGCCGGGGCGGTCTTTATAACATCCTTCGGGGCGGCGGTGATCGGCCTTATATTGCTCTATCCATATTTCGTCCTGTTCTTCGAGCGCGGTTTTACGATCGCCAAACACTCGGGGTACGACATAGCCATACTGTCCACGGCCCTGGTGCTGATAGCGGTAGTGCTCCTCAAGGCGCGGTTCGGAAAGGGCCATCCGCTGATGGGCGGCATGCCGTCGGGCCACTCGGCCTTCGCGTTTTCCGTATGGGTTTCCGTTACCTTCCTGACCGGGAATTTCTTCGCCTCGGCCCTGACCCTGCTGCTTGCGGTCATTATTGCCCAGAGCAGGGTGGGAAAGAAGATACACAGCCCTTCCGAGGTGATCGCGGGCGGCGCCTTGGGCATCGCCCTCACATTTCTGCTGTTTGAAATCTTCTACAAGTGAATGAAAGAAGCGCCGAACTGATCCGGAAATTCCTCCGGCGCATGGAGGTGGAGAAGGGCGCTTCGGCGCATACCATCCGCGCTTACCGGCAGGGGCTCCACGCTTTTTTTAATGAATGGGACATCTCTCCCGAAGAGGTCACCCTATCCGAGGTGAGGGCGTTCGTGGCCTCTCTTATAGGCGGGGGGATGAAGAAGGTCTCCGTACTCCGGATGCTATCGTCCCTGAGGTCTTTCTTTAAATACCTGAACCGCGAGGGCTATCTGAAAGCCAATCCGGCAAAGCTCGTCCCCTCGCCCAAGGCCGGGAAGAAGCTCCCCCGCTTTCTCGAAATGGAAGAGGCCAGGAGTCTGGTTGAGGCCCCGCGTGAAACTGGATTTCAATCCGTGAGGGACAGGGCCATTCTGGAACTCCTGTACTCAAGCGGACTCCGCGTAAGCGAGCTTACGGCCCTGGACCTGGACGACCTGAACCTCAGGGAAGGCATGCTCAAGGCGGAAGGGAAGGGCAAGAAAGAGCGGCTTGTCCCCATCGGGGGCAAGGCAATCGAGGCGATAAGGGTCTATCTGTTGGAGAGGCTCCTTTTTAAAAGGAGCTTGAAGAGAGAGATGGGGGCCGCGCTCTTCGTGAACCGCTCCGGGGCAAGGCTTACCGAAAGGACAGTCAGGCGGGTGGTGGTGAAATACTCCGGCCTGGCCCTGGGAAAACGCATCAGCCCGCACGCGGTAAGGCACACGTTTGCCACCCACCTCCTCCAGTCCGGGGCGGACCTCAGGGTGATCCAGGAACTCCTGGGGCACTCAAGCCTCTCCACCACGCAGCGATACACCCACCTGGACCTGGCGCATCTCATGGACGTTTACGACAAGTTTCACCCCATGGCAAAAGACGAGGACTGAAAAACCCGCGGCTGCATCCCATTGTGCCCACCGCATTCAAAATACGCTTAAGGGCCCTGTTTAATTCTGGTATGCTTTCTATGGCAGGACACCGCCAATTGCCAAGTTTAATCACCGGAGAGGCGCCCTGAAAGAAAACGCGGCAGATCTCACGATAGGGAACATCCGGGCAAGCATATGGCGCATATCGTGGCCGATGCTCCTTATAATGATCTTCTATTTCCTTGTGGGCCTGACCGATATCTATGTCGCGGGACTGATCGGGCCGGATGTGCAGGCGGCAATAGGCTTCGTATACCAGATTTACCTGTTCATTACCGTAATCGCAAACGCCATCAGCATCGGCACGCTGGCCCTTGTGGCCAGGGCGGCCGGCTCCAGGGACCCTGGGAGGGCGGTGGAGATCGCCAGGCAATCGCTCCTCTTCAGTTTGATTGTGGCGGCATGCATTTCGGTCCCGGGGTTTGTCTTTTACAGGGAAATAATAGACTGGGCCGGGTTACCGGCGGGCATAAGGGTGATCGCGGGGGATTTCCTCAGGATATTCGCCCTGGCGCTGGGCCCCAATTATATCCTGATCATATCGAATGCCGTCTTCAGGGCCGCGGGCGAGGTGAAAAAGCCGCTTTTCACGATGTTCGTGGTGAGCCTTGTGAATATAGCCGGGGATTTCCTTCTGGTGCTCGGCATATTCCCTTTCCCCCGCATGGGATACATCGGCATAGCGCTCTCCACGGCCATTTCGGCCTCTTCCGGCATGCTGATAAATCTCGGCTTTTTCAGGGGCGGAAGGTGGCGCTCCTTCTACAGCGCGCCCCTGAAGATTTCGTTTGAGGCGGCCGGCAGGATAGTGCGCCTGGGTTGGCCCGCCGGTATGCTGCAGATAGCCTGGAACGCCGGGTATATCCTCATTTACAATATCCTGGCCCGGCTGGGGGCCGCGAGCATTGCCGCGATGGCCGCGCTTACGAACGGCCTGCGGATCGAGGCGGTCATCTACCTTCCGGCATTCGCCCTCAACATGACGGCTTCGGTGCTTATCGGGCAGAACCTTGGGGCCGGAAACCCCGCCCGCGCGGAAAAGACCGGATGGAAGATAGCGCAGGCGGGCGTCCTCCTGGTGAGCGTAATGGCGCTCGCGATATTCATAATGGCCGCCCGCCTTGCGGCATTTCTTACGTCCAATGGGGCGGTGCTGGCCGAGACCACGCGCTATCTGCGCATCAGCATGGTCTCCGAGCCTTTCATGGCGCTTGGTTCCGTCCTGGTGGGGGGCTTGCAGGGCGCCGGGGATACGCGCGGCACCATGTGGGTGATAATCTTTTCCATGTGGCTCATCCGCCTGCCGCTTGCGTATCTTCTTGCCATTGTGCTCCATTATGGGGCGGTGGGGGTCTGGGCGGCAATGGTCGCGTCAATGTGCGTACAGGGGATGCTGATGGCCGTCAGGTTTCACAGGGGCCGCTGGAAGCACGTGAGGGTGGACTGATGCTGCGGCTCTTTAACACCCTGGGCAGGCGGATGGAGGACTTCAGGCCCCTAAACAGCAGGCTTGTGACGGTCTTCACCTGCGGGCCTTCTGTCTATCAGCGGTCGCATATAGGGAACTTCAGGACCTTCCTGTTCGAAGACGTCCTCGTCCGCTACCTCCGCTACAGCGGTTATAACGTGCTTAGAGGGATGAACATAACCGATATGGAGGACAAGGCCATAGAAGAAGCCAGGCGAAGACGCATCTCTCTAACGGAACTTACGGAGCGCAATATAAGGGAGTTCGTGCGCGATATGAAACTCCTGGGTATGAAAATCCCCGATTACCTGCCAAAGGCCTCGGACTACGTGGGCGAGTCCGCCGCTATCATAGAAGAGCTTATTCGCAAGGGCATAGCGTACCGGCATAAGCGCGACGTCTATTTCGACCCACTTAAGTTCCCAGGCTTCGGGAAGCTCTTCGGCCTCGATATGTCCCGCTGGCCCAAAAAAAAGAGGAGGTTCCATAAGGACACCTATCCCGGGATACAGTGGAACCTTGGGGACTTCATCCTCTGGTTCGGGTACAGGAAAGGGGACCCGGTTTTCCGGGAAACAATGATAGGCAGGGGAAGGCCGTCCTGGAACATCCAGGACGCAAGCATCGTGGCCAGCCTCTTCCACGAGACCCTGTCCATATACTGCGGCGGCATAGACAACCTTTTCAGGCACCACGATTACACGCTGGCGGTCCTTGAGTCCGTGCGGCCCTACCCGATGGCGAAGTACTGGCTTCACGCGAACCACCTCTTTGTGGAAGGTAAAAAAATGTCCAAAAGCAGGGGGAATATCTACTACACGGACACATTGATGGGAAAAGACCATAGGGCGAGGGAGATCAGGTTCTTCCTGATATGCTCCAGGTACCGCGAGAAGCTGGACTATTCCGAGGCGGCAATGGGCCGTATGGCTGAAAAACTGAGGGGGTTCAGGAAGAAGGCAGCCAGGGTCCTGGGGCTTGCCGGGGCAAAAGCCGCGCTGGCCGATGGGGCCTCTGACCGGCTCAGGAGAATTTTTTCTGAAAACATGGACAACGACCTTGACGTGGCCGGCGCATTTGAAGGCATGGACGCCATCCTCTCCGAAGCGCTCGCCTGCAACCTGCCCGGCGGGGAGGCTGCCTCGCTCATAAAGGCCCTGAGGGGAATAGACGAGGTTTTAGGGGTGATCTTCTAAGCCTCGATTTGGCCCAGGTCTACGGTTTTTCCCCTGTCAGAAAATAATGGTATGGCAGGCCCGGATGCCTTTTGATACCCTTGAACCCGCAGGTGCGCATCTGGTCCTCTACCGCGTCTTCCGTAAGCCTGATCTCGATTGGCGGCCCTTCCGGCGTTTCCTCTTTCTTCCAGTCCACAACCATCAGCCTGCCCTTCCCTTTCAGAAGCCTGAATGCCTCTCCGAGGACCTTCATGGGCTCATCCAGCTCGTGGTGAAGGTTTATCATATACACCAGGTCAGCCATGGAGTCAGGCAGCGGGACCGAACTCTCCTCCATCCTGACCGGGACCACTTTCCCTTTGGATTTGGCTGGCAGGTTCTCCTTCATCCATTCGATCATCACGTCCAGGATGTCGCATGCGTACACCTTGCCGTCCTTCAGCTTTCCGCTGAAGATGGAAGCAAAGAACCCCGTGCCCGCCCCTATGTCTATTAAAACGTCAGGGCTTTCAAGGTCCAGGGTCCGCCACATCAGGTCCGGGTCCAGGAACTCAAGCCGCCTGGGGTCATTCAGTTTGGCAAGTTTTTTTGGGTCGAATTTTTTGGACTCCATTAAAAAGACTCCTCTTTAAAAAGAATTTCCAAACTTATTAATTATACTAAATACGGGTTTTCCGCGGGAACAGACTTGAGATTGGATTCTTTCCGCAGCCGGGTATTGTGATAGACTGAATATGATCTGCCGGTCCATTTGAAAAATATGTTCAAATCTAAAAATCAGCCCGAGCATTACATAACCCTGCTGATTATTTTCAGGGTCTTGAGAAGCGTTTCCGCGGGCATGATAATCCTTGCGTTCCCATATCTGGTACTGACGGAGCTTCATCACAGCCCGTTCAGGCTCGGCCTGATATATACCTCGGCAACGATTGCCACGGCGGCCTTGGGGCTTTTGTCCGGGTTCATGGCCGATACGAGGGGGAGGAAGGTCACGCTTGTCATTGTGGCCCTTCTTCTGCCTTTGAGCTCGCTTCTGGTATATTTTTCCAAAAGCCTCCTTTCCCTATTCATCGCGGCCATGCTGGGCGGATTTTCGGCAACGGGGTCGCTGGCCGGAGGAGGGGTTGGCGGGGCGGCAGTGCCCATACAGAGCTCTATTCTGGCGGCCCTGGCCTCCGGCAGAAGGACATTCTATTTCTCTCTTGTGGCCTTCATAAGCAGCATGGCCGCGGCCCTGGGCTCACTGCTGGTAAAAGTACTGACCATAAACGACACCTTCCTTTTCGCCGCGGCCATTTCCATGGCCTCGATCTTTTTCATCCTCCCGATAAGGTCGGAAGAGCCAAAGGGGAGTCTGATAAGGCTGAAAAGCAAGGTTGCCATAGGCAAGTTTCTATTAACGGGCATGCTGAACGGGCTTTCCCAGGGGTTGATAACTCCTTTTATCGTGCCCTTTTTTGTAATCGTTTATCATCTGCCCAAGTCCGAAATGGCCACGTATGCGTTCATAAGCGGGCTCATAGGTTCGCTTTCATTGCTCCTGGCGCCGCGCCTGGAAGGCCGTTTCGGCTTTGTGAAGAGCATAAATTTAACAAGGGGGATAGGGGCTGTCCTCACCGTGCTTCTGCCCGTGATAAGGGTCTTGCCGGTATCGGCCGCGATATATTTTCTGATGCCCGCGCTGAGGGTGGCCGCACTGCCTATCCAGCAGTCTTTGATGACGGAGATGGTCGCTCAGGACGAGTTCGGGCGGGCCTTTGGCATAAACCAGATTGCGAGGCTTGCCGCGTCGGCGGGCGGGACACTGTTTACGGGATATATATTCTCGATTTATTTTATCGCCCTGCCATTTTATTTATACGGGGCGCTGACGAGCATGAATATCTATTTGTACTCCCGGTTTTTTAAAAGCAAGGCCTGAAAGGCGGCAAACATCGCCCCTCCAGTGTAAACTGCCGCCTCCCCCGTCCCTGCCCCCGCGCCACCTGTCCAGGCCTTAGCGCCTTGCGGCAATTACTTCGGTTCAGGCCCCTGGATGATCTGGACGAAGCCTTCGGGCCGGACCCATTTCAGGAAGGCGGACTTCACCTGCCCGGCCGTGGTCTCCCTGTAATGCCTTGCGGCCAGAATGGGTTCATTGAGCGGCAGGCCCTCTATCGAGAGGTCCAGCAGTTTCCCGGCAATCCGGCCGGTGCTCGATTCCGAAAGCGGGATCTGTCTCAGAAGCAGCACCTTTGCCTGCCGCAGTTCCAGAGGGGTCACCTTACGGTTCTGCATCTGGCGGAGATCGCGTTCCACTATATAGCGGGCCTTTTCTACATTTTGCGGGTCGCAGGCGTATATGACCATGAAGCTGGACCGGGTTTTACCCGCATGCAGCACGGACTCCACGCTGTATACCAGGCCGGTCTCTTCCCGCAGGTCGCGGTAAAGCCGGGTGGCATAGAAAGCCCCGGCCAGTATATGGCGGCCTACCTGCAGAGGGTAGTAAAACGGGCTTGAGCGCAGGACGCCCACCGTTTGGGCAAGCACCACCTCGTCCTGCACCCGGCTTGCGTCCGGGACCACGCTTGCCGAAGGCTTGTTGGGCGGCACCGGCGGGAGGTCCGTATTTGGTTTCGGGCCGGCTGCCTTCCATCCGCCGAAATATTTTTCAATCACCGACTTCGCCTGATCGGGCGCGATATTGCCGATGACCACTATGGTCGTCATGTCCGGGCGGAAGGTCTTCCCGTAATACGCCTTGACATTATCCAGCTTCAGCGACTGTACGGTCTGCGGGGTGGCCTGGCGCAGTGCCGGATCGCCTTTTGGATAGAGCGCATCGAGGAGGGCGCGCCTTGCAAGATGAGAGGGGCTTTGCATAAGCCCTTTCAGTTCGCCGGCCGTCTCCTGCCGGACGATCCTGAAGTCGGTCTCCGCAACAACCGGGTGCAGGAGGTTATCGGCCAGCAGTTTTGTGCCTTCATCAAAATGGTCCGCCAGGATCTCAAGCTCAAATGAACTGCCTGCCGACTCCTCGGCCCCGATATCGTCCAGCGCCTTCTGAAAGGCCAGGCGGCCCAGATTTGCCGACCCGTAAGGGAACAGCCCGTCAACTATTTGGGCGGCCCCTTCCTGGCCGGGCGGCTCCTGGAGGGCCGGGTTGTTCTTTATGCGGCCGTAGACGCCCACCGTGTTGCTTATCGTCTCCGGCTGGACTATGAGGCGCAGCCCGTTTGGCAGGGTATAGACCACCGGCTTTACCGTGGAAGGCGGAATGGACGGCAAGGATTCCACCTTTTTGGCCCATGACGGCAATTTTACCGGCTTCACTTTGGTTGGGGTGAAGGATTCCTTTCCGCGGGGCCTTTTGGCTGTAACGGCCTTGCCGGAGGGGCGGGGCGTAAGCATGGCGGTTATCGCCCTGTTATTAACCAGGTATTCCCTTGCAACCCTGTTCACATCGGCCGTGGTGACCTTCTGTATTGCCGCTATGTCTTCATCCGGGGAACGGCGCCCTTCCACGGCAAGCGCCTGAGACCACAGGTTTGCAAGCCCCTCCACGGAATTCTTCCGGAATTCCATGCCGGCTATCTCGTGGCGCTTGGAAGCTTCCACCAGGTCGGCGGGAACGCCGTTTTTTATGTAATCATTGATGATGCCCTTTGCAGTCAATATCATCTCCGGGCCGTTCCCCCCTACCGGGAACGATACCATTGCATACCCGATGGATGCCTTTGGGAGCGACTCACGGCTGAAATCGGCGGAAAGCGCCTTCCCCTCCGCAACCAGCGCAAAGAGGTTGCCCCGCTCGCTGTCCAGCACGTCCGAGAGCACCCTGACCGCCGCGAAATCCGGGCTGTCATAGCCCGGCAGCCGGTACGAAACCACTACTGCCTCGTAGGGCAGGTCGGTCTGCTGCTCTATGGCGGCCGGCTTCATGGGCTGAAGCCGCACCGGGGGCCTTGCGGGAACGGGCCGGGCCGGGATCGGCCCGAACAGCCTTTTGACTTTTTCAAGCGTCTTTCCCGGGTCAACATCGCCCACAATGACCATGATGGCGTTATTGGGGGCGTACCATTCCCGGTGGAATTTTCGCAGCATCGCGCCCGTCGTCTTGTTAAAGGATGGGCGCGTGCCAAGGGCGTCGTGGGCGTAAGGCGTACCGGCAAACATATTTGAGATGAGCTTTGTATAAAAGACATATTCAGGGTCTGAGAGGTCCTGGGCCACTTCCTGTTCGATGGCCCCCCGCTCCAGGCCCCAGAGCTTCTCTGTGGCGAGGATGCCCCTCATCCGGATCGCTTCCACGTGAAGAGGTATCTCCAGGTCTTTTGAGGGCACGGTGAAAAAATATTGCGTGACCGTCTGCTGTGTGTCGGCATTGAACTGGCCGCCAAGGTCCGCGATTATCCTGGCAAGCTGGTCCGCCGAAAGCCCTGGGCTCCCGCGGAACATCATGTGCTCAAGGGCGTGGGCCGTTCCAGGGAACCCGGCGGGGGTCTCGTCCGCGCCGACAAGGTAATTGATCTGGGTCGTCACCACCGGGGCAAGCGTGTTCTTCACGATGACCACCCGCAGGCCGTTTTCCAGGGTCGCCCGGAGGACCCCGTTAGCGGCCAGGCCTTCCTTCAAGGGGAAGGCCAGCAGGAAGGTGAAAAGGAAGACCAGGAAAAAAGGCCGGACTGCCGGATATCTCATAAAGCGGTATGGTTTACTGGCCCTGAAATGGAACATGGGATGTCATCTCCGTTCTAAAGCGCGGCATGTTTTCAGCTCATCACAGCCTATCTTACCAAAAAATCCTGGAAAATGAATCCGCCGGGTCAAAGGTGGAAACCCCGTCTCAATGGGGAATATTAAACTGTTTCATCAATGGCACCAAGACTATCCCGATGAAATCCTGCAGAAAGTGCATCACGATGGGGGCGATCAGGCTCTTTCGCCATAGATAGACCAGGGCAAAAACCAGGCCTATTACATAGATGGTTACGACCCGGGCTGAGCCCTCATAGCCATGCCCCATGGTAAAGATGAAGGTCGACAGAAGCACAGCCGCGGCCGGGCTGGACGTGACCGACTTTAAGCGCAATGTGAGATATCCGCGGAAGATGGTCTCCTCCGCCAGGGCCACTATCACCACCATGAAAAAAGCCAGCAGGAATTCCGCCGTTCCCTTCTCTCTTATTAAAGCGGGCAGCGGGTTTGGGGGGGCGGACAGGCCCGCCCTGTGCAAATAGCTCTCCAGGGCGGAAGTGACCAGGAACAGGGGGATGAACAGCCAGATGCCTATATTGACCTCCCTCCAGAAGTTCCCGGCGGTAAGGCCGACGGCACGTGGGTGCTCCCCGTTGCGCCAGACGAAGAAGAGCACCAGGCACAAAAGGGACAGGTCTCGCAAGATAACGGAACCGGACAGAAAAAGGAAACTGAGGCCGGTTGCCTGTCCGGCAACGAAAAACGAAAGGGCGAGCGAGGGCAGGATCAAAAACAGGAAAACCAGCACTTCCAAAAGCTGCTCCTTGCGCGTGGGCTGCGGATTTTCCATGGGCTTGCCGGAATCCTCTGCCATGCTGCCACCCCTCTCTCCAGCTCCGGCCGGAAGAACCGGAACGCGATTTTCTAGAAAATACCACTCAATGCGGCCCTAGTCAAACGGGACATGGGCGGACGCTGCTGGTTTTGCATGGATGTTTGAGGGCGGGCGGAAGGGTTTTCCGCCCGTCTGCCTGTCTGTTATAAGCTCTTCGGAAGCGGAGGGGCCGGCACATTCGAGCCGTGGCAGTCCGTGCAGTTATGCTGGCCGGTTATTCCGCATGATTTTGAGGGGATTGTCCCCTTTGTGGCGTACGTGTTGTCTTTCCACTGGTTCAGGAGTTCCGTCAAATGATATGCCACGCTGGCCGTAACCCGTGCGCACCTGTCCTTTCTCTCGGGGCTCATCAGGTCCTTGTTTGCGGCCTTCATCCACCTGCCGACCGAAATATGGCACAGGGGGGAATTGCTTATGGTTTTGGGGATCGCGGCCTTTATCTTCGGCTCGCTGGGAGTGAAGACGGGCATCGCGGTCTCTGAATACCATTGCATTATCTCGCTGCCCATCAGCATGCCGTCAGCGGATTCTGCAATCCTTGGGCCGATTATGATGTTCGAGATGATATTGGCGCCCGCATTGGAGCCGCATACCGTCCCCCAGCCGGATATGCCGCCTTCAAGAAAAACGAAAGCGTCAATGGGAAATGACGTGTAAGGCGCTCCTATTTTTTCCCTCAGCTGCCCGAACACGCTGCTGATGACCGCGGCGCCGCAGAATACCCTGTACCACTCGTTATAGGCTATCTCCGCCGTTTTTCCGGGGTCCAGTTTCTCGTAAGGCCACGGCCATTTTTCAGTCGGGCCGCCTTTCGCCTCGGCCTTGGATAAAAAAGCCAGCCCTCCGGAGGTCATGGCCGCCATTGCCGCTGCCCCGACAGCCAGTTTGCCCGCATTCCTGAAGAGACCTCTCCGTGAAATCTTTTCCGTAAGCATACCGCCCTCTCTCATAGGCTTCACCCCCTGACGTTTTTTGCAGTTTCAGTTTGAAACTGCCATTCCGTTTCTGATCCAGGACCCCTTAAGTCTCCCTTTGCCATCAAATTATAGATTGATTTATTCTAAACCTACAAATATAATGTGTATATGCACAAAAAGCGGATGGGGAATGTCGCCAAGGCATAAAAAACCGAGGTCATGCGGGTGCCTGTTGAAGGGCAGGGCGTTCAAGCCCGCGGGCATACCGTTGGCCGGGATCGGCCAGGTAATTTTGTACCGGGATGAACTGGAGGCATTCAAGCTCTGCGACCTGGACGGGCTTACCCAGGAGGAGGCCGGCAGAAGGATGGGAGTATCAAGAGGGACAGTACAGAGGCTGGTTGCCGTCGCACGCAGAAAGGCTGCAAGCGCGCTTGCCGAGTGCAAGGCAATAATTTTCGAGGAAACCATATGCGAATAGGAGGACAAAATGAGAGTCTGCATCCCGGTTGAAATCTTCGAAGGAATGGAGAGCAAGGTTTACGGCCATTTCGGTTCCGCGCCGGTCTTCGCAATATTCAATACCGACACGAACGGCCTCTCGACGATTTCCAACAAAGACATGCATCACGCCCATGGGGCCTGCAATCCGGTGATGGCCCTTGGCGGCCAGATAGCGGACGCGGTGATCGCAGGCGGCATCGGGGCCGGCGCCCTGAGCAAGCTCAACCAGGCCGGCATAAGGGTTTACAGGGCGGGCGCGGAAAACATAAAAGACAACGTCGATATGCTCCTGGCCCAGAGATTGCCCGAGTTCAAGATAAGCCAGACCTGCGGCGGGCATTCCCACGGGGGAGGCTGCGCGCATTGAAACGCCGCCTGACCCTGTGCACTTCAAAGGAAAGGGGATTAACCCGTTCAGGGTTAATCCCCTTTGATTTTTAGAGTAGGCACGAGGGGTTTCGAACCCCTGACCCCTACCGTGTCAAGGTAGTGCTCTCCCACTGAGCTACGCGCCTTCGCCAGTCTAATTAGATAAACCCGAACGCGGCGGTTTTGTCAAGGAAACCATCGCGCGGGCCCACCCTATTATAAAACATTCCCCGCAAGGTTTTTAAGAGGGAGATTACATTTTTTTTGGCCTGTTTTGCTTATACTATAGTATTTCTTATGTACAAGAATTTTAAATGAAAATCAGGAAAAGCACGGTCATAATCGCAGGCGTACTGCTTGCCGGCTTTGCCGCAGTCTTCCTTGTCCTGAGGAGCACCGAACTCTCCAACCTTCTGAAGCGGACCATCTTTGAAGAGTTCCAGTCCAGGACGGGGTACCAGATAACGGCGGACAGGATATTCTTCAACCCGTTTCCGTTTTTTATCGAGGGGACGAATATAAAAATACTTGCCCCAAACGGAGAGGGTATATTCGAGGCCAAATCGATAAGGGGCTATATAGGGCTCTCCGAGGCCTTCAGCAAGGTTGTGCGCGTGGACAGGCTTGTCCTCACGGCTGCCGGGGCGAAACTGGACGAGGCGCGCATCAGGGACCTGGAAGAGAAGCTGAAACTGGGGCGGGACGAGGCCGGGAAGAAACGCCGCGGCTGGAAGGTGAAGATAAAAGGCGTGGAGGTCAGGGACGGCGCGGTTTATTTTGCGGATAAATCGAAGGGAGTGGATTTCAGGGCGGAGGGGCTTGACGGCGAGGCCCTCTTCAACCTCGCCCGGGACTTCAGGGTATCTGCCAAAAGGCTTTCCCTGGCCGCGCCAAAACTGCCCTTTTTACAGGCGAAACTGGCCCAGCTCTCCGGCAGCATAAAGGATGAAACCCTGCACCTGAGAAAATTATCGCTCCAGATGGAGGGCACAAACGTATCAACCGAGGGCCGGTATGAGCAGCAGAAAGGCGGTTCTCTGAAAACGGAATTGGAGCTTCTGCCGGAGACGCTGAAAAAACTCTTCCACCTGCAAGGGCCGGGGCAGGGCAGGGTATCGGTGAAGGGCAGCATAAAATTCAGGAACATCTCCGATATCAGGGACGCCCTTCTGGACCTGAAGGTGAAAGGCGATTTCTACCTGCAAACTCTCCTGGAGCTTGTAAAGGCCGACACTCAGATATACGGCATGGCTTCGGTCAGCGGTCACATCAAGGGCCCGGTCAGGGACTTTACGGCCTCGGGCACTGGCAGCGTTAAAAACGGCAATATTTACGGCCTTCCCGCCAGGAGGTTCGATTTCAAGCTCAACTGGGCCCGGGGGGTCCTGGCACTGAGCGGCATAAAAGGACAGGTCTACGGCGGGATGGCAAACGCGGATTTCTCTATAACCCTGCCCAAAGTTACCCGGCTTGCCCTGAATGTGGACATGAAAGGGGCAAGCACGTCCGGGCTCCTCGCCTTCCTGAAACTCAAGGCCCCGCTGCCGGAGGGGAAGGTAAATGGCACGCTTGTCTCGGACGGGCCAAAATTCATGCCGTCCGGGCATTTCACCGCCCGGACCACCGTGCCCGGACCGGACGTGACCGGCAGGATAAAGACCTTCGAGGGCTCGTACCAGTTTGCCGAAGGGGACATGATAAAACTCTCCGGACTGAAGGTAAATACGGGGTCCTCGCAGATCACGGCCGACGGCCTTGTGGACATGAGGGACAAGACCCTCAGCTTCGGGGTCCATCTGAACACGGACGATGCAGGCGACCTGACGAGGCCCGATTTTCCAGATGCCAAAGGGAAGGGGACATTCGACGGGACGGTCGCCGGCCCGCTTGAAGACCCCGCCATAAACGGCAGGCTCGTCCTCTCCGGAGCGGCCGTAAAAGGACATGTTTTCGGCGACGTGGCAGCCGATGTTTCCTACTCGAAGGACCTGCTCGATATAAAAAACCTTCAAGGGAAAATAGGTTCCGAGGACGTCTCGGTATCCGGCACGATTTCTTTTCCGAAGGCGGCCAATCTCTTCGATTTCACCGGGCCCTCGTTCGGCCTCCATGCGGTAATGGACCGTGCGCCCCTTCAGGACATGGTAAAAGCGGTGGGGCTCAATTACCCGGTGACCGGGACCGCGAGCATTGATATGACGGTCAGGGGGACCGCCCCGGTCATTTCCGGGGAACTGAAAGTGGAAAACGGCGCCTATTCCGGCTACAGCTTCTCCAGGGCGGACGCGAACCTGACCTATGATAAGGGCAAAGCAAAAATTGCAAGCGCCGTTATCAGAAAGGGCTCGTCCTCGATAAGGTTCTCCGGCAGCATAGGCGCAGACAAGCAGTTCGATATAAAGGCGGTCTCGGACGGGCTCAAGCTGAGCGAAATTTTACCGAAGCCCCTTCCAGTGGATTATCGCATGACCCTGAGGGCAACAGGCAGCGGCACTTTTGATAATCCGGTCATCCACGCGGAAGGCAGTCTCTCCGACGGCTCTTTCCGGGGCCAGTCCCTGCAAGGGGGGGGGTTCAAGGCCGCCCTTACAGGCAGGAAGCTGGATGCGCAGCTCAGTCTTCAGGGCAGGAGGCTTACTGCGGCGGGCAGCGCGGAGCTTTCCGGGGACATGCCGTGGAAGGCCGATGTCGATATCAAAAGCGGCAGATACGACCAGTTCCTGGCCGGTTTTCTCAAGGAGCTTCCCCGGGACCTCCTGCTGACATTGAGCGCCAAAGGCTCGTTCTCCGGCACCAGGAGCAGCATAAACGGCTCGCTTTTATTAAGGCAGCTTACGTTCGCGGCATACGGCCAAAGCTTCTCCTCCGAAAAAGAGGCCCGCCTTACGATCAGGGACAAGGCCATAACCCTGAATGATTTTGCGCTTAGGGGGGGGCAGGCCAGCGTCAATCTCACAGGCGATGTGGTCCTGGGCCAATCCTACAATGTGGATGCCGAAGGCCGGATGTCGCTTGCCCCCGTAAAGGCCTTTGTGAAATCGGTGGAACTCATCTCCGGAAGCGCCAGTTACGTCCTCCACGTGGGGGGGCACTGGCAGAAGCCGGACATAAGCGGCGGCCTCAGTCTTTCGGACATGATACTGGGGCTTAAGGGCATGCCGCAACCGGTAAAGGTGAACTCGGCATACCTCTACGTGGACGAGAGCAAGCTTGTGCTGGACCAGATGGCCGGGAAGATAGGCGGGGGGGACGCGGGCGCCACGGGTGTCGTTTACCTGGATGGGTTCCGTCCAACGGGATTTTACTTCGATGTGCTCCTGAATAACGTAAGCACAAACTTCAGCGGCATTGCCGCCACCTTCAGCGGCAACCTGGTCTACCGCGGAGACGGCAAGGGCAGGAACCTGGCCGGAGAGCTTAACATAAGACGGGCAAGCTACAAAAAAGACGTGGAGCTTACCGGAAGCCTCTTTGCGAAGAGGAGGGCCATTGAGGTCAAAGGCGTGCCCACCGGGGCTGAGGCCACCAGCCTCAACGTGCGCGTGTACGGATCTGACGACATCTCCATAAAAAACAACATAGCAAGGGCGCCCCTGAGCGTGGACCTGACGATGAGGGGCACGCTGGCGCACCCCATCCCGCTGGGGAAGATCGAGGCGGCCACCGGGAAGATATTCTTCAGGAACACGGAATTCGACCTGCAGCACGCCTCCGTCATCTTCGGGGACCCGTCGCGCATAAACCCCAATGTAAACGTCCTGGCCAGCAGCATTGTAAAGGGCTACAAGATAACGGTCAGCCTCGCGGGCACCGTTGACAGGTTCAACCTGGCCCTTACCTCTGATCCCCACCTGGACGAGAACGATATCTTTTCGCTCCTGGCCTTCGGCGAGTTCGGCGAGAATGTGAAGAGCGCCCAGGGCGGGATCGGCGCGGCGGAGGCCGCCCAGTTCCTCACCGGCAAGGTGCAGGAAGTCATAACGGAGAGACTGAAGAGCCTCACCGGGCTGGACCGCTTCCAGGTGGACCCCTATATCTCAAAGACCACGGGCAATATTACGCCGAGGATAACGGTCTCCAAGAGGCTTCTGGGAGATAAGCTCTTCATAACCTATTCGGCGCCGGTAGGGACGGAAGAACAGGTAATAAGACTGGAATACGCGCTTACCAAAAGCATATCGCTGATAGGCGTCCGCGACGATCTGGGCAGCATCGGCGGGGACCTGACCTTCCGGTTCGAATTTAAATGACAAGAAGGCCCGTCTTCCTCGCGCTGTGCTTCCTCCTGGCCCTTCCCGCGCTGGCCCGCGCGGAGATACCCATAAAGAGGATAGACGTCGAAGGGCTCCGGTCCATAAAAAAAAGCGAGCTGATATATCTGCTCTGCCTGTCTAACGCGGCTTCGATAGACCGCGTGAAGCTCTCCTATGGCATAAAAAGGGCGTTCAAAAAAGGGATATTCGACTATATCGAAGTTGACCAGGACCCGAACCAGCCCGGGGTCATACGGGTGGTCGTCCGCGAACACGATGTGATAGACGAGGTCAGGTTCAAAGGGGGCGGGGACATATCGGGGAAGCTCCTTCGCAATAATTTCATTTTGAAGCCGGAGGGCTTCATGAGATACGGCCTGATTGACCAGGCGGCGCGCACCCTGAAGGAGGCCGTATCGCGGGCCGGCTATCCGGACGCCAAAGTTTCCGTCTCAACGGAAAAGGGAAAAACGCCCTACCGGGTGAAGGTGACCGTGCATATAGACAGGGGCAAGCCGCTCATCGTGAAGCACATAACCGTTATCGGCAGGCCCGCGGACGAGGTGACAGGCTATCTGAGGCTCTCGCCCGGCGACGTATTCAACCAATCAGACCTCGCCAGGGGTATGGAAGAGCTTGGGAACCATTACAGGAAAAAGGGCTACTATGACCCGATCGTGGGGCCTTACGCCTTCTCGGCCGGAGAGCTTTACATCAAGGTGGACCCCGGCAGGAAGCTGTTCGTGAAGATAAGCGGCAATTCCAATATCAGCAGGAAGAAGCTTAAAAAGCTCCTCCCCTTCATGGAGGCCGGAGACGTCAGGGACGACCTTGTGGAAGAGGCGGCGCAAAGGATGAGGACTCTTTATCATGAACAGGGCTATGCCGGCGTGCAGATAGCCTCAGTGCTGAAGACGGAGCCGGATGCCGAGGTGGTGAACTTCTATATAAACGAGGGCAGGAGGGTGGCCGTCGCCTCCGTTCATATGCCGGGCGCCAGCACCGTGCCGGAGAAGAAACTGGAGGAGATAATAGCGCTTGAAAAGGGAAGCGTGTACAGCCCCGAAAGGATCGCCGACGACGCGGGCAGGATAAAGAGCTTCTACCAAAGCCTCGGATATCTGGATGCCGCTGTATCGGGGCCGGAAGTGGTGAGCACACCCAAGGGGATGGAGGTGAGCTTCCAGATTAAAGAGGGCAGCCGTTACCATGTCGCCGGAGTGCGGGTGGAAGGGGCAGGCAGGATACCGGCCGGGGAAATAACCAACGCCATCGGGATAAAAGCGGGCGACCCGTACAACGACGTTGACATCGCTAACGCCAGGTACAGGGTGCTGGACATGTACTCGGCCAGGGGTTTTTACAATAGCGCCGTTGACGTGCGGCGCGAGTTTTCGGGATCGAATGCCACCCTCGTCTTCAAGATAACCGAAGGGCCGCAGAGGTTCTTCGGCAAATCCATAATTGTCGGAAATAAAAAGACGAAAACCGGTGTGATTGAGCGGGAGCTTGAGCACAGGGAGGGCCAGCCTTTCAACCAGAAGGTCCTGATGACGGAGATGCAGAAGCTCTATGAGCTTGGGCTCTTCAGCGAGGTGAACGTGGAGGCCGTAAAGGGATACGGCGCCCACTTCGACACCGTGTACAGGGTGCGCGAGGCGAAGGCGGGGGCTGTGGAGTTCGGCCTGGGCTATGGAGAGTTCGAAAAAGAGAGGGGCTTCGTATCGCTCTCTTACGGGAACCTCTTCGGAGAGGACAGGAAGGGCTCCGTGCGCTTCGAGTTCAGCTCCCTGGAGGACCGGGAGATATTGCAATATGACGAGCCGTGGTTCCTGGGGTACAACGTCCCGTTCAGGGCCTTCCTCCTCAGGGAAGACAGGGAAGAAAAGAACATCGACACGGACGAGATACTCTATAAGCTGAGGAGATATTCGGTGAACGCCGGAGTGGAAAAAAAGCTCACGGACAGGGTAAAGGGGGAGTTCTACTACGAGTTCTCGCTTGTGAACACATATAACGTAAAACCGGACGTGGTCCTTACCAGGGAGGACGTGGGCACCCTGGCCATAAGCGCGGTAAGGCCCGCGATCGAATACGATTCCAGGGACAACCCCTTCGACCCGAAAAAGGGCGTATTCGCCGGGGTATCTTTCAAACTGGCCTCGTCGGCCTTCCTCTCGGAGACCAATTTCGGCAAGCTCATCGCGCAGGTCAGCACTTACCACCGCCTGTTCAAGCCGTTCGTGCTGGCCCTGAGGGCGGAGACGGGGCTTGCGCAGGGATACGGGCAAACCAACGAGCTTCCCATAGTGGAGAGGTTCTTTCTGGGCGGGAGGAACACGGTGAGGGGCTATGCCCAGGACACCCTGGGGCCGAAGACCCCGGCCGGCGACCCCATCGGCGGCAACGCCTTCCTGCTTGGCAACGTGGAGGTCCGCACGGCCCTGACTAAGAGCCTGGGGCTTGTGAATTTCGTGGACATGGGGAACGTATGGCTTAAAATAGGCGACATGAACCCCGGAGACCTGAGGTACACTACCGGAATCGGCTTCAGATACCAGACCCCGGTGGGCCCGATAAGAGTGGATTACGGGATAAAATTAAACAGACAACCGGGAGAGAGCAGTGGGGAGCTGCACTTCAGCATTGGACAGGCATTCTAGTTTCTTTCTGATACTGGTTTTCCTGCTGGCGGCAGCCGCGCCGCTCAGGGCCGAGGTGATAGACCGCACCGTGGCCTTCGTAAACGATGATGCAATCCTCTTAAGCGACCTGGACAATGCCTACCAGAAGACGCACGCCATTGACCCCTCCATAACCAAAGACGATGTCCTGCAGACCCTCATAAACAGGAAAGTGCTTCTTCAGGACGCGCAAAAATTCTTCCCCGGGCCCCAGGACGAGGACCTTCTTTTAAAAGAGTACATAGACCTGAAAGTAAGGGCCTATATCAGGGTGCCGGAGCAGGAGGTCAGGGCCTATTACGACCGGAACAAGGCCAAATTTGACGGCCTGCCATACGAGAAGGCAAGAGACCAGATAGAGACGCTCCTCGAGGAAAGGGAAGTGAACCGCAAGCTTGCCAGCCAGATAGCCGACCTCCGGGCCAGGGCATGGATAAAAGTCTTTCCACCCCCGGGCGGCTTTAAATAGGTTTCCCCCAGGCATATAATATAAGCATGAGAAGCGACCCGGTGGAGAAGAAGAAGTTCTCCGAGAACACAGGCAAACTGCATATACCATGCCCCTATAAAGAGAAGACCGGCATTGAGGTGCACGTGGTCATAAAGGGCGGCTATTGCTACCGTTCGTCGCAGTGCATGGTCTTCGAATGCAAATACAACCGCTACCAGTCCGACATCGAGAGCCTGCTGTCAATAATGTGGTGATCCGGGCAGCCAAAGTCCAATTCCGCAAAAAACCCATTTAAGTGAATATATTTCCTCTTTCTCCTGGCCAGGTTTGTAACCTGAGCCAGAGAATTCGTGATCTGAAGGGTAAACTATTCGGGTTCAAGTTGCAAACCACACCTGTCCAAAATAAATATCTTGGACAGCATTTCAAATAAGAGAAAAAAGCGAAAATGGTTCGTCATTTTTCGTGGGAGTCACCCGCCCACGGGTGACCCGATCCGCTTTGGAACAGAAAGGTCCTTTTCAGATTATCTTGGACAGCTGTGGTTTGCAAACCTGAACCAGCATAGAAAATAGTTCGTCATTC
>JACWAF010000018.1 GCA_014874185.1 Nitrospirota bacterium | reverse complement strand
CTTCCGGGTAGGTTCCCTACGTGTTACTCACCCGTCCGCCACTAGAGTGAAGGGTTGCCCCCTCACTCCCGTTCGACTTGCATGTGTTAGGCACGCCGCCAGCGTTCGTTCTGAGCCAGGATCAAACTCTCATCCATAACTCGAAAATCTTTTTGAATTGACTCAGGCACTACGCACTTTTTAGACTTGTCAAAGAGCAACTTTATTAGCTTACATGAGGAGCGATTTTTTGTCAACCTTTCTTTAAAAAAAAACTAACCGCAAAAGAGAGGCGCCCTATCGAAAAGAACGTGGAGTGATCCCGCGGAAGCGGGACAAGGATATAAGGGGGCTAGCCGCCGGGATCAAAAAGGGGCGCGGAACTTCCTTCAGGGGCCTTTTTTATGTAGCTCACCTGGTCAACGGGCACGCTTATCCATGCGGTTTCGGTCTGAAGCGTTATTTCAGTCTCGGTCATCTCCAGGAGCTTTCCGGAATAGGTCATCCCGGGCGTGCCCACCTCCACTTCCCTGCCGATAAGCTCTTTCACCGCCAGCCGCCTTTGCCGCTGATATTGTGTGCTATCTCCGCCCCCAGCAGGAATATGCATGAGGAATAAAAGACCCACATGAGAAAAACGACAAAGACCGTAAGCGGCCCGTAGACCTCTCCTATCACGGTAACCCCTCTTATATACAGGGCGAAGACATGCTTGGCAATCTCGAACATTACAGAGGCAAAGAGGGCACCCGAAAAGGCCTGCCTGAAATTTATCTTTTTCACGGGCAGGATGTAATAAAGCACCGCCGTTATGGCAAGGGCCAGCGAGAACGGCACTATATACTTGAGGAACATCTCATACAGTGCGGCGGCCGAATGCCATTTAAGCGTATGGGCCAGGAAGTCCGCAAGGGGTTCATAATAGGTGAGGACGAAGGAAAAGAGCACGATCGCCACTATCGACGTGATCACGACCATTGCCATCAGGAACGAGACCGGGAAGGTCCTCCTGGTCTTTATCTTGAATATCTGGTTCAGGGCCTTCTCCATGCTCATGAAGAAACCGGAAGAGAAGATTACGTAAAGGACAAGGCTTAAGTTTTTGGAATGCGCGGGACTCAGGACCCTCTTCAGCTGAAGGGCGCTTTTCCCGGTAAGCGAGGGGAAGAAGAAACTGAACTTGGCGGTAAAGAACCTGTAAAAGCCTTCGTATTCGCCCAGCACGGAGCCTATTATGCCGATAAGGAACATGGAAAAAGGGACAAAGGACATGATGAAATAAAACGAAAGAGAGCCCGCCATCATCACTCCTCCATCGGCAAAGAACCCCCTCACGCTTTTAAAAAAAACCCTCAACCCGTTTATCATCTCTTTCTCTTGGGCACTATCCTTATCGGCGTGCCCCGGAAACCGTATCGCTCCCTGAGGCGCTTCTCCAGGAACCTTATATAGGAATCTTTTATTCCGGCCGGTTCGCTCACGTAAAGGGCAAAGGCTGGAGGGGCCTTCCCTATCTGCCTGAAGCCCGCGATAATGAGCCTTTTCCCCTTATAAAGAGGCGGCTGGGCAATCCTGAGGGTCTCTTCCAGAAATCCCGAGAGCCGGCCAGCCGGAATGGTCTTTCCCCGCTCGGAAAGCACATCGTCCAGAATCGGAAAGACCTTGGTTATCCTCTTCCTTTCCAGCCCGGAGGTGGTTATGAACGGGGCGTGATCGAAGAACCAGAATTTTCGTCTGAACTCGCCTTCCAGTTTTTTGTATGCCGAATCGGGTTCAGCCACCAGGTCCCATTTATTGAAAACGAATACCGCGCTCTTCCCATGAGAGTGTACGAGCCCGGCAATCTTCTGGTCATCCGATGTGATCCCTTCCGGTGCGTCCAGCAGGATCAATGCCGCGTCGCAGCGTTCTATGCTCCGCAGCGTGCGCACCATCGAGAACCTCTCCAGGGGATAGGATTTCGCCTTTCTTTTTATTCCGGCCGTGTCTATCAGGAGGTATTTCCGTCCGTAATAGGTGCAGACCGTGTCTATGGCGTCCCTTGTCGTTCCGGCTACCGGGCTCACCACAAGCCTCTTTTTCCCAAGCAGGGCGTTTACCATGGTGGACTTGCCCACGTTGGGCCTCCCGAGGACGGCTATTTTCGGAAGCTCTGCCTTCTCTTCGGCAACGGCCTCCGGAATGAGCCCGGTGAGTTTCTCCATGAGTTCGTCCAGCATGTAGCCTGTCGCCGCCGAAACGGGCAGGATGTCTTCGGAGCCAAGCCTGTAAAAATCAAACAAGAGGTCCTCGCGGGTGGGGCCGTCTATCTTATTGGCCGCCCAGATGATGCGCTTTCCGGATTCGCGGAGCATGGCGGCTATGGAGAGGTCTGCGGGGGTAAGCCCGTCCCTGGCGTTCATCAGGTGGATAACAAGGTCCGCCTCCTCGGCGGCGAACATGGCCTGCTCCCTGACCTCAGAGAATATCTCTTCCGCGGATTCCGGATAGAAGCCTCCCGTGTCCACCACGATAAAGCGCTTCCCTTCCCATTCGGCCTCGGCGTAGTTGCGGTCCCGGGTGACGCCTTCCGCTTCCTCCACGACCGCCCTTGAGACGCCAAGGATGCGGTTGAACAGGGTGGACTTGCCCACGTTGGGCCTTCCGATTATTGCTACCAGAGGCAAGGACATATTAGATTTTAACCTAATGGTCCAGTCTATATAAAGGTTGATTTTTTTGGAATAAAAAAGGCGTTTTTAATTTATTATAGATGCGCATGAACCTGAGGGCGAAAATAATAGCTGTAATAGCTTTCGTTGTATTCTTCTCCTTCGGGTTTTCCACGCTGATAGTCCTCAAATTCCAGGACAGGAGACACGCTGCCGTCGAACTCATGGACGTGAATATCCTTAACGACATGATAATCCGGAGCACCGAGAATGCCATGCTCATGGGCAGATCGGCCGAGGTGCAGAACATAGTCGGGAACATCGGGAAAGACCCGGCCATCCTCAGCCTGAGGATACTCTCGCCCGAAGGTTACATACTCAGTTCAAAAAAACCGGAAGAGATAGGGAAAAAAGCGGCATCGGTGCCTCGTGACCAGACCGGCAGCATCTCTGAAAGACCCTTTGTAACTGAAAACACCGTCTCCAGCACCGCTTTCATCAGGAACAGGCCCGAATGCTTCGGCTGCCATGACCGGAACCGGAAGGTCAACGGGATCGTGGATATAAAATACGATTTCTCCCGCAGGAACGCCGACATTCTGGCCATGAAGCGCTTCCTGGTCCTGTCAAACGTCATTGCCGTGATCGCGGTCAGCCTCCTTCTGGGCCTGCTTTTTTCAAGACACATAATCAACCCGCTCACAAATTTTCTGAAAGTGATCAAAAAAGTCGAAGGCGGCGACCTTGAAGCGCGCATAGAGCACAAGGGCAAAGACGAGCTTGCCACCTTCGCCCGTTCTTTCAACCGCATGATAGAGGAAATACGGAACCTCTATGAGAAGAATACGCGCAGAGAGCGGGAGATATCCAAGGCGCGCATGGGGCTTGAGCACAAGAAAAAACTGGAGGAACTCAATAACCAGCTCGCATTCAAGATAAAAGAGGCTGAAAGCGCCAATGAGGCCATCCTATCCCTGAGCCGCGAACTGAAGAACAAGAACCTTGAACTTGAGAAAATGGTGGAGAGGCTGAAGAGGATAAACGAGGTGGGGCGCATGCTCTCTTCCATAATCGAGACCGACGCGCTTATCAAACTGATAATAAGGACCACCTCCGAACTCCTGAAGGTGGAAAAAAGCTCCATTTACCTGAAAAAGAGCAATGACGCGAGGCTTAACATCGAATACAACAAGGGGATGGGGGTGGAGAACAAGTCAGGGGTTTCAATAGACTTCCACCCCATCTACAAGGAACTGCTCGCCGACGGCACCCGGACGATCACCCGGAAAACGGAAGACGGCATGTTCGCCATAGGCGTGCCGCTGAAGGTAAAGGGGCAGGTGATAGGGGGGATGCTCCTCGAGAAGCTCGATTCCGCCTTCAGCGAAGACGAGCTGGAACTCCTGGGCACCCTGGCCAACCAGGCCATGGTGGCCATAGAGAACGCATGGCTTTACGAGTCCGTGAAATCGAATTACTTCGGCACCATCCAGGCCCTGGTGAACGCCCTCGAGGCAAACGACAAATATACCCGCGGCCATTCGGAACGAGTCAAATTCCTCTCGATAGAGCTGGGCAAACAGCTTGGCCTCAATTACAAGGAGCTGGAAGCGCTTGAGCACGCGGCCATTCTGCACGACATAGGCAAGATAGGCGTGGACTCGATGATCCTGAACAAGCCCGGGAAACTCACCAACTCCGAGTTCAGCCTGGTAAAGGCGCACCCGCTGATAGGGGACGAGATACTGGGCCCAATAGGCACGCTTGAAGGCGTGAGGACCACCATCGTCCAGCACCACGAGAGATATGACGGGAGCGGGTATCCTTACGGGATTGCCGGCGAGGAGATATCCCTGAAGGCCAGGATACTTAGCGTAGTGGACACGTTCGACGCCATGATGATGGACAGGCCTTACAGAAAGGCCCTTCCCCTGCAAAGGGTGAAGGACGAGCTTATGCAGGGCTCCGGCACGCAGTTCGACCCCCTTGTAGTGGTCACCTTTCTGGATCTGCTGGAAAGCCGGGAAGACGATTTCCTTGCCAAGGCCGGGTATTTCGTAAACTAGACGCCTATCCGGGTAGGTAATTCCCTGTCGTTGCGAGCGACCGCCCGAGGCGCTTCAGCGCCATATTCGCAGGGAGCGCGGCAATCTCCTGTTCTGAGATTGCTTCGTCGTCCCGGGCATCGGGACTCTTCCGGGAACCGTGTGGGTAGTCCCCCCCTTTGGAAAAGGGGGGAATTCCACAGAAAAGTCTGAAGAGCCTAAATCGGAAAAGTTCTAATCAGGATTTACTTCGAAGATGAACTCTATCTCAAGCGGGCTTCCAAGGGGCAGTTCATAGACGCCCACGGCCGACCGCGCGTGCCTTCCTGCCTCCCCAAATACCTGAAACAGCAGCTCGGAGGCGGCATTCAGCACCTTGTGCTGTTCCGTGAACTCCGGGGCGGATGCCACATATCCGGTGAGCTTTACGCACCTGTTCACCTTTTGGAGCGAGCCCAGATGCCCCTTCACCACAGAGAGCGCGTTTATAACGGTCTGGCGGGCCAGCTCCTGCGCCTCTTTTAATCTTATTCCCAGCCCCACCTTCCCGGTATCCATGAGCTTTCCATCTTTCAGGGGGAGCATCCCGCTCAGAAAGAGAAGGTCTCCGCTCCGCACAACGGGTACATAGGCGCCAAGAGGTTCTGGAGCGGGTGGAAGCTCTACGCCAAGCTCACGAAGCCGTTCTTCGGGGGTCACACTTACAGCCCAAGCTCATCGGGCGTGCCTATCCTTCCAAGCACGGCGGAGGCGGCAGCCACTGCCGGGCCTGAGAGATAGACCGAGCTTTCCGGGTGGCCCATCCTGCCCACGAAATTCCGGTTTGTGGTGGCCAGGGCCACTTCCCCTTTGGCAAGGATGCCCATGTGCCCGCCAAGGCAGGGGCCGCATGTGGGCGTGGAGACCACGGCCTCGGCCTCCACGAAGGCATCCAGGAGCCCCTCGCGCATTGCCTCCCGGTATATGAGCTGGGTGGCGGGTATCACTATCAGGCGCACATTGGGGTTCACCTTCCGGCCTTTTATAATCCGGGCGGCCTCCCGCAGGTCCTCGATCCTGCCGTTAGTGCAGGAGCCTATCACTACCTGGTCCACTTTCACCTGAGAGAGTTCCGCCGCGGGTTTCGTATTGGAGGGCATGCTCGGGCAGGAGACCGTAAGCGGTATCCTGGAGGCGTCATATTCCCTGACCGATGCATATCTTGCGTCCGGATCGGACGAGTAGAATTTGTACGCCCTCTTCGCACGCACCTTGACGTACTCTTCCGTTTTTTCGTCAGGGGCGATTATGCCGGACTTGCCACCGGCCTCAATTGCCATGTTGCAGATGGTAAGCCTCCCATACACTGGGAGGTCACGGATGGTCTCGCCCTCGAACTCCATGGCCATGTACAGGGCCCCGTCCACGCCTATATCGCCGATGGTGTGCAGGATAATGTCCTTGCCCCCCACCCATCTGCCAGGTTTACCGTAATAGATGAATTTGACGGACTCCGGCACCTTGAACCATAACTCTCCCAGGGCCATCGCGGCCGCCACGTCGGTGGAGCCCACCCCGGTTGCGAACGCGCCCAGCCCGCCATAGGTGCAGGTATGGCTGTCGGCCCCGATTATCAGGTCTCCGGGCAGGACAAGGCCCTCTTCCGGCAGAAGGGCGTGCTCCACGCCCATCCTGCCCACCTCGTAATAGTATTTAAGGCGGTGCCCGGCGGAGAAGTCCCGCAGCATCCTGCACTGCTCGGCGGCCTTGATGTCTTTCTGCGGGGCGAAATGGTCCGGCACGAACGTGACCCGTTCGCGGTCAAAGACGTCCCCCGCTCCTATCCTGCTGAATTCTTTTATCGCTATCGGCGCGGTTATGTCGTTTGCGAGCACGAAGTCCACCTTCGCATTTACCAGCTCTCCGGGGGAGACCTGCCCGCGCCCGCAGTGCGCCGCGAATATCTTCTCGGTAATTGTCATCATCGGGGAAAATTCCTCCTTGAATTAAAGCTTTTTTATTATATACTCCGCATTTTTTCAAAACAAGTTTTGCCGGAAATGGGGCCGCCTGGCTGAGCGCAATTAAAACGATTGAGAGTTTTCGCCGGAATCATATAGAATATGCCCGGTGTCGAGGGAGAAGATAAACATAAGGTCTTCCAGCAACTCGCCAATGGAGTCCTCCGTCCGTATCGGCCGGGACGAGTTCTTCATAATCACTGAATGCGCCACCGGAAAACCGGCCGTAACAACCCGGGTCTACAGAGGCGGTGAGCTTCTGAAAACGCGTACCGCCGACCACGGCCATATCGGGCCGGAAAAACTCGACATCCATGAACTCATGCGCATTCAGCACGATATGTGCACAAGGGTGCTGAAGCAGGAGATGGGCGCTCTCCTCAAGCACGCGGCCGATTACGTGCAGGAAATAAAAGAGCTTATGAAAAAGAATTCCTTCAGGGCGGCACGCGAGATTGCATCCGAGGCCCTGAGCATTTTCCCCGATGACCTCTATCTTAGATCATTTTATGGCTTTCTGATTGCAAAAGCCGACAAGAGAAACCGGGAGGGGCTTGACCTCTGCCTGAAGGCGATAAATACCCTGAAGAGCAGGGCCCCCTTCGGGGCGGAGTTCTTCTACCCGGTCCTGTATCTGAACCTGGGCAGGACTTACGCTCTGGCGGGGAAGAAATGGGAGGCGATAAACTCTTTCAGTAAAGGCCTCTCGGTTGAAAAAGACAACAGGGAGATCCTGTGGGAGATAAAGAAACTCGGGGTCCGCAGAAAGCCGCCGCTGCCCTTCCTTGACCGCGGCAATGCCCTTAATAAATACCTGGGCATACTGAGAAGCTACTTCATCAAGTGAAATTTTATAAGGCAACGGGGCCGGGGCCGCCCGGCACCCTTCTGCCCATCCTGGGCACCACGCAGATGCTTGAGGAATCTATATGCGAGCGGAACCTGTCGCGGTCCGGGTCGAAGCCGATGGTCTCTTCCTTTTCCACTACGTTAAGCTTGTCCATGATCACGTTTCGAAGCCTTGCGCCCTCTTTGATTACACAGTCTTCCATTATGATGCAGTTTTCAATCTCCGCCCCGTCCTCCACCACAACCCCGCTCCGCAGGAAAGAATTTCTGATGACGGCATTCTTTATAAACACCCCTTCGGCCAGGACGGAGTTCTCCATATCGCCCCGTATGATCCTTGCCGCCGGGCCCTCGTAAAGGGTGGGATGTATCGGCCACGCCCTGTTGGACATGTCGAACCGGGGGTCCACGCCCAGGATGTCCATGTGCGCGTCGAAGAAGGCCTTTATCGTGCCCACGTCGCGCCAATAGCCAAGCTCCTCGCCGGGTTTCAAATCTGGGATTGCGTTTTTTGAAAAATCATACGCGAAGACCCTGGCGCCTTTTTCCGTGGCGTCCGGGATTATATGGGTGCCGAAATCATGGTGCCTCCTGGCCTGGGCCTCTACAAGGGCGCGCACCAGGAAATCCCTGCTGAAGATATAATTGCCCATCGAGACGTAAGCGCGAGTGGGGTCTCCGGGCATGTGTTTGGGCTCTTTGGGCTTTTCGTGAAAGGCAAGCAGGCGCCCGGTGGAATCCGCCTCTATCACGCCAAAGCTGGAGGCGTCCTTCAGGGGCACGGGCCTTGCCGCCACCGTGATCTGCGCATTGTTTTCGAGGTGGAAATCTATCATCTGGCGTATGTCCATCCGGTAGACATGGTCCGCTCCAAAGACGATTATGAGTTCAGGGTTAAGCTGTCCGATAAGAGCAAGGTTCTGGTAAACCGCGTCCGCCGTCCCCTGAAACCATTCCGGCCCCATCCTCATCTGGGGGGGGACAACGGTTATGAAGTGCTCTCTCAAAACAGGCGAAAGGACCCAGTTCTGCCTTATGTGCTCTATCAGGGACTGGGACTTGTACTGCACCAGAAGATATATCGAATATATCCGCGAGTTGATCAGGTTCGAAAGTACGAAATCGACTATCCTGTACCGGCCTCCGAAGGGGACCGCCGGCTTGGAGCGCATGGCCGTAAGCGGGAAAAGCCTCTCTCCCTTGCCTCCAGCCAGTATGAAGGCTAGCACGCCCGGATGCGCCATCTTGTCTCCTCCCCGGATTTTTTTCAATTGTACCACAGGTTTTTATCGGCGGGCACCCGCCAGTGTATGAGGTCGTACCAGATGCCTATGGGCGACTTCCGCACCCCCTTGAACCTCTTGTTAAGCACCAGCAGCGAGTCCGGCACATAGAGGAAAGTGTACGGCTGGTCCTCTGCCAGGATGGCGTGGATGCGGTGGTATATAGCCTTCCTTTTTTCAAGGTTGAAGGTCTGGCGGCCTTCCAGAAGGAGCTTGTCCACTTCAGGGTTCTTGTAGGAGATGAAATTGAAATCGCCCTCTTTGGTCTTCGAGGAATCGAAGAGATCATACAAGTCCGGGTCGCGCGAGAGCGCCCAGCCGAGGATGACCGCCTCGAACCTCTTCTTGTCCACGAAGTCGTGCAGCATGGCCTGCCATTCCAGGACCTTTATGTTCACGTTGACCCCTACCCTGCCCAGGTCCTCTTTGATTATCTGGGCCGCAAGGAGGCGCTGCGGACTGCCCTGGTTGGTGAGTATCGTAAAAGTGAAGGGCCTGCCGTCTTTCATCAGGACGCCGTTTTTAAGCACCCACCCGGCTTCCCTGAACAGCTCAAGCGCCCTCCGGGGGTCATAATGCGGGTCATTCACGTGCGGGTTGTAGGCCCAGGACTCTGGCGGGAACGGCCCCGTGCAAGGAGAGCCGTAACCCATGAGCACGCCCTTGATTATGGATTTCTTGTCTATCGCGTGAGAGAGCGCCCTCCTCACCCTTACGTCCTTGAATTTGTCGTCCAGGAGGTTGTAGCCAAGATACGTATACCCGAAAGACGGATACCGGAATTTCTGGAAGTATTTGTCGAAAAATTTTGTCCGGGCCTGAAGCTTGTACTGAGCGGGCGTAAGGGACATGAAATCTATCCCCCCGAACTTCAGCTCCAGGAACATCGTCGCGTCGTCGGGGATTATGCGCATGATGTACTTCTCTATCAGGGGCTTCCCCTCGAAATAATCCGGGTTCGCCTCGAGCACTATCTTCTGCCCGGTTACCCATTCCCTCAGCATGTAGGGGCCGGTGCCCACGGGATGGCGGTTGTATTCCTCCGCAGACACGTCTTTCCCATCAAGGATGTGCCTGGGGATTATGCCCATCCCCCAGGATTCGAGCGCCGGGGCGAAGGGCTCTTTGTATTTTACGCGCACTGTATAGGGGTCCGGGGCGGTAACGGACTGCACCGGGCCGTAGTTGCTTGAGTAAGGGGTGGGCACCCTGGGATTGATTACCGTCTGATACGTGAAGACAACGTCGTCCGCGGTAAAGGGCGCGCCGTCCTGCCACTTGACACCTTTTCTTAAATGAAAGATTATCTCAAGGCCGCCATCCTTGATATCCCAGCTTCGGGCCAGGTCTCCCACGATCTTCAGGTTTCTGTCGTATTTGGTGAGGCCGTTGAAGATGAGCCCGCTTATGTCCGCGCTTGCCGAATCAGAGGCCAGCATCGGAAGGAGCATCCTGGCATCGGCCTGGGAACCCACTACTATGGCCTGGGGATAATTTATCTTCGGTTCGCGGACGCAGGAATACTGGGCAAGTGAAAGTGCCAGTATTATGAGTACGGCCGCCCGCCTCAAAAGAAAGCGCTATCTTCCCGCAGGCGTCTTCTGTGGCGGATTGGTCAGGGGCACGCCTGGCGCAGGCGCCGGCTTCTGCGCGGGCTGGCCGGGTGCGGCCGGGCCTGGGACTGGCAGCGTCTGTCTCTGCATGGGGGCCCCGCCTTGGCGGGGCTGACCGATTATGGTCGAGCCGCCCTTCAGGGCGATTATGGTAAGGAGCAGGGACGTGACCATGAAGAGGGCCGCCGCCGCGGTGGTCAGCTTGCTCAAGAAGGTCGTAGCACCCCTGCCGCCAAAAAGGGTCTGGCTGGAGCCGCCGAAGGTAGCCCCAAGCTCCGCTCCCCTTCCCCCCTGCACCAGGACTATGAATATCAAGAACAGGCAGACTGTCACATGGACTGCGGTAAGTAATATCGTCATCTATTTTCCTCTCCTGAAATTTACTATTTTCGCGAAGCTTTCGGCCTCCAGGCTTGCACCGCCCACAAGTGCCCCGTCCACATCGGGCCGCGACATAAGTATATCTATGTTGTCCGGCTTTACGCTGCCCCCGTAGAGTATCCTCATGCCGGCAGGCCCTTCGCCGTATATCTCTTTGAGCTGGGCGCGGATGAACGCGTGCGCCTCCTGGGCCTGCTCCGGCGAAGCCGTGAGGCCCGTGCCGATGGCCCAAACGGGTTCGTATGCGATAACGGTCTTCTTTGAGTTTTGAGCCGTGAGACCGGCAAGGCCCTCGGCTATCTGGGATTTCAGAAGCTCGAAAGTCTTTCCCGCCTGCCTCTGCTCTATGCTCTCGCCAACACAGAAGATCACACCAAGGCCGGCGCCGAGGGCGGCCTTCAGTTTCTTATTCAAGATATCATTGGTCTCATGGAAGTACTGCCTGCGCTCGGAATGGCCTACGATTGCATAGCTTGCCCCCGCGTCGCTTACCATCTCCGCCGAGACCTCGCCCGTATACGCCCCTTTGGGCTCATGGAAAACGTCCTGGGCCGCCACCTGTATACCGGTCCCTTTCACGGCATCGGAGAGCGCCTTCAAGGCCGTAAACGGAGGCGCTATGACCTTCTCCACCCCGGAGGCGTCCTTCACAAGCGGAATTAATTTCCTTGCGAAATCCACCGCTTCCGCTATTGTCTTGTACATCTTCCAGTTTGCGGCAACAAAAGGAGTGCGCATCCATTGAATTTAAATGGACAAGGCCCAAAATGTCAAGGGATGAACGGAAAAGGGCCGGCAAGACAAGACATGATACCGGAGAAAGAAAAGGCATTTCAACATCCCTGACCGGCAGAAAAAAATAACCCCGGGGATGCGGGGGGCTTCCCCGGGGGAACGCCTCTTAACGAGGGGGAGGGTATCTCCTCGTTAGGCTAGATTTATTATAAGCAGAAACTTTATAAATAGTCAAATGTGTACAAATTACGATTTCTTTTTTAAAACGGGGGCTTGTAAAGGTTTGTTGATGTGAAGCATGAAGGTAAATACCTTGCTACCCTTTCATCGCCTTCATAAGGCGCTCGTATTTTTCCGCCCCTACGCATTCCTTGGCGGCCGGGCACCACATGATGCAGCTTGCCTTCAGGTCCCTGTGGATGGTCTGTTTGCAGCCCGAGCAGCTGGTCTCGGCCTCGTCAGACCATATCTCGTTCTTCTTCCCGCAGAAATAGCACTCAATCTCTTCCGGGTAGGGGTTTTTTATCTCACTGCTTCCAGGACATGTCTCTTTCAGCATGATTTTATTTTCTCATTGCCGGATTAAAAAAACCATGATTCCGGTCATACTCCCCATCGCTTGAAAAGACTGTGCGGAATGCCGGCTGAATCGAGGAGCTTTCCCACGAAAAAGTCCACCATCTGGTCCACGCTTTCCGGTTCCTGGTAAAAGGCCGCTGCCGGAGGAGCGATTACCACCCCCAGCCGCGCCAGCTTCAGCATGTTTTCAAGATGGATGGCGCTAAAGGGCATCTCGCGCGGGCAGAGGATGAGCTTCCGCCCCTCTTTTATGGTCACGTCCGCCGCCCTTTCAAGAAGGTTCGACGCATAGCCGTTCGCGATGGCCGAAAGCGTTTTCATCGAGCACGGCGCAACGAACATCCCCTCGCACTGAAAAGAGCCGCTTGCAACGGGGGCAAAGAGCTGGTCCTCGGGATAATAGAATATGCGCTCCGGTCCGAAGCGCTCGCGCAGGGTCCTTTCCGCCCCATCACTGCCCTTGCCGGTAAGTGTCAGGGACGTTTCATGCTCCATGATTGCCAGACCGGCCCGCGAGATAACCAGATGAATTTCGTAATCCATTTGCAGGAGGACTTCCAGCAACCGGACACCTATCCGGGTGCCGCTCGCGCCGCTTATCCCGAGGGCGTATCTCTTCATCGCTAATAATAACATACCCCCGGAACCCGCATCATACCTTGTTTTTTCCGCAGTTGACTCTACTTAGGACCAGGGATATATTGGAATCAGCAGAGAGGGAAAGAAGCCGATGGAGAGCAGGTTCAGGACCGATCAGTTCCGTATGGACGGCACGGAAGAGGAGGAAAGCTGGAAAGCGCGCAGAGGCTGAAATGGAATGTCCTCTGCACCTCCTCTTTTTGGGGCGGGCCGGATACCGGCCCGCCCCGGATTATTATCAGTCTTCCTCTATGGTTATGGCTTCGACGGGGCAGTTCTCGGCGGCCGCCTCGCAGCAGTCCGCAAGCTCGCAGCCTTCGGGGTCTATCACCTCGGCCTTGCCTATCTCCTCGTTCAGATGGAAGACGGCCGGGCAGACCTCCTGACAGTTGCCGCACCCGATGCATTTATCGTGGTCTATTTTTGGTCTCACGCAATTATTATACCGCTTTGTAAAGGCCGCTCACAACTAAACCCCGGGCTCCCTGAGGTTCCACAGCACCGAAATCCCAAGCGCGAAAAAAAGCGCCACGGCCAGTACGGCCGGCCTCTGCGAGCCGGTCCTCTCCGATACGAAACCGAACAGCAAAGGCCCCAGTATGGCAGAGGTCTTCCCTATCATCGAGTACGCGCCGAAGTACTCGGACTCTTTCCCCGGCGGTATGAACCTTGAAAAAAGGGCCCTGGAGGCGGCCTGGACGCTGCCAAGCCCAAGCCCGGCAAAGGAGGCAATCGCCCAGAACTGCCATCTGGCCTGCGCGAAATAGGCGGAGACACTCACCCCAAGCCACAGAAACAGCGTCATGAGTATCACCCTCTTCGGCCCCCATACGTCCGTGGGCTTTGCCATCCCGAATGCCCCAACCAGTGCCGTTATCTGTACGACCAGAAAGAGGATTATCAGTTCCCCGGTGCTGAAGCCGAAGGTGGCCTGCGCGAAGATGCTGGAGAACACGATTATGGTGTTCACGCCGTCGGCATAAAACAGATAGGAGAGCAGGAACCTCCTGGAGGCGGAGTTTCCCACCCATAAGGCGTTCAGGCTTTTAAACGCATCAGCTATGCCCTCGCTGGCGGCCCTTATGACTCCGCCCGTGCCGGTGCCATCCTTTCGTGGAAGGAAAAAGAAGGCGGGCATGGAGAAAAGGAGCAGAAATCCCGCAACGCCCAGCCAAACCGCGGGGAACATCCCCCTTTTCACCAGCGGGAAGGCCATCCCCAGCGCGGCTATGGAGCCCGCATAACCCAGGCCGAACCCCCATCCGGACACCCTTCCCCGGAACCGGGGCTCGGATATCTCCGGAAGGAAGGAGTTGTAAAAGGTAAGCGCCCCTTCCCTCGCGGTATTGGCCAAAACTATAAGTAAAAAGCCATCGAGTACGCTTCCGGGCTTCAGGAGCGCAAACGATGAGACCGCGATTACGCAGGCCAGGGTATAGACGGCAAGAAAGCCCTTTCGCATCCCGCTCCTGTCCGCAATCCCGCCCATAAAGGGGGAGCTTAGGGCCACAAGCAGCATGCTTACGGATATCGCCCTGCCCCACCACAGGTCACCAAGCGCCCCGCCCACTATGTGCCGCGCATAAAAGACGGGGAAGATAACGGCCGCTATTACGGAGGAATAGCTCGCGTTCGCGAAATCGTACAGGCACCAGCTCACTATTTGCTTTTTCTTCATAAAGCTGTTTTATAATCTCACTTGTCCGGACGAGTAATAATAACAGGAAAGGAAAAACAGGGGGAATGCGCCATGTCTGAGGAATACCTTGAGATAGTCGATATCCGGGGCGAGGTAATAGGGACCGCTCCGCGCTCGGAGATACACGGCAACCCCTCCCTGATGCACCGGGTGGTGCACGTGCTTGTCTTTAACCGGAACGGCGGGATACTCCTCCAGAAGCGCTCCATGGAGAAGGATGTCGCCCCCGGTAGGTGGGACACCTCGGTCGGGGGCCATGTGGACCCGAAGGAAAGCCTTGCGGAGGCGGCCCTGAGGGAGATGGCGGAAGAGCTGGGCCATGAGGGCGAGCTTCAATTCCTGTATTCATACACGCACTCCAACCCGTACGAGACCGAACTGGTGCATACATACAGATGCGCGGGCGAGGGGCCTTTCAGGTTCGACCCGGTGGAGATAGACGAGGTGCGCTTCTGGTCTATGGAGGAGATAAAGGCCGCCCTGGGCACGGGCATACTGAGCGACAATTTCGAGCACGAGATAGAAACGTATCTGGCAAGAGAAAGCAGGAAACTTTTCCTCTAATCCCGTTTCATAGTCAGACGGGGCCTTTCAATTCGCACCCAGAATGGCCGCGCGGAGCTGATCGAAGAGCGGATTGGCCTTATAATAATCCCCGCCCTTTTTCACAATGCGTTTCGCATCCGTGATGTCGCCCAGCATGTACATTGCCCTGGCATATCCGTCGATGATGCCGGGGTCTTCAGAGTCCAGTTTGTAAGCCTTTCCAAGCAATTGAACGGCCTTGGCGCCGGAACGCTGCTGGGCCAGGTAGATGCCGTATCCCTCCAGCGTGGAGACGTTGTCAGGGTCCATGGCAAGGGCCTCTTTCCACTGTTCCTTTGCCTTTTCGTTCTCTCCGAGCGCGGCATATATCTCAGCCAGCCCCCGCCTGGCCGGCACGAACTGCGGATTCAATGAAACAGCCCGCTCAAGCTCGCCCTCCGCAAGCTCCATCTGCCCGGTCTTCCAGAGCATCAGGCCGTAATCCTTGTGCACCTCGCTGCTTTCGGGGTAAACCCAGGCTGCACGGCGGATAAGTGTCAGGGCGCCGGCGTTGTCGCCAGCGAAATAGGCCTTGCGCGACTCGCTGTAGAGGTCCGAAAGGATTTCGTCCCGCAGGGAATTATCCCATGGGGCCGCGCCGAGCGCCTGATCATAATATTGTTGCAGCTGTCCGGCGGGCTGGCCCTGAAGCATGGCCTGGTGCACGCTCATGAATATGCCCTCTGCCTGAAAGGCCGCCTTCAGACGCCCGGCTTCCGGGCCGCTCACGCCCTTTAAAACGAGATTTTCGAAGTCCGGCCCCCGCATGGAAACCATGAGGTCCTGGTCCTCAAGCGCCCTCTCTTCCCTGGAGACGGCATAATCCACCGGGGAGTAGAATTCGAAGTACGGCCTTTCAAAGCTGTTCACCGGGCCGGCCGGGATTCCGCGGCGCAGGGTCTGCTCGTTCCCGACAAAGTGGGCCAGCACGGCCTCCGGCGTATCAAGGCCGTATTTGCGGATGCCCTGGAAGGCTCCGGGGTCGCTCTCCATGGCCTGACGCATCCAGCCCGGGTCGATATTAACCGGCTGGTTGGAGCCCACAAGGAAGGTGTTGGTCATGGTAAAACTGCCCACCGGAGGGAAATACCAGCAGAGGACGTGCGGGAAAGAGCCGACAAACGTCCTTATCGCGAGAGTGAACTGCGAGGGCGGCAGGTCGGCCGGTATCCACTGGATGACGAGCCCGCCGGGGGCAAGGTGCTTCCTCAGGAGCGCGTAGTATTCCTTCGAGTACGAAAAAGAGTTCGTGGCGTACTTCCCGGTTGTCTTCTCGTCGGCCGATATGATGTCGTATTTTCCCGCCGAGGTATGCAGGAAATCTGCCACGTCGTCGATTATTATCCTGGCGCGCGGGTCCTTGAGGATATTATGGTTCTCCTTGGAGAAATAGCGTGCCCCGGAAACAACGCCCTTCGATATCTCCACGCAGACGATCTTCTTCAGCGCGGGGTGCCGGGCGCTCTCGCCCGCCAATATCCCGGAGCCAAGCCCAACCGAAAGCTCCGAGCTGTAGGATTTCAGAAGGAGTTTCGGCAGGTGGGCCAGTATCTCCTGCTTGTAATCGGAATCGCTTGTCCCGCCGATATTGATCCCGTCCACGCTTATAACCTTGTAGCCCGTCTCCGCGCTGGCCCAGACCTTCGTGGTCACCAGGCCCCCCTCGTCATAGAAGAGCACTTCGTCCTCCGGCTTCTGGTACTCCGACGGAAATTGAAAGGCGACCGGGACACGGGGAAGGACCAGGATGAAGAGGACGAGCGCCGCGGCCGCACCGGAGATGACGGCGGTTGACCGCTTCCAGTGCAAAGACAAGAGCGCCACTCCCAGCGATACGTTCAGGGCGGCCATCAGGAGGACGCCCCTCTGGATGCCCAATAGCGGCATTATCAAAAGCCCGGGGACAAGCGCCCCGATGACGTTCCCCAGCGTGTTTACGGCATATATTTTTCCGACCGTGGTCCCCGTGCTCTGAAGGTCGCTGACGAATATCCGGCCCAAGAGCGGCAGAGTGGCCCCGATAAGGGTGGCGGGCACAAGCATCATGATGAGGGCCATGCCGAAGTTGGAGAGGGCGAGGGGCCAGAGGCGGCCTGACATGCGGAGAAGAAAATCGCGTACCGCCTCAGATTTCACGATATAAAAAAGCAATGGCAGCGCAACTGAAGAGAACACGCCTATAAGGACCTCGATTGCCGCAAAAAGCCGCAGCGGGCTTTTCACCCTGTCCGCCGCGAACCGGATGAGGTATCCGCCCAGGGCGATGCCCGACAGGAAGGCCGTGAGCATCAGGGTGAAAGAATAAGTCGTGTTCCCAAGCAGGAAGACCAGCGAGCGCGTCCAGAAGACCTCATAAGCGAACGAGGCCAGGCCGCTGAGCGCGAAGGCGCAAAGCACAACGCGGTAAACCCGCCGGGCCTGCGCGTCGATGACCGGGGACGGAGGATCTGGGGCCTTTGCGGGCGCGGATTTGAAGGCCGGAGGGCCTTCAAGCCCGGCGCGGGTGGAGACAAGCCAGGCCAGGGCGCCCACCCCGATGTTTCCAACAGCGGCTATTGAGAAGGTCCAATGCAGGCCGAGGCGGCCGATCAGGAAAAATCCCGCAGCCAGGCTGCCCCCAACGGCCCCTACCGTGTTTATGGCGTAAAGACGACCGAGTTCGCTGCCGACTTTTGAGAGCCGCTTGACCACTGCCCGGGACAGTATCGGCAATGTTGCCCCCATCAGTGCCGTCGGGATGATGAGCAGCGCGAATGCGATAAGGAAGCGCACTGCCGCAAGCACAACGGGCGAACCGCCAAAAGTGCCATGCACCCAGACATAAACAGGCGTTATCCGTGTTATGAGGAGCGAGGCAGTGAACGCGGTGAGGCCGACACCCGTTTCGTAAACGGCATAGAGGCGAAGCGGCCTGCGGCTGCGGTCGGCGAGCTTCCCCAGAAAATAGCTCCCCAGGGCGAGCCCGGACATGAAGGCGGCAAGGACCGTCCCCACGGCCAGCACGTTCCGGCCGAAGATAAGCGTCATCATCCGGGACCAGACCACCTCGTATATCAGTCCGCACGCCCCGGATATGAAAAAAAGGAGAAAAACCAGCCAGTTCACGCTCTCAAACCGATCCCAAGCGAAAATTAAGTCCCCATAATCAGTAAAGCAGGATTATAGCACTAACGGGACGCGGCTTTCAATTTGGACTGAAAAGGGATCGAGTCCGGAACGGCATCAGCTCACGAAGAGCTTGTCGCGCCCGGTGGTCTTGGCCTCGAAGAGGGCGTTATCGGCCAGGGTAATGAGGTCATCCGGCATCTCTACCCTTATATCTGGGTAATAGGATATCCCAAGGCTCATGGTAAGCCCGTCCCCTTCCCTCAGGGACTTGAAATCATTGTCTCTGACCAGCTTCCGGAGCCTTTCGGCCTCGCCCCTGGAGCCGTCCAGGTTTGTCTGGGGCAGCAGCAGGACGAACTCCTCCCCGCCGTAGCGGGCGAAGATGTCGCTCCTTCTGATGTGCCTCTTCACAAGGTTTGTGAACTCCCTGAGCACCATGTCCCCCACCTTATGGCCGTACTTGTCGTTTACGCGCTTGAAATAATCGATGTCCATCATTATGCAGCCAAGCGGGGCCCCATACCTCTTTGCCCTCTGGAACTCCTCATCAAGTCTCAGATAAAGATACCGCACGTTGTAGCTGCCGGTGAGGTAATCGGTTATGGAAAGCCTCTGGAATTTCCGTCTGTCCTTCTCAAGCTTCTCGAAGAGGAAGGCGTTATACAGCGAATTCACGGCCATATTGGCAACGAAGCTGCAGAATGAAAGCTCCCTCTGCCCGAAGCGGGTCCTTCCCGAAGTGCGCAGGAAGAGGGTCCCTATGACCTCGTCCCTGTACAGCATGGGCACGACCAATATGGACTTCACGCCCAGCGGCTTTATTATTTGGGCCACCGGCTTCATCAGGGGGTCGCGCAAGGCGTCCTCCACGTAAACGGGCCTCTTGAGGGCGAGTGCCTTTTTTATTTCGGGGTATTTCTGGAGGTCTATTTTCAGGTCTTCGATTTGGGCGTCCTCGAAGGACGTGACCACGTGCCCGCAAGCGCTGTCCTTGTCGGCGATGCTTATTATGGAGCACCTGCTGACTTTGACATACTCGCTTACCTTCTTCACTATGAAAACGAGCACTTCCCGGGGATTCATCGAGGTGGACATGAGCCCGGCAATATCGATTATGGCCTCGAGGTCCTGGACCTTTTCCGCCAGGGAGTTTATCCCCTTGCTCATCGAGGTTGCAACCCTCAGCTTGTGGGCGAGGTCTTCCCTGTAGAACGGGGCCAGCATGTAGAATTCTATATCCAGCCTGATCACGGACGAAAGGCCCTCCCTTACGTTGCCGCCTATCATGGCTATTACGGGGATTCCGGCGCATAACGGGTAAGCCTCCTCCAGGCAGGCTGGAGCGCCCAGAATTGCAAGGAGCGGAGGGGTTTTCTTTATCTTCCTTTCAAGCTGCGCCGCGTCCCTGAAGAAGACCGCCTTGCGGCCCTTCTCCGCCCTGAAAAAAGGCCTGAGGAAATTCAGCGCACCCTCGTTTTTCTCGTATATGAAAATTGTATCGGGTTCCAAGGTGAGTTAAATATAAATACAATTCGGAAAAATATGCAAGCTGAACGGGTGATGGGTGATGGAAGTCAGCCTTTTTTCCCGGGCTTCCTCTTTTTTCTCCTGATCTCGTTCAGGATAATGGGGAAAACCACCAGGAACAGCATGAGGGCAACCGGCAGGACAACCCTCCCCGACAGCAGCTCGCGCCCGCTCCGGACCGCTCCGAGCCGCTCCCCGGCCAGAGGGTAGATGATCGCGCCGGGCACAATCCCGAACAAGGTGGCCAGCAGATATATCCTGAAGGGCATCCTGGTGAGCCCGGCAAAAAAGTTGACCATGAAAAACGGGAAGACCGGCAGTATGCGCATCGCGATCAGGTAATAAGGGCCGTTCAGGTCCATCTCCGCATTGAATTTTTTCAGGCGCTTGGAATACCTCGTCTGTATCCACCTGCCAAGGAAACGCCTTGCCGCATAGAAGGAAAGGCTTGAGCCGGCCAGCGCGCTGAAAACAATGCAGATGAAAGCGCCGGCCCACCCGAAAAGGAACCCGCCTATGATTGCCAGGGGCAGTGCGCCGGGAAGGAAAAAGGCGCTGGCCAGATAGGAGGCGCAATAAACGGCAACCGACAGGAAGTAGTTTTCCTGCGCGTAGCGCCTGAATTCATCCCGGTGCTCTATAAGGTGCTGGAGACTAAACTCGCTTGAAAGCCAGATGCGCAGGCCGATCACAACGGCCAGGAATACGGCTGCGACGGTTACGCGTTTTTTGAATGTCATTTTGCGCTTTTTGAGCCGGAGATGCCGGCGTATTCCCTTGAGCGTAAGTAGCCTATGGGCTATAAATTAATTAGAAAAGGGCGGAGAGACCCTCCTTTTTTTTCAAATGATGACCACCTTCAGGATAATGACTTATAACGTCCATGGCTGCATAGGGAGAGACGGCAAGATTTCTCCTTACAGGATAGCCGAAATCATAGCCGATTACGACCCGGACATAGTCGCCCTCCAGGAGCTGGACGTGAAAAGGGTGAGGACCGGCGTTATAGACCAGCCCTATGTAATAGCGCGGGACCTGAAGATGTATTTTCATTTCAGCTCATCCCTGGAGATGAGGGGCGAGAAATACGGCAACGCCGTCCTCAGCCGCTTCCACATAGACGTGATCCAGGCGGAGCAGCTGCCCACCCTGCCAACCCGCACGGACCTAGAGAAGAGGAGCGCCCTTTGGGTGAGCGCGCGGCTGAACGGGCAGGCGATACAGGTTATAAACACGCATCTGGGTCTGAACAGGCTGGAGCGCGCGGCTCAGACCGAAGCGCTGATCGGGGGTGACTGGCTGGGGAACTCCATGTGCTCCACTCCGCTCATCATCTGCGGGGATTTCAACACCCCGCCCGCCTCACAGGTGTACAAGACCTTCAGCCAGATACTCATGGACGCCCAGCTTTCCATGAAGGACGGAAGGCCCAGGCGCACTTACCCCAGCTATCTCCCCGTTTTGCGTCTGGACCATATCTTCGCAAGCAGCGAATTCAAGGTGAAAAGCATAGACGTGCCGTTCACCAGGCTTACGCGGACCGCCTCCGACCACCTGCCCCTTATCGCGGAGATGGAGCTTGAATAACAGGACGGCCCCATCTCGTCTGGGGGGGCACACGGACGGACAGTTCAAGAAGATCCTCTCGCCGGGAAGGAACTGTTCGGGCATATACGCAGTGGACAGGGCCGGGCTGCTCATCGACGGGCGCGATTATTATTACGCCTTTTACCAGGCCGCCCTTCAGGCCGAGAGCTATATCCTCATAGCGGGCTGGCAGTTCGACAGCGAGACCCTTCTGCTACGGGGCAGGGACAGGGAAAGGGCGAAGGGCGATCTGCGGTTCATAGAGTTCCTGAACCGGCTCTGCGCTGAAAAGCCGGACCTTCATGTATACATACTGGCGTGGAACTTCAGCGTATTCTTCGCCTTCGAGCGCGAATGGTTCCAGGAATACATATTCCGCTGGACAACCTGCCCCAAGATACATTTCCGCTTCGACGCGAGCCAGGCGATAGGGGCAAGCCTGCACCACAAATTCGTTGTCATAGACGGAAAGCTCGCCTTCGCGGGCGGGATGGACATATGCGCCAACCGCTGGGACGACCGCTGCCACGACCCCGGCAATCCGTACAGGATAGAACCCGGCGACGAGCCTTACGGCCCCTATCACGAGACCCAGTGCTGCCTGACCGGGGAGATCGTGGGAGCGCTTGAAGAGATATACAAGAGGCGCTGGGTCAACTCCGGGGGCTACCAGCTTGAACTCAAGAGGCCGCCGGACGGCCCGGAGATCATTTTCAAATCCAGCATCGCCCTGGAGGCGAAGACGGCCGCCATAAGCAGGACGCAGACGAAGACGCTGACGATCCCCGATGATTTCAGGGAGATAAAGGCCCTCTACCAGGACGCGGTACTCAGCGCGCGAGAGGTGATTTACGTCGAGAACCAGTATTTCACCTCGCTCGCCATTTACAAGGCCCTTGTCCGGCGGATGAGGCAGCGGCGGGGCGACCCCATGCAGATAATACTGGTCCTGCCCGAGCGGCCGGAGGCCTTCATAGAACAGTTCGGGCTGGGGGAGGCGCAATCCAGGCTGCTGGGGCTTCTGAAAGAGGAGGCGGAAAAGACGGGCCATTTTTTCGGGGCTTTCTATTCAACCGGTTTCGAATCGGGCGAGGAAAAACCCACCTACACGCATTCAAAGCTGTTCATAGTGGACGACCGTTTCCTGAACATCGGCTCCGCCAACACGACAAACCGCAGCCTCAGCCTGGATTCCGAGCTTAATATCTCCTTTGAAGCGGCGGGCCAGGCCGAAAGAGAACTGATAAGGTCCGTAAGGCACGCGCGGGTGAGCCTCCTGATGGAGCACGCCGGGCTCTTCGGACTGGAAGCGCGGAGGACATTCGCGAAGACCGGGGGCCTGGTCTCCGCGCTGGAAGAGCTGGCCGCCAATAAACGGGGCAGGCTCCGGCGCGTCCCCCTCCGCACCATATTCGATGAAAGCAGACTTCTCAGGTATGTAAAACCCAGCATGGGGTTCTTCGACCGCGAGCGGCCGTACTTCGAGGAGAACATAAACGAGCTCCTCTGGGGCAACGGCATCTTCTCGAAAGGCATAACGGCCTTGAACTCTTTCCTCAAGCGCGCCGGCCGCCGGCAGCTGCCCCATTAAGCCAAAAAACATCTTTCTTAAACTTGACAAGAGCAGGTTTGTCTGATAAAAAAAAGCTATAAACCCGTTTATTCCGTCCCGACCCAAAAATCATGAAAAAATACTCGTCCAAAAGGATTCTTGTCACCGGAGGGGCCGGTTTTCTTGGCTCGCACCTCTGTGAAAGGCTCCTCGAAGAGGGGCACGAGGTCCTCTGCGTGGACAACCTCTACACCGGGCGCAAGGCCAACATCTCCCATCTGCTGAAGAACCCGGATTTCGAATTCAAGCGCCACGACGTGCGCTTCCCCCTGTACGTGGAAGTGGACGAGATTTACAACCTGGCCTGCCCGGCCTCGCCGGTCCATTACCAGTACGACGCCGTGCAGACCATAAAAACAGCCCTGGAAGGCGCCATCAACATGCTTGGGCTTGCAAAAAGGCTCCGGACAAGGATATTCCAGGCCTCCACATCGGAGGTCTACGGGAACCCGCTCGTGCACCCGCAGACGGAAGACTACTGGGGCAACGTGAACCCCATTGGCCTGCGCTCCTGCTATGACGAGGGGAAACGCTGCGCCGAGACGCTCTTCTTCGATTACCACCGGAAATACGGCCTGAAGGTAAAGATAGCCAGGGTCTTCAACACGTACGGCCCGCGGATGCACCCAAACGACGGGCGAGTGGTGAGCAATTTTGCAATACAGGCCCTGAAGGGAGAGGACATAACCGTCTACGGCGACGGGAGCCAGACCAGGAGCTTCTGTTATGTCGACGACATGGTGGAGGGTTTTATAAGGCTGATGGACAGCCCCGACGATTTCACGGGCCCGGTCAACCTCGGCAACCCGCACGAGATATCCATCCTGGAGCTGGCCAGAAAGATAATTCACATGTCGGGCTCCTGTTCCAGGATAATATTCAAAAAACTGCCCTCGGACGACCCGATGCAGAGGAAGCCGGAGATCTCGCTTGCCAAGGAGAAGCTTGGCTGGATGCCCGCAACGTATCTGGACAAGGGACTGGAGAAGACGTTGGGGCATTTCGAGCGCCTGCTGAAAGACCGGGACGAAAACGTAATAAAGCTGAAAGACATTAAAAAAGCCGTCTCGCTGAAATAACCGTCGTTGACAAGGCGGCCCCTTTTTGATAGAAGTTGAGTTGAAGAAAAACGCGCCTTGCGGAACCGGGCGCCCTCTCCACCCCTGCCTGGCGGATTAAGGCCGGACGGGAAAAAACAAGAAGAAAATGCGCGGCCCGGAAGGCGGCGCTTCTTTTGCTTTTTGAATCCCCCGTTATCAAAGGAGGAAGGATGGGCGGCAAGAGAGTGCTTATTACGGGCGGCGCGGGCTTCATAGGGTCGCACCTCGCGGACGAACTCCTGGCCAACGGCTACAAGGTCCGCATACTGGACAATCTTTCCGAGCAGGTGCACGGCAGTGGGAACATCAGGCCCTGTTACCTGAACCGTGAGGCCGAACTTATCGTTGCCGACGTGCGGGACCCCGGGGCTGTAAGGGACGCCCTGGAGGGCATAGAAGCGGTATGCCATCTCGCGGCCTCGGTGGGGGTGGGCCAGAGCATGTACGAGATCGGCCGCTACACCAGCGTGAACAGCCTTGGCACGGCCATCCTCCTTGAGGCCCTGCTGGAGCACCCGGTGGAGCGCCTGGTCGCGGCCTCAAGCATGAGCATATACGGGGAGGGCCTGTATATAAACAGCATTGGAAAATATCATGAAAAGGCCGAACGCGCTCTGGAGGACCTCAAGGCGGGCATCTGGGAGCCCAGGGACGCCAGCGGCGAGACGCTTACGCCCGTCCACACGCCTGAGGGCAAAGCGCCCGCGCTCTCTTCCATCTACGCCCTCTCCAAGTACGACCAGGAGCGCATGTGCATGATGGTGGGCAGGGCCTACGGGATACCGGCCGCCGCTTTAAGGTTTTTTAATGTTTACGGCACAAGGCAGGCGTTGTCCAACCCTTATACCGGCGTGCTCACGATATTCGCCTCCCGCCTGCTTAACAATAACCCGCCGCTGATCTACGAAGACGGCAACCAGATGCGGGACTTCGTGAACGTTTACGACGCGGCGCGGGCATGCCGCCTGGCGCTTGAGACTCCGGCCGCCTCCGGCCAGGTCTTCAATATCGGCAGCGGCCGGCCCATAAGCATAAACGACGCGGCTGGCAGGATGGCATCCGTCCTGGGCAAGGGCATAGGGCCGGAGATAACCGGCAAATACCGGGTGGGCGATATAAGGCACTGCTTCGCCGATGTTACGCTCGCCAAAAAAGTCCTGGGCTATGTGCCTATGGTACAGTTCGAGGACGGGCTTCTGGAGTTTGCGTCATGGCTTCAAAACCAGGCAGCAAATGACAGGGCCGCACAGGCCAATACGGAGCTTGTCCGGCGGGGGCTCATGGTATGAGCAAAGGGCATATCCTCATAACCGGGGGCGCGGGGTTCATAGGCGCCAACCTCGCCAACAGGTTTCTTGAAGAAGGCAGGGACGTCCTCCTGCTGGATAACCTGTCGCGCTCCGGGGTGATAAAAAATATCGAATGGCTCCGGGCCGCCCACGGGGATAGCGTGCGGCTGCTGCTTGGCGACCTCCGGGACATGAACGCGGTAAAACAGGCCGTGGACGGGGCGGAGTTCGTCTTCCATCTTGCCGCGCAGGTCGCCGTAACAACCAGCATTGAAGACCCCATGACGGATTTCGAGATAAACGCGCGCGGCACCCTGAACCTGCTTGAGGCCATAAGGGCCATGGACGAGCAGCCGGCCTTGATCTTTACATCGACCAACAAGACCTATGGCGAGCTGCGGGATATAAAGCTTGCTGAAACGGGCCCGCGGTACGAGCCTGAAGACCCGGGCCTGAAAGACTACGGGATAAGCGAGTTGCGCCCGCTGGACTTCCACAGTCCCTACGGGTGCTCAAAGGGGTGCTCGGACCAGTACGTGCTGGATTACTCGCGCACGTTCGGGCTGAAGGCGGCCGTTTTCAGGATGAGCTGCATTTACGGCCCCCACCAGTTCGGCACCGAGGACCAGGGCTGGGTGGCCCATTTTTTAATCAGGGCCATCGAAGAAAGCCCGATCACCATTTACGGCAGCGGCCTCCAGGTGCGGGACATCCTCTTCATAGACGACCTGGTGAACGCCTTTCTGCTCGCCATGCGCAATATGGACGCGGTCTCCGGAGAGGCCTTCAACATAGGCGGCGGCCCCGCGAACTCCATAAGCCTGCTGGAGCTTGTCGAGTTCATAAACGTGCTCAAGGGCAAGGGGCCGGACTGCTCGTTCGAGGGCGGGCGGATGGGTGACCAGAAATATTACGTCTCGGACACCCGCAAGTTCCGGTCTTGTACGGGCTGGTTCCCCCGCGTTATGCATACGAGCGGGGTGGAAATGCTTTATAAATGGCTATTGGGTGAGCGCAGGCCGGCCATGGCGGTTTCTCCAGAGAGAAGCAAACTGGTGAAAGAGAACGCCCCGTGAGAGTCGCGCTCGTAAACCCCAACTGGAGTTTCGAGGGGAGCATATATTTTGGCTGCAGGGAGCCCCACCTGCCGCTTGAGCTGGGTTATTCAAAAGCCCTGCTCGAAGAAAACGGGCACGAGGCCGTTATAATGGATGCCCACGCCGAGGGACTTTCGGGTGGTGAGATATTTTCCAGGGCGGAGGCCTTCTCGCCGGACCTCATTGTAATAACGACCGCGCCAACTTATCTTTTCTGGAGGTGCCCGCCCCCTGAACTGAGCGCTTCCATCGAGCTGTCCCGCCATCTTAAGGAGCTTCGATGCATGACTGCCGTTGTGGGCCCGCACGCCTCCGCCACTCCCGAAACCGCATTGAAAAAACTTGGCGCGGACATCGCCATAACCGGCGAATGCGAAGAAGTGCTCCTGGAGATGGCCCAGGGAAAAGCGAGCGGTTCCGTTTATCCGGGCCCTTCCCTCCCGCGCGAGACCGATATGAAGAGACTTCCGGCCCTCATGTGGACGAAGGATGAGATAGCCAGGCACGCGCACCACCATCACCGGTTCGACTCCGCGCCGCGCGGCCCGGGGGCGGAGGTGGAGTATTCACGGGGATGCCCATACAGATGTTCGTTCTGCGCCAGGGAGAACTTCCGGGGCGGTTACAGGAAACGCCCGGTCGAGACCTTTCTAAAGGAACTGGACCACATCCTTTCATTTGGAACGGAATACGTCTACTTCATAGACGAAATTTTCATGCCCGATATGGGCCTCCTGAAAGGGCTGTCCGGACGCAATCTCAAATTCGGCATCCAGACCCGCATAGATATCTGGAGTTTTGAGGCCCTATCCCTTTTGGGAGAGGCGGGGTGCGTCTCGGTGGAAGCGGGCGTGGAGAGCATAACCGAAGAGGGCCGCGAGGCCTTTGGAAAGAGGTGCCGCCTCACTAATGATGAGCTAATCGAGCGGCTTCTATACGCGAAAAGAAAAATCCCCTTCGTCCAGGCCAATCTACTCTGTGCGGAATCGGACAGGCGGGAGGAGTTGGAGGCCTGGCGCGAACGCCTCATGGCCGAAGGGGTATGGGCGAACAGGCCGGTGCCCCTCTTCCCTTATCCGGGCAGCCCGGAGTACAGGAGGAGGTGGGGGGCGCCGGACGCGTCCGCCTGGGAGCGCGCGCACGAATTCTATCTGCGCTCATACGAACAATTCAGCGATATACAGGGGACGGGACATCTGCCCCTTCAAATATTGGAGGAGAGGAAAAAAGAATGCGAGGACAGCTGCCACGGCGTATCCTGATGACCGCGGACACGGTTGGGGGTGTATGGGTATATGCACTTGAGCTTTCACGGGCGCTTGGACAGTTGGGCGTGGAGGTTTCGCTTGCCCTGATGGGGGGCCTTATGGGCCCCGCCCAGCGCGAAGAGGTCTCCGGGATGCCGGACCTCCAGGTATTCGAGAGCGAATACAAACTGGAGTGGATGGAAGAACCCTGGGAAGACGTGGAGAAGGCGGGCAGATGGCTCCTTGAGCTTGAGTCGGCCATCCAGCCCGACATAGTCCACCTGAACAATTTCGCGCATGGCGCCCTGCCCTGGCAAGCGCCCAATATGGTAGTGGGGCACTCGTGCGTCTATTCCTGGTGGGAGGCCGTGCACGGCGAAACGCCCCCGCCCCGATGGGAGCGATACCGCGAGGCGGTAAGGAGCGGGCTCTCTTCGGCCTGCGCCGTGGCCGCCCCAAGCGGCGCGATGCTTAATGCCCTCAAGCGCCATTACGGCCCAATGGAAAACGCCGCGGTCATATTCAACGGACGCGGCCACGAGCTATTCTCGCCGGGCACAAAGTACCCGTTCATCTTCTCGGCCGGAAGGCTCTGGGACGAGGCAAAGAATTTCGGCGCCCTGGAAGAAATAGCCGATGAGCTGCCATGGCCCATCTACGTTGCCGGGGAGAACAGGCACCCCGGCGGAAAACACGCCGCGTTTAAAAAGGTAAGGGTATTCGGCCGGATGTCCCCGCAATCGCTGGCGGGCTGGCTGAGCCGCGCGTCCATTTACGTGCTGCCCGCGCGTTACGAGCCATTCGGGCTCTCCGTGCTTGAAGCGGCCCTTGCGGGCTGCGCCCTGGTGCTGGGGAATATACCGAGCCTGAGAGAGATATGGGGGGAAAGCGCGCTGTATGTGCCGCCGGACAAGCCCGATGTCCTGCGGGATGCCATAAGGTCTCTTATCGCGGACATCCCGTTCATGACGAAGATGGCCGCCTTCTCAAGAAAGCGGGCGCTTGAGCTTACCCCCCAGCTGATGGCCCGAAAATACCTCCAGCTCTATGCCGGCCTCCTCGAGGGGGGAAGGGGGGGTGCCGGCCCCCTCAAGCCGGGCGAGCTGGCCTGCACGGACATTCAGGTCTGAGGGGCACATGCGCATACGCCTTTTCTATCAATCGCTGTTCTCCGACTGGAACCACGGGAACGCCCATTTTCTGAGGGGCATCGCCTCGGAGCTTATCTCACGCGGGCACGAGGTGAAGATCTACGAGCCGCTCGACTCATGGAGCGCCGAAAACCTTTTAAGGGAATACGGCCAGGAGGCCATAACCCGTTTCGAGAGGGCCTTCCCGCATCTGAAGAGCACCAGGTACGATCCGAGGGGGCTTGACCTGAACAAGGCCCTGGATGGCGCGGACCTCGTTATGGTGCACGAGTGGAACTCGCACGAGATGGTAAGGCGGATAGGCCTGCACAGAATGCGTGTGGGCGGATATACCCTGCTCTTCCATGACACCCATCACCGCATGATCACAAGCCCCGGAGAGATGCTTTCCTGCGACCTCTCCAACTATGACGGCGTGCTTGCCTTCGGCGCGGCCTTAAAGGACGTCTACAAAAAAAACGGCTGGGCCGGGCGCGCATGGACCTGGCATGAAGCGGCGGACACGCGGGTCTTCAGGCCCATCGAGAATGAGAAGACCGGCGATATTGTCTGGATCGGCAACTGGGGCGACGGTGAAAGGACGAAGGAACTTGCTGAATTTTTCATGGGGCCGGTCCGAGAGCTTAACTTGAAGGCCGCGGCTTACGGCGTGCGCTACCCTGACCACGCGCTCGAAACCCTGAAGAACAGCGGAATTGATTACGGCGGGTGGATACCTAATTACGAAGTACCGGCCGTCTTCTCACGATACAAAATGACCGTGCACATTCCGAGAGGGCCGTACACAAAGGCCCTTCCCGGCATCCCAACCATACGGCCTTTCGAGGCAATGGCCTGCGGACTGCCTCTGATCTCCGCCCCCTGGGAGGACGTGGAGGGGCTTTTCACGCCTGGCAGGGATTACCTTCAGGCAAAAGATGGGACCGAAATGAAAAAACATATCAGAAGCATCCTGAATGACCCGGGGCCCGCGCTGGAATTGGGCGCAAACGGCCTGCGCACTGTTCTCAACCGGCATACCTGCGCCCACCGTGTTGACGAGCTGTTCGAGATATGCAGGAAGATCAGAATGCCGGAAGAAACGGACCAAATGAAGGAGCGGGCCATTGCCTAGGTGCATGCGGATAGCCTTCTTCGGCTCAAGCCTGGTCTCGGCTTACTGGAACGGGGCCGCCACCTATTACAGGGGCATAATCTCCGCCCTGCACAGGCTGGGGCATACGATAAGGTTCTATGAGCCCGATGCATACGAGAGGCAGCAGCACCGTGACATCCCGGACCCGGACTGGGCGAAGGTGGTTGTATATGAGGCGACCCTCGAAGGCGTGTACCAGGCCCTTGAGGACGCTTACGAGTGGGAGCCGGACCTTGTTGTAAAGGCAAGCGGGGTAGGCGTATTCGACGGGCTGCTTGAGAAAGAGGTCTTCGCGCTCAGGAAGCCGGGCAACCAGGTTGCGTTCTGGGACGTGGACGCGCCCGCCACGCTGGACCGGCTTCGGGCCAACCCGCAGGACCCGTTCCGTGCCCTGGTGCCCCGTTACGATTTCATCTTCACCTACGGCGGAGGGCCGCCCGTAATAAAGGCTTATATCGAGGCGGGGGCGAAGAACTGCCATCCCATTTACAACGCGCTGGACCCTTCCACTCATTATCCGGTGCCGCCGGAGCCGCGCTTCGAAAGTGACTTCGCCTTCCTTGGCAACAGGCTGCCAGACAGAGAGGCCAGGGTGGAGGAGTTCTTCATCAAACCGGCCTCTCTGCTGACCGGAAGGCGTTTTCTGCTTGGCGGGAACGGGTGGGACGGGAAGCCCTTTCCCGATAACGTCAGGTATCTGGGGCATGTTTACACAAAAGACCACAACGCCTTCAACTGCACGCCGCTTGCCGTGCTGAACATAAGCCGCGAGAGCATGGCCCGGTACGGATATTCGCCCGCCACGAGGGTCTTTGAGGCCGCAGGAGCCGGTGCCTGCATCATCACGGACAAATGGGAAGGGATCGATTTCTTCATGGAACCGGAAAAAGAGATCCTTGTGGCCGAAGACGCGGCAGAGGTCGCCCGGATACTGGAAGGGCTTACGCCCGAACGGGCCAGGCGGATAGGCCAGGCGGGAAAGGCCCGCATCCTGGGTGAGCACACATACGCGCACAGGGCCATGCAGTTCGAATCCATTCTGGGCGTAAGCCGCAGAGAGGCCGAATGCCGGGGAAGATGAAGCTGGTATGAAGTTCGTATTCCTGGGGCTCTCCATAACTTCCTCATGGGGCAACGGGCACGCGACTACATACAGAGGATTAATAAGAGAGCTTTCAAGAAAAGGACATGATGTCCTTTTCCTGGAAAGGGATGTCCCCTGGTATGCCGCCAACCGGGACCTCGCCTCCCCTCCGTACTGCGGATTGGGGTTATATTCCTCTCTGGAAGAGTTAAGAGATTTTTATTCGCGCGATGTGAAAGAGGCGGATGTTGTCATTCTGGGTTCTTATGTCCCGCAAGGGGTGGAAGCAGGCAAATGGGTGCTGGAGACCGCGCACGGGCTCACCGCCTTTTACGACATAGACACGCCGGTTACGGTTTCGAAGCTGAATTATGCCGATACGGAATATCTTTCGCCCGCGCTTGTGCCCAGGTTCGACCTCTATCTCTCGTTTACAGGCGGCCCGATATTGAATCTCCTTGAAACCAGATACGGCGCCAGGGCGGCCAGGGTGCTTTACTGCTCCGCGGACCCGGAGAATTATTCCCCCAACGGCAGCTGCCCTGAATGGGACCTGGGCTATATAGGCACATACAGCGCGGACAGGCAGCCCGCCCTCACCCGGATGCTGATCTGGCCCGCAAAGGCCTGGAAAGAAGGCCGTTTTATTGTAGCGGGACCTCTTTATCCAAGTGAGATAAGCTGGCCCGAAAACGTCCGGAGGATAGAACACCTCCCCCCTTCAGAGCATAAAGGTTTTTACAACCGGCAGAGGTTCACCCTGAATGTGACCAGGGCGGACATGATTGCGGCGGGGTATTCGCCGAGCGTGCGGCTCTTCGAGGCCGCGGCCTGCGGCACCTCCATAATAAGCGACTACTGGAAAGGGATCGAGACCATATTCGAACCGGGCAGGGAAATATTGATAGCAAGCGGGCCTGAAGAGGTGCTGTCCTTCCTCCGGAACCGGCCCGAAACTCTCCGGCACGAGATTGCCTTAAGGGCCCGGGAGCGGGTCCTCCGCGAGCATACCGCGGCCCACAGGGCAGAGGCCCTTGAAAAATACATATCCGAAGTAAAACCGCGCATGCGCACTAGCCCGCCTTGACTTCAGACCCCTCTGAGCTAGCGGAGGCAAGGCCTGGAATTTGGCCTCAGGCCACTTGGTTTGCCCTACTTGCCCTGGTAAAAGGGCGACATCTGCCTGAGCCTCTCCACAAGCCCAACCAGGGCCTCTACCACATGGTCCACCTCTTCCCGGGTATTGCCAAGCCCCAGGCTCATCCGGAGGGCGCCCCTGGAGCATAACGGGTCCAGGTGCATTGCCTGAAGGACGTGAGAGGGCTCCGAGAATTCCGAGGAGCAGGCCGAGCCGGTTGAGACCGCAATGCCGTTCAGGTCCAGCATCACAAGCAGGGCCTCGGACTCTATGTACTTGAAGCTTACGTTGGCCGTATTGTAGATACGGTCCTCGCGGTTTCCGTTTACCACTGTATCGGGGATCCTCTCCAGGATGGCATTCTCCAGCCTGTCCCTGAGCGCGCCTATCCTGGCCGATTTCCCGGCCATCGTGTCCTTCGCTATCTCGCAGGCTTTCCCTATGGCGACTATGCCCGGCACGTTCTCGGTGCCCGCGCGATACCCCCTCTCCTGGTGGCCGCCGCTTATGAGGGGCATCAGCTCAAGCCCCTTCTTCACGTACTGGAAGCCAACCCCCTTTGGCGCGTTGAACTTGTGACCGGATGCGGAGAGGAGATCCACCCCAAGCTCCTTTACATCTACCGGCAGCTTCCCTACCACCTGGACCGCGTCCGTGTGGAAGATAACTCCCCTCTCGCGGGCAATGGCGGCTATCTCCCGGACGGGGTAGAGATTGCCGGTCTCATTATTGGCGTACATCACGGAGATGAGCAGCGTGTCCTTTCTTATCGCCTTTTCTATCTCGCGCGGGTCCAGCCTGCCGTATTCGTCCACCACGGCATAGGTCACCTCGAACCCGAAGCGCTCCATCTGCTGGCAGGTGCGTATCACGGCAGGATGCTCCACGGCCGTCGTGATAATATGGCCGCCTTTTTTCAGGTTCCTGAAAAGGACGCCCTTAATTGCCAGGTTGTCGCCCTCCGAGCCGCCGCTTGTGAAGATTATCTCCGAAGGCTCTGCGTTTATCAGGGCCGCAACCCTGGCCCTTGCTTCATCTATATGGCCCCGCACGTCCTTGCCCGCCCAGTGGGCGGAAGACGGGTTTCCGAATTTTTCGCACAGGAAGGGCTCCATGGCGTCCTTCACTTCGGGGTGTATCGGGGTGGTCGCGTTATGGTCGAAGTAGATATACTTCGTCTCCAATGCGCCGCAATAGGAGGTCCGCTTTTCCTTGTTCTCCATTTAATCTCCTTTGGAATTTCTTTCTATCTTTAAAATAATTCTTTTGCAGGCGGTTTTCAATGACCGGACCAAAAATCAGATCGATTCCAGGGATTCCGCAAGCAGGGGACGGTAACGGCGGCAGGCGGCCCTGAATCTCCCGGCATCGGGGCCTTCGCCAAGCCCCATCGAGGAGAGTTCGCAATAGGCAAGGCGGTATGAGAGACAGGCGATAAAGTAGAAGGGCAGTTTTTCTTCAATATGTTTATCCCCGGACTTCTTCTTATAAGCGTCCAATAAATAGCGCCGGGCACCCCCGTCCAGGCCGAACTCCACAATAAATGCCGCTATGTCCCAAGCCATCTCCTGCGAGCGCGGGAAGAACTGGTCGTCATAATGGCATTCGGAATCCGTCTTTATATAACCCGTCCCGGTCTTGATCCATTCATGGGGAAATACCCTGCCGTCTATCCTGAATGTGAGAGAGTCCTCCAGAATATGTGAAAACTTTTTTTGGACGGCATCCAGCGCCTTCTCCCATCCGGGGCCGAGGCAGTCTTTCACGTTCTCCCGTATCATTGCGATATTTTCATCGAATGAAGTGCCCTTCTCTTCCATGAAATTATTTCTTGTAAAGGCGAAATAGTCCGCCGCGAATTCCAGGAATCCACTACTTATACCGCTTTTAGCAAGCGGACTGCCGGGCACGAACTCACGTTTCAAAAAACCGTTTTCGAAGCTTTCGGTACGCGGATAGAAACCTGCCTCCGCCAGCTTTTTGCTTTTTATGTATTTAGCCCGGCCGTACAGGCCCAAGCCAAGGAATTTCAGAAACAGGGGGTTATCGCCCGCGCCGTGACCGGAGTCCATAAGCAGGTATTTCCTTTGCTCATGCATCGGGTTCACGGGCGGGTACTCTTCCTCTCTCCCGTAAAGGCTGCCTCTCCATGCGCCAGCCGAGATGTCCATGCAATCCGGCGCGGAGAATTCAAGCACCCCGGCCTCCTCAAAAGGCGCAACATACTTCTTCAGCCCGGCCCACCTGCGGGCGGCCTCTTCGGACTGAAATGTTGCCCCCTCCCCGGCATGGCTTGGAAAAAAAGCCATGTTTTCTTCAAAGATTCCAATAGAAAGCAGGAAGTCCACCACGGCAAGAAAGCTTGAGCCGCTGAGGCCAGGCCCCTCATCCGCGATCAGGAACGGACCGGCCATGAACGGGCCGATGGCGCGCTTCAGCTCCTCGGATGCGATCACTTCCCTGTTAAAAGGATGGCCCCTGGGCCTTATTGTAAAAGACCAGACCTCGCATCCGGCCTCCTGGAGGACGGCTGAGACCGCGGCAGAAAGGCTGGTCCCGATGCTCCTTATACCGATTACGACAGCGCGGGCTGGGCTGTTATCGCGCAAAAAATCCTCAGCCGCTTTCACGTACATCTCCGGATACAGCCCGTAATGCGCATAGCCCTCAGGGATGCGAGCCGCGAGCCTCTGCGGAACCCTGAACGGGCGCACGGCGTCCAGCGCGCGACTGAACATCATGAGGAAATACCCGGCCCCCTCCACCCGCCTCCGGAGGGCGCTGAGAAAAACGCCCCCGGCAAGCAGGCTGACGGTGCGCAGGGTGCGGGTGAGCCGGTTTTGGGAGTCCTCGTGCCTGAAGAGCGAATCCGCTATCGCGGCTTCGAACTCCCCCGTCTCTATAAGCAGGTCCCGCGCCCTTTCCCGGTCAAGCGGGTCCTTCTCAAGCTCCCCGGCAATAAGGGAGAGCCGCTGGATGAACTCGCCAGGGCCCCTCTCACGGTCGTTCTTCCTGAATACGATCAAGCCTGCGGCCTCTGCGGTTTGCCGGCCCGTCCTTTTTTCGGAGGCCGGATTTCCCCCGGGACCTGGAGGGGCAGTTCGACACTGACCTCAGTACCAGCACCGGGTTTGGAATGGATGTGGATTTCCCCTCCGTGTCCGTCGATGACCTTCTTGGCTATGGACATGCCCAAGCCGGTCCCGCCCTTTTTTTTCGTGTAGAACGGGACAAAGAGATTACTCACTGTATTTTTGTCCATTCCCACGCCCCGGTCTCTTATCAGAATGGCCGGACCAGTCCGCCCGGCTTTCAGGAAGACCATTACTTCCTGGCCCTTGCGGGAGGCCTCGATCGAGTTGTTTATGAAATTCACAATGGCCCTCTCCATCTGAAAGGCGTCAAGCAGTACAAACTGCGGGGTTTGAGGCAGGCTGGTTTTCAGGGCCACTCCTTCAAGCTTTGCTTTTTCCTGGCTGTGCTCGCAGGCCCTGGCGACCACCTCCCGCAAATCCTGCCTTTTCAGGTCCAGCTTTGGCGGCTTCGAGAAATCGAGCACGTCCACAATGATCTCCTGCATGCTCTGGGCCGCGTCCATTATCTCCCGCAGCGCCGCATCCGGTTCAGTCCTGTGTTCCTGCAGGCGTTTCGCAAACCCGGTTATGGTAAGCAGCGGATTTCTGAGGTCGTGCACAATTGCCGCGGAGGCCTGCCCAAGCCCCGCCAGATACCTGTCCTTCTCGACCTGCTCTCTCATCCGCTTCTCCCGGTCAGCCAGAAGGCCCGCAAGAACGGCAAAAATGCCCTGCAATATCAGATGCAAAAGCCTGACCACCTCCAGGGTGAATACGCCGGTCCAGCCGATGAGGACGAAAGGCATATCGAAAACGAGCACCATCAAGTAGACAAGCAGGGACCCTCTCGTTCCGTATGCTATTGCGGCCATGAAAATGGGTATGTAGTAGAATTCCTTGTACGTGCTGTGCAGCGAATATATCCTGGGCAGGGTGGAGTAATGGAGATAGGTTATAAGCAGAACGAAAATTACAACCAGGACAAAGGCATATTTCCTCTTCACGGCTTCCTCCGGCTCAATCGCCCGTTCCCTTTTTGAAGTTTACAACCTTAAAGCCCGTCTTCAAACCTGATTTTTAAGCGGAGTTTACTCTTGCCGGACGGAAGATGAGGCTGATATGCGGAAGCGCAAGGCGGCAGGGTCCCCGGAAGCGCCCCGGAAAGCGCCCGCCTGGCATTAGAACGGCATTATCTTGGGAAGTCTCAGCCCCTTGCCGCCCTTGAACATCTTGAGCATCTTCTTCATCTCGAGGTACTGCTTTATCACCCGGTTCACTTCTGCTATGCTGGTGCCGCTTCCGTCGGCTATGCGCTTCCTGCGGCTTCCGTTCAGGAGGTTGTGATTGGCCCGCTCCCTGAGGGTCATGGAGTTTATTATGGCCTCTATCTTTACGAACTCCTTCTCGTCCACCTTCACGCCGCGGAGCTTTGCGCCCATTCCGGGTATCATGCTTAGAAGGCTTTCTATGGAACCCATGCCGCGGATCTTTTTAAGCTGGTCCCTCAGGTCCTCGAACGTGAAGCCCTCGGACATTATCTTTCTGGAGAGCTTTTCGGCCTCTTTCTGGTCATAGTCCTGCTGGGCCTTCTCTATCAAAGAGAGGACGTCGCCCATCCCCAGGATGCGCGAGGCCAGCCTTTCGGGGTAGAACTGCTCCAGCATGTCCAGCTTCTCGCCCATGCCTATGAGCTTTATCGGCCTCCCGGTCACGGCCTTTATGGAGAGGGCCGCGCCGCCCCGGGCGTCGCCGTCCATCTTGGTGAGCACCACGCCGTCAAGACCGATGGCCTCGTTGAAGTTCTTTGCGATGTTCACGGCCTCCTGGCCGGTCATGGCGTCCGCCACCAGAAGGGTCTCGTTCGGGGGAGTCTTGGCCTTGATGTCCTTCAACTCCTGCATCAGGGATTCGTCTATATGGAGCCGCCCGGCGGTATCCAGTATCACTATGTCCCTGCCCTCCAGCTTCGCCTTCTTGAGGGCCTCCTGCGAGACAGCGGCGGGGGACTTTGTCTCGCGTGAATAGTAGACGGGCACGTCCAGCTGGCCGCCAAGGGTGATAAGCTGGTCTATTGCGGCAGGCCTCTGGAGGTCTGCCGCGGCAAGAAGGGGCCTTCTGCCCTCGCGCTTGTACATACGGGCAAGCTTGGCCGATGTGGTGGTCTTGCCGGAGCCTTGCAGGCCCACCATCATTATCAATGTGGGCGGATTGGGGGAGAGCTTAATCCTGTTGTCCGCGCCCCCAAGCAGGGTGCAGAGTTCGGCGTGCACTATCTTTATCACCTGCTGGCCGGGGGTCAGGCTGTCAAGGACCTCCTTGCCCACGGCCTTCTCGCGCAGGCCCTGGATAAAGTCCTTCACCACGCGGAAGTTCACGTCGGCTTCAAGCAGGGCCACCCTGACCTCTTTAAGGGCGAGGTCTATGTCCTGCTCCTTGAGGAGCCCCTTGCCCTTAAGTTTTTTGAATATGCCTTCTAATTTTTCGCTTAGGCTGTCGAGCATTAAAAAATCACTTCCCTAAAAGCTGGTTTATTTCAGTTTCATAAGAGCTTGCCATATCCGGGTAATAACCCATGTGGCGGTCCACTATAAACCCGTCCTTATTTATAAGGAAGGATTGCGGCAACCCATCCACATGGTACATATCGGCCACACCCATGCTGTCCGGAAGCATGGGGTATTCCACGCCGTGCTTTTTGCCGAAGGCCTTCAGCTTGCTTACAAGGCCCGGCCCGTAATCGTCGGCGGAAATGGCGATCAGGACAAAATCCTTTCCCTTGAACGCCTCGTAAACCTTGTTAAGCTCCGGCACGGACATCCGGCACGGGGGGCACCACGTGGCCCAGAAATCCATGAGGACCACTTTGCCTCTGAGAGCGGAGAGGCTGTAAGCCTGTCCGTTAACATCCGTGAGGGTAAAATCCGGGGCTTTATCGCTCGCGGAGGACTGCTGCTCCCCCTTCTTGCAGCTCGCCATCAGGAGGGCGGCCGCAACCAGGGCGAGAAAAACCAATAATGACTTTCTCAAAAATCACCTCAGGAGGCGAGGAGAGCGTCTATCTTGGCCTTGAGCTGAGGCTTGGGGACTGCACCCACTATCTGGTCAGCCTTTTCGCCTTTCCTGAAGAAGATCAGGGTGGGGATGCCCATTATCTTGTAGCGGCTTGCTATCTCGGGGTTCTCGTCCGTGTTGAGCTTCGCCACTTTCAGCTTGCCCGCGTACTCGCCCGCCAGCTCTTCTACCGTTGGGGCTATGATGCGGCAGGGGCCGCACCAGGCCGCCCAGAAATCCACCAGTACCAGGCCGTCCGCCTTGAGCACCTCCTGCTCCCATGTAGCCGTTGTAACATGAAGAACGCCCTCAGCCATTATGTCCTCCTTTAATTAATCCGCGTATTATTGATAACGCTCGATGTCGTTCCACGGCATGTTTTATATTATAATAAAAAACTTGATAACATTAAAAGGCCTTTAGCGGAGGCGCGAATGAGATTTACCAGTGCTTTCATACCCACTATGCGTGAAAACCCCTCGGAGGCCACGGCCGAAAGCCACCGGCTGATGCTCCGCGCGGGATACGTAAGGCAGCTTGCGGCCGGGCTGTACATCCTTCTGCCCCTTGGACAGAGGGTAATGACGAAGATAAACAGGATCCTGCGGGAAGAAATGGACGGGATAGGCGCCCAGGAAGTCTCCATGCCCGTATTGCAGCCTTCCGAACCCTGGGAGGCAACCGGCAGGTGGCATGAGATCAAAGAAGAGATGTTCAGGCTGAAGGACCGCACGGGCAGGGAGATGTGCCTTGGCATGACGCACGAAGAGATAATGACGTGGCTTGCCGCCCGCGAGATACGCTCCTACCGCCAGCTGCCCCAGATGTGGTATCAGATACAGACGAAGCTCCGCGACGAGGCCAGGCCCAAAAGCGGCATACTCCGCACGCGCGAATTCATAATGAAAGACAGCTACAGCTTCGACGCCGGCCAGGAAGGGCTGCTAAAAAGCTACGAGCTTCACGCCGGGGCCTATCAAAGGATATTCTCCCGCTGCGGGCTGAAGTTCCACCAGGTGCTCTCCGACCCCGGCATGATGGGGGGCGGCATGGCGCACGAGTTCATGGCCCCAAGCCCCGCCGGGGAGGACGAAATAGTTTTATGTGATAAATGCGGCTACGCGGCCAACGTGGAGCTTGCGGTCACTCTCCCCGAGCCGGCGGGAAAAGAGGAGATGCCCTTCGAAGAGGTGCATACCCCCAACCGGAGGACGGTTGAAGAGGTAAGCCATTTCTTCAAGAAAAAACCCGAAAATTTCATAAAGAGCATCCTGGTAATCTCTGAAAACGGCCCCGTCCTGGCGCTTGTAAGAGGGGACCACGGACTTCATGAAAAAAAGCTCTCGAAGATAACCGGCCCGCACAGGCCGGCCACAAAGGACGAAGTGCGGGAGGCCCTGGGCGTGGAGGCGGGCTTCATAGGCCCGATGGGGCATAAGATAAGGACCATTGCAGACCCCGCCCTCCAGACGGGCTCTTACATAAGCGGCGCGAACAAGAAGGACTATCACAAGACCGGCATAAAAGCAGGGGAGCATTTTCAGGCCGAGTGGCATGACATCCACAAGGCCAGGGCCGGGGAGAAATGCCCCGGATGCGGCACCCCCGTGCGCATAGAGCAGGCAATAGAGATAGGAAACATCTTTCAGCTTGGCACAAAGTACTCCGTCCCGCTTGGCGCCATGTACCTGGACGAAAACGGCCAGGAGAAGCCCGTCATAATGGGAAGCTACGGCATAGGCCCGGCGCGTATCGCCGCGGCCGCGATCGAGCAGAACTACGACAAGGACGGCATCATCTGGCCCGGCGCCATCGCGCCCTTCGATGTGGAGGTTATTATAGTCCCCTCCGAAGCCGCCGAGGTGGCGCAGACTGCCGAGAGGCTCTATAAAGAGCTTCATGAGGCTGGCCTTGACGTGCTCATGGACGACCGGGACGAGCGGGCTGGCGTGAAGTTCAAGGACGCGGACCTCATCGGCATACCCATGCAGGTCATAGTCGGGGAGAGGAACCTTAAAGAGGGCCTTGTGGAATTGAAGACCAGACGGACGAAGGCGACCGAGAAACTGACGCCAGATGAGTTGATTCAAAAAATTACTAAAAAATAAACTCGAATCTTGACACGAATATGGATGAGAAATGATTTCTGTAATCTCCCCTAACCCCTCTTTAGAAAAGAGGGGGACAACCCACCCCTGCACCCCTCCGAGGGAGGGGAGTTTAAAATCCCCCTTTCCTAAAGGGTGATGGAGGGGGATTACCAATTATAAAAAAGTCCGATTTGGAGATGGCTTCTAAAGCAGATTCGGAGATTAATGCCTCTTAAAGAAAAAGTCGATTACCTCCTTAAGGCCGGGTACCTCCTTACACTGGAATCCGATGAACCCGAAAGGGGCTGGGCCGTCGCCGTAAAAGGCGCGCTCATCCACGACCTTGGGCCCTATCCGGAGATGGCCCTCAAATACGATCCCGCGATGGAAACAGGCGGGGAGCACAAGCTCCTGATGCCGGGGTTCGTGAACACCCATACTCACGCACCGATGGTGTACCTTAGAGGCATTGCGGACGACCTGCCGCTGAAGGACTGGCTTGAAAAGCACATCTGGCCCCTGGAGGCGAAATGGCTTGGGCCGGAGTTCGTGGAAGATGCCACCCGCCTGGCCTGCCTTGAAATGATGAGAGCAGGCATAACCACGTTCTGCGACATGTACTTCTACGGGGAATCCGCGGCCCGTTCGGTAAAAGAACTGGGCATGCGGGCCGTCATCGCCGCCGGGATCGTGGACTTCCCCACCAGGGTGGCAAGGACGTGCGAAGAATATCTTGCACGGGCGGAAGACTTCATAAGAAACTTCCTCAAAGACGAACTGACACGCCCCGCTATCGCCCCTCACTCGGTCTATACATGCGGCCCGGAGAGCCTGAAGAAGGCGGTCGGACTTGCGGAAAAGTACAATATAATCATCCCGATCCACGTATCCGAGACCAGGTGGGAACTCGAAGAATCAAACAGGCTCTATGGGCAGACCACGATAAAATTTCTCGAAAAACTTGGCGTGCTCTCAAAGAGGATAGTTGCCGCGCACTGCGTCTGGGTGGACGACGATGAAATAGATATCCTCGCCCGGAGGGAAGTCGGGGTATCCCATTGCATTGAGAGCAACCTGAAGCTTGCGTCGGGAATCGCCCCTGTGCCGAAGATGCTTGCGAGGGGAGTGAAGGTCACATTCGGCACGGACGGAGCGGCCAGCAATAACGACCTGAATATAATGGGCGAGATTGCCACATCGGCAAAGGTCCATAAGGCCCTTTCCGAAGACCCAACCGTCCTGCCATCGAGGACCGCGATTAAAATGGCCACGCTCTGGGGAGCGGAGGCACTGGGGCTAGGCGGGAAGACCGGCTCGATAAAAAAGGGCAAGGCCGCCGACCTGATAATGCTGGACCTGGACAAGCCCAGGCTTACGCCCATGTATAACGCCTGGTCCCACCTTGTATATGCCGCGCTGCCCTCGGACGTTGAAAGCGTGATGGTAAACGGAAAGCTCCTCATGCATGAGCGGAAGGTCCTTGCCGCGGACGAGCAGGCCATTCTTGCCAGGGCAAGGGAGTGGGCGGCCCGGATAAGTGGCTAGTCCTTAATCTCCCCTGACCCATCTTTAGAAAAGGACCCCCTTTCCTAAAAGAGGCAAGGGGGTATTGACAGTACTTAGCCCGCGTGCAATCATTAAATCAGAAACAGGGACTGCCACCCCATAAAGGGTAAAATACGGGAGACCGTATGGCGCAAAGCTACCTGTCCGGTGCGAACCGGAAAGAGGGGTTGCTGAGGTGGCAGGAATCATAAAGGGCCCGTCCGATGGACTGGCCCTTTTTATATCTATTCTTCAAAATTCTTTATGAATTGCCCTATCTGCACGCCCAGGTAGATGCATTTAATGCCGTCCATGCACTCGTCCGCGTCTTTCTTTTCAATGTGAGTCGTTAGCTCGTGCGTATTCTTCTTGAGCTTCACGATATAGGCGTTCTTCTCCGGGTTGAAATCCAGGCCCACCGATATCCTGTGCGCCGGGATCTCCGGATACATCTCCATTATCTTGTCTTTTAAAGCGACATTCGTATAACCCATACGCGCCCCCTTTCATTTTCGGAGGTTAGCAAAGAAAAAACCTGTTTACAAGACCCTTTAATGAAAAATTTCGAGTTGGACAAGCCGCAATACAAAAACGGAGATATTTGAGAGAGTGAGCAGATGAAATTCAGCTTTTCTTCTTCTGGGCCAGCTTGTTGAGGGCGTTAATGTAGGCCTTGGCGGCGGCAATTATGATGTCCGTGTCCGCGCCGTGCCCGCGGACGGTGCGGTCGCCCTCTTCAACCACAACGCTCACCTCGCCCAGGGCGTCCATCCCGCCCGTGATGCTCTTGACCTCGAACCTCTTCAGCGTGCTCTTTGTCTTCGTTATCTCCGCGATGGCCTTGTATGTGGCGTCCACAGGGCCGTCTCCCCGGCTCATCCGGTCCACGAGGTCATCGTTCACCTTGAGCTTCACCGTTGCCGTGGGGGCCTGCCCTATCCCGCTTGCGATGCTCATATCAACAAGGGAATACACCTCCGGCGCCTTCGCCATCTGCTCGGAGATAAGTGTCTCTATGTCCTCTTCGTAAATCTCTTTCTTCTGGTCGGCAAGGTGTTTGAACCTATCGAAGGCCACCTCGAACTCCTCGGGCGTAAGCTCGTGCCCAAGCTCCTTCAGCCTGGTCTTGAATGCGTGCCTTCCGGAGTGCTTTCCAAGCACCAGTTTGGTGCTGTGCAAGCCTATGGACTCGGGCCGGATGATCTCGTAGGTGGTCTTCTCTTTCAGAAGCCCGTCCTGATGGATGCCGCTCTCGTGTGCGAAGGCGTTGGCCCCAACGATGGCCTTGTTTGGCTGAACGGAGATGCCGGTTATCTTCGTGACCAGCCGGCTTGTGCGGATTATCTCTTCCGTGTTTATATTCGTGTCCGCCTGGAAGAAGTCCCTTCGGGTGCGGAGGGCCATGACGATCTCTTCCAGCGAGGAATTGCCCGCGCGCTCGCCGATGCCGTTTATGGTGCATTCCACCTGCCCCGCCCCGGCCGCCACCGCCGCCAGGCTGTTTGCCACGGCAAGCCCCAGGTCGTTATGGCAATGGACCGAGATGACCGCCCTGTCCATGTTCTTTACGTTCTTCGTCAGGTATCCTATAAGCTCGGCAAATTCGGCCGGAATGGCATAACCAACCGTGTCCGGGATGTTCACAGTGCTTGCCCCGGCATCGATCACGGCCTCCACCACCTGGGCCAGGTATGCCGGATCGGTGCGCGTTGCGTCCATCGGGGAAAACTCCACGTCCTCCACAAGGCTCCGCGCGTACCGGACCATCTCAACGGACCTCTTCAATGCCTCTTCGCGGTCAATCCTGTACTGGTACTTGAGATGGATGTCCGATGTGGAATGGAACGTATGGATGCGTTTTTTGGGCGCGTCCCGCAGGGCCTCAAAGGCCTTTTTTATATCGGGCTCCCTGCATCTGGCAAGGCTTGCGACAACGGGCCCATTCACCTCATCGCCTATCCTTTTTATGGCGTCGAAGTCGCCCTGAGAGCTTATGGCGAAACCCGCCTCTATGATGTCCACCCCAAGGCGGGTAAGCTGTTTTGCCAACTGTACCTTCTCTTCAACATTCATGCTCGCCCCGGGGGACTGCTCCCCGTCCCTGAGCGTGGTATCGAAGATCCTTACCTGCCTCATGCCGGCTTTCTTCTCCTCCTCGCGAAAAGATAAATATTCTCTATTATACCTATTGCAAGGTAGAGCATGGCAAACAGGAACAAGGCTATCTCCGGGCGGATGGCGATTATCACGAAGATAAGCACCAGGCTCACAAGTATCCAGAACGGCTTGCGCCTCTTGAAGTTTATCTCCTTGGCCCCGTGAAAACGCAGGGTGCTCACCATCAGGAGCGAGAGCACAAACGTGAGGACCAGCACGAAGACGCTCCCTTTCGGGTCTATCCCGCGCTCGTTGCAGAAGATTATGAGTGTCATCAGCACGGTTGCCGCCCCGGGGATGGGCACGCCCATGAAGGACTTTCTCTCCGTGGTCACCATCTGTATGTTGAACCTGGCAAGCCGCAGGGCGCCGCAGGCCACGTACAAAAACGCGGCAAGCCATCCAGCCCTGCCAAAGGGCGCTATCGAGCTTTGATAGATGATTATTGCCGGGGCCAGGCCGAATGCCACCAGGTCCGACAGGGAATCAAGCTCTATCCCGAAGCGGGTGTTGCTGCCCGTAAGCCTGGCGATGAACCCGTCCAGGCCGTCGAATATCATTGAGGCCAGCACCGCCCAGGCCGCCCAGACGAACCGCCCCTCTATGGCCATTATGATGGCGAAGAACCCGCCGAACATCCCTATCAGGGTGAGCGTGTTGGGGAGGATGTAGATGCCTTTCTTCATGTGCTCCCTGCGCGGGGGCTCCTTCTGTCCCTTCCTGGACGGGATGTCTGCCTTATTTTTTTCTTCAGCCATTTTTAATCCGCTCGGCTATTACGGTCTCGCCCGCCCTCACCCGGTCCCCTGGCTTTACCCGCAGCCTGACATCGGGCGGCAGAAAGATGTCCATGCGCGAACTGAACTTTATCATTCCGAAGCGCTCGCCGCGCCGGAGATGGTCTCCGGGCCTCTTCCTGAACACCGCCTTCTGCGCTATGGAGCCCGCCACCTGCCTGAAAAAAATCCTGCGCCCCGTGAGGCCGTCCTCTTCCTCCACCACGGTAGAGATGTTCTCGTTCTTCTTGAAGGCCTCTTCGCTGAAGGCCTTTTTGAAGGAGCCTTTGTTGTATTTCACGGACATTACCACGCAGTTGCATGGGGCCCTGTTCACGTGTACGTCCAGCGGGCTCATGAAGATGCTTACCTGCACGCAGTCGGCATCAAGATAGTCCTTCTCGTGCACCGGCCCGGTTATCAGCACCTTGCCATCGGCGGTGGATACGTACAGCCCCTCGCCTTGGGGGGTCTCCCTCTCCGGGTCCCGAAAGAAGTAGAACATGAAGGCCAGGACGAGGCCGGGGATAATCGCAAATATTCCCCCGAAATACCCAACCGCTATGGTAATGGCCCCGAAGACTACAAAATACGGGATCCCCTCGGGCGCGAACTTCGGCACTAGGCCTTGGACCTGTCCACCAGCTTCTGTTTCTTAAGCCAGGGCATCATGGCGCGAAGCCTTTTGCCGACCTCTTCGATCGGATGTTCCTCACCCCGCTTGGTAAGGGCGTTGAAGACCGGCTTGCCGACCGAGCACTCCAGGAGCCACTCGCGCGCGAACTGGCCGGACTGTATCTCCCCCAGTATCTTTTTCATCTCGCACTTTGTATCCTCGTTCACTATGCGCGGGCCGCGTGTCAGGTCCCCGTACTGCGCCGTGTTGCTTATGGAATAGCGCATGTCCGTTATGCCGCCCTGGTAGATGAGGTCCACTATCAGCTTCACCTCGTGCAGGCACTCGAAGTAGGCCATCTCCGGGGAGTAGCCCGCCTCGGTAAGTGTCTCGAACCCGGCCTGTATGAGCGATGTGAGCCCGCCGCAGAGGACGACCTGCTCGCCAAAGAGGTCCGTCTCGGTCTCCTCGCGGAAGCTGGTCTCCAGGACGCCCGCCCTGGCCCCGCCGATGCCCACGGCGTATTCAAGAGCGATATCTTTGGCATTTTTGGAAGGGTCCTGATGGACGGCTATCAGGCACGGCACGCCGCTTCCCTTTTCATACTCCGAACGCACCAAGTGGCCGGGCCCCTTGGGGGCCACCATGAAGACGTTCACCTCCGCCGGGGGCACTATCTGCCCGAAGTGGATGTTGAAACCGTGGGCGAAACCAAGATAAGAGCCGGCCTTAAGGTTCGGCCCGACCTCGGCGCAGTAAATCCGGCCCATGGTCTCGTCCGGAAGGAGCATCATTACCACGTCCGCGGCCTTCGCCGCGTCTGCGGGGGTCATCACCTTGAACCCGGCCTTTTTCGCCTTGTCCCAGCTTGCGCCCTGGCGGACGCCGATGGTCACGTCGTAGCCGCTGTCTTTGAGGTTATTGGCATGGGCGTGCCCCTGCGAGCCGTACCCTATGACCGCGATTTTTTTCTTTTTAAGAAGACCGGTTTTAACGTCTTTCTCATAGTATGCCTTTATCATTTGCTCCTCCTTCCAAAAATTACCCCCTATTATAGCAAAACCGGTTGATGTATTTGTTTTTTTGGCTCTTCGGATTTTTCTGTGGAATTACCCCTCTTTGGAAAAGAGGGGCGAGGGGAGATTTTCCGGTCAAAATGTCTGTTCAATTATGAGACCCTTAATAAAACTGTTTGATTGAAACTCGCCAGCAAACCGGAATAGAGAGCCGGAATTTTTTTGTTGACAGTCCTGGCATTTTGGCCAATAATCCTAAGTAGCTACTTACCTTGAAACAGGATTTCTCCGTATTTCCCTGAAAATTTCCTTTTCAAATTGAGCCTTGGGGCCTCCAGTATTAATGACCTCTCGTTCCTCTGAATTGCGGACCCGGCTCAGGGGTGAAAAGCCATCGAGGATTCGGAAAAGGAGGTGATTGAAAAATAGAGAAGACAAAAAATTGCTGGTTGGTGGCGCAAGCCGTTCGGATGAGGCAGCAATCAATCCTGACTTTGAAAGTTATCCCTGGATTTTAAAAGATCAAGGAGATGATATGAAAACTTTCAAACTGTTGCCTTTTATTATATCAGCCCTAATAACTTTCGGTCCTGGCGGGACGGCACTCGCTTTCCACGACGGCGGCGTTGCCTATTGTGAGGGATGCCACACGATGCACAATTCAGAATCGAATCTGCCGGTAACCACAACTGCGGGCGCAACCCAGTTCAACGGCCATGCCTTCCTGCTGACGGGCAGCGACCAGAGTTCCACCTGCCTTAACTGCCACGCATCCAACGACAGCATCCCCACGGGCTGGCACATAATGTCTACCGTCAGCGCCTCGGCGGTGGCCGGCAGCTTCGTGCCACAAGAGCTGACCCCGGGCGGCGACTTCGCATGGCTGAAGGTGCCAGACATCACGTACAGCATTACCAATGCGGCCGGCATCACTGTATCAGAGACCAACAGGGCCATAGACCGAGGGCATAATATCGTGGCCGCCGACTTCGGTCTCATTGCCAGGACAGATTATACGCTTTCCCCGGGCGGCAACTACCCAACAGCGGACCTGTACTGCTCTTCCTGCCACGATCCGCACGGCAGGTACAGGATTGACAGCACTTATACCGAGGTGGTTTCCGCTATCGGCAAGAGCGTGGGCCCGATCATCGCCTCCGGTTCTTACGGGACAGTCCTCCCGGGCAACGGCAACTCCGTCGGCGTCTACAGGCTTCTGGGCGGCGTGGGCTATCTGCCCGATTCCCTGAGCGGCACTTCAGGCGCAGCCTTCACTCAGCCCTCCCCGTTCGCCTTCGCGCCCGCTGACTATAACAGGTCCGAGAGTCTGACCGATACCAGGGTTGCATACGGATACGGCATGGCCGAGTGGTGCTCCAACTGCCATGCGTCCATCCACAACCCGAACTATCCCACGACCAAAGAACACCCGACCGGCGAGGTCGCGGACGCCCTGCTCAGCATCACCGACTCATCTGGCGTAAGCATCGCCCAGAAGTACAACGCATACGTAAACTCGGGCAATCTTACCGGCACCCAGTCGACCTCCTATCTCTCGCTGGTCCCTTACGAGGAAGGCCTGCCGCTGAACCAGGCCAACTACGCCGACCTGGCAACCCGTGCGGTTAGTGACGGCTCAAAAACCACCGGCCCGATTACCGGCAAGGAAGTTGTCATGTGCCTCTCCTGCCACAGGGCGCACGCGTCCGCATGGTTCAAAGGCGCCAGATGGAACACCCAGAGCGAGTTCCTTGTCGTGCAAGGGGAGTATCCCGGCATAGACGCTTCCGGCGCGGAGGCCAAGAAGGGCGATTACAACCTGGGCTATACCCAGGCTCAGGTGCAGCAGGCCTTTTATGGCAGGCAGCAAAAGATATGGGCCGCCTACCAGAGACAGCTCTGCAACAAATGCCACGCGAAAGACTAGTTTCAGGGGATTTGCTGTTTGGAAACACTCCCCGGCGAGGGCTGGGAGGCCCTGCTTAAAGACCTCATCCAACACGAGGGAACGGCCATCCTGATGGGCGAATCCGATGCCGGGAAGTCCACCCTCGGCAGATTTCTGATAAGTGAATTCCTGGAACGGAAAAGGCCGGTCTGCTTCGTGGATGCGGATATAGGCCAGTCTTCGCTGGGAGTGCCGGGCACCATAGCCAAAAAGATTTTTCGCAGGCCCGCCGCCCTTAGGGATTTCTCAGCGCGCCAGATGCTCTTTGCAGGGGTGATGAACCCGGCCAGACGGATAGGTTTCATGATCGACGGCACAAAGGCAATGGTTGAAGACTGCAAAAAAAGAGGGGTCAGGATGGTCCTTATCGATACCACCGGGCTGGTCCGGGGCGGGCTGGGAAAGGCCCTGAAGCTTGGAAAGATAAGGGCCGTAAAGCCGCGCCATCTTATCGCGATTGAAAAGAAGGATGAACTGGAGCATATACTCCGCGAGGTGCGGGGGGCGAGGATTCACCGCCTCCGCCCGTCTCCGCTTGCAAAAAAGCGAAGCCCCGCGATGCGCGCTGAATACAGGGAGCGGAAATTCCGCGAGTACTTCAGCCGGGCGCATATCCTTTATGCCCCTGTTTCGAGGTTCGAATTCTCCCATCTGGGAGAGCCGTTCTCCCCTGAAGAGGCCCCGCCAAGGCGGGGCACGCTCCTTGCCCTCAACCAAAACGGCCGAACCGCAGCGCTGGGGACATTCACGGGGATGGCCGGCGATAAAATCGCCGTAAAGACGCCGCTCCGCTCGCTGGAGAAGATAAACGGGATAAATTTCGGGGACATGCCGTTATAGAACTTTTATATCTTCCCGCTCTGTTTTCAGAGGCTCAGGAATTCAGGCAGAGAAGGCGAATTTCAGGCGTTGGCCCCAAAGACGATCAGGAGCCAGTAGAGTATGGGCGCGGAGAAGAGTGAGCCGTCCAGCTTGTCCAGTATCCCGCCGTGCCCGGGGATTATGTGGCTTGAGTCCTTTACCCCCGCGTTCCTCTTGAACATGGACTCCACCAGGTCGCCAAGGATGGCGGTAATCCCAAGCACAAGGCCCACTACGGCCGTCTGCCCCAGGGAGAGCGGCAGACTGAACAGGAATTTGATGCCGATCGCGGCCCCTGTCCCGCCCAGTACCGAGCCGATGCCGCCTTCCACTGTCTTCTTCGGGCTCACCGCCGGATACAGCTTGTGCCTGCCCAGCGTGGAGCCCACGTAGAAAGCGGCGCTGTCGGCTATCCAGACCGTGCCGAAGAGGAATATTATCCACCCCGCCCCGGCCTCCCGCAGGAGCATCTGGTAGCTTACGAGTCCGGGTATGTATATAAGCCCTATCACCGGAGCGGAGAGGTCCCGCAGTGCGTTTTCCGGGCCGTATATGAAAAGCCTGAGCACGGCAAGCCCCAGGAAGACGAACGCGAAGATCTCAAATGAAGGCATCCCGGCCAGCACCGAGGAGACAAGTATCATGGCCCCAAGCACCATCGTGGACCAGAGCATCACCGGCTCCACTTTGTACATCGAAAGGTATTCCCAAAGCCCGGCCAGGGCCAGCACCGCTATCAGCACGGAGAAATAAACGGGGGGCAGCTTGGTTATATAAAAATAGATGGGCGGGATAAGGACCGCGGCGGTTATCAGCCTCTTTATGTGCATTAAAGCTTCACGGCCCCGAACCTTCGCTCGCGCATCTGGTAGTCCTCTATGGCGCGGACAAGCTCCTCCTTGCCGAAATCGGGCCAGAAGGTGTCCGTGAAGTAGAATTCCGCGTAGGCCGATTGCCAGAGGAGGAAATTGCTGATCCGCCTTTCGCCGGAGGTGCGTATAATGAGGTCCGGCTCGGGTACGCCCGCCGTGTCCAGGAATGCGGAGAAGCGGGACTCGTCAAGCTCGCCGTCCGCGCCGGAGGCAATCGCCTTCTTCACGGCGCGCAGTATCTCGTTGCGGCCGCTGTAGCTGATGGCCGCGATCAGGTCCATCCGGGCGCAGGCCGAAGTTAGGCCCTCGGTTTCCGTTATCAGCCTCTGGACGCCTTTCGGCAGCTTCCACATCTCCCCTATGGCCCTGAAGCGGATGCCCTCTTTCCTGAATTCGTACATTTCGCGCTGGAGGTATATCTCCAGGAGCTTCATAAGGACCGCAATCTCCGCCTGGGGGCGCTGCCAGTTCTCAAGCGAGAATATGTACAGGGTAAGCGCCCTTACGCCCAGGTCCTTCGCGGCGAGGATTATCTCTTTGGCCCTTTCGGCCCCGCGCCTGTGCCCCTCCATGCGCGGAAGGCCCCTGGATGCGGCCCACCTGCCGTTTCCGTCCATGATTATGCCTATGTGTTCAGGGAATTTTTCCTTAAGGGGCATCATTCCTCCAGGGGATACATGTAAAGAAAGCGGGTAACCGGCGACTCGCCCTGAAGAATCTTCTTGAATTCCATGCCCAGGATCGGGCTCGCTATGACAAGCAGGTTGTTGCCGGAGATGGCGTAATCGTAAATGGTGCCGTGGATCTCCTTCACCAGGTCAAGCTCGTCGAAGCCGTTGCCGTTCCAGCGCAGGGTCTTGATGGCGGAGTCCTTATAGCCAAGCCCCATGGCCATGCCGACCAGGGGCTTTCTCTTTACGATTATCACGTCCTTGCCCCTTACCAATATCGGGTCTTTAACGGACCACTCGCCCCTGTCCACCATCACCGTGGGGGCATTTTTCTTGAATTTCTTCAAAAACCCGCCAAAGGACTTCTTCGAGTACCATATGAGCATGCCTTTATCAGTATAGAGGTTTATCTGGTCGGCATCATTAAATGCCACGATGTATCTCTTGCCGCCCTCGTCCATATAGCTGAAATCGTAAATGTTCACGCCCTCTGGCAGCTTGAGCCGCTTCCCGGTCTCTTTCATCATGCCCGAACGGAAGGCCATCTCCATGACCGGGCCGGAATAGCCCTTATCGGAATCGAATTTCTGCCCATAGAGCTTCCCTCCTATCGTGCGGAGGAAGAGTTCTTTGCCGGTCCACACCTCTTTGAATTTTGAGCCGTCGAAGGCGTAGATGTAAGAGATTATATGGCCGCCGTTCATGGCCGTGACCACTATGTCCTCTTTTTTGCCCTTGCCAGGGCGGACGGAGTCGAAGTGCAGGTACTCGTCCCCGGCGTGCCGCTCTATCTCGCCTTCGCCCAATGTCGGTTCCAGGGCCGCCTCTTTTGCGTCATAAAAAAGGAGTTTCTTGCCGGAGTTTATGAAGAGTTCCTTCGTGCCGTCGCCTCTTACGTCCGCAAGGCCGATGAGGTCCGAAGCGAAGGGTATGTGGAAGGTGGTGGCGGTGTCCCCTTTCGGAGTGAACAACTCCTCTCCAACGGTCAATTCCTTGACCGCCTCGGGTTCAAGCGCTGTACTGGAGGCCTGGAACTCTTTCCCGTCGGAGGCCCACAGGAGCTTCTGGTTGAGAACGGTCTTGCCGTCCTCCCCTTTTGATTGGGAAAGGACAAGCACCGCATCGGCCTTCAGCCTCTTCGCCTCCGGCATGGCGCCGGCCGCATTGTCCAGGGCGGTCGTCAGGAGTCCGAACCTGCCGGATTTTTTCAGCAGCTCGAAATACTCCTCGGAAAGGGCCCAGCCCACATTCCTTAACTGATAAAACAGGAGCCGCACTTTTGAGTTAGATATCCTGGCGTAATCTCCCGGTTTTGCCTCACCCTCCAGCACCTTGAAATAGCCTGTATCTCCGGTTATTTTCTCAAGCTCGGCCATGCCTGTGTCTTCTTCTATATTGGCCACGGGCTCGTGGGTAACCGGGTGAAGGAAAGGGATTCCCTTCCTGAGGACACGGAACCTCATGCCCTCCTTGAAGCCGGGGGCGTTGCCTATCGAGCCGGTGAAGAGCCCGCCGGAGGAGTTGACCACCTCCGCTTCAGCGGGTTTGAAAAAGGCCAGCACGGAGTCCCTCATTTTTTCGAGCGGGACAAGGGCCTTTTTGGAGTCTTCCCTGGCCTGGGAGGCCGGAGCCAGAAAGAGAATTCCCAATATTAAAAAAACCAAAAACCTTAAAAAACCTTTCTTCATGGCCTCCCCTTTGGAAAAAAAGGCTGTATGCAATCACAAATTATACCACAGAGAGCCCTTTTTAACCCCGGCGGCCAAAGCATAAAGTTTCCTTATGAATATTTGACAATAACTTATAATCTGTATTATTCTTTGGTATCTTTATGCAAAACCTGCAAGACCCAAAGGAGGGTTCTCTGTAATGCCGGATATTGGTGCGCAGCTTTGGTTGCTGGGGCCCGAGATAGTCCTGGCCGTCTTTGCGTTTGGCGTGATCCTGCTGGACCTGGTCATAAAGGAAAAGAGCGTTCTTGCCTACTTGAGCATAGCTGCGGCACTATTCATAATGTTCACGATGTTCGGGAGGCAGGGCACCGCCTTCGGGGGCATGTTCCTTGCCGACGGCTACGGCCTTTTCTTCAATTTCATATTCCTCACCAGCCTTTGTCTTTCCATACTGGTGTCCCTCAAGTATCTTCCCGTGGAGCGGATAAACTTCGGCGAGTATTACGGCCTGATGCTGTTTGCAACCATAGGGATGATGGTTATGGCCTCGGCCGGGGACCTTATAATGGTCTACCTGGGGCTGGAACTGATGTCGCTTTCCGTCTACGTGCTGGCCGGATTCATGCGGCAGAGCACGCGCTCCAACGAGGCCGCCCTCAAGTACTTCATGCTGGGCGCATTCGCCTCGGCATTTCTGCTGCTGGGCATCTCGTTCACGTATGGGCTTACGGGCACAACCCAGATATCCGGGGTGGCCCAGTACATAAAAGACAACGGGCTTGCCGGAAACCCCGTGCTGGCCTTCACGACCATACTCTACGTGGCGGCCTTCGGGTTCAAGATCGCGGCCGTGCCCTTCCATATGTGGGCCCCCGACGTATATGAGGGCGCGCCAACCCCTGTTACCGCCTTCATGAGCGTTGGGCCGAAGGCGGCGGGCTTCGCCGTGATAGGCAGGGTGCTGACGGTGGCTTTAGGGCCTGTCTCAAGCGAGTGGACGGGGCTTCTTATCGTGCTTTCGATCCTCTCGATGGCGGTGGGGAACATACTCGCCATCTCGCAGACCAATATAAAAAGGATGCTGGCCTATTCCTCCATAGCGCACGCGGGCTATGCCCTTTTAGGCGTGATCGCGGGCGGCCCCGAGGGGCTTGCCAGCATGATGAACTACCTGCTCATCTATACCTTCATGAACATCGGGGCGTTCACGGTGGTGACGCTGCTTCGCACGGAGGGCGTGAAGGGTGAAGACCTCTCCGACTACGAAGGGCTCTCAAAAAACCATCCGCTCCTTTCCGCGCTGATGCTTCTGTTCATGTTCTCGCTGACGGGCATCCCGCCCACCGCCGGTTTCATGGGGAAGTTCTACCTCTTCGTCGCGGCCATAAACGCCGGGTATCTCTGGCTTACGGTAATAGCCGTAATAATGAGCGCGATATCGGCCTATTTCTACCTGCGGGTGGTCATGTACATGTACATGAAGGAGCCGGGCACGGTGATCCCGGTGCAGCGCTCCACGGCGGGCAGAGTGGCACTCATGTTCACCGGGATAGCCGTCCTCCTGATAGGAGTCCAGCCCACAGGATTTATACAGATGGCGCGTTCGGCCCTCGCGGGCTTCGGAATATAAGCCAATTTAAGGGCCCTCTCCCGGTTGGGAGGGGGCCCTTTCCAGAACTATCCGGGCAAAAAATCCCCCGCTGTTTTATATTAATTATCATGACTAATAGAGACAACCTGCAAAAGGTCCAGACCTGCATGAAAATAGAGAGCACCTTCGGGGAGATATACAAGATATTTGCGGCGCGGTTTCCCAAAGAGAAGAGCCTGTGGGAGGGGCTCGCCAAAGAGGAAGATGTCCACGCCCGGATGTTCCTCATGTGCCGGGGCTTTCAGAGGGCCGGGATAATCCCTGAGATGACGCCCGAATGCATTACCATGATCGATGAGACGATGGAGCTTGTGCGCATGGTGAAGGAAAAGGCCCTGCGGGGGGAACTCTCTCTGGACCAGGCACTGGAGACCGCCTTCTCGCTGGAGTTCACCTCCGTTGAAAGGTATCTGTCAGAACTGGTTGCGAAGACAAATGAAGGGGATTTGAAAAAGCTCTTCAGCACCCTGCTCTCAGACGGCCGTTCGCACGCCCAGCGGATAAAAGACGCCATGGTTAGAAACGGGTGTCTGAAATAAGCTGACCCCTAATTGAAAATCGCAAACCGCCTGGGGATATGGGACGTTAGCTTCAGATACAGGAGCCCCAGGTACTCATGCCCCGCTTTGGCAACCCTTTCCAGGTTATAGGCCGTGGGCAGATAGCCGTCAATCCCGTATTTTCTCTTCCATGTCTTGAAATCCGCCGGAACGGGCGTGACCTTCACCCCCGCCATTTCGAATGACCTGACGGACCGCGCCATGTGATAGGCTGAGGTCACGAGCAGCGGGTCTTTGAAATCATATTTTTTCAGCAGCGCCTCCGTATAAGACGCGTTCTCAAGCGTGTCCCTGCTTTTGTCATCAATTATTATCTCGTCGGCCGGCACGCCAAGATCCGTCAGGAACCTTTTTATCACAGGCGCTTCGGGCTTCCGGTCCCTGAATACCCTTCCGCCGGAGATGATGACCGGCACTCCAAGCCTCTTCTGCAGACGAATGGCGGTAAAAATTCTTGCATACATGTCCTCCGAAGGCGCTCCCGTACCGGTCAGGTCCGGCACATTGTCGAATATGCCGCCCCCGAGGAGCACTATGACATCCCCCTTTATCCGGGCAGGTATTTTATATTTGGATTCAAGATGCCCCAGCAGGTAATCGCTCACCGGCGAGAGGGAAGAGGCGTAAAGGAGCGCGGCCATCAGGAAACAGAAGGCCCCCGCGGAATGGTTTTTTTTGATAAAAAAACGAAAGGAGGCGGCCAGCATCAGCAGAATAAAGAGACCGGGCGGCAGGAGAAAAGACTCCAGAATTTTTTTAAGCAGGAACATCTTTCGCGCGCCCGTTGAAAGTGCTCTTTATATGCCCGCCCACCATCTCCAGCACCCTTCTGCACCTGCCCGATATCTCTTTGTCGTGGGTGGCGATAAGGAAGGTGATCCCCTTCTCCGAATTGAGTCTGAAGAGGAGTTCGAACAGCTCCCTTCCGGTCTCCATGTCCAGGTTCCCCGTGGGCTCATCGGCAAGCACCACGGCGGGGCTCATGAAGAGCGCCCTGGCCACGGCAACCCTCTGCTGCTCTCCGCCCGAAAGCTCCCCGGGCTTGTGCCTCATTCTCCCTTTGAGCCCAAGCTCCTCCAGAAGACTGGCGGCCCTCTTCTCCATCCTCTCGTAGTCTGTTTCCCTTGCAAGGAGTCCCGGCATGAAGACGTTCTCTATCGCGGTGAATTCAGGAAGCAGGTGATGGAATTGAAAGACGAAGCCTATTCTCTTGTTGCGAAAAGCGGTAAGCTCCTTCTCATGCAGCCCGAAGACGTCCACCCCGTCATAATAAATCTTCCCGGCGGTCGGCCTGTCAAGGGTGCCCAGTATATGTAGGAGAGTGCTCTTGCCCACTCCCGATGCCCCAACCACGGCGGTCATCTCGCCTTCCTTTATGGCGAGGTCGATCCCTTTCAGGACATGGAGTTCTCCAGAGGGGTGGGAAAAGGTCTTTTGGAGCCCTTTTACTTCTATCACTATCCGGAAAAGGCTCCTCTCATTGTCTGTCCGCGCCGTTTGCGATCTGCTCGGTCTGCTGGATGGCCTTATTCGCCTGCTCCGTAACCGCTTCGGCCTTTTTGGTGATGTCAACCGCCGTCCTGGTGGTCTGCACGGCGGAATTCTCCGCCTCTTTCGCAGTCTTATGGAATGCGGGGATTATGAACCAGGCGGCCAGGGCCAGGACGGCGGCTATGATGATTATTTTTACAAGTTTCATATCTTCCTTTCAGCTATTAAAAATCATGATTGAATAGACATTCTTACCGGAAAATCTTCCCCCACCCCTCTTCTCCGAAGAGGGGGTAAATCCCCCCCTTTGAAAAAGGGAGGCTGGGAGTGTTATCTCCAATGCGACTCCACTGCCATCTCTATGGGGTAACCTCCCCCTTTGAAAAAGGGAGGCTGGGAGTGTTATCTCCAATGCGACTCCACTGCCATCTCTATGGGGTAACCTCCCCCTTTG
>JACWAF010000003.1 GCA_014874185.1 Nitrospirota bacterium | reverse complement strand
GTTTGCAAGGATTTCTTTGAGGGTTGTACATGGGGATAGTAATTCCCCGTCTTCCTGCCCTTCCCCATCCAGATTGTAAAACCCAGAAAGCTGAACTTCCCTTTATAGGCATTGACCGTTCTGGTCTTTGCCTCATTCAGGGTAAGTTTCATCCTCTCCAGCATCCGCCGCAGGATTGCCATCGGACGTTTGGTGCCGTAACGGCATAATATTACGATATCGTCCGCGTAGCGGACGATTCGTGCCCCCAGCCGTTTCTGCAACTGCTGCTTCTCCCATGTCCTGCCCAGTTGGTGCAGGAAGCAGCGGCGAGATGACCCCGCCCTGCGGTGTGCCCTTGCGGCTGCCTTTGCCGCCACCGATGTTCCGCTTCTTCCCATCCTTGCCGTCTTCCATGATCGGGGCCTTGAGCCACATCTTAATGAGGCGCAGTATCTCGCCGTCACTGATGCGCTTCGCGACCACGGCCATAAGGTCGGCATGAGGAATGGTGTCGAAGTATTTGGACAAGTCGGCGTCAATGACTTCCTTATACCCCCTGTTCAGGGTGTGGGCCACGTCATCAACTGCGTCATGGGCACTTCTTTTGGGTCTGAACCCGTATGAGGTGCCGCAGAAGTCCGCCTCGAAGATTGGCTCAATGACCATACTTAATTATGATGACAATCCAAAAAAAGGCAAAGTCGCTGGATTCCGTGTCGGAGTACGGAATGACGGCAAAAAAAGGCGGGCGCAGCAAGCAGCACCCCTACACCCACCCCAGGAGGGGACTTAGAATAATTCTGCCTGAAATTGCCAGCCAGGTGGATAAGCCGGTGGCGCGGACTTATGGCCATAACACGCGCCGGTTCTTAGCGCCTTTCATCCCAATTGGATGGCCCATTGCCTGCATATTTACCTAATAATATCGGACGTACATCTCGTCCGGAAATACGACCATAAAAGGCGGGTTTTAGACAAATGCGTAATCAGGCCAAAAAGCCGAAGGGGGTTGCAATATTAAACCGGACATTTCTATTTTGCTTTGACAACACCTGCTTCCGCACTTGACACTCGGCATATAATGATGCATGATTGTTTTTATCAATAACTGCTGCAAAGCAGCTTCAAGTTTCACTTTCTAAATTAAATATGCTTCTTAGGGGAGAAACTTCTCCTTTCAAATCTCCAAAGGCGCTTAAAAGGCGCTTATCTGAAAGGAAGAGCTAAAGACCTGTCGAGGGCCAGGAAATGTAAAACCTTAGGGCAGGATTTCCGCCGGCAAAGACTTAAAGAGGGCGTAAGCTTCACTCCGCGATTCATCTTAATATGGCCCATGATTTCTGGAAGGGGCCTGAATTTCTAGGGAGCTGGAAATGGAGAAAAAGCGGAACCGGCAATACTGCGCGTCACCTCATCGGATTTGTCCTGACAAACCGTTCCTTGAATTCAAGAAGGCTGAGATCAACCAATCCATTATCGACCGTTTCGAACGACAGGTGACCAGATATCCCTCCCGTCTTGCCGTCAAGACAGAAAAAGCTCAACTCACCTATGCCGAATTAAACCAGGCCGCCAACCGCATCGCGCGGGCAATAATCGAACGGCGCGGACAGGCAAATGAACCTGTCGCGCTTTTTTTTGACCAGGGGGTACAGCTAATATCCGCAATGTTTGCCGTGTTGAAGGCAGGTAAATCATATATAGCGCTGGACACATCCTTCCCCCCTTCGAAAAATCTTTCCCTGGTGAAGCATTGCCGTCCCGGACTTATCCTTACCGGCAGAGACCATTACCACACCGTCCGCAAATTGTTTGAAAATGCGCCGCCGCTGCTGAATATCGACGAGGCCGGCCCCCTGTATTCTCCGGAGAACCTTGACCTGCCTGTTTCTCCGGAGGCGACTGCCTACATTATTTACACGTCCGGTTCCACTGGCGAGCCAAAAGGCGTGTTTCAGAACCATCAGAATGTGCTCCATAATGTCATGAGGTGCACCAATATGCTCCATATTGCCGCAGATGACCGCCTTTCCCTCCTCTGGTCCTGCAGCTTCGCGGCATCCGTACCCAATATATTCGGCGCCTTGCTGAACGGCGCGGCCCTCTTCCCTCATGATCTTAAGAAAAAAGGCATTATCAATCTGGCCGATTGGCTTATAAAAGAAGAAATCACCATCTATCATTCGGTACCGACCGTCTATCGCCATTTGCTTTCCACATTGACGGGGAGGGAAAATTTTTCCAGACTTCGCCTGATCAAATTGTCAGGTGAACCTGTCCGGATGAGGGATGTGGAGCTCTACAGGAAGCATTTTCACGAAGGCTGCCTCTTTCATGTGTCGTATGCGTCTACGGAAACGAATATCGTGCGCCAGTTTTTTTGCGACCATCACACCCCGCTCAGCGGAGATATAGTGCCCGCAGGTTATGAAGTGGAAGATATGCAGGTCCTGGTATTGGATGAGGACGGCAAGGAGGCCGCAGCAAACTGTGCCGGCGAGATTGCCGTCAGAAGCCCTTACCTTCCGCCGGCCTATTTCCGGAAGGAAGGCCTGGCCGAATCGCCGTTCATTCCCGATAAGGAAGGCAATTGCCGCACTTACAGGACCGGAGACCTCGGCTATATGCTTCCGGACGGCTGCCTCATTCACCTCGGCCGAAAAGACCAGCAATTAAAGATCAGGGGCTACAGGGTCGAAATCGGTGAAATCGAGGCGGCCCTGAGCGAACTTGCCGGAATAAAAGAGGCAGCCGTAGCGGGCCGTGACGACCAGTATAATGGCAAGTTTCTGGTGGCATATATCGTCCCCCGTAAAGGGAAGGCCGTAAAAGCCGGCCGACTGCGCAGCGCCCTGAAAGACAGGCTTCCCGATTACATGGTGCCTTCACGGTTTGTTTTCCTGGAGGGCCTGCCCCTTACCCTGAGCGGCAAGGTGGACCGCAGGGCATTGCCCTCTCCCGGACCTGAACAGCCGGAGCTTGAAAAAAATTATGTTGCCCCCGGCACGCCGGCAGAAGAGATGCTGGCAGGCATCTGGAGCAGTATTTTGGGGACAAAGAGCGTAGGAGTGTCCGATAACTTCTTCGAGCTTGGAGGACATTCCCTGCTTGTTGCGCGAATGGCGTCTGAAATAAAAAAGGTAACAGGCAAGACGCTCACTGCTGCCGCGATATTCCAGTCGCCCACAATCAAGCAACTGGCCGAGGTCCTCCAGAAAAGAGGACCCCAGTCCAAATTCCCATCGATACTGCGGCTGTCCGGCGGCCGTGGGACGCCCTTGTTCTGGGTGGGGTTCAATGCCTTTCTGCCGCGTTATCTGGATTACAAGGGGCCGCTCTATGAGATACTCCTGCGGGGTGATTTTGAAAAAGCCGGTTACAATTCAGTTGAAGAACTGGCCGCCCACCACTTGAATGAAATACAGGCCGTACAGCCAAAAGGCCCGTATTTGCTGGGGGGTTATTGCTTCTATGGGCTTGTGGCCCTTGAGATGGCCCAGCGGCTGATCGAACGAGGTGAGGAAGTGCCGTTATTATGCCTGGTTGAGCCCCCTCCGCAATGTCTGCCATTGACCGGTTCAGGTAAGGCCTCATCTGAATCTGATATCTCATTCGGGTCCAGGGTCAAATTCCATGGGGCGAAACTCCTGCGGAGCGAAGACGAATCCATACTTTATAGAATTCGCCGCAGGATAAAGAGAGATGCCTCCACGGCCCTCTGTAATACTTCTCTTCTTTTCGGATTTCACGTCCCATGGCGGTTTCTGGAAGTTCACAAGGTGAATACCGCCCGGAAGTATACCCCCCGCGCATATCCGGGGAGGGTGGTCGTGTTTCTGACAGATAAGGCTTACGGCAATCAGCCGGACTGGAGCGGATTTGCCAGCACACATGTCCATGAGGTACCGGGGGCAAAGCATCTTACCATCCACGAAGAGCCTTATGTGAGTATATGGGCCAGGCAGCTGAATCATTATCTGAACGGGATAGGCAATGAAAGGACAAATGACCGTGCCTGGGAAATGGTTTCATCCTGAAGAGAATGCCTTTATTTCATGGCCCGTTCCTACTTATACTCCGAAACTGAAAAAAAACGTGGCCCATGTATGGCGTGCCTCTTTGGAAATACCGGCTGTTGAAACGGAGCGGCTGCGGCAAATCCTTGCGGCTGATGAGTTGAGAAAGGCTGAACGTTTCCGTTTCCCTGGAGACAGGAGCCGCTTCATAGTTGCGCGCGGAACGCTCAGGACCATCCTGGGCGGATATTTAAATATGAAACCGGATGAAGTCCGTTTCTGCTACGGGCCTTTTGGAAAACCGGAGCTGGCTGAAGAAGCTGATGGAGAAACGCTCCGCTTCAGTGTCTCTCATTCTGGCGGGCTTGCCCTCTACGCGGTCACCCTGGGGCGGGAAATAGGTGTGGACCTTGAATATATCCGCCCCGATCTCATGGTTGAGGAGATCGCGTGCCAATTCTTATCGCCCATGGAGATCAACCTGCTTAAGTCATGCCCAGGGCATCTCCGGAAGCAGGCCTTTTTCGCGCTATGGACCCGAAAGGAGGCATACCTGAAGGCCCTGGGGACCGGGCTTGCGAATGCCTATGCCCTCTGCGAAACGGACGTGGACGCCCTGTGGTCATTTACAGACCTTCACATTGCGCAGGGATACGCCGCCGCCGTTGCCGTGGAGGGGCGGGACATCGGCCTCCAATACTGGCAGTGGGCGGGCAACCCGGTATGAATATGCTTTCTTGTTAAGGCCGCGCGCGGCCTCTTTCGCGTAATAGGATATTATCAGGTTCGCCCCGGCCCTCCTGCAGGATATAAGGGCCTCCTGCATGACCGCCTCAAAGTCGAGCCGCCGCGCCTCGGCCGCCCCCTGTATCATCGCGTACTCGCCGCTCACGTTGTATACCGCCAGGGGCAGATCGAACCTCTGCCTGGCGCGGTAAACGATATCAAGATAGAACAGGGCGGGTTTTATCATGACAATGTCCGCGCCCTCTTCGATATCCAACTCTATCTCCCGCATGGCCTCGTTCGAGTTGGCGCAATCCATCTGGTGGGACTTTTTGTCTCCGAAGGCGACCGGCGACTGGGTGCCGTGCCTGAAGAACGGCTCATAAAGCCTGGAGGCGTATTTTGCCGCATAGGCCATTATAACCGCCTCATGAAACCCGTGCTCTTCAAGCGTGGTCCTGATAGCGTGGATCTGCCCGTCCATCATCGCAGCCGGGGCAACGATATCGGCACCAGCCTCCACGTGAGAGAGCGCGACCTTCGCGATTATCTCTATCGTGGGGTCATTGAGGAGATACCCATTGCTGATAATGCCGCAGTGCCCGTGCGTAGTGTGCTCGCAGAGGCATACGTCGGTGATTATCACCATCTCAGGGCCCGCTTTCTTTAGGGCCCTCACCGCACGCTGGACAATACCGTCCGGCGCATATGCCCCGGCCGCTTCATCATCTTTTCCATTCGGAATGCCGAAAAGCAGTACGGCGGGAATGCCAAGATCGCTGAGTTCCCTGGCCTCCTCGACAACCATATCGATGGAGAAATGATAATTTCCGGCGATGGAAGGTATTCCCCGCCGTATCCCCTTCCCCTCCACAACGAACAGCGGCTGGATGAAATTGTCCACGGACAGGCCGGTCTCAGATACCATTCTCCTCATATTTCCGTTCTTCCGCAACCTTCTCAACCGTTGTGCCGGAAAGCCCATATGATCCTCCTTTCAAGAAGGGACTTTTTACCGTTTTTTAATAGTCTAAATATGAAAAGAGCGTCCTTAATCCATTCACCGGAAACTGGCGCCTGCGGAAAAAATATTGGAAATTGTGATACAGGGAGATAATTTTTTTTGGAAACTATGACCTGAATATAGCCATCATTACGGTGCTTGTCAAGTTTTTGTTCGCAACCGTCCCGTGTTCCCAGGGGACATACCTTCTTGACAAGCCCTGCGGACGATTTTCGGGTTCGGCATAAAGGACCGGCGGCTTCGAGAAAAAAGATGAGCATTCAAGGTGGATTTTTGTGAGCTGGCAAACAGCCGGGGCTGTTATCTGTCTTTAAACTTCATACCGCGAACGACGCGGAGCAGTTCCATGGAAGCGGCTCTGGGCCCAACATGCTCGAACCCGTCAATGCCAAGCCGGGTGCGTATCTGCCCGACCCTGATTCCCGTCTTGAACATGTGGTCAAAATAGAACCCGGCCTGCTTTTCGTGGATGTCCTTGCGCTGGGGCGCTCCGAACGGATTCGCGAAATAGGTGTGCACAAGCCCTTTTTCGTCCGTTGTGCCCTTGGCGAGGCGAGCGCCGCTGCGGAAGACGCTCAGGGCGGCCTCAGGGGTCCTGAAGAACTCTATGACTGAATGGTCGTCATCTATCTGCTCGTAGTTGTTTGCGTAAAGCAGGAAGTCTACCGGATAGCCTTTCACCACGTGGTTGTACCTTGTCACCGGGATGATGAGTCTCGCATTCGTCTTGTCAGGGTTCATGAAGATTGACCTGTCTATTTCCTCGTATGCGTATCCGGCCTCCAGGTCGTCAAGCCTGACGAAGGCGCCTATTTCAGTGCCGTATCCGGATACCTTTCCGTCCTTGCCCATTCCCAGTGAGCCCATATCGTCAAAGATAATCTTGAGGTCGCAGATGTTCTCTTCAGAAAGGGTCCGGAAGGCCTCGAGGGTCTCGGATTTTCCGGCCCCGCTGTCGCCGGCAATAACGATATTGGCTGTGCCGCCGTCTTTCAGCTTTATATGAACCATGGCGCCATGAACGGGCAGCCTTCCCCTTTTCAGCATGGCGATATTGTGCAGGGTGAGCGCCATTTTTTTGAAGTAGCCGAAATAGTCGACCTCTTCGGTGCGCTTCACAAGGCCTACCAGTATGTTGTTCTCCCTGTCCTCATAAAAAAGCGTGTCCGATTTCATGCCTTCCCCGGAAAGACCGAACATTATCATCAGGTCAGGGCTCCGCCCCCTGACGTCTTCGTAATGAGCGATCTCAAAGAGGTTTGAAAGCGAAAGCGCAAGCGACATGAAGTCCTGGTGAAAAAAAATGAAGGCAGTCAGTTCTCCCACTTTTGCCGGATAGCAGAACCAGTCTGCCTGATCAAGCCTGAGCGTCTCCGGTTTTATCCCGTCTATCTCCTCGAAGGCCCCTTTTCTTTTGTTCGTCACAGGGTAGAGAATGACAGGCGGGTTGATGAGGGAAAGCCTGAGGAACGGTATCTGCCTTAAGTTGCTGTAGGCATCCGGGCATATCCAGTCAACCTGCTCCACGAGCATGCCCATATTTGCCCCTGAGGGCAGCTGCCTGTATACCCTTGGGCTCTGACCGGTTATATTTTCGGCTACACGCCTGTAAACATAAAGCACCAGGTTTTTAAAGTCCTCATTGGACTTTATGAACTGGACCCCGTGAAGCTCACTGTTGGTCGCCTCGTACCTCTTGGGGGCCTCAAGATAGAGAAAACGCTCAAAGCGCCGCCAGTAATTGTAAAGCTCCTCGACGAGCTCGTGCAGCTCCTCTTTGCGGGAGAGGACCTGTTCGAAATCACGGTTCATGGCGGTTATTTCGTCAGCCGAGTAGCTTGCAAGCAGCCTGAAAAGGTTTACCATGCAGGCGGGCAAATCGCCCCTTTTAAGGTTGGGCAGACTTTCTACAAGAAAAGCAAAGAGCGCGCTGCCCTTCGCGGCCGTTTTCTCAATGAAGCGGTCTACTATTTCGAGGAAAAGCGGGCTTTTTAAAAGCTTTTCAGGCGTGTCGCAGTACACCCGCGCATAATCCATGATGACCTTGTTGCGGGTGATTACATACGGCTTTTTGATGGAAATCATTATGGATATTATAGAATCATGTTTAAAAAAAATAAAGTTCAGGAAAAGAAATACATGAGAAATTCAGCGTCTTTTAAAGGCGCCCCCTGCAAGCAGGGGGCGCCTTTAAGTTCTTTACTGCTTTACCACGTTGATGGCCTTGGGGCCTTTGGGGCCTTTTTCGACATCGAAGCTGACCCTGTCACCTTCGGCAAGGGATTTGAACCCATTGCCCTGAATGGAAGAATGGTGGACAAATACATCTCCTTCGGCTTCGCTCGTAATGAAACCGAAACCCTTGGAGTCATTGAACCACTTTACTGTTCCTTCTGCCATTTTGCGCACCTCCTTTGCTTTTGGATTGAAAATTTTCAGAAGGTCACAAACAAGAAGACCATAAGGCTGAAAGTCCTGTGGCCTTGAATGGGCAGAAACTTCTGAAACTTTGTCTGAAAGACTAACACGTATGCATACGGTTAGCAACAAAAATAAATTCCGGTACTCATTAAGACCATCAGCCGGATGTGAGGTCTTTTTGCCACTTTTCACCTTAGGCGGGTCTCGTCCTGGAGGAGTTGCTCCATGGTCTGCCCGTGTTCTTTGCCCCGTCGGGCCGGCGGACAGGCGAGGTGTTCCGCTGTAGGCGTCCACACTCGGTGTGCACCTGCAAAGCGGAGGCGTTGTAATCGAAATCAGGCACTTTGCGACGCTCAATTGGTTTACCCAGGACCCGCTCGATGGCCCGCACCATATCCGTATCCTCGTTGGTCACCAGGGTGTAGGCATCACCGGAGCGGGAGGCACGGCCGGTCCTGCCGATGCGGTGAATGTAGGCATCGGTGGTTCCTGGGACATCATAGTTGACAACGTGTGAGACCCTGGTTACATCAATCCCGCGCGCCGCGATGTCGGTAGCTACCAGTATCTGGAACGTGCCGTCACGGAACCCGTTCATTGCGGCCTGCCGCCGGGACTGCGAGAGGTTTCCCTGAAGCGAAGCAACCCGGTAGCCCTTTTTCCCCAGTTGTTCAGCCAGCCGTTTGGACCGCTGCTTGGTACGGGTGAACACCAGGACGGACGCTGTATGGGTGCGCTGCAGCAGTTCGATGAGCAGGGGCGTTTTCAGATGCTGGCTGACCGGATAAAGGGCATGGCTGACCGTGACCGCGGGGGCGGTCTCATCCACCTGGACCGTGACAGGCTCTTTCAGCACCTCCCTGACCAGATGGCGGATTTCCTGCGGCATGGTTGCCGAAAAGAGTAAAGTCTGCCGCCGCCCGGGGAGATGTTTCAGGATGCGCCTGATGTCGGGCAGAAAACCCATGTCGAACATATGGTCTGCCTCGTCAAGTACGAGCACCTCCAGGCGGGAGAGGTCGATCGTGCCATGGCTGATGTGGTCCAGAAGCCTGCCAGGGCAGGCAACGACGATCTCCGGGCCGTGTTTCAGCTTTTCCACCTGGGGCTGAATGCCGACGCCGCCATAAACGGTGACGCTCCTCAAACGGGTCTGTTTCCCGAGGCTGTTTATCGACTCGTGTATCTGTTCAGCAAGCTCCCGGGTGGGGGCGATGACAAGCGCCCGGACCTGCCGGCGCTGGCCGTGCATAAGCCGATGCAAAATGGGCAGCACAAAGGCCGCGGTCTTGCCGGTGCCAGTCTGGGCCAGGCCCATGACGTCCCTGCCCTCAAGGACGGGCGGGATCGCCTGCGCCTGGATCGGGGTCGGGGTGTCATAGTCCGCCGCCTTGACACCTGCCGCGACAAGGGGATGAAGATTAAATCCCTGAAATTCCATAAAATAAAAACTCCTTTTCTTTCACTGTTCGGGGGAAAATAAGCGCGGTATGCCGAGGCTTACAATGACGTAGTTTTCGTCCGTGCACAGTATATATTTTGATGTACAACAGTAACAGCTTTGGGGGGACCATGTCAATAGCATGACCCCCGCGCAATTTAAAAAATCGGGTTTGTAATCATCGATCCCATCCCCTTTGTTTGCAATCCGCACAGGAATCGGGCGCTGTAAAAAATATAAATTCAGCATTTTTGTTATACTTATTTGTTATACTTAACGGAATTAATCGAGAGAGAGTTCTCCCTTGGAATTCTTCGGACAGGAGTCAATCGTTAGTTTTTCGCCCCTGATAATCAAAGGGAAAAAAATCGATGTCCCTATCGTGCAAGGGGGCATGGGCGTGGGGATTTCATTGTCCCCGCTGGCAAGCGCGGTTGCCAGAGAAGGCGGTCTGGGAATTATCTCCAGCGCCGGCCTGGACAGGCTCGTCTCCAAAAGAAATGAGAAAAGAGTCAACTGCTACGAGGCGGCCTATGAGGAAGTTTCCCTTGCAAAGGAATCCGGAGGGAGGGTCGGCATCAATGTAATGGTTGCCCTTGTAAGGGATTATGAAGATTCGGTAAGAGGGGCATTGGACGCGGGCGCGGATGTAATCATTTCCGGAGCGGGACTGCCCTTGGGCCTGCCCCTTATCCATCCCCCCGGGGAAACGGCCCTCATACCCATAGTGTCGTCCGCCAGGGCGCTTGAAATAATATGCAAGAAATGGGAAAGGCTCCATTACAGGCCTGACGCCGTGGTGCTCGAGGGCCCCCTTGCGGGAGGGCACCTTGGATTTAAAGCAGGCGAGATAGGACTTGAGTCAAATAAACTCGAAAACCTCCTGCCTCCGGTTAAGGATATCGCCATGAAACACGGCGATTTCCCTGTTATTGTCGCAGGAGGAATATATTCACACGCCGATATCGAAAAATTTTTGGCGATGGGCGCAAGCGGAGTCCAGATGGGTACGCGGTTTCTTGCAACTGAAGAAAGCAGCGCGTCATCAGAGTATAAGCAGGCAGTCGTGAACTCTAAAGAGGAAGATATAATTGTCGCCGATGACCCCGGCTCTCCATGCGGCATGCCTTTCAGGGTAATAAGGCAGTCCCCGATGTTTGTTTCCGCGCTTAACAGGCTCAGGGCACCCAAATGCGACAAAGGCTATGTACTGCTCAAGGACTCCCAGGGCGGATTCACCCGCTGCCCGGCAAAAGAAAACAATGAAAATTATTTTTGCATCTGCAACGGCCTCTTGAGTTCCGCCGGATACGGTTCCCAAAAGGAAGAGCCGCTTTTCACAATCGGGACGAACGCCTATAAAATTAATAATATCCTTTCAGTCCACGCGCTGATGGACGAACTTAAAAATTAGCCCGCATCATCGGTTTTATTCCCAGCCTGCCAGCCTCCCGTATCATGCCCTTTGAATCCGGCCTCGGCGGACCGGCCGGGGGCGGAAGCCCTGCGCCCTCCTCACCTGATATCTGGAGATAAAAAAAAGGGGAGCGAAAGCTCCCCTTTCAGGTTTTTAAGCTATGGGCCTTTTGCCTACTGCAAAAGCCCGTCCAGATAGATGGTCCCGGCCGTGCCGTTGGTAACTCCGCCCGTGCCTCCGGCCACGCTAAGAGTTCCCGTGTTGTTCGTATTGATGAGAACGGAATACAGCTCTATATATCCGCCGGTGCCGCCGGTGGTAACGCCGGCCCCGCCGTCCGCGGTAATATTTCCGCTGTTCGTGACCGTCTCGCCGCCTATATAGGCATACGCGTTCGAACCGCCTGTATCGCCCGACCCGCCGGTAAGATAAAGATTGCCGGAGACGTTCGCCAGCGTGTTGCTGTCATAATATCCGTCTTCTCCGGCTTCTATGTCCACATAGCCGCCGTCTCCGCCGTAATTGCCGATGCCTACCGCGTCGTTGCCACCCCTGTTATAGAGGTCAGGCTGGAAGGTTATGGGTGAAGCGGGAAGATAGTACCCGGTGGCATAGCTGTCCCCCGAATAGGTATACAGGTACATGCCCTCATACCAGGCGCTTCCGCCGGCGGTTCCTCCGTTGCCTGCGTCCATCTTTATAGAGCCGAACCCGTAAAGCTTCACGGGCGAACCCACGCCCTCGCCGTTAAAGCCGTTGCTCTCTATCTCGATATAGGGATCGTTGCTATAGGCGTCGCCATCCCCGTTTCCGCCGCTGAAGTTGTATTGGCCGGCCAGCTGTATGGTCCCCGGATTGGGGTCATAAGAAGCGTAGTTGTCGGATTCGATATATAGCTCGCCGCCGCTTCCGCCGCTATAGCCTGGGCCGGTGGAGCTGCCGCCCACGCCGTTCATGACGGCGTTGATGGTCATATTGCCCATCGTCTCGGTCTCTATATCCACGTAACCGCCACTTCCGCCGTTGCCGTTCGTGGCGGAACCGCCGGATACATCTATCGTGCCGCCCACAACTACGTCCCCGTTAATCCCGGCGTCATTGGAATCCTGGTCGGTAGCATAGATGTACACGCCGCCATTGGCATAGGCATCGCCTCCGTCGCCGTTTACACCCGCGCCGCCTTTGGCATGGATATCGCCGGAGCTATAGCAGTTGCCGTAATCGGACTCCAGCTCCGCCCATCCAGCCGCGCCGCCCGCGCCGGAAGAATTGTCCCCGCCGCTTGCGTCCAGCGTGCCTGTGTTCACCGTGTAATATGAGGACTCCAGATCCACAGAACCGCCAGCCTGGCCGGCATCGCCCTTGGCGGTTACCGTCCCCTGGTTCACAAGATAGTTGCCGAAGAGGTAAACACCGTTACCCGGTCCGCCCGAGACGGTGCCGTCCACCTTCCCCGTCGTGCCGATCGTCAAACTCCTATCATAGGACCAGACCCCTAAGTAGCCTCCGGTAGCCGTCGTGTTCACAATCCCGTTTATGTTGATATCGCCGTCAATATTTACCTCGGCATTGCCGGATGAGTTTCCGGGCAGGGTAAGGGTGGCACCGGCATCCACTACCAGGCCCGTTACAACCATGCCGTTTGCCACGGCCGCCACGCCGCGCCGTCGCCCACGTAGATCTGGTCCGAGCTATCGGCGGAGTTCATGAAGAGCCCGCCAGCCGTATCGTTCTGATCGAGCTGGACGGTGGTATTGCTGGTTATCTCCACCTTATTAGTGCCGTACTTGGCGGCGGGAAGGGTGGGCATGGTAAAGCTTGCGTCCACCGTGCCGCCCTTGGAGACCGTAATGGGCCCGTAAGAGTCAATCTCGAACAAGCCGGAATATCCGCCGGCGCCGCTTGTGCTGTCCCCGCCGTTTAATATCATCTGGGACGTGCCGGAGGCCGACTGCGCGCCAAGGTTATAGTTTGTGTTTGGACCGCCGCATGCATACAACATGACTGAAAAAGCCAGGGCTATCAGAACCGCTATTTTTCTCATTTTTTATAATCCCTCCCCCTAATTGCCTTTCCTTGCAGCTTTTCTGGCCTTGATTACCGAAAGCCTCATTGCCCTCTCCTGTGCCCTGTTTGCCTGCAGGGCCTTCATCAGCGTGGGTATCTGCGCAGGGTTGGCCCGCATCTGCTGGTGAATGGACTTCCTTTGGGCCTGGAGAGTCTTGAAATCCGCCAGGTGCCTGTTTACCACGGTTGCAGCCATTGCCACCTGGGCCACTAGAAGACCGGCCAGGACAAGACAGGCCATGAGAATACTTCTGAGCGTCTTCATGTAATCCTCCCTTAAGAAAAGTTTTCAGGCCTTTAATAAGGCCCTATAGAAACAGGACGTCTCTAAAACCCCCGTAAATTCTCTCCTGAGAAATTGCGCTATTATAAGCAATGAAAGTGCGCTGTAGCAATATTTTTTGTGTTTTTGAAAAAATCTGTAAGGGATATGCAACAGCCCGGAAAAACTTGCGTCAAATGACGCTGAAATCGAGCGGGGCGAAAGGATTGCGGAGCTTTGAAGCATCGGGTTGGAGGATGACCTGAAAGAGACAAGTTGACATTCCCCTTTCTGAATTTTTAAAGTATGTACTTGATGAAATACGAAAGGGCCAAAACGACCTTAAGACCCGGTTTATTTTTTGGCCGCTTTTTCTTATCGACCCGTCAGCCTTTCCCTTCATTTGGCCGTTTCACAGCCTTGCTGCTGTTTTTAATTGTCCTGACATTTGCCGCTTGCGGCGGGGGCGGGGGCGGCTCGAACAGCATCAATAACAGCTCGGGCGGAAGCGGAGGGAATACAGGCGGCTTGGGAAATACCGGCGGCTCTGGCGGAAGCGGCGGAGGGACAACGCCCCAGGTGATATGCAATACCCCGGTCTCTTTACCCAACGAGGTGCCCGTCTGCTTCGTTACCGCCGAAGAGGACAATCAGCTGTATATCAACACCCCTTATATAACGGTATATATAAACGGCAAGCCCTTCAACCTTCTCCTGGACACGGGGGCGACAGGCATCCTGGTAAACCAATCGGCCCTGACGGCAAGCGGGATCACACTGACCCGGACAGGGGGTACTTTCAACGGGAGCTTCGGAGACACCAGCACTTTTAAAGGATATGTCGCAAGCGCCCAGGTCCAGACCCTGGCAGTGAACGGGCTGACCGCCGATAACGTTCCAATAGCTGTTGATACAGACACCAGCAAAAATTCCAGTTTCCCCCCGACGGGTTTTCTTCAGGGCGATTTCGGGATGGGGCTTTCCCCTTATTATTCCTTCGGCCAGTCCAATGATTCATCCCAGCCTGGGGCGGGCATAACTTATACACCGTCACTGGTCCCATACCTTGCCGGTTACACCAATGGCTTTGTCATGCAGTTCACGCCCAACCTGAATCAGGACGGGTACAGCTCTTCCGGCAGCGGCATGATAGTATACGGGCTCAATACATCGGAGCAGAACAATAATGTCTCTTCGGGATACGATTTCTTTCCGAATGACTCCGCCCAACAGCAAGCTTACCCCTTCATAGACGCCGAGTTCGGCGGTGTTATTGATGATCCCAACTATGACCCGAATAATTACTATTATCTGAGCCAGAATTATCTGAGCCTGTTCGATACGGGCTCGACCTTCATCTACATGGACGATGACGCTATGGAAAACGCCACCGGCATCGCCAATATAGCCTCTTACGAGTACGACCAGAACACCACGTTCGGGACCGGCACCGCCATTGTGAACGGCGGGCTGGATATGTCCATGGGCCTCTATAACCAATCAGGCAATTACGATCAGCGCGCAAGCTTTATAACCAGCCCGGATGATAAAAACTTATCAGCCCCGTATGAATTCCCTGATACCATCTGGAATATCCAAAGCGGTTATCTGCTGTTCGGCAACACCATCCTGGACTTGGGGAATATGTACGGACAGGAAGACATGGGGCTGCCCTACTTCTTCAATAACACCTCAATGTACTGGCAGGCCTCGCCGTGGGGCGTCGGGATAAAGATCCAGTGAGCAAAAGGAGCATGCCGGAATGAGAAAGATTGCCCTTGCGGCCGTTTGGTTCCTTATCGTCCAGGCCGCCGCTTATAACGCCTTTGGCGCCGTTGGCAAAACATACAATCAGATGGTGCAGAAGCACGGCGCCCTGGCACAGGTCCCACTAGGCCGGGTTGCCGGTGCAAAAGAGGCGGCAAGGTACAGGGCGCGTGGCGCAAGGGGCTACAGCTTCAATGCGGGGAGATTCAAGGTTTACGCCATATTCAACTCGAATAATGTCTGCTTCAGGGAATTCACCCTGCATAACAGGACGCTTCCGGATGAGACCCTGCTTCTGGGCCGGCTGGCCGGTACAGCCCCAAAGGTATTGTGGAGGGTTCCGAGAAGGGCGATAGCGCTGCAATACGGAAGCGGCGCGGACGCGGTCATCCTGAGGACCTTCGGCCAGCCAGGAGACCTGAGCGCCGAGGCAAATTCAAAGGCCCTGGAGCCCTGAGCGCCTCCCCGGAACCTATTCTGGTTTTATCCAATCTCGGCCATCGTTTCAGTCCCTACTCAAAGAGCCGGGCCTCTTCAGGCGGATGCTTAACCTTGCGGTCAAAAAGTGGAAGTGGTTAAGAGAGGACCCGTTCAATCAGGTTGAGCTTCCGAAGGTGTTCTTGCGCGTGAGGCATCGGGAGTCTTGAAAGCCCTCAGGGGAAAAGGCACATTTTTATGAGATAATTTAACAAGACGATGCCTGTTCAGAAAGGAAAAATCGAGCGCGGCCCGACGGGGATGATCTATCGTCCCCTGGGCACAACAGGCCAGAGGGTCTCGGCCATCGGCTTGGGCGGCGCACATCTAGAAAAGCTCGCCACCGAGGACGAGGCCGTCCGCCTCATCCACGCGGCGATTGACTTGGGTATCACCTTCATGGACAACTGCTGGGACTACGGCCGGGGCCTCTGCGAAATCCGCATGGGAAAGGCCCTTAGGGGCGGCTACAGGGAAAAGGTCTTCCTGATGACCAAGATTGACGGCCGCACGAAAGAGTCCGCCGCAAAACAAATAGACCAATCTCTGTGCAGGCTCAAGGTGGACTGCGTGGATCTGATGCAGTTTCACGAGGTCATCCGCCTCGAGGACCCCGACCGTATTTTCGCCCCTGGCGGCGCGGCCGAAGCGATGTTCGAGGCCAAAGAGGATGGAAAACTGCGCTATATCGGCTTCACCGGGCACAAGGACCCGTTCGTGCACCTGAGAATGCTCGACGCCGCGGCCGCGCAGGGCTTCCGGTTCGACGCCTCGCAGATGCCCTTAAACCCCATGGGCGCCCACTTCCGCAGCTTCGAGCAAGAAGTGCTCCCCCGCCTCCTGCGTGAAGGCATCGCCCCGCTTGCCATGAAATCTATGGGCGACGGATACCTGCTTAAAAGCCGCACAATTACCGCCACCGAATGCCTCCATTATGCCCTGAACCTCCCCGTGGCGACTGTAATAACCGGGATCGAAAGCACGAGGATACTAAATCAGGCCATCCGCGCGGCCCGCACCTTCAGGCCGCTATCCCGGGCAGAAGTAAAAGGTATCCTCGCCAAAACAAAAAAGGCCGCCCTCTCCGGAAGGTTCGAGCCCTTCAAGACAGACAACGTCTTCGACGGAACCGCCGAAAACCCCGAATGGCTGGGGTGAAAGAAAAAGGCGAAGATTTCTTGTTTTTCAGTATGTTTTCTATCATCGTGATGGGCGCGAGCAGTCTGGAGCCGTAGCAGTGCTGCAGGCGATACCTGGGGGAGGGTCTTTCCCTCAACCAAGCTGCCCCACTACCATAAAAGAAGTCATTATATGTTTATATATGCTATAAAAGAAAAGGCAGGGGTAAAGGTATGGCATTAAATGAGGAGGTGACCGATGGCTGACGAGCATTCTTTCGATATTATATGCGAGGTGGATATGCAGGAAGTAACCAATGCCGTGACCCAGGCGGTGAAGGAGATCAGCCAGAGATTTGATTTCAAGGGCAGCAAGAGCTCCATAGAGTTTGATAAAAAGAAGGGTACTATTACACTTTTGTCTGACGATGAGCAGAAGATGAAGAGTGTTGTTGATATCCTCCAGTCAAAAATGGGGAAGCGCGGGATTGCACTCAAGGCGCTCAGTTACGGCAAACTTGAACAGGCGGCTGGAAATACGGTGAGACAGGTCATTACGCTTCAGCAGGGCATCCCTCAGGAAAAAGCAAAGGAAATCGTTAAGATCATCAAAGATATGAAGCTTAAAGTAAGTCCCGAAATTCAGAAGGACCAGGTGCGCGTCAGGGCAAAGAAGATAGATGATTTGCAGGCCATAATGGCACATTTGGAGGAAAAAGATTTCGGCATTCACCTGCAATTTTCAAATTACCGTTGAGTGCAGTTTGGCAGAGATGGGGCAGTTCTACCTGAATACTTAGAGCAAAATGTCGGAAACTTTACTTTGTAACTGTCTGCCTAATGGGGAAGCTTACGGGCTGAGCTAGTCTGGCCCGCTCATATATTATGTCAACGGAAAAATCCCCCTCGGATGAGGCCGTGCTAAAATCCCTTTATATGGCGGCCCTTGAGCTTGAAAGCAAATGGAGCAAACCCATCAAAGATTGGGCTCTAATCTACGCACAGCTAGTCGTCCTCTTCGAGGACAGGGGACCTGCCCCCCGAAAAATGTGCCACTTGTAATTAGAGTGTTGGCATAATAGAACACTCAAAACAAGGAGGCATTTGTGAAGAAGACCAGGTATTCCGAGGAGCAGATCGTAAACATTCTCAAAGAGGGCGAAGCGGGC
>JACWAF010000017.1 GCA_014874185.1 Nitrospirota bacterium | reverse complement strand
GGATTCCCGCTGGAGTCTACCCCGTACCTGATACGGGGCGGGAATGACAAGGTCTGGCGTCTTTTGGACAGCATCTGGGGCCTGATTTCAGAGCGAGAGCAAAACCTGTCCAAAAGCCTGAGATTTCAGAAGGTTATTTTTCTTAAATGAGGCTTTTTAGAATATCTTGGACAGCAGTGGGCGCAAACATTCGTCGCGGGGAAATGGGACTATTTATCCGCTCCGCCGTATGCGGCAATTGCCAGGGTTTGCGCTCCTGAAACGGAACCGGGGATTTTACCTTAAAGGAGAATTTTTCGGGGGCATGGGGGCACAGCCCCCCATACAAAACAGGGGTGGCGGGCGGGTTAAGATAAATAATGTCTTTTTGTTTTTCTGGAATGCTGCCGTAATTTCATTTTCTTTCCATCTCCTCTATAATTTTCTTATCATGAAAAAAGGCCTCCTGCACATTTATACAGGCGAGGGCAAAGGCAAGACGACCGCCTCGGTGGGGCTTTCCGTAAGGGCGCGCTCCAGGGGCTTGAGGGTGCTTTTCTCCCAGTTCATGAAGCAGCGCGAAGGCGGCGAGCACGAGAAACTTAAAGAGCTTGGCATAGAGGTGATGCGCTTCGTGGACATACTATCGCCCGTCTTCCACCCCGATGCCGATATCAAAGAGCAAAGAAAAAATACCCGCAGGGCACTTAAAGAGATAGCCTCCCGGATGGGAGATTTTGACCTGATCGTAATGGATGAATTTTTGAACCTGGTGAAACAGGGGCTTATAAATGACAAGGAGGCGCTTGAATTTTTGAATTCCCGGCCGGAAGGACTTGAGCTGGTGGTAACAGGCAGGGGCGCAAGCCCAAAGCTTATTGATGCCGCCGATTACGTAACCGAGATGAGGCTGTTGAAGCACCCCTTCAGATCGGGAGTAAGAGCAAGGAAGGGGATAGAATACTGAACTGCCGCTTTTACGCCCGCAAGATCCCGCCTGTCGCGGAAAGCAGGTGTTTCACCAGCCCCCGGTGCACTTCCTCTATCTCATCTTCGGTCAGGGTCTTTTCAGTCGAGCGGTAACGGATATTGAAGGCAAGGCTCTTCTTTCCCTTCTCGATTTTGTCGCCTTTGTAAAGGTCGAATATGGACGCGTCCTCTATGTAAGGGGAGGGGTAATTTCTGATCTCGGCCAGCACGTCACCGGCCTTTATGTGTTCGCCTACTATAACGGCTATGTCCCTTTCGATTGCCGGGAATTTCGGTATCTGCCTGAAGACGGGCGTGCCGGGCAGGCTTTCGAAGACGAGGTCCAGATCGAGTTCGAATATTATTGCGTCCTCTTTCGCCTTTATCTCGAAGGCCTCTTTCAGTGTTGGCGTGAGGGCGCCTATATACCCAGCGCGTCTTCCGCCTATGAATATGTCCGCGGACTTCCCGGGGTGCAGAAAGGGTTCCGTGCCCTGCCTGTAATCCCTGTCCGGGATTTTAACGGCATCAAAAAATTCCTCCAGCGCCCCCTTTGCCCGGTAGAAATCCTCTTCAGGCTCCTTCCAGAAGAGATATGATTTCTCCCTGAAGAAGCATCCGCCAAGCCGCAACGGTTCGAAAGGAAGCTGGCCGGGCTGTCCTTCAATAAGTACCCGCCGTACCGGCGGGATAGGGACGAATACCCTGGCTATTTCAAATAGCCTGATGTCCTTGATGCCGCGCGTGAAGTTGTATCTCAGGTTTTCAAGGAGCGAAGGAATTAACGTGGTGCGCAGGAATGCATCCTCTTCCCTTAAAGGGTTCAGGACCTTTACCGCAAGCCGCCTGGGGTCTTCCATCTGCAAGCCCAGCGTGTCCAGGGTGTTTATATTCATGAAGCTGTAATTGATGGCTTCGTTGTACCCTGCCAGCGCGAACGCGTTTTTCGCCTGATATACAAATTTCTGTTTTTCGCTCAGTCCGCCCGCGGACATCTCCGTACAGGGCAGGGTGGAAGGTATTTTGCCGTAGCCGTATATCCGCGCCACCTCTTCCACTATGTCCGCCTCGCTATCAATGTCCAGCCTGTAAGAGGGCGGGATCGCCACGATCATATCGCCGTCCATCTCCGGGTTAAGCCCAAGGCGTTTCAGTATCCCGAAGATCTCATCGTTGGAGGGTTCAGCGCCGAGGAGTTTTCTTATTTTTACCGTGTTCACGCTGATAATATGAGGCCTGAAGGGCCTGGGGTAATTGTCCACCGCGCCGGAGGGCTTCCCGCCAGCAATCTCCCGCATCAGGTATGAGGCCCGGTCCAGCGCAATGGAAACCATCTCTATGTCCGCGCCCCTTTCAAAGCGGTACGAGGACTCGGAGCCTAACCCAAGCCTTTTCGCCGTCTTCCTTATGCCCTGCGGTTTGAACCATGCAGACTCAAGAAATATATCTCTCGTATCCTCTTTTACCTCGGTATCCGCGCCGCCCATCACGCCCGCAATCGCAACGGGCCTTTCGGCATCGCATATCAGAAGGGTGTCACCGGGCAGGTCTTTTCTTTCCACACCGTCCAGGGTGGTTATTTTTTTACCCCGATTTTCCGCCATATCCACAATTATTTGTTTGCCCTTCAATGTATTCAGGTCGAAGGCGTGCAGCGGGTGCCCAAGCTCTATGAGCACATAGTTTGTAATGTCGACAATGTTATTTATCGAACGTATGCCGTAGTCTTCAAGCTTCTTCTTCATCCATTCTGGAGAGGGGCCGATCTTTACATTTTTTATCACCCTGCCAGCGTATCTCCTGCAAAGCTCCGGGTCCGATATCTCAACATTGATTTCCGGTCCGCCTTCATCCTTCACTTTATAAGGGGGCATCTTCAAGGGCGCGCCCGTAAGCGCGGAGAGTTCCCTGGCTATACCTAAAATGCTCAGGCAGTCGGCCCGGTTGGGGGTGACGTTCACTTCGAAGAGCGTGTCTTTGGGCCTGGTGAGCACGTCCAGAACGCCTTCTTCTTCCTCTACGCCTTCTATCTCCAGTCCGGCCATGGTGAGGAGCTTTGCGGTCTCCTCGATCCCAAGCCCGGTATCCACGAACTCATTAAGCCAGCTGAAAGAGGCCCTCATCAGAACTGCCCCAGGAACCGGATATCGTTTTCGAAGAAGAGGCGCAGGTCGTCTATGCCGTATTTGAGCATGGCTATGCGCTCCATGCCCATGCCGAATGCGAAGCCGGAGATATTGCGCGGGTCAAGCCCGGCAAGCTCGAATACGCGCGGGTTCACCATCCCGGAGCCCAGTATCTCTATCCAGCCCGTGCCCTTGCAGATGCCGCATCCGGCCCCCCCGCAGAAGATGCAGCCTATGTCCACTTCCGCCGATGGCTCGGTGAACGGGAAATAACTCGGCCTGAAGCGCACCGGCACCTGCGGCGAGAAGACTTTGTGCAGGAAGGCCTCCAGCACGGCCTTCAGGTTCGCGAACGTGACGTTTTCTCCCACCATCATGCCCTCTATCTGGTGAAACATGGGCGTGTGGCTTACGTCAGCGTCGCACCGGTAAACCTTGCCCGGCGCTATGAACCGGAGGGGCGGTTTCTTCTTCTCCAATACCCTGACCTGAACAGGGGACGTATGAGTCCTTAAGACTATATCGCTTGAGATATAGAATGTGTCCTGCATGTCGCGCGCGGGGTGCTCTTTGGGGATATTCAGGGCCTCGAAGTTGTAATGGTCCAGTTCCACCTCGGGGCCTTCCTCCACGGTGAAGCCCATCCCGGTGAAGATCCGGATTATCTCGCTCATTACCAGTGTGACAGGGTGCAGTCTGCCCGGCCTCCGGAATATGCCGGGAAGGGAGACGTCTATGGCCTCTGAGGCCAGTTTGGAGGCCAATTCCCGCCTGCGGGCATCCTCCTTCTTCAAGGCCAGTTCGCGCTCGGCAAGTGCCTTGAAATCGTTCAGAAGGCGTCCGGCCTCGCGTCTTTCGTCGGGGGCCAGCCGGGCCAGCGACTTGAGCTTTTCTGTAACTGTCCCTTTTTTTCCTAAATACTTGACCCGCAATTCCTCAATTTCACCAACCGTCTTTTTTGTTCCCAGTTCTTCGAGGAATTCGCGGGTCAGCCTTGAGGGGTCTTCCATCAGGAGGCGATTTTCTCTTTTACCGTATCGACGAGCCTTCCGAAAGAATGCGGGTCATTGGCGGCCATGTCGGCCATGACTTTCCTGTTAAGGGTTATCCCGGCCTTCTTCATTCCGTTCATGAACTGGCTGTAAGTGATGCCCTTCTCCCTTGCCGCCGCGTTGATCCTGATTATCCAGAGCGAGCGGAACTCCCTCTTTTTCTCTTTCCTGTGCTTATAGGCATGGCGCAGGGCGTGGTCCACGGCCTCGGTCGCGATGCGGAACAACCGGCTGCGGGCGCTGTAAAAGCCCTTCGCCATCCCGAGGACTTTCTTTCTTCTTCTGCGGGTCTTGAATCCGCCTTTTGCTCTAGGCATTTATGGTCCCTCCTAAACGCTTATTAATCTCTTTATATTCTTCGCTTCCTGGCCAAGCAGGATGCCGGACTTCCTCAGTTTCCTTTTCCTGTTCCTGGACTTGTGGGTGAGGATATGGCTTTTATTGGCCTTGTTCCTCTTCACCTTTCCGGTCCCCGTCAGGCTGAACCTCTTGGCGGCCCCTCTATGAGACTTCATCTTGGGCATCTTGTTATGAGACCTCCTCCTCTATGATTTCGGCGCTACCACCATCGTAATATGGTTGCCTTCCAGTCTTGGCTCGGCCTCGACCTGGAATTTTCCGGGCAGCTGCTCTTTTATCTTCTCGAAGACCCTCATCCCCATCTCCGGCCTCACTATCTCGCGCCCCCTGAAGTGCATGCTTATCTTCGCCTTGTCGCCTTCGTCCAGGAAACGCCGGATATTTTTTATCTTCAGCTCCAGGTCGTGCTGGTCTATGCGCGGCCTTATCTTTACCTCTTTCACCTCGATGGTCTTCTTCTGAGTGCTCTTCTTGCTCATCTGGTACTTGTACTTGCCGAAGTCCATTATGCGGCATACAGGGGGCGCTGCCTGCGGGGCGACCTCGACCAGGTCCAGACCCCTGTCGGCGGCCATCCGGAGGGCTTCCGGAACGCTCACTACCCCAAGCTGCTGCCCGTCCGCATCTACGAGGCGCACTTCTCTTGCCCTTATCTTCTCGTTTATCCTGATTTCTTTTTGTATGCTCTACCTCCTGGCTGAGATTTCGTTTTTTAAAAGGCCAAGGAACTCCGAAATGGGCATGGGCCCCATGGTCTCACCGCTTCGTTTTCTTACGGAGAGGGTCTCTTCAGACGCTTCCTTGTCGCCTATTATAACCAAATACGGCACTTTTCGCATCGTGGATACCCTTATTTTATAGCCGATTTTTTCGTTTTCAAGGTTTGTTTCCGCCCGGACGCCCTCGGCCCGCAGTCCGTCGGCCACTTTTTTGGCATATTCCGAGTGCCTTTCGGCTATGCTCAGCACCTCCACCTGCACGGGGGCAAGCCATACCGGGAACGCCCCGGCGTAGTGCTCTATCAGGATTCCAAAGAACCTCTCCAGTGAGCCCATAAGTGCCCTGTGGATCATTATCGGGCGCTTTTCCGTGCTGTCCGAGGCGCGGTAGCTCACGTCGAACCTCTCTGGCAGGTTGAAATCCACCTGTATCGTGCTGCACTGCCAGAGCCTGCCCAGAGAGTCCTTTATCTTTATGTCTATCTTAGGCCCGTAGAAGACGCCCTCGCCGGGGTCGATCCTGTAATCAAGGTCATTTTTCTCCAGGGCCATTTTAAGGGCCGCCGTAGCGCGCTCCCAATTTTCGCCGCTTCCCACGGATTTCTCCGGCCTGGTGGAAAGATATATCTCGTAATCCGCAAACCCGAACGTGGAGAGTATGAAGACCACGAAGTCCAGGATCTTTTGCACCTCTTCCCCGATCTGGTCCTCGCGAACGAATATATGCGCGTCATCCTGGGTGAAGCCACGCACGCGCATCAGGCCGTGCAGGACGCCGGAGCGCTCGAACCGGTAGACGGTGCCAAGCTCCGCAAATCTAAGCGGCAGGTCCCGGTAACTTTTAAGCGAGCTTTTATATATGGCTATATGGAAGGGGCAGTTCATGGGCTTTATCTCGTACTCAACCTCTTCCACTTCCATCGGGCTGTACATGTTTTCGCGGTAAAAGTCCCAGTGGCCGCTCTTCCGCCATAACTCCAGCTTTGCCATGTGCGGCGTGTAAAGCAGCTTGTATCCGGCTTTCAGGTGCTCGTCGCGCCAGAAGTCTTCTATCGTCTTCCTGATGAGGGCGCCGTTGGGGTGCCAGAGGATAAGGCCCGGGCCAACGTCCTCGGCTATGCTGAAGAGGTCCAGCTCGCGCCCAAGCCTTCGGTGGTCGCGCTTTTTCACCTCTTCCAGGAATTCAAGGTACTTTTTCAGGTCCTCTTTATCGGCGAAGGCAGTCCCGTAGATGCGCTGGAGCATCTTGTTCCGCTCGTCCCCGCGCCAGTACGCCCCGGCTATCGAGATGAGCTTGAACGCCTTTAGTCTTCCTGTGCCCGGTATGTGCGGCCCGCGGCAGAGGTCAACAAAACCGTCCTCTTCATATAAAGAGACGGTCTCGTCCGGGATCGCCTCGATAAGCTCCACCTTATAGTTCTCGCCCATCTTGGAGAAGAGGTCTGCGGCTTCCTTCTTTGAGACCACCTTGCGGACGAAGGGGCTGTTCTTTTTTACAAGCTCCTTCATCTTCTCTTCGATCCGGACAATATCTTCGGGGGTGAAGGGTTTTTCCACATCGAAGTCATAGTAAAAACCTTCTTCAATGGCCGGGCCTATGGCGAGCCTGGCGGAGGGAAAGAGTTCCTTCACGGCGTGGGCCATAATATGCGCCGCGCTGTGGCGGTAAATGTCTTTGCCCTCTTTGGAGGCAAAGGTCAGGCCCTCGGCGGTCATATCTGGTGAAATCTCTTTCAGGGCTTCAAACCCCTTGACCTTTTCGTCTATCTTCAAAGCGAAGGCGCCCCTTTCCCGAAGGAGCTTTAACGCCTCTTCCGGGCCTGGCGCCTCGAACTCTTTGTCCTCTATCCGGATTTTAATCGTACTGCCCCCTTTAAGAAATAAAGAGTATATTACAAGTATTTCACGGGGTTTTTCAAGTTTGTAATTGTCGGGTCTCATGATTTAAATAAACATTTTGACCGGAAAATCTCCCCTCGCCCCTCTTTTTCAAAGAGGGGTGATACCTCCCTTTGGAAAAGGGAGGTTAGGAGGGATTTTATGTTATTCTTTTTCGATGACTGACCTTGAACTGATGAAACGCGCCCTCCGGCTGGCCGAAAAGGGCAGGGGCAGGACCAGCCCCAACCCGATGGTGGGGGCTGTTGCTGTAAAGGACGGAAAGATAATCTCCGAGGGCTGGCACGAACGGGCCGGGCTTCCCCATGCCGAGGCCATAGCCATCCAGAAAGCGGGCGAGGGCGCCAGGGGCGCAACCCTGTATGTCACCCTTGAGCCCTGCTGTCATACCGCCAAGCGCACGCCCCCATGCGTGAGGGGGATAATAGAGGCCGGGATAAAAAAAGTGGTGGCCGCCATGGCCGATCCCAATCCAAGGGTAAGCGGCAAGGGGTTCGAGGCACTCCGTGAGGCTGAGGTAGAGGTTGAAGCCGGCCTTTTTGAGAAGGAGGCCCGCAGGCTTAACGAGGCCTATATAAAGCACATCACCACCGGGCGGCCGTTTGTGACTATGAAGGTGGCGATGAGCCTGGACGGGAAGATAGCCACCCGCACCGGTGACTCCAAGTGGATAACCGGCGAGCGGGCCAGGCGGCTGGTCCATCGTATGCGGGGGGACTCTGATGTGGTCCTCACCGCCTGCGGCACGGTTGTCGCCGATAACCCGCAGCTCACGGCCCGCATCAAAGGGGCGAAGAGCCCCATCCGGGTGATAATAGACCCCGAGCTTAAGAGCCCGCCCGGCTGCAATGTCTTCACCACCCCGCCGCAGACGATCGTGGTAAGCAAAAGAAAGCTTCCCAAAGAGCTTGAGGAAAAAGGGGTCAAGGCCCTGAATTATAAGGGGGAATTGTCCCTCAATTGGCTGATGGAAGGGCTTGGCAGGGCTGGGGTCACATCTGTCCTGATAGAGGGGGGCTCGTCTCTCACCGGCCATGCCATCGAGGAGGGGATTGTGGACAAGGTGGTCTTCTTCATCGCCCCGGTGATCGTCGGCGGGCGGGAGGCGTTTCCGGCAGTGGGTGGGCTGGGGGTGGAAAAGATAAAGGATTCCTTTAAGGTGAAAGAGATGAGGGTCAGGCGCGTGGGGGAGGATTTGATGGTGGAGGGGTGGGTGTGATAACGGTTCAGATAAATTTGGGGAGCAGGTTAAAAAACCTGCCCCGCCAGGAAATTTTATTTTAAAGGTTTAAGATCTGCTATTTTCTGCCAACCGGGTTCAGGCTTGAGCACCACAGCTATATAAATCGAGCCATATTTTTGTGCGGTTGTTGACTTGCTGAGAGTAGCCGTTATTTGTTCCGGCGTTAAGTTATACAAACCGCCAGATATGGCATCAACTGCCAGTCCGATAAGACCGCCAAAAACAATATTGCCCCAAACCCAGCCAGATGCTTTTCTTGTAAGGGTCGCCTCAAAAGGCTGATACCCGGATAAATCGATTTTGACTATATGGTTGTCCTTGCGTGTAAGGTGCGCTATTACAGGTGTCGTGCCATAAGGCCTATTGTCTACTGCGACGGAAGCACCAGTTGGCGAGCTTGAAATCCCTACATCCTGGCTCCCGCCATGAATAATAGAAGCACAACTCGTTAATAAAAGAGTCAGAACCAAAAAATATTTATACATTTTACCTCTCCAATCCTTTAATAAGAATCTGTGCAGAATAATCCAAGTTCAGCGAAATTGTCAATAAATGAATTACAAAATGCAACCTCCGATAGTTCGCAATCAGAAAACCAACTTCCGGGAGCAGGTTGCAAACCTGCTCCCGCAAAAAGGAACCCACCCCTGCACCCCTCCAAGGAGGGGACTTATAAATGGGTTGCCCCAGTTCAGTCATTGCGAGGAGGCGGAAGCCGACGCGGCAATCTCGTTTTTACCGTAGAAAAGAAAATCCTAAAGAAGAGATTGCTTCGCTCGCAATGACGAATAAGGGATCTGCGTTCTCCCCGCAAACACCCGCCCCAAATCCGCTTTTCGAAGCTATAATTTTCGAAGCTATAAAAATGTGCGCTGTGAGCGGTCTGATTAATTGAAGCCCGGCCCGGAACGGGCCAGGGAAATCCCTTTTATATTCTGGAATTTATATCCGCCTACCGTCTTCGCGGCGGTCCAAAGGTTCGAGTCCGAGCATATCTTCACCTGGGCCCCTTTTACCGGCACCACCTTGAAGTCCCACAGGTGGAAGACATTGCCGATGGACACCTTCTTGACGAAATCGGAGTAGAATTTCACCTGTTCTTTTTTGGATTGGCCCTTCGCGTCCATGAACCCCGAATAATAGCCGAAGTTGAAGCCCATTGCGAGACCGGTCACCAGCACTCCCAGCAACAAGAGATATGTTATTTTTTTCATGGGACACCTCCCGCCCCGAAGAGTACTACCTTCCCCCTTAAGGCAGATTATCCCAGTAGAAAAAAGCGATTGCAACTGTTTTTTTAAGGGGTATAAAGAGCGGATTTTCAACAGTCTCATAATAGGATGTACATAAGTTATTAGAAAATCCCTAGTTATTAGAAAATCCCTCCTAACCTTCCTTTGCCAAGGGAGGAATTACCCCTCTTTGCAAAAGAGGGGCGAGGGGAGATTTTCCGGTCAAAATATCTATTCAGTCTAGTTATTAGAAAATCCCTCCTAACCTCCCTTTGCCAAAGGGAGGAATTACCCCTTTTTGCAAAAGAGGGGCGAGGGGAGATTTTCCCGGTCAAAATATCTATTCAATTACGAGACTCTTGGTAATATGTGCCGGAAAAGATTTTTTACAGGCCAAAGCCCATCGCCTTCCTTACATCCAAGAGCGTTTCGCCAGCCGCCTTCGACGCACGCCTGGAACCCTCGCGTACCACGTCCAGCAGATATGACGGGTTTGCCAGGTATTCCTTCCTCTTCAGCCAGATGGGTTCAAGCACGGCAAAAACATTCTTTATCAGCACCTTTTTGCACTCTATGCAGCCTATGCCAGCGGTGCGGCAGCCCTGCGCAGACCAGTCCTGTTCCTCTTTTGAAGAGAATATCTTATGCAGGTGATAGACGGGGCAGATCTCCGGGTTGCCCGTGTCTTTGCGCAGCTTCCTGGCCGGGTCGGTCATCATCGTCCTTATCTTCTGGTCCACCACCTCGGGCGTGTCGCTGAGATATATGGCGTTGCCGTAAGACTTGGACATCTTTCTCCCGTCAACGCCCGGCACCTTGGGGAACTCCGTGAGGAGCCCTTCCGGCTCCGGCAGGACTTCGCCATAAAAATAGTTGAACCGGCGCGCGATCTCCCTCGTGATCTCCAGATGCGGGAGCTGGTCTATCCCCACCGGGACGTGATTGGCCTTATAAATAAGGATGTCCGCGGACTGGAGGACGGGATATCCCAGAAAGCCGTAAGTGCCGAGGTCAAGCTGGTCCAGTTCCTCTTTCTTCTCCTTATACGTTGGCACCCTCTCAAGCCAGCCAAGCGGGGTTATCATCGAGAGGATGAGGTGCAGCTCGGCGTGCTCCGGCACCCAGGACTGGAGGAAGATGGTGGACTTTTGCGGGTCCAATCCGGCTGATAAAAAGTTCACCAGCAGGTCCATAGTGCTCTCTTTTATGGCGCTCGCATTCGAATAGCCCGCCGTGAGGGCGTGCCAGTCCGCAACGAAATAGTAGCACTCGTATTCGTTCTGCAGGCGCACCCAGTTGGCAAGCGCGCCCACCAGGTTTCCAAGGTGAAGCTTGCCGCTTGCCTGCATCCCGCTCAATACCCGTTTCATAGCATGAACCCTCCCCTGGCAAAAAGTCCCAATATGGCATAAAAGACGTTCATCAACGGAGTGATGAAATAATAGGCCAGACCTGACATGATCAGGATTAATACTATAAAGAACCCATAAGGCTCTATCATCTCAAGGGCGCGCGCCTGCCTGTACGGGAGCAAACCCGTAAGCACCCTTCCCCCGTCCAGGGGCGGTATGGGCAGCAGGTTCAATGCCGCAAGCGCCACGTTGATGATTATGCTCTGCTTCAGCATGCCGGCAACCGGCTGAAGTATGTCCATCGGCAGCGACCCGGCAAGCGGGATGACAAGATAGCTTATGAGCAGCACGCTGATGAATCCAAGCAGCAGGTTCATCGCGGGCCCGGCAGCGGCTGATATGGCCATCCCCTTGCGGGGATTCCGGAAATTGTAAGGGTTTATCGGGACTGGCTTCGCATAGCCGAATACGAACCGTCCATGCGTGAGGACCAGCAGGGCGAAGGGCATCAAAATGGTGCCTATCGGGTCTATATGGGCTATCGGGTTCAGGGTGAGCCTGCCCATGGCCTTCGCCGTGTTGTCGCCAAGCTTATAGGCCGCCAGCCCGTGCGCCACCTCGTGGAAAGTGACCGCTATCAGGATGGGCACCGCCGCGAGGATAAGGTTTCTAATCGTTTCTTCCAATCTCTCTAAAAAATTCTCCTTATTGAATATATCCATATACATTAACATTTTTGCCGGGGAGGGGTGGGTAAAAGGGCTGGAATAAATCCTTTAATGCGGTGCGATCCGGCCGCGCGATTTTATTTTCTTCAATAGCAGGGTAGCCATGATGCAGAGAAGGCTGATGACCGCAAGAATCCGGAAGCTCTGCATAAATGCCATCAGCTGCGATTGCCTGAGCAATGAATTATAGATAAAACCCTCGGCCTGGCGCTCTGCCAGGGCCGGACCGGAATGGATCCCGAAAAAGTTCCGGATCTGCTGAAGGTTATAATGGTAAGCCGGGGTCCACCGGGTCAGGTGCGAGACAAGCGTCATCTGATTCGTCTGGGCATGCCGGGCCAGATATGTGACCACAAATGAGATGCCTATACTGCCGCCCATGTTGCGCATCAGGTTGAATACTCCGCTCGCGTTTCCAATCTCGTTCTGGGGCAGTGTGCCCATCGCCACGGTCGCCAGAGGCACGAAGACCATGGAAAGCCCCACCCCGGTCAATACCGAAGGTGCGGCGATGTTCCAGATGGGCGTTTCCAGGCTGAGATTGCTGATCAGCCACAGGGAAACGGCAACCAGAAAGAAACCGGTCCCGACCAGCTTCCGGACGTCAACCTTGCCCGTCAGAAAGCCCACTACCGGCATTGTTATCAAGGCGCCCAGTCCTCGCGGGCTGACGGCCAAACCGCTTTGCAGGGCCGGATATCCCAGGAGTGTCTGCAGAAAGAGCGGTATCAGCGTTATGGCGCTGTAGAGGGACACGCCGACCAGTGTGATCAGAAATGTCCCAACCGCAAAGTTCCTGTCGGCAAAGACCCTGAGGTGCACGATGGGCTCCCTGGCCCGCAGCTCCCAGAGTACAAAAACAATCATCGAGACCGAGCTGATAACGGTGAACCATACAATCCAGGAAGCCGCGAACCAGTCCTTCTGCTGCCCTTTGTCCAGGATCACCTGAAGCATCCCCAGCGAGACGGCCATGAGCCCAAAGCCGAACCAGTCGATCTTCCCCGGTTTGGCTTCCGTTATATAGGGCGGGTCTTCAACGAATGTCTCAATCATCAGAATGGCAAGCATTCCCACCGGGATATTAATATAGAAGGCCCACCGCCACGAGTAATTATCAGTCAGCCAGCCCCCGATGGTCGGGCCGGCTATCGGCGCCAGAACTACCCCCAGAGCGAATGCCGCCATGGCCATTCCGCGCTTTTCAGGCGGGAAACTTTCAAGGAGTATGGCCTGGGAGACAGGCTGGAGCGCACCGCCTCCGGCCCCCTGGACGACCCGGGCGATTATCAGCATACCCAGGCTGAGCGCCGCCCCGCTCATGATTGAAGACAGGGTGAAGAGTATGATGCAGGTGATCAGGAAACGCTTGCGGCCGAAATAGATGGCCAGCCAGCCGCTTGCCGGCAGAATAATGGCGTTGGAGACCAGGTAGCTCGTCAGCACCCAGGTGGCCTCCTCGTTGCTGGTCGCGAGGCTGCCTGCAATATGGGGGACGGCCACGGTGACAATCGTGGTATCCAGGACCTCCATGAAGGTGGCCAGCATCACGGCGGCCGTGATGAGCCAGGGGTTGGCGCTTGGGCGCCATTGCTGATTTATGCGCGGTTCGCTCATCGTCTGTTCACTTCAGGTCTGCCTGGAGTGCCCGGCCCGCAAAATCTCCTTGTTTATTGGAATTGAAAATACATTCTATCATTTATTAAGGGTCTCATAATTGAACAGACATTTTGACTGGAAAATCTCCCCTCTCCCCTCAACCTGCACCCCAAAAAGTCTGCGACTTTTCGGGGACCCCGTTCCAAAGAGGGGTAATTTCTCCCTTTGGGTAATTCCTCCCTTTGGCAAAGGGAGGTTAGGAGGGATTTTTTAATAATTAAGTGCATCCTATTATGAGACTTTAATAATTCAATCTCAGAATCCAATTATCATCTTTATCAGGCCTTTGTTAGTCGGGGCAAAGCCAAGCGGGAAATCCTTTCCCACCGTGCGCGGGTCTATATACGTGCCGAAGAGCCTGTCCCAAACGGTTAGCACAAACCCCAGGTTTTTCCGGGAGAGCCCTTCCGCGCCGTGGTGCACGCGGTGGTAATCGGGGGTGATGAACAGCCATCCGGGCGGGCCGAGGCTGACCGAGGTGTTCGTATGGATCCATACGTTTACGAAGATCCCCGCCGAAAAGGCAACGCTTGCCTGAAGCGGGGCCAATTCAAGGAAATAATAACCTATCAAGGTCTGGGGAATGGCGAAAAGGAGCAGGTGAATAAAGCTGGTCCTCGAACCTGAAAGCCACCACAGCTCTTTAATCGAGTGGTGAAACACATGCGTGCGCCACAGGATGTCGGAGGCATGCATCGCCCTGTGCACCCAGTAAAGCGCCAGGTCCCCGAGTATGACGCCAAAAAGTATCTTGATGCCGCCGGGCAGGTTGTGGAGACCGGCGAACGAAGAGGCCGCGCCCAGATTGAAGGCGTCGAACCCGCTTACAAGGAGAATTTTCCAGGCCTCCCCGGCGAATATGACTATGGAGAGCGCCGTCAGGTTCAGGGGCAGGTCGTAACGGCGGTCCACCCGGTTCCGCGGACGGCGGAGTTCAAGGGTGTTGAAGACTGAGACAACAATTATAAAGACAGCCGTCTGGATCAGCACTATAGAAGATAATAGGGCAGAACAGTGCCGTTTAAAAGAGGGTATAGCGTGGACATTTTATTCAGGCCCCCCTCACATGCCCTCCCCCGTGTAGGGGGAGGGGAGCTTTTTTATCCCTCTCCCTGGGGGGAGAGGTTTGGGGTGAGGGGGGCCATTAATAAAAAAGGCCCGCGCCGGAAGGCGCGGGCCGTGAGCGTCATCTCAGACGGGGGTTAAACCGGGTTCAGTATCTTGTCTATGACGGTCCTCGCCACCACCATCGGGTCTATAAAAGAGCTGTCCATGTCCTGCTCTATGTCGCGCTTGTTGGAGAGGTATGTGATCCTGTCCTGCATCCTGTTTCTCAGGTAACCAAGGTACTCGCTGTCTCCGGTGGGCTTGTATTTCTTGTCGTAGTCCGGGCCGAATAGCTCGTTTCCGTTCTTGGGGACCGAGAGGCCCTGGAAACGCTTCCAGTCGCGCCACTCGATATTGCCGCGCACCAGCTCGGTCACTATCTTCAATGAAAGCTCCTTGGGGATGTCTATCAGGCTGTCAGGAAGCCCGAAGGCATGCGTGTTCATGATATAGCACTCGCAGCCCGCCTTGAAGAGCTTCATGAACTGCTGGCAGTCCAGGAGCAGGGGATGCACCCTGAATGGGTTCGCGAACGGCTCTATTACAAGTTTCTCAAGCTCCTTGGCGTCCACGTTCTCAACGCCCCTCGCCCTCAGCGTGGAGAGCGAGGCCCCCATAGCCACGGCAAGCCCGGCCGAGTTTATCCTGCATATGGGGGGCAGGCTGGTGTCCTTCTGGAGCCATATCACCCTGGCCGGAGAGGCGCAGTGGTCCGCGTGGTTGAACATGTCGCGTGATTTAAGACACCGGCCGTTGTCGTTGCGGATGTCCTCGCAGACGATCCGGCGCTCGCCCTTCGGGGTAAGGTGCACCCCCACGTTCTGGGCGGAATAGAAGTATTTGATAATCGGGTCGTCCGGTTTCACCGCGTCGGTCTTGTCGAAGAGCGCGGGCTCAAGCGCCACGGTTATGTTGTTTTCGAAGTCTATCAGGAATGCGTCATCGTGGATGACCGTGACCTTTTCCTTCTTTGTCAGCGTCCCCTCGTGGTCCAGGCTGTTGGTAATGGAGGACTTGCCCGAGCCGGAGAGGCCGAAGACCGCCACCGGCGGATTGCCGGCTATCGTCTTTATCCCTCCGTGGCAGGCCACCATGTTATGCCTTACGCCGATGGTCCAGGCCAGTGTCAGCGTGCCTTTCTTTCTCTCGCCGAAGTACCTCATGCCGAGAATTGCTATGCAGTTCTCGCGCTCGTCTATTATCACGAGGCCGGAAGGGTATTCGGGGTGCGACCATTCCGGGTCCGCGAAGACCAGGATATCTGCTTCGTCCAGGGGTTTCGATTTCTTGTAAAGGCTGGCCCAAGGCTCCATATAGGGGGTGAAGTTCAGGCCCCAGTCCAGCATGTTCTTCGCATCGGTGACAGGGCTCAAAAGGTGGGCCTTTACCATAAAATGCTCGTGCAGGCCCACTATGCCCTCAAGCCACAGGCCGGGCCTGCGGTTGAACTGATAAAGCGCTTCAAGGAGGACGCCCTTCAGCTTGTCCCTCTCGGATTTCTTCAGCTGCCTCACTATGCGCCTTGCGCGGGCCGTCCTGCCCACCACGCCGCCGTCATTGGAGATCAGCACCTTCGCGTCCTTGGGAAGGCCGAACTGCTCCGGCTTGTACATGGGTTCAAAGGTGGCCACCACCTCCGGCTGCCTCAGGGCCAGGCCGTAAAGTTCCGCCATGCTGGTCTTTTTTACGGAATTGGCGTGGAAGGCGCTTTCCACCATCGCCCTCCAGGCCGAGCCGGGCCTTTTAAGTATCGAAGCCATATCGATGGACCTCCCTGTTCAGTGTCATTTTGATAAAATTGCACAAGCGGGGCTGTTTTGTCAACTTTTTTTCATCTAGACCCCTGTTTTTTTTAAAAATAAGCCCCTGAAATGAAAAATTTTTCAAAATATGGCTCCAAAATCCCCAAAAAACAATTGTTAAATAGTTTTTAAACTACGAAACTATATACTTTCCTCAAAAAAACCTATTTGGTATAATCAGCCAATGAGGATAGGGTTTCTGGTCACGGACCCAGCGTACAGGGATTTTTTAATCCCCCTGCTTTCAGCCGCCCTCGCTAGGGGTGATGAGGTAGAGGTCTTTTTAATGGACGAGGGCTGTTTCCTTGCGGCGGATGCCCAATTCTCCGCACTCCTCTCCAGGGCGGGCGCGAACGCTTCCATCTGCGATTTCAACCGCACACAAAAGGGCATAACGGCGCCGCCGTCATTGAGGCCCGGAAGCCAGTACGACAACGCGCGCATGGTGCAGGACTGCGATAAGGTGCTGGTCTTTTGATGAGCAAAAAAGCCGCCGTGATAGTCAGGGGCAGGTCTGAGGAGGCGCTCAGGATGGCCCTGGGTCTCACTCTTCTTAATGATGTGGACGTGTATCTCTTCTCAGGCCCGCCTGCGGATACCGAAATGAACCGCATGAATATCGATATGCTGAAAGAGGTTAAAGCGGGACTCTACTCCTTGTGTCCAGTTCAGGATTTCGCACAAGTTGACGCGCAGGCCCTCCCGGAAAAACTCCTCGAATACGAAACGGTGATAGCGTACTAGGATGAAAGTGCTCCATATACTGAAAAAAGCCCCCGGCCCCGAAGTGCTCTCTTTGATAGATGGGCATAAGAAGACCCACGAGGTCACGGTCATCGACTTGCGCCTGCCTTTTTCGCCCGAAGAGGTATTGAAGCGCGTTGAAGAGGCGGAGAAGGTCTTCTGCTGGTGATCGTGGAATCTGCTAGCTGTCGAATGCCATGTCATTCCGGCTTGTCCGGAATCTTTCTTCCACCCTTTTGCTTGACTAAGCACCCCATTAAAATTTAAAATTCTTGGGTAGCGGGCGATTAGCTCAGTGGGAGAGCGCTGCCTTCACACGGCAGAGGTCGAGGGTTCGAAACCCCCATCGCCCACCATGTTTTCCTTAACTTTTTCAAGCTCTTCCGGGTAAGACCTGAGTACGGCAGAGTTTCGTTTTCCCTCGACTGTCACCAAAATGTCACCATTTTTGACCAGAACATCAACACCGCGCCTTAGAGATTCGGGGTAGTGATGGGCATACCGCATAGTCATTGTCAGGGTCTTATGGCCCAGAAGCTCCTTGACCGTATAGAGGTCTATTCCGGCTTGCACAAGTCTGGTAGCAAAGGTGTGGCGCAGGTCATGCCAGCGTACATCTTCAAGACCTGCCTTCTTCCTCGCCACGTAAAAAGCCCTAAGGAGATTCCTACCGTCCATCTTTGTGCCTGTTTCGGACCCAAAGGCATATTCGGATGTACTCCCTTTGCTTTTGGCTTTCAGAAGCTCTGAAACTACTTCGTTCATGGGAACGGTCCTCTTCTCCTTATTTTTGGTGACCAGGAGAGTTAAAACCCGCCTTGAGAAATCCACTTCTGACCACTTAAGAGAAAGCATCTCATCCCGTCTTGTGCCTGTATTAATAGCAAATATAATAAGCTCTTTAAGCCAAGCAGGAGAGGAGTCGAGGAGTTTTTGCTCCTCTTCAGGGATCAGCCACCGTTCAACTTGATTATGGGGCTTCTCAATCTTGACCCTTTCAAAGGGATTTCTCTCAAGCCATTCCCATTCCCTTACCGCAAAATTCAGGGCGTTTCTCAATAGCTCAAGCTCCCTCCATATGTATTAAAAGTCAGTGACTCCTTTTCGAACCCTTCAATTTCCTTTGAATTACGCCCGTTTACAAGGTCGACATTTTGGGTTCTGGTATCACTATAGCCAGATGTTTTGTCGACATCTCCCAAGCGGTTTTTAAGGCCTTTTCTCTTCCGTTCCGGACCTGCCCCCCGAAAAATGTGCCACTTGTAATTAGAGTGTTGGCATAATAGAACACTCAAAACAAGGAGGCATTTGTGAAGAAGACCAGGTATTCCGAGGAGCAGATCGTAAACATTCTCAAAGAGGGCGAAGCG
>JACWAF010000016.1 GCA_014874185.1 Nitrospirota bacterium | reverse complement strand
TCCTGAAATTCGCGTACCCCTTGAACCCCATCACCTTGGTGATGGCCGCCGTGAGGGTCGTCTTCCCGTGGTCTACGTGACCTATGGTGCCGACGTTCGCGTGGGGTTTTACTCTCTCAAACTTCGCCTTCGCCATAAAAAATGCCCTCCTATTTGCCTTTCACCTTGGCAATTATGGTTTCGGAGAGCCCTTTGGGGACCTCCTCGTAATGGGAAAACTGCATTGTATATGTCGCCCTGCCCTGGGTCATCGACCTAAGGTCGGTGGCGTATCCGAACATCTCGTTGAGGGGGCAAAGGGCCTTTATGACCTGGGCGTTGCCCCTCTTTTCCATCATCTGTATCTTGCCGCGCCTGGCGTTCAGGTTCCCGATAACGTCGCCCATGTACTGCTCCGGCGTGACCACCTCAACGCTCATCATCGGCTCCATCAGGACGAGGTCCGCCTTTTTCGCGGCGTCCTTGAAGGCCATCGAACCGGCTATCTTGAACGCCATCTCGGAGGAGTCCACCTCGTGATAGGAACCGTCGTAGAGGGTGGCTTTTATATTGGTAAGGGGATAGCCGGCCAGCACGCCGCCGTCCATGGCCTCGACAATGCCTTTTTCAACGGCGGATATGTACTCGCGCGGTACCGCGCCTCCTACTATCTTGTTTTCAAACTCGAAGTTCTTTCCGTCCCTGAGGGGTTCTATCTGGAGGTAAACGTGGCCGTACTGGCCGCGCCCGCCCGTCTGGCGGATGAACTTGCCCTCGGCCTTGGCCGCTGCCTTGATCGCCTCTTTATAGGCCACCTGCGGCTTGCCCACGTTGGCCCCCACCTTAAACTCTCTTATCAGCCTGTCCACTATTATCTCAAGATGAAGCTCGCCCATCCCGGCTATCAATGTCTGGCCGGTCTCCTCGTTCGTAAATACCCTGAATGAAGGGTCTTCCTGCGAGAGTTTCCCGAGGGCCGTCCCAAGCTTGTCCTGGTCCGCCTTGCTCTTGGGCTCTATGGCCACCGATATAACCGGTTCGGGGAACTCCATTTTTTCGAGGACCACGGGTTTTTTTTCGTCGCAGAGGGTATCGCCGGTGAGGGTGTCCTTGAGGCCAACGGCGGCCACTATGTCGCCCGCCATTACCTCTTTCACCTCTTCGCGCTTGTTGGCGTGCATCCTCAGAAGCCTGCCCACGCGCTCACGCCTGTCCTTGCTGGAATTGTAGACGTAAGAACCCGATTCCAGTTTCCCGGAATAAACCCTTAAATATGTAAGCTGGCCCACAAACGGGTCGCTCATGACTTTAAAGGCAAGGGCCGCGAACGGCTCGTCAGTGTCCGCTTTTCTCTCGACTTCCCCGCCGCCCGGCGTTTTCCCCACTACGGGCGGGATGTCAACCGGGGAGGGGAGGTAATCTATGATGGCGTCCAGAAGAGGCTGAACTCCCTTGTTCTTGAAGGCCGTGCCGCAGAGGACCGGGGTGATGCTCATCTCTATGGTGCCCTTCCTGAGGGCGGCCCTTATCTCTTCCTCGGTGACCGGCTCGCCGGCGAGGTACTTCTCCATTATGGCCTCGTCCACGTCGGCCAGGGCCTCTATCATCTTGTCCCTGTATTTTTTCGCTTCGGGCAGGAGTGACTCGGGGATCTCTTTTTCCTCGTAATTGGACCCCATCGTCTCTATATCGAAGTAGTAGGCCTTCATTCTTACCAGGTCTACAGCCCCCTGGAAGCCCTCTTCGCGCCCGTTGGGAATCTGGACACAGACCGGGGTCGCGCCGAGCCTTTCCACCATGGTATCCACGCTCATGTAGAAGTCCGCGCCCACCCTGTCCATCTTGTTCATGAACGCTATGCGGGGCACGCGGTACTTGTCCGCCTGCCTCCAGACCGTCTCGGACTGGGGCTCCACGCCCGCAACCGCGTCGAACAGCGCAACCGCGCCGTCAAGCACTCTCAATGATCTTTCCACTTCTATCGTGAAATCCACATGGCCGGGGGTATCTATGATGTTTATCCGGTGATCTTTCCAGTAGCAGGTGGTTGCTGCGGATGTGATGGTGATGCCTCTTTCCTGTTCCTGAACCATCCAGTCCATGACGGCCGTGCCCTCATGAACCTCCCCGATCTTGTAGGTGACGCCTGTATAGTAAAGGATGCGCTCTGTAGTGGTGGTCTTGCCCGCGTCTATGTGGGCCATGATTCCGATATTGCGCGTTTTTTCCAAAGAGCTCATTTAATACGATTTCCCCTGTCAGCCTTACCATCTATAATGGGCGAAGGCGCGGTTGGCGTCTGCCATTTTATGGGTATCCTCTTTCTTCTTGACGGATGCCCCTGTGTTGTTATACGCGTCCAGAAGCTCGCCCGCGAGCCTCTCCCGCATCGTCTTCTCCGCCCTGCCCCTGGCATAGGTTATGAGCCACCTGAACCCCAGGGCCATGCGCCTCTGCGGCCTTATCTCCACTGGCACCTGGTATGTCGCGCCGCCCACCCTCCTGGGCCTCACCTCCAGGACGGGCTTCGCGTTTTCAAGCGCCTGCTTGAATACCTTCAGCGGGTCCTGGCCGGTCTTCTGCCTGAGTATATCGAAGGAACCGTAGATCGCCCTCTCGGCGGTGGACTTCTTTCCGTCCTCCATGAGGGCGTTCACGAACTTGCTGACTACCTTGCTGCCGTACTTGGGATCCGGCAGGATCTCTCTTTTTTCGGCTACTCTTCTTCTCGGCATTTCCTATAAGCTCCTACTTGGGCCTCTTGGCGCCGTACTTCGAACGCCCGCGCCGCCTGTCGGCAACCCCGGATGTATCCAGCGCGCCCCTTATGATGTGGTATCTCACGCCCGGCAGGTCCTTTACCCTTCCGCCCCTGATGAGCACTATCGAGTGCTCCTGCAGGTTATGCCCCACGCCGGGAATATAAGCCGTAACCTCAATAGAGTTTGTAAGCCTCACCCTGGCCACCTTCCTCAATGCCGAGTTCGGCTTCTTCGGAGTGGTGGTGTAAACCCTGAGGCAGACCCCTCTCTTCTGAGGGCACGCCTTCAGGGCCGGGCTCTTCGTTTTAGCCTCTATCTGCTTCCTTCCGTTTCTGACAAGCTGCGCTATTGTCGGCACTTTTCCTCCAAAAGAGCACAAAATACCATTATCTTCAAATCCCTACCTTTAATCGAAGTGAAATATTAACAGAGGTGCACTTTTTTGTCAACCCCTGTCAGCGAATTATTATAATAAAATATCGGTATTTATTTTGCAAAGAGAGGGGTTTTCCAGGCCTTTATAAAAGCCGATTCCAGTAAAACCGCGCCTGGCAAGCACCTTTCCCAAAATCAAAAATTTTTTATTTAAAAAATTAAAAATTTTTATTTAATCCCGGTTCTTCTACTTTCTCTTCAAAAGGGACAGGAAAAAGAATATCGAGGCCACGACTGTAATGGACGCCCCGGGGGCCAGATCGAAGTAATATGCGGCCACAAGGCCGCCGATGCTGGCCGCCACCCCCAAAACAACAGAGGCGAAGAGCATGGTCTGCCATCTGGTTGTAAGCCGGAAGGCGGTGGCGCCCGGTATAACGAGAAGGGCCGAGGCCAGTATTATCCCCACCAGTTTTATGCTTATCACCACGGAAAGGGCCACCAGAGAGGCCAGCAGGTGGTCCAGGCTCTTCACCGGGAGGCCGCTTGCAAGTGCCACGTCCCGGTCGAATGAATCAAGCAAAAGCTCCTTCATGAAAAGCGATATCGAGGCTATGACGATCACGCCCACGACCACCGCGGTCCACAGGTCCGGGACGCTTACCGCCAGTATATTCCCGAAAAGGTATCCGAAGAGGTCCACGTTATATGACCCCGAAAGCCCTATAAGTATCACTCCCATGCCCATGGTGAGCGAGAAGAAGATGCCGATCACCGTGTCCTCCGCGAATCCTCCGCGGCGGGTTGTGAGCACAATCAGGTTCGCGACCAGAAGACAGAAGGCTATGGCCGTCCACCGGGGCTCTATCCCCAGAAGAAACCCAAGGGCCACCCCTCCGAAGGCTGAATGCGCTATTCCCACCCCTATGAAAGAGAGCCCCCGGAGGACCACGAAGAAAGAGATCACGGCCAGCACAATGCTGATTATCAGGCCCGCCGCAAAGGCCTTCTGCATGAAGCCAAGCTGAAGGAAATCGGGCATCAGGGCCTTTTGCAGGTGGCGCACTGCATGTCATGCACAAGGAAGCGGATGTCCTTGCCGAAGGTCTTCTCCATTATCTCGGGCTGCCGCATGGCGTTCTCCGGCGCGCCGTAATAGTGGATCACGCGGTTCAGCCATGCCACCCTGTCCACTATGGGCGCGATGACGCCTATCTCGTGCGAGACGATTATGACGGAGAGCCCCCGCTCTTTCCTGAACTTCTCCAGGAATCTGAAAAAGCTCTCCTGCGCCACCACGTCCACGCCCGTGGCCGGCTCGTCCAGGAGGAGGAGCCTGGGCTCTGAGGCAAGGGCGCGCGCTATCCCCACCCTTTGCTGCTGTCCGCCGGAGAGGCTGCCGAAGGGCCTTTTTTCAAGGTGCCCCAGGCCCACCTCGTGCAAAAGCTCCAGGGCCTTTGCCCTGTCTTCTTTCCCGGGCCGCCTGAAAAGGCCAAGCCTCCCGTACCTGCCCATCAGCACCACATCCAGGGCCGATACCGGGAAATGCCTCTTGTAAGTTGATATCTGGGGAAGAAAACCGATCTCGCGCCTTGCCTCCGCCGGCGGCTTTCCAAAGACAAGCACCTCTCCCCGGAAATAGCTTTTTATGCCAAGGATTATCTTCAGGAGAGTGGATTTTCCGCCGCCGTTCGGGCCCACCACGGCCGCGATTTCGGCCTCGTTCAGCTCAAAGTTTACGGCCTCCAATACGACATTGGAATCGTACCTGGCCCAGACGTCTTTTACCTCAACTACCGGCCGGCTCACTTCATCGCCTCACTCATGACGCCAAGGTTGTATTCCATCAGCTTGATATAGGAATCCCTTCCTGGGGTGCCCCCGACAGGGTCCAGCATGAGCAGTTTTGCCCCGGCCTCCTGCGCAATTATTCTTGCCGAGCGCGGATTGAACTGGGGCTCGGCAAAAACCGCCCTTATCCCCTTTTCTTTTATCCCTTTCACGATCCTCTCTATCTGCCGAGGCGTGGGTTCCCTTCCGGGGGCCTCTTCTATGGAGCCCGCGCTTTTCAGACCGTAACGCCGCCCGAAGTAATCCCATGCCGCGTGAAAACTGACATAACTTTTTATCCTGAAGGCGGAGACCTCGCGCCTTATCTGCGCGTCCATCCCTTTAAGGTTTTTAATGTAAACATCCGCGTTCTTTCTGTAATCGGCCGCGTGCGCCGGGTCTATGCCGGAGAGGGCGGCTTCAATCTTCCGGACCATCTCCATGGCGAGCACCGGGTCAAGCCAGACGTGGGGGTTCGCCCCTTCCTCGCCCCCGCCTATCAGGGGCATCCCCTTTGAGAGCACAAGGATTTTAAGATGCGGCCCGGCCACGGAGACCAGCCTGTCGGCCCAGAACTCAAGCCCCGCGCCGATCTCCACAAACAATTGCGCCTTCGCCACCCGCATCATCACCGATGGCGTGGGCTCGTAGACATGCGGGCTTGCCCCTGGCGGAAGGAGTGTCTGCACTTCCACGTGCCCGCCGCCAACATTCCTTACCAGGTCCGCTAACGGGAATATGCTTGCCACAACCTTCACCCTGGGGGCCGCCTGCGCCCCTGGCGGAAGCAAGAGCGCTATCAGAAGTAATATGAAAACTAATTTTTTCATGATCAAAACCTCTAAAAACTAATGTTCTTCTTTTTCTTGTAAGAAAAAGAAGCAAAAAGAACTTTTACTATTTTTCCGCTTCCATAGAAGCGGAAAAATCTAAAAATTTTTTCTTTTGCTACTTTTCTTTTTTATAAAAAAGAAAAGTAGTTTTTCCCTCCCCCTCACCTGCACTTCGGGCAAAGGCCCTCGATAAGCACCTTCTGCCTCTCCGCGATATATCCCTTCTTAAGCTGTCCCTTTTGATAGAAGGCCACCCCGTCCAGGCAGGTGGTCTTGCCGCACATGCGGCAGGAGAAGTGCGGGTGGCAGTGGTTGGCCCCGCCCCGGCCGGTCAGCTCGAAGAGCGGGTTTCTGCCCCCTGAATACGCATTGTGAATGATTTCCTTTTTGAGGAAGGCGTTCACTATCCTGTAGACGCTCACCCTGTCCAGCCGGAGCATTGAGTTCTCGATTATCTCCTTATGCGATATTGGCCCTCCGGAGTCCAGGAATACCCTGATCACCTCCAGCCTGCTTTTTGTGGCCTTCAGCCCGTGCCGCTTCAGGACATCTTCAGCTTTCATTCCTATTTATTATCATAAATGCAACTTTGTTGCAATTGAAAAAGCGGGACGGCTTGACATCGATGGCCTCTCGAATAAACTTTCCTTAATGGAAAAGGCCCTCTGGCACGCCCTCCCGGTGGAAAAAACGGCGGAAGAACTGGCGGCGGACCTCTCACGGGGGCTCGCCTCCAAAGAGGCCGCGAAGCGCCTGGAAGAATATGGCGCCAATGAGATAACCGCTGGCAGGGGCCGGACGGCGCTCTCCATCTTTCTGGGCCAGTTCAGGAGCGCCCTGGTAATCATCCTCCTTATCGCGACGCTGCTCTCGGCCGCGGCCGGCGAGACCGTGGATGCCGTCCTCATTGTGGCAATCGTCTTCCTCTCCGCGGGGCTCGGGTTCATGCAGGAGCACAGGGCGGAGAGGGCGATAGCGGCCCTGCGGCAGTATCTGGCCCCCCTGGCCAGGGTGATAAGGGACGGAAGCGAGGTTGTCGTATCGGCAAAGGACCTGGTGCCGGGAGATCTCATACAGGTTGAAGCGGGCGACAGGACGCCAGCCGACGCGCGGGTTGCGCTATCCCGCTCGCTGATGCTGGACGAGGCCCCCCTGACGGGAGAATCCGCCCCCGTGGCAAAAGACCCGGCCCCCGTTCCCCCGGATGCGGCAGTGGCTGACAGGTCTGACATGCTCTTCGCGGGCACCACGGTCACATACGGCAGGGGGCAGGCCATAGTGACCGCAACCGGCATGCAGACCGAGCTTGGCATCATAGCAAGAGAAGCCGAGGCAGTAAGGGCCGGGAGCACCCCGCTTGAAAAGACCACGCGGGAGATAGGCAGGTGGCTTGGCGCAATCGCACTGACGGCGTCCGTCCTGATAGGCGGCATTGGCCTTCTAAGGGAATGGCATTCCGGCGCGCTCACGCTGAAATTCGCCCTGGACATGGCCGTATTCGCCGCGGCCCTGGCGGTTGCCGCCGTGCCGGAGTCCCTGGCCGCCATAGTTACCGGCACACTGGCAATAGGGATGCATGAAATGGCAAAGAAAAACGCCCTGGTGCGGAGGATGCCGGCCGTGGAAACCCTTGGCTCCGTAACGGTCATCTGCTCCGACAAGACGGGAACCATTACCAAAGGCGAGATGACCGTAAGGTCGATTTATTCAGCCGGGAAATTCATAGAAGTGACCGGGACGGGATACGACCCGGAGGGCTCATTCAGCGTCGATAAGCCGGGCGCCCGGCTGGCGGACCTATTCGCGGCCGCCATTCTCTGCAACGACTCAAGTCTCTTCAAGACCGCGGAAGGCTGGCGGATAAGGGGAGACCCCACCGAGGCCGCGCTCCTGGCAGCGGCAAGAAAGGCCGGGGCCGATGTCGAAAGCACAAGGGCATACGGCCGCAGGGTGAACGAGTTCCCGTTCAGCTCCGAAAGAAAGATGATGACCACCCTGAACGAGGCAGACGGAAAACTGATTGCCTTCTCGAAGGGTGCGCCGGGGAGGGTGCTTGCCCGCTGCGGGTTCGAGCTGAGAAACAAGGTCCCGGTCCCAATTGACGACAAGCGAAAAGAAGAGATATCCCTGGCCGCGGCCCAAATGGCCTCCAAAGGCCTGCGCGTGTTGGCCGCCGCCCGTAAGGAGACCGATAACCCGCAAGATGAACCGGCCGGTTCGATGGTCTTCCTGGGGCTGTTCGGGATGACCGATCCGCCCCGCCCGGAGGCGGTCGAGGCGGTAGACGTCTGCAAACGGATGGGCATAAGGCCGGTGATGATAACGGGAGACAACCTCCTCACGGCCAGGGCCGTGGCGGCCGAGGCCGGCATATTCAGGGAAGGCGATGGCGCACTGACCGGGGCCGAAATGGAAAAAATAACGGATGAAGAACTTGCCGGCAAGGTAGAGAGCACAACCGTGTACGCCAGGGTCTCGCCCCTGGACAAACTGAGGATAGTAAGGGCGTGGAAGGCCCGCGGGCAGATAGTCGCCATGACCGGGGACGGCGTGAACGACGCCCCGGCGCTGAAGCAGGCGGACATAGGGATCGCCATGGGCAAAAGCGGCACGGAAGCGGCCAGGGAGGCGGCCGACATGGTGCTTGCGGACGACAACTTCGCCACGATTGTGGGCGCGATAGAACGTGGCCGCTGGATTTACGACAATATAAAAAAATATCTCACCTACCTCCTCCGCACCAACCTGCTTGAGATAATCGTGCTGGGCGGAGTGGCGATCATCCGCGGGCCGCGCCTCCTGCCGCTCCTGCCGCCGGCCATCCTCTTCGTGAACCTCATAACCGACGGGCTCCCGGCCTTCTCGCTGGGGGTGGCCCCGCCCGAGGCGGACTTGATGAAAAGAAAGCCCCGCCCGCCCGGGGCAAGCATATTCTCGCCGGACGTAAGGGCGCTCATACTGCTCTCCCTTTCCATAGAGGCCCCGGTCATTTTCTGGTTCTTCTTCTCTGCCGCCGGCCTCGCGGAAGCGAGGACCACGGTATTTTTTCTGTTATTAATCGTGGAGCTTGCGATGGCGCTGAATTTCAGGTCGCTGCGCCAGAGCATATTCCGCGAGCCCCCGCACAGGTGGCTCTCGATCTCGGTGCTGGCGAGTCTCGCTATCACGGCCGCGGCCGTTTCCTTCCCCCCGGTGAGGGACGCGTTCGGGATAGACATCCCCCGTTCGGGAGATATCGGATGGGCGCTGGCCGTATCCGCGCTGGCCACCTGCTCGGTGGAGATTACGAAGTCCTGGATAAGAAGAAGGTCAAAGCCCCAGGTTATCGAATAGGGCCAGCAGGACCCGGTTCAGGACCGAAAAGCCCCGTCTTGTGCAGCGGAGGTGTCCGTTTTCTATTGCAAGGAATCCGCCCGCCATAAGCTCACGCGAGGCATTTTCCAGACCAAGCCCTGTCTCGCGCGCTTCTTCTATTGAAACCCCTTCCGACATCCTTAATCCAAGAAAAAGAAACTCCCGCTTGACCTGCCCTGGCATAAGAGCGTATCTCTCGCGTTCTGGCAAGGCGCCCGCCGAGAGGGATTTCACGTACTCTCCCAAATCCTCGATGTCCTTCCACCTCTCCCGCCCGTCAAAGGAGTGGGCCGATGGACCAAGGCCAAGGTAGGGGCCGCGCCTCCAGTAATTGACATTATGGCGGCACTGCCTGCCGGGCAGGGCGTAGTTGGAGACCTCATAGCGAGCGTAGCCCGCGCTTTCGAGCACACTCACGCATTTATCGCTCATCTCTAAAATCATTTCCTCAGAGGGCATCTCAATCAGCCCGCGCTTCACCCATTCGTGGAGCGGCGTGCATTCCTCAAGGGTAAGCTCGTAAGCGGAGATGTGCTCAGGGGCAAGGCTTATCGCCTGATTGAGAGTGTTCATCCAACTCTCCATCGTCTGGCCGGGAATGCCGTAGATGAGGTCAAGGGAGATGTTGCCGAAACCAGCCCGGCGGGCCAGCGCGATGGCCTCCCGCGCGTCCGCGGCTGTATGCACCCGCCCCAATGTCTTCAGCTCCTCATCATCGAATGACTGCACGCCGATGCTTATCCGGTTCACGCCGCCCTGCAAGAGAACGGAAAGCTTTCCCCCGTCCACGGTGGCCGGGTTGGCCTCGATGGTGAACTCGGCATCGGATGAAAAACCGAAGTGCTCCTTCAGCCCGGAAAATATCTTCTCAAGGCTTCCGCTGTCCAGGGCGGTGGGCGTGCCGCCGCCTATGTAGATGGTGTCCGCGTGAAACCAGCCCCGAAGCTCCATTTCCCTCAAGAGGGACTTTATAAACTCCCCTGAAAGTTCCCCTTCAACCGGCACGGAGTAGAAGTCGCAGTAGGCGCACTTCGCAAGGCAAAATGGTATATGGATGTAGAGCCCAGGCATATCCAATTTTAGCCGGATTTGCCCCCGGCACGCCAATCGGCATAAAATAGCGGATGCGAAACGCCGGACAGGAATTCGAAAAGCTTATCGAGATAATGAAGGCCCTTCGCGCGGGCTGCCCGTGGGACAGGAAGCAGACGCCGGAATCCCTTAAGTCCTATATCATTGAAGAGGCCTACGAGGTGCTTGAGAGCATAGACCTTGGCCAACCGGATGCCGTAAAGGAAGAGCTTGGCGACCTTCTCTTTCAGATAGTCTTCCAAGCCGAGGTGGCCTCGGAGAAAGACGAGTTCGACATCACGGACGTGCTTAAAAAGATCTCCGAGAAGATGGTCTCGCGCCACCCGCACGTCTTTGGCGAGACTAGGCTTGAGACCCCCGAGGAGGTCATGGACAAGTGGCAGGAGCACAAGAGGCGCGAGGGCAAGCTGAAAGAGAGCGTGTTTGAAGGAATCCCCGCAAGCCTGCCCGCATTGCTGCGGGCGCAGAAGGTGCAGAAACGCGCGGCCCGCGTGGGCTTCGACTGGCAGCGAGTGGAGGACGTGGCGCGGAAACTGGACGAGGAGATCGGCGAGTTCAAGGAGGCGCTTGAAAAGAAGAGCGCCAACCTGGACGAGATGGAGGAGGAGATGGGCGATATCCTATTTTCACTCGTTAACATTTCGAGGTTCCTCGCGATAAATCCGGAAGAGGCCCTCAGGAAGACCACGGCCAAGTTCATAAACCGCTTCAGATACATGGAGAAGACCGCCGCCTCCCGCGGCCTGAAGCTTAAAGACATGCCCCTCGCCGAGATGGACGAGCTATGGGACGAGGCGAAAGAGAAGGGGATTTAAAGCTCGTCTATAATATTCTTAACTTTGGATATTTTTATCCGTCATCCCGAACTTGATTCGGGATGACAACAAAAATCTCTCTGGTTTCAAAAGAGTTTGGAGAAGCTGTTCTAAAAACCACAGGGGGCCAGGCTTTGCAACCCGCCCCCTTCTTTTCACATTAAAAGGAAGTCTTTACCCCGCCATTTCGACAAGCTTCTCGGCAATCTGGACGGCGTTGAGGGCGGCGCCCTTTCTTAAATTATCAGACACCACCCACAGGTTGAGCCCGTTTTCTATGGACTCATCCTCCCTGACGCGGCCCACGAAGGTCTCGTCCTTTCCGGCGGCGTAGATCGGCAGCGGATAGATGTTCTTCTCCGGCGCGTCATAGACGACAACGCCCGGCGCGGTGGAGAGTATGGCCCGGCACTCATCGGCCGAAAGCTTCTTTTCGGTCTCCACGTTCACGCTCTCGGAGTGCCCGCGGAATACCGGCACGCGCACGGTCGTGGCCGTGAGCCGGATGGAGTCGTCGCCCAGTATCTTCCGGGTCTCGTTCACCATCTTCATCTCTTCCTTGGTGTAGCCGTTCTCAAGGAACTTGTCTATGTGCGGAAGCACGTTGAAGGCTATCTGGTGCGGATAGACCTTTTTCTCAATCTCTTTGAAGTTATAGAGGGCGCGCACCTGCTGCTCCAGCTCCTGGATGGCCTTCTGGCCGGTGCCGCTTACCGCCTGGAACGTGGTGACCACCACCCTCTTGATCTTTGCCGCGTCGTGGATGGGCTTCAGCGCAACGACCATCTGGATGGTAGAGCAGTTGGGGTTTGCGATGATGCCCTTGTGCCACTTCAGGTCTTGCGGGTTCACCTCCGGTATGACAAGCGGTACTTCCGGGTCCATCCTCCACTGGCTGGAGTTGTCCACCACAACGCAACCGCTTCTGGCCGCGATGGGGGCCCATGTCCTGGACCTCTCCGCGCCCGCGGAGAACAGGGCTATATCTATCCCCTTGAACGAGTCCTCGTTCAGGGTCTCTACCTTAATACTCTCATCCCTGAAATCCAGGTGCTTGCCCTCGGAGCGCTCGGAGGCGAACAGCCTCAGTTTTTCGACGGGGAAATTCCTCTGCTCCAGGGTGGCGATCATCTCGTTTCCGACGGCGCCGGTTGCACCCACCACCGCTACGACGTATTTATCCTTCTTTTTCAGCATTGTGATTGCTCCTTCTAGGTTCTATAAAAAAATATAATAGCCAAAAGGGCGCGGAGTATTCAACCTAATCGAATTCCGGGAAGCCTCTCGTGCTCCCAAAAATAAAGCGCTTCTTTCCTTGTCATTCCCGCAGGACTTAAGCGGGAATCCATGTTTGATGTTTTTTCTCTATGGGGCTCCGCCCCATACCCCGGCTACTTTTTCTTGTTCGGAGCAAGAAAAAGTAGCCAAAAAGAAGCCCGCCCCGCGAAAATTCCGGGCGGCGGCTTCTGTCGGCTCCGCTAAAATTTTCAAACTCGCCTTCGGCTCAGACATGAAAATTTAACTGCCTTACGGGGCTCCGCCCCTCTAATCGCTCCGCCTCTTTCACCCGCCTGAATTTTCGAAGGGGCCCCTTTGGAATGAAAAGAAATTTTTTCCATATTAAAAGAAATTTTTTTGAAATAGTCCTGAGGGCCAAAAATCATCTTTTCCTAACCGCTAAAAAATATCTTCAACCCCATCACTATCAATATCAGCCCCCCGGCGGCCTCTATTTTATTCTCGAAAATATGCCCCATCTTGTCGCCGATATACACCCCGCAGAGAGAGAGCAGGAATGTGACGACGCCGATAATGATTGCGGGGCTGATTATGGAGACTTTTATAAATGAAAGGCTTATGCCCACGGCGAGGGCGTCCAGGCTGGTTGCGACCGCCAGAAAAAGAAGGAGCACCGGGTTAAGCGGGTCTGCGGTTTTCTCATCTTCGCCCTTAGCCCTGAAGCCCTCGTAGATCATTTTCGCCCCGATTGCCGCAAGCAGGCCGAAGGCTATCCAGCGGTCCAGCCCGGAGATATATTCTCTTATCCACGCGCCGAAGCCCCAGCCCAGGATGGGCATCAGGGCCTGGAAGCCGCCGAAGAAGAGGGCTATGCGCAGGGCGTGGCCTATATGGAGCTTTTTAATGGAGAACCCGCTTGTTACGGATACCGCGAAGGCGTCCATGGAAAGCCCCAGGGCTATGAGGATTATCTCGGCAGTGCGCATGAAGAATTATTTTAGAGGCCTCCTTCTCTTTTTTGCAAAAAAGAGAAGGAGCAAGAGAAAAAATTCTTACTCTTTTTCCGCTTCTATAAAGCGGGAAAAGCTAAAAATTCTCTTTGCTTCTTTCTCTTACAAGAGAAAGAAGGACTTGGACTTGGACTTGGACTTGGACTTGTCTTCTGCCTTACAGCAGTTCAGCGGCGCGCTCGGCGAGGGGGCTGCGGGCGCTCCTGGTGAGGTTCAGGTAACAGAAGGACTCCTCG
>JACWAF010000015.1 GCA_014874185.1 Nitrospirota bacterium | reverse complement strand
TGCCGAAAAGTATCCATGGTCAAGGTTTAAAAGAAAATTTGGAATTATTTCATGGTTCGAAAAATCTCCCCCTCCCCTCTTTTTCAAAGAGGGGAATTCCACAGAAAAGTCTGAAGAACCAAAAAAAGAAGAGATTAAATCTGGATTCCCGCTTTCGCGGGAATGACAGGAAAAGATGCGAATAGCAGCAATAAAAAGGGGCGGACCAAGGCCCGCCCCTACTTTGCTTGTCCCTTGCCACTTGTCCCTTGTTGCTTGCTAGCCTATATTGACCTTTATCTCTTTGGGCTTGGCCTCCTCCCGCTTGGGGAGCACTATCTCAAGCACGCCGTTCTTGAAAGTGGCCCTGGCCTTCTCGCTGTCAACATCGGCGGGCAGGGCTATTGTCCGCGCGAAGGTGCCGAAGGCGCGCTCTCGGGAGTAATAGTTCTCCTCCGAGACCTCTTCGTCCTTCTTCATCTCGCCCTTCAGGATCAGGGTGTCCTTTGTAATGGTGAGGTCTATGCCGTCCTTCTCCACGCCGGGCAGTTCGGCCTTCAGCACTATCTCGTTCTGCCTGTCGTACATGTCCACCGAGGGCACGATCACGCCCTTTTCGGCCGCTGAAGGCCACCACCTCCTGCGCCCCTTGGGCTCGAATATCTGGTCGAATACCCTCTCCATGTCCCTCCTCATCTCCTCAAGCTCTTTCATAGGAGACCATTTGACCATGGACATCTCAAATACCTCCTGTAATTTGGTTGAAATGTCTGCCCGCCAAAGGCGGGAATTTATCCGCGCGAAGCGGCGGCCGGCTCCAGTTTCCTCAATACCGGCGCGCCGTCTTCGATATCGAACTCCACCACGTCGCCCTCCTTGAACGCGCCCTGCAGAAGCTGCATCGCAAGCGGGTTCAGTATCTCGCGCTGTATCACCCGCTTCAGCGGACGCGCGCCATAGACCGGGTCGAAGCCCAACTGGGCCAGCTTCTCCTTGGCCCTGCCGGTGAGCACCACGTCTATGCCCTTCTGCGTGAGATAGCGCTTCATCCTTGCAACCTGGATATCCACAATCTGTTTCAGAAGCTCCCTGGAGAGCGGGTTGAAGATGATAATCTCGTCCACCCTGTTCAGGAACTCCGGCTTGAAATTTTCTTTCAGGTCGGCCATCACGCGCTCTTTCAGTTCCTCTTCCTCTTCGGTCACCGGCCCCCAATGGGCACGGGGCTTCTTCTCTCTTTCCTCCAGAAGTTCCTGTATGTGCCTGCTTCCGATATTGGACGTCAGGATGACCACCGTGTTCCTGAAGTCCACGGTCCTGCCGTGCCCGTCCGTTAGCCTTCCGTCATCCAGAAGCTGCAATAAGAGGTTAAAGACCTCCGGGTGCGCCTTCTCTATCTCGTCGAACAGGATGACCGAATACGGCCTCCGGCGGGCGGCCTCGGTAAGCTGGCCGCCTTCTTCGTACCCCACATAGCCGGGCGGCGCGCCGATGAGCCTTGAGACCGTATGCCGCTCCTGGTACTCGCTCATGTCGATGCGTATCATCGCGTTCTCATCGTCAAAGAGGAACTCGGCCAGCGCCCTTGCAAGCTCGGTCTTGCCGACGCCCGTGGGGCCAAGGAATATGAAAGAGCCGATGGGCCGGTTCGGGTCCTGCACGCCGGCCCTCGCGCGGCGCACCGCGTTCGCCACGGCCACGATCGCCTCGTCCTGTCCCACAACGCGCATCCTCAGGCGTTCCTCCATCCGGATGAGCTTTTCGACCTCTGTCTCAAGCATCCGGGAGACGGGCACGCCCGTCCACTTGCTGACCACCCCGGCCACGTCCTCCTCGTCCACCTCTTCCTTCAGCATCTTGCGCCTGGCCTGCACATCGGAAAGACGTTTGTTCTGGGCGTCAAGGGATTTCTGAAGCTCTATGAGCCTTCCGTATTTAAGCTCCGCGGCCTTGCCCAGGTCGCCCTCTCGCTCGGCGCGCTCGGAATCCAGCCGGGTCTGCTCTATCTGCCCTCTCAGGTCGCGGATATTTTTGATTATCTCCTTCTCGCTGGTCCACTGTGCGGCGAGGACGTCTCTTTTTTCCGTAAGCTCCGCGATCTCGCGGCTGATCTTCGCCAGCCTTTCCTTTGCCGCCGAAGAGCCGTCTTTCTGCATCGCCTGCCGCTCGATCTCGTACTGGCGTATCTTCCTCTCTATCTCGTCCAGTTCGATGGGCATGCTGTCTATCTCCATGCGGAGCTTCGAGGCCGCCTCGTCTATAAGGTCTATCGCCTTGTCCGGCAGGAACCTGTCAGTGATGTAACGGTCAGACAAGACCGCCGCCGCAATCAGGGCGGAGTCCTTTATCTTCACCCCGTGATGCACCTCGTAGCGCTCCTTCAGCCCGCGCAGGATGGAGATCGTGTCCTCCATGGAAGGCTCTTTTACCATAACGGGCTGGAAGCGCCTCTCCAGGGCGGCGTCCTTTTCGATGTACTTCCTGTATTCGTCGATAGTGGTAGCGCCTATGCAGCGCAGCTCTCCGCGCGCAAGGGCGGGCTTAAGCATATTGGATGCGTCAATCGCGCCCTCGGCGGCCCCCGCGCCCACAAGAGTGTGCATCTCGTCTATGAAGAGCACCACCGTCCCTGCGGCCTGCTCTATCTCCTTCAGCACCGCCTTCAGGCGCTCCTCGAACTCGCCCCGGTACTTGGCGCCCGCGATCAGCGAGCCCATGTCCAGGGCAGCCACTTTCTTGTTTTTTAATGTCTCCGGCACGTCGCCCTGCACTATGCGCTGGGCCAGGCCTTCCACTATGGCCGTCTTCCCAACGCCAGGGTCCCCGATGAGGACGGGATTGTTCTTCGTCCTTCTTGATAGGACCTGTATAACGCGCCTTATCTCGTCGTCCCTGCCGATGACCGGGTCCAGCTTGCCCTTTGACGCAAGCTCCGTGAGGTTCCTGCTGTACCGGGCAAGGGCCTGGTACTTGTCCTCGGGGTTCGGGCCGGTGACGCGCTGCGCCCCGCGTATCTCCCGCATTGCGGCAAGTATTGCGTCCGCGTCCGCGCCGTAACGCTTGAGGATGTCCCCCGCCGGGCCTCCCGCCTGGGATATTCCATAGAGGAGATGCTCCACGCTCACGTACTCGTCCGTGAGGTGCCCGGCCTCTTTCAGTGCCCGGTCAAATACGTCCTTAAGTCTTTGGGATACATATAGCTGGCCCATGGGGGTCGCGCCGGAGACCTTCGGGTACCGCTCTATCGCGGCCTCCAGGTCTTTGCGGATGATATCTTCCTTTGCCCCAAGCTTCAGAAGTATCTGCGGGGCGAGCCCCTCCCTGTCTTCAAGGAGGGCCAAAAGCAGGTGCTCCGGCTGAAGTTCCTGGTTGCCTTTCCTTTCGGCTGTCTGCTGCGCCCCGGCCATGGCCTCCTGGGCCTTAATCGTCAATTTATCAAGCCTCATATGATTACCTCCTAATCCTCGTCTTCATATCTGTTTGAAAATGCCTCTTTCAGGCGCCTTTCGAACTCGGCGCGGAAATCGCTTTCAACATGGTCCATGATATCGAAGAGTTCGCGCTGAAGGGCCTCGATCCTTTCGCGCATCCTGAGTATGATGTCAACGCCTGCCTTGTTTACGCCAAGTTCGCGGGTGAGCCTTATCACCATCCCCAGGCGCTCCACGTCATCTTCGGAGTAGAGACGGTTCTTGTTCGTGCGTTTTGGCTTCACGAAGCCCTCGCGCTCGTACATCCGGAGGGTCTGCGGGTGTACCTGGAGCATCCTGGCCACGATGCTTATCATATATATTGGTTCTTCCCTGGACCTTTTCATCTGCTTCTTCCCTATCTGCTTGCTTCCCTGAAGGCCCTCGTCCTGGGGTTCTCCAGGTATGCGCTTTCAAGCTCGTCAATGGCGGTTTTCTCTTTTTCGCCAACACGCTCCGGCACGATTACGTTTATATCCGCATACATGTTGCCCCTGCCGCCTCTTCTTGACGGGAACCCCTTGCCGGAGAGCTTGAACCTCTGGCCCCCCTGTGTGCCCGGCGGGACCTTCATGGAGATGGTAGTGCCTTCCGGGGTGGGGATTTCCACCTTGGAGCCCAATATGGCCTCTTTTACGGTGATAGGCAGTTTTATGAACACGTCATTGCCATCGCGCCTGAAGAAGGGGTGCGGCTTCACGTGGATTTTTATGTAAAGGTCTCCGGGCGGGCCGCCAGCCTCGCCCATATTCCCCATGCCGCGCAGCTTGACGGTTCCGCCGTCCTCCACCCCCGCCGGGATCTTCACCGTAAGGTGCTCCGTTATGACCTGTTTTCCCGTTCCTTTGCACACGGGACAGATCTTTATGACTTTTTGGCCGGTGCCGCCGCACTCGGGGCAGGCCTGCACCGTGCTGAAGAACCCGCGCTTTGAAGTCAACTGCCCTGTCCCCTTGCACCTGGAGCAGGTCTTTGTCTCCTGCGCGCCGGTCCCCTTGCAGTGTGCGCACGTGCCAGCGCGGGTCGCGGTCATGGGCCTCTGGGTCCCTGTGAAGGCCTCGCGGAAGCTTATCTCGGCTTCGGTCTCAAGGTCTTCGCCTTTCCGGGGGAAGCCTGTCGCTGCCTGGCCTCTTCTTTTTGCCCCGAAGAGGTCCGAGAAGATGTCCCCGAAGCCGAATTCGTAGGCCTCGTCATAGCCCGTTCCGGGGCTGTAGCCGCCAAAGCCGCCCGGCCCTCCAGGGCCTCCGGCCCCCCTGAATGCCTCCTGATATGCCCCCGCTGAGCCGTAGGCGTCGTATTGCTCGCGCTTCCTGGGGTCGCTCAGCACGTCATAGGCCTCATTTATCTCCTTGAACTTCTCCTCGGCTTCCTTGTTGCCTGGGTTCAGGTCCGGGTGGTGCTTGCGCGCGAGTTTCCGGTAGGCCGTCTTTATCTCGCCGGCCGAAGCGCCCTTCTTTACTCCGAGTATCTCGTAATAGTCCTTGACGGCTGCCATATTCAGTTTTCACCTTTCATGCCGGAAATATATCCGGGGCCGGAGTACTCCGGCCCCTTTTTTAGCCTATATCATTAGTCGATTCATGTCAAGTGAATTGTATTCTTACGAATAAGAAGACTTAACCCAATTCATAAAAAAGAATAACATTCCTTTTGTCGTTGTCAATGGGAGCGAATCTCTTTCGGAAGGCTTTTCATCGGTCCGGGTCCTTGCCTGGCTGGACCTCTTCCCCTTCGAACAGCCCCGGCGTGTTATTCTAATAGATGCACTCTCCGGAGTTAGTCTACGGCGTGAATCCCGTACTAGAGGTGCTGAAAGCGGGCAGGGCCGTGCGGCTCTATATAGGGCAGGGCAGGAAAGAGAAGGTCCCAGCCCTCCTTAAAGAGGCCGGGCGAAGGAAGATCCCCGTCGAGTTCGCCGCGCCGGAGTTTTTCAACCGCTTTCCCAAGGGACATCAGTCGGTCGCGGCCATGGTGAAAGAGAAGAAACTGGCCGAAAGCGCTCGGGAACTCCTTGAAATCGCAAGGAAAAAGGGCGAGCCGCCGTTTTTGATAGCCTTGGACGAGGTGGAAGACCCGCGCAATCTGGGGGCCATAATGCGGACGGCCTATGCGGCCGGGGTTCACGGGCTTATTATCCAGAAGCACAGACAGGCCGGGCTTTCGCCGGAGGTATATAAGACATCCGCCGGGGCAGCCGAGCGCCTGCCAGTTCTGGTAGAAGCCAATATCAAATACGCCCTGGACCGGCTTAAGGAAGAAGGGCTCCTTATAATAGGGGCCGAGGGAGGGGATGAAAGGGGAGGGATTGGCATTGCCCCCTGGGATGTTGACCTCTCCGGGCCCCTTGTGCTGGTGCTGGGGGGCGAGGACACAGGGATAAGAAAGGTCGTAAAAGAGCGCTGCGACCATATTTTAAGCCTCCCCCTTGCGGGCGATATAGGCTCATTGAACGTCTCGGTAGCCGCAGGCGCGTTCATATTCGAGATTTTGCGCCAGAGGAGAAGCAAACCGGACAAATGACGGGAAAATCCGGTCCGTGCGCGTTTAAAGCCCCTGAGCGGCTTGAATTTTCCTGTTGACGAAGTTATAATATAACCCCTATATTAAAAGGTTAAGTGCTAAGGGCGGTCTATTGCTTTTTAACGCCACCGTAGCTCAGAAGGTAGAGCAGCTGATTTGTAATCAGCGGGTCGGGGGTTCGATTCCCTTCGGTGGCTTATGTTCGCCGAACAAGCCCGCCAACGAGGTTGGTGGGCGGGCGGTTGCGCACGAAGGAGAGGTTCCCGAGCGGCTAAAGGGGACGGGCTGTAAACCCGTTGGTGTACGCCTACGGAGGTTCGAATCCTCCCCTCTCCACTCGCCCTTGGGGGCGGAGGTACAGTTGGTGAAGGCATGCTGGCCCTGGGAAGGGCGCCGGCCTTTTTGCTTTTGCTCTTTGAATAAAAGCGGGAGTAGCTCAGTGGTAGAGCGTCAGCCTTCCAAGCTGAGGGTCGCGGGTTCGAATCCCGTTTCCCGCTCCAGTTTTTGAATGCCCGCGGGCGTTCATGGAAATTTAATCGCCCATGTAGCTCAGTCGGCAGAGCACATCCTTGGTAAGGATGAGGTCATCGGTTCGATTCCGATCATGGGCTCTGGAACTTGCATCTTTGAATATAGATAGCAGAAATTCTCAAGGAGGAGCTTTTTATGGCGAAGGCGAAGTTTGAGAGAGTAAAACCCCACGCGAACGTCGGCACCATAGGTCACGTAGACCACGGGAAGACGACCCTCACGGCGGCCATCACCAAGGTGATGGGGTTCAAGGGGTACGCGAATTTCAGGA
>JACWAF010000014.1 GCA_014874185.1 Nitrospirota bacterium | reverse complement strand
CTCCTTCAATCCCAACAACTGCCGGTAAAGCTCTTTATCCTGCATCCGCTATCCCTCCGGAGATTCGTTTGAAGGATAGATTGCAGGATGTCAGGCCCTCATTTCAACCCCTCTGTTTCCACACAAAAGCCTGAAGAGCCAGGATTATAAGGAGGGGGGCAACGAGGAGGGGATGAAAAAAACAAAGTACAAGCTGGCAGCTGCCGTGATTGTTTTGATGGTTTTTCTGCTTGTTTCCTTCGAGCCCCTCTTTGCTGAGGACGAATCCGGCCAGGGCGAAGAAATGGGGCAGGATTCCGTTTATAAATACCCGGAGATAACGCCCCAATATTCGTTATGGGCGGGCTACTGGTACGCGCACCTGAACGGGGGCGCGAAGGCGCTCGATTACGGCTATCCGGATTCCTCACCCGCCTTTGGCGGAAGCATTATAGCGTTCCCCTTCCCCTACCGCGTCCATGCCGAGCTGGACGTGCTTAACCAGAAAGACTACTTCGGCGATTTCAGGTTCGCCTACAAGGACCTGGTCCTGTTCAGGGTCCTTGGGACCAGCGTCTTCCACAATATTGAGCACATCGGGCTTGTGAGCCCCTTCGGCAAAACCATTTCAAATACAATCGACCTCAGCCCCGGGGACACTTACGGCCTGCGCACCGGCATCAGCCATGTGAACCTGAGACTGAAATACCCGGACTACCCGGTCCATTTTTATGTGGACGGCATGGTCGTGCAGAGTGATGGAAAGATACAGCAGATATTCAATGGCGGCCACTTCAACAGGGTATCGCAGTCCAGGGACATAGACTGGACCACCACGGATTTCACGTTCGGTGCGAACGGCCACCTTGGGCCCATAGAGATGGACCTCTCGCAGGCTGAAAAAAGGTTCTCAGCCGGCAAGGACTGGGTGATGTACTATCCTTACACAGGTCAAAGCGTGCCTTCCTCTTTTCAGCCGGACGCTAACGGCCAGTTCGCCCACAACCTCGTGCCGGACCTGCAGGGGGGCACGACCAGCCTGAAGGTGCACAGCTCCTATACGGGCAAGCTGGTGGCGGCCGCCACATTCACCAGGGGCGACCGGGAGAACGAGACCAGCGGCGCGAACTCCGATTACCTTCTCGGTTTTGGCCAGGTGAGATATATGCCTGTCACCAACCTGCTGCTGGCGGTCAAATACAGCTATACCGATTTTAACGAGCATACCCCTGCAACGCTTCCGGCGGGGTATTTCAATCAGGTGGTACCCATAGCGGTCCAGCCGGCCATTTCCTCAAACACGGACAGGGTGGAGGCCCTGGCGCAGTACAGGGTCCTTGAGGACCTTACCCTCGGCACGGAGCTTATTTACAAGTACGAGAAACGCGAGAACGCCCAGGACTGGAACCTGCCGGACAGCACCACCTACGAGTCCGCAAGCCTGAACGCCTCGTACCGGCTGCGGAGGAACCTCAACCTGAGGGCCAAGTACACGCACGAGGAATACGAAAGCCCCGCATACAATTTCGAGCCGAACCATTCGGATTCCGGAAACATTATGGCCACATGGACCCCCGTAAACCGCGTAGTGACTTTCGTAAGCTATGAAAAAGCCATCGAGAACAGGGACAACCTGCACATATTCGACCTTCAAAACAATGTCCCCATCGCGAACGCCACGAACAGGAACACGAACAGGGACAAGCTTACCGGCAACGTGAGCTTCCTGGTGCTGGATGACCTGAGCCTGAGCGCGGCATACGCCTATTGGCGCAACAAGGATGTGCAGGACATTGCCTTCATGGCCCTGCCGGGGAGCCTTCCTCCTTCCGGGTTCAGCGAGGTGGACAAAGGGGTCAAGTACAGGGACGTGGCCCAGAACTGCACCCTTTCCACGGACTATTCCCCGGTGGAAAAGCTGGACCTCACGGCGGAGTACAGCTATACAAAAGGCAAAGGGGCCTATTATCCCCATGCGGCATTCGACACAAGCAATATCTCGATAGCCGCCTTCTCCGCCTTCGACTATACGGAATCGGTCTATTCGATAAACGCCAGATACAATTTCATAAAGAAAACCGAGCTTGGACTCTATTACGCGTACACGGATTTCAGCTCGAAAGAAAACCCCCTTAACCCGGAGATGACGGACGGCACCTCGCATGCCGTCCTGGTCTCTCTTACGAAAAGGTGGTAATGTGAGGAGATTGGCATTGGCGTTTTCGCTTGTCCTTGCGCTGGTCCTTCCGGCGCAGGCGGCCCAGAGCATGGTCGGGATAATCCTGACGGGGGATATACCCTATTACCAGGACATGAACAGGGCCTTTCTGGAACAGCTGCAGAGGGAAGGCTTTTCCGGGAAGTTTGAGATCGTCACACAGACCCCCGCGCCCGACCCGGTCTCCTGGTCCAACGCGGCAAGGAAGATGGTGGCCCTGGACGTGAACATGATAGTGGTCTACGGCGCCCCGGCGGCGCTGGCCGTATCCAGGGAGACCTCCTCCATCCCGATAGTCTTCGCCGGGGTGAGCGAACCGCGCGTCCTTGGCCTTAACGGGAAAAATATCACGGGGATAAGCTCCAAGTTCCAGCTTGCCGGGCTCATAAAGAACCTGAAATCGATCAAGGACTTTTCCAGGCTGGGGATAATCTACAACACGATGGAAAAGGACACGATTGTCCAGGCCGACGAGGTGGCCAGGATGCAGGGGCAGTTCGGCTTCAAGGCCGTCAAGATGAGCATAAAGAGCAGGACCGACGCCGAGAAGCTCCACGGAGTGGACGCGCTCTTCATAACCACAAGCTGCACCGCCAACCAGTGCATAGCCGGAATAGCCAAGGTGGTGAGGTCCCTTAACATCCCGGCGTGCACGACGGTGAGCGGGGGCGAGGCGGCCGGCATTCTCATGTCCGTATACGCGTCCCCGCAGGAGCAGGGGGCCAGGGCCGCCGAGATAGCGGCCAGGGTGCTGAAAGGGGCCAGGCCTTCGAGCATAAGAGTGGAGGGGCCCCACAAAATAGAGATGACCTTGAACTTGAGAGAGGCCAGGGAACTCGGCCTCCGCATACCCCTGGATATCCTCTCCTCGGCAACGAAGATCATCAAATGAAGGCGCGGCATCAATGAGAAAGCTGGCAAGGATTGAAAAGAAATCGATCCTGCTGCTCTCGGGCATCCTTTTTCTGGCCCTGGCGCTGAATACGGCCGTCCTCACCTACATGGCCTCATCCAAGCTGAAACAGGCGGCCTCTTCCAGGGTTTCCATGATGGGAGAAGCGTTGAAGGCGGACGTGACCAAGGCCCTGAACCTGGGGGTGAGCCTTGACTATATGGAAGACCTTCAGGACAAGATGATAAACCTGGTGCAGTCCGACAAGAGCCTCTCGCAAGCCATGGTAATAAACCAGGACGGGAAGATCCTCTTCCATAGCGACGCATCGAAGAGAAACACCAATTTCGACCTGAAGCCTTCCGCCTTTTCCAAGGGGCCCATCTTCAGGGAAATATCCGATTCCTACCAGCTGGTACTGCCGTTGAATGACGCCTCGAACAAGAACGTGGGGGCGATAGCCATCGGGCTTAAAAAGGAGGCCATTAACACCCCTATTTACAACCTGCTGTATTTCTCCCTGGCCTTTTCGGCCATATGCCTCGTCATCTTCATAGCGGCCCTCTACTTCGGCGTATCCAGGTTCATAACCAGGCCGATACTGGGGATGCAGAACGTGGCGTCCCTGATCTCCTCGGGCGACCTTACCAGGACCATAAGGGTAAAGGGAGATGATGAAATAGCCGGTTTGGGCAGGGCCATAAACAGCATGGCAGAGAACCTGAAAGGGATGATCTCGAACGTGCGCAACATAACGGGCGGCATCTCAACGGCCGTTTCTATGGTGACCGAATCTTCCGGCAGGGTAATAGAGGTGGCCGATGCCCAGCAGAGCTCCATGGAGCATACGGCCGGGGAGATAGCGGAGATGAACAAGTCCATGATCTCCATAAACGAGAGCGCGGACATACTCTCAAGCTCCTCGGAAGACGCCTCCTCGGCGCTTACGGAGATGAGCATGTCCATCTCGCAGGTGGCCGACAGCTCCGGCGTCTTCAACCGCATGTCGCAGGAGACGGCGTCCTCCATTGAGGAGATGATAGCATCCATAAGGGAGATCGCCGGGAGCCTGGACAGCCTTTCCTCCTCTGCCGAGCAGACCGCTTCGGCCCTCCTCCAGGTGAACGCCACAATCAAGGAAATAGAGCAGAATGCCACGGAGAGCGTGAACCTCGCCGAGAAGGTCTCTGGCGACGCCTCCGAAAAGGGCATCGCCGGGATAACGGCCGCCATGAGCGGGATGAAAGAGATCAAGCAGAGCGTGGGCGCTCTTTCGGAAGTGATAAACGGGCTTGGCCGGGAGTCCGAATCCATAGGCAACATCGTGAACGTGATAGACGAGATAGCCGATCAGACCAGCCTCCTGGCGCTGAACGCGGCCATCCTGGCCGCGCAGGCCGGCGAGCACGGGGCGGGCTTCGCCGTGGTGGCCGACGAGATTAAAAGCCTGGCCGAGAGGACATCCATTTCCACCAAGGAGATATCCGAGCTGATAGCCAAGGTGCAGGCCGAGACGCGCTCCAGCGTGGAGATGGCCTCCGAAGGCATAGAGGCCGTGGACAAGGGCCTGAGACTGGTATCGAAGGTCAATGATTCCCTGAAGGGCATACACTCCAGTTCGCAGGTCTCCACAGAGATGGCAAGGGCCATCAAAAGGGCAACCAGCGAGGAGGCGAACGTCATAAAGCAGATAACCGACGCCATAAAGAGCATGACCGAGCAGATAAGATATATCTCGAAGGCCACCCAGGAGCAGTCCAAGGGCAGCCAGCTTATTCTGGAGTCCAGCGAGAGGGTGAAAGAGGGCGCCATACACCTCAAGCGGGCAACCGACGAGCAGCTGGAAGGGAGCCGTCAGATAGCCCGGATTTCGGAAAACGTTAACAAGCAGTCCAGCCAGATAGCCCAGTCCATCTCGGTGCAGAAAGACAAAAGCGATAATGTCCTGAGGTCGGTCGGGAGCATTCAGGATGCCACGAAGGAACTTGTGACGGCCTCAAGCGGCATGCAGCAGGCCATGATGGCCCTCAAGGACGAGTCACACAAGCTCCTCTCAGAGATACAGAAGTTCACCATCTAACCCACCCTTTGAAATGGTAAAATATTAAAAAGCCTACTTCTCTTTTTTGCAAAAAAGAGAGAAGTATCGAATACGGCGGATTCCATCCGCCTTGGGGCAAAGAGAAGAGAAACATTAAATACGGGGCTTAAGCCCCTTGGCATTTTTTCCGCTCGCTTGCGAGCGTAAAAAATCTAAAAATTCTCTTTGCTACTTTCTCTTATAAGAGAAAGTAGAATCCTTTATCAGGAGATAGAAATAGCTTCGGTCTACGGCAACATATCCGGGCTCAAGAGTTCAGAGAGAGAGCAGCTTGAAAGGGTCTACCGCCGGCGCATCCCCCCGCAGAGCCTTATCACACAGGAATTGGCGAGGTATCTCACACAGCTTTCCCAATCGCTTGGCAGGCAGTTAGGCGTGCTCATAAACAGAAAGGGCGCCATAACGCACGTGCTTGCCGGGGATGCAAAAGCGGTTTATATCCCGTCTTTAGCAGATTATCCGCTTGGCAGGAGGGCGCTAAGAGGGCTGAGGCTTGTTCACACCCATTTGAAGGAAGAGCCCCTCACGGAGGACGACATAACGGACCTTGCCCTGTTGAGGCTGGATTACGTGGCCGCTATCGGCGTGCGCGAGGGCGAGCCGGGCGGGATAGAGGCCGCCTACCTCCTGCCCGAAGCGGCGGACGGGGGGAAACTCCATGAGACTGTATCCGAGAGGGATTTTTACCGTTTCGACCTGCGCTTCGGCGAGTTCATTCAGGCGCTTGAGGGCGAGATGGACAGAAGGAGGGTGTTCTCCCCAGCCGATAAAAGGGAGAGGGCCCTTCTGGTAAGCGCGTCAGCGAAACCGAAGTACGAACTGGAAGAGTCCATGGAAGAACTTAAGGAGCTTGCCCAATCGGCGGACGTGAACGTGGTGGGCAGCGCCATCCAGCGCGTTAAAGAGATAAATCCCAAGTACCTGATGGGAGAGGGCAGGCTGAAGGAGATAATCATAAACGCGCTTAACCGGGGGGCCACGCTCCTGATATTCGACCAGGAGCTTAATCCTTCGCAGATACGCTCTATAACCGAACTTACGGAAGTGAAGGTGATAGACCGCTCGCAGCTCATACTGGATATTTTTGCCAAACGGGCACACAGCCGGGAGGGCAAGGTGCAGGTGGAGCTTGCCCAGCTCCGCTACATGCTCCCCAAGCTTACGGGGAAGGGCACGGCCATGAGCCGCCTGATGGGCGGCATTGGCGGGAGGGGCCCAGGCGAGACCAAGCTTGAGGTGGACCGCAGGCGCGTGAGGGAGAGGTTGGCCTTCCTTGAAAGGGAGCTGAAACAGATCTCGGAGGCCCGGAGGCAGAGAAAGCACCGCAGGGTGGAGAGGGGGATACCGATAATCTCCATCGTGGGGTACACAAACGCCGGGAAATCAACCCTTCTGAACGCGCTCACCAAATCGACAACCGTGGTGGAGCAGAAGATGTTCGCCACTCTGGACACGGCGAGCAGGCGGCTTCGGTTCCCCAGGGAGCGGGAGGTCATCATCACGGATACTGTGGGGTTCATACGGGACCTGCCAAAAGATTTGGTTGCCGCGTTCAAGGCCACGCTGGAAGAGCTTGAGGACGCGGACCTCCTGATGCACGTGGTGGATATCTCCAACCCGCGCTTCCCGCAGCAGATGGAATCGGTGCGAAAGATACTTGATGAACTGAAGCTGGCCGATAAACCACGGCTTCTGGCATTCAATAAGGCGGACAAGCTGGCGATGGCAGAGCGCAATGCGGTGCACTCTCGCTATGGAGGGGTGCTGGTGTCGGCCAAAAACCCCAGGACCTTCGGCCCCCTGCTTTCAGCGATCGAGAACGCCCTCTGGCGCGAAAACATCGAAGAGGCCCCGCGCTAGTGAAAATCAAACCCCTTAGCAGGTATAATATAGCGTTATGGAATTCGCCCCGAAATGGATAGCCTGGGAGATAACCAGAAGGTGCAACCTTAAATGCGTGCACTGCCGCTCGTCTTCCGCAGCCGAAATTACAGGGCATCCTGATTTTTCCACCGATGAGGCCAGGCGCGTACTGGACGACATAGCCTCTTACGCAAAACCGGTCATTGTCCTTTCCGGGGGCGAGCCGCTTTTACGCCCCGATGTCTTCGAGATTGCCAGGTACGGTAACGGGCTGGGTCTAAGGATGTGCCTTGCCACTAACGGCGTCCTCGTGAACGAGGAGACCTGCAAAAAGATAAAGGAATCCGGCATACGCATCGTGTCTTTGAGCCTGGACGGCTCCACGGCCGATGTGCACGATAACTTCCGCAACCAGGCGGGGGCGTTCGCCGGGATGACCAATGCCGCAAAGCTCTTCAAGGCAAATGGCATAGAGTTCATCATAAATTCCTCGTTCACCAAGCGCAATCAGGAAGAGATCCCCAGGGTCTACAAGCTTGCCAAGGAGCTTGGCGCCACTGCCTGGTACATGTTCATGATAGTGCCCACCGGCAGGGGCGAGGAGATAATGGGCGAGCTTATCAGCAAGGAGGATTACGAAGAGGTCCTAGACTGGCATTACCGGATGGAGAAGGACGAGAAGGACATGCTTGTGCGCCCCACGTGCGCCCCGCATTATTATCGCGTGGTCTATCAGCACGCGAAAGAGGACAAGGGGAAGTTCGAGCGCAGGACACTGAAATTCTCCACGGGCGGCGCGAAGGGCTGCATCGCCGGCCAGCTTATCTGCCTTATAGACGTGGACGGCAACGTGCTTCCGTGCAGCTATTTCCCCAAAGCCGCGGGCAACATCAGGGAGCAGTCGTTCAAGGACATCTGGGAGAATTCCGCGCTCTTCAAAGACCTGCGCGACTTCAAGAGCTACAAGGGCAAGTGCGGCTCTTGCGAATATATAAACGTCTGCGGCGGGTGCCGCGCCAGGGCTTACGCGATCCACGGGGACTACATGCAGGAAGAGCCCTTCTGCGGCTATATGCCCGTGAAGATGAAGAAGTCCGTAATAGCTAAAGAGAAAGACTAGAACCCTTCTTTCTCTTGTAAGAGAAAGCCCACGGACCGTGGGACAGCAAAGAGAACTTTTAGATTTTTTTGCCCCAGCCAGGGCAAAAAAATACAAAAATTCTTTCTTTTGCTACTTTTCTTTCTTATAAGAAAGAAAAGTAGAATATTGAAAACGATTCTGGAGGGGCCCTCAATGAACGATACCTTTCTTAAGGCCTGCAGGGGAGAGGCCGTTGATTACACGCCGGTATGGATAATGCGCCAGGCCGGCAGATACATGCCGGAGTACAGGGCGGTGCGGGGCGATGTGGATTTCCTTACGCTCTGCAAGACGCCTGAGCTTGCCGCCAAAGTCAGCCTTCAGCCCGTAGACATCCTGGGCGTGGATGCCGCGATACTCTTTTCTGACATCCTCATCCCGGTAGAGGCCATGGGCATGGGCCTTCATTTCTCCGAGAGCAAGGGGCCGGTCTTTTCGGAGCCCATCCGGAGCAGGGCGCAGTTCGAAAAACTGATCGTGCCAGTCCCCGAAGACGAGCTTTCGTTCGTGGGGGAGACCATAAAGATATTAAGGCGGGAGCTGAAGGTGCCGCTCATAGGGTTCTCCGGCGCGCCTTTCACCCTGGCCACGTACATGATTGAGGGCGGCGGCTCAAAGAACTTCCTCTACACGAAAAAGATGATGTACCAGAACGGCGCGCTTTACAAGCACCTGATGGAGAAGATAACAGACACGGTCACGGCCTACCTGCGGGCGCAGATACGGGCCGGGGCGCAGTGTGTCCAGATATTCGATACCTGGGCGGGGGTGCTTGGGCCGGAGGATTTCAAGGCTTACGCGCTCCCATACGTAAAGACGGTCATAGCCGCCCTTCAGGGCGAGGGCGTGCCGATAATCTACTTCGTGAACGGCTGCGCGGGCTTGCTGAAAGAGATAAAGACCTCCGGCGCGCAGGTCATAGGCGTAGACTGGAAGATAGACATGGCCGAGGCCGTAAGGAAGGTTGGCAAGGATTACTCCGTTCAGGGTAACCTTGACCCGTGCGCCCTGTTCATGGGTCAGAAGGGGCTTGCAAAAAAGATACAGTCCGTCCTTAAAAAAGGCGCGAAGGCGAAGGGGCATATCTTCAACCTTGGCCATGGGGTGCTGCCGGAGACCCCTGTGGAGAACGTGAAGTTCCTGGTGGACAAGGTGCACGAACTGAGCAGGAGATAGATAGCTGATAATTATAAATCCCTCCTAACCTCCCTTTTTCAAAGGGAGGATTACCCCTCTTTGAAAAAGAGGGGCGAGGGGAGATTTTCCGATCAAGAAGTCTATCCAAATTATGAGACTATAAACAATGAAGGACACTCAGTATTCAGTCCGCCAGATTGGGGTTGTCCGCTCGGCGCTTAAATCACGTGAAGACTGCCCCAATCAGGGTTATGAGGGCGCGCCTGAGGCCAGGCTGGAGATCGATCCGGCCTTCACTGACGCGATGGATGGCCTCAAACCTGAACAGGAAATTCTTATCCTCAGCTGGTTTCACCTTGGCCGCCGCGACCTTTTAAAGGTGCACCCCAGGGGAAACCCAATGCCCCTCTTAAAAGGGTATTTGCCACCCGCTCTCCAGACCGCCCGAACCCCGTCGGCCTGCACCGGGTGGAGATAGTCGAGATAGAGGAGCCTGGGTGCATAAAAGTGCGTCCATTGGAAGCCCTGGACGGCACGCCGGTGCTGGATATCAAGCCGGTCTTGAAAGAAGCGGAAGAGAGATAAACGGGATTGCCGCGGGCTTTCAGCCCTCGCAATGACATTTACATAGGAATATATCTTTTATTGGTCATTGCGAGGAGCATTAGCGACACAGTATCAAATACGGGGCAGGCTCCGATCTCGTCTTTAATTCGTTCGTCATTAAAATCCTAATAATCCTTTGGCTGTTGTTCGGATTTCTCGATCAGTTTTTCCTTCTCCGCCTTTGCCGAAATCGAAGTGTTTATGATGGCGCTATAGAGCGTAACCAGGATAAGGGCCAAGACAAGAAGGGAAAAGACCAGTTTCGGTCTCCTGAAGAGCAGGATGAGGAAAACGCCAGCGAATATAAGCGCTGTTACGGGATTTGCGCGCCCAAAAGAGACGGCCTGATTTATCAAATCATTGTAGATTCCCATAACCGAAACCCTTGCGGCTGCTACTATGCACCTTTTAAGCAAAGATTTTCAAGTGCAAAGGCGGGATGTGTCAACGCTAAATAGAAATGTCCTGTTTTGTGCCAAGAAGAAATGTCCTGTTTGGTTAATACATCTCTGCGGGTTCAGGTTTGTAACCATACCTGTCCAAGATAAATTTTTTGGACAGCATTTCAATTAAGGGAAAAAGTGAAAATAGTTTGTCATTCCCGCAGGTAGTAAACGGGAATCCAGTCTGTAGGCCTTTTTAAAAGCATTTTTGAACCTGGATTCCCGCTTTCGCGGGAATGACGAGGTCTGGCGTCTTTTGGACAGCCATTAGGGGGGCCTGATTTCAGAGCGAGAGCAAAACCTGTCCAAAAGCCTGAAATTTCAGAAGGTTATTTCTCTTAAATGAGGCTTTTTAGAATATTTTCGTGGGAGTCACCCGCCCACGGGTGACCCGATCCGCTTTGGAACAGAAAGGTCCTTTTCAGATTATTTTGGACAGCTGTGGTTGCAAACTTGAACCCGCTAAAGCAAAATAAAAATCGGATCTTCGCGTAGAAGTGTGGGTTTTTTTCATGTCCCCCTCTTTGGCAAAGAGGGGTTAGGGGAGATTTCAGGCTTTGTTATACAGAAGCATTGTCTTTCCAGGAGTTTTTTCATTCAAATCCCCCCTCACCCCCCTTTTCTAAAGGGGGGAACACCAAAAATATACCCTTTTCACGATTTTTTACCCACACTTTTCCACG
>JACWAF010000002.1 GCA_014874185.1 Nitrospirota bacterium | reverse complement strand
TGCGGTAGAGGGAATAAACAGCAGGGTCCAGCAGGTGAAGTCAGCAGCTCGGGGATTCAGGAACTTTGAAAATTACAGGATAGCCATCCTGTTTTTCTGTGGGAAGCTCAACCTGTACCCACAGGAAACCCAGTAGAGCCAAAAATATCAGAAGAGATAAAGAAGTCAATAAGGAGCTTAAAACGGAGGGCTGGAAAATTATTAGGATTTGGGAATCAGAGATTAAGAACGATTTAGATAAAAGTGTCGGGAAAATCTTAAAAATAATAATTTAGAAACAGCCAATTTAGAGAAGAAGCGATATGAAACAAAAACTAACCGCGATCATAGAAAAGGAAGATGCCGGATATGTTTCTCTATGCCCGGAGCTTGACATAGCAAGCCAGGGGGTCTCTATTGAGGAGGCGCGAGATAACCTTAAAGAAGCATTGGAACTGTTCTTTGAAACCGCCTCCCCCGAAGAAGTAAAACAGAAACTCAAATGAAAACGAAACTCATTATCAAATTCAGGGCCTAATATGCCGCGAATACTGATCGTAGACGATGAAGAGAACATCAGGGAGAGCCTGTCGCACTGCAGAAGGGGAAAATAGATAAATGCTTTATCTCTATCTTGACGAAAGCGGGGACCTGGGCTTTGACTTCTTCGCCAAAAAGCCCTCGAAATATTTTACGGTTACCGTAATGCTGGTGCAGGGAATGGAAAACAGGAAAATGATTGCCAGGGCGGTAAAAAGAACGCTTCAAAAGAAGCTGTCAAGACAACCCGAATTGAAAGGGTCAAAACAATCCATAGAGGTAAAACGGTATTTTTACAGGCATATAGAGCGCGTACCCTTCGAGCTTTATGCCCTTACCCTCAATAAAAGGCGTGTCTATGATCATCTTTCCCAGAAGAAGGATCGGGTTTATAACTTCATAGCTAGAAAAGTCCTGGATGTCATTCCATTTGCAAATGCCTCGGTGAGGGTCGGCCTGACAATAGACAGGAGCAAGAGCAAGAAGGAAATAAGAGAGTTCGATGATTACCTGATCCGGCAGCTAAGCGGCAGAATAGAGCCAAGAATACCGCTTGATATAAACCACCATCTTTCCCATGAAGACCTGCCCCTTCAGGCCGTTGATTTGTTTTCGTGGGGGATTTACCGGAAATATGAGAAGAATGACCAGGAATGGTTTGATGTCTTTAAGGGTAAGATCAAATATGACGATGTATATTTGCCATAAAAAAAGAGCGTGCCCTGCGGGTGTGTACCCCCTGGCTTGGCCAACCTACGGAAGGGAACACCAGAGGAACCCACAGCGGTCTTACCGCTCAATCATATGATTACAGGAAATGTTTACATTTGTCAATTTTCATTTATTACATGCGCGGATATGCGCGGGCAAACATTTATGAATAATTCGTTTGGGAAGAAAAGAAGGAAACGCATAATTTTGACCTTTTCAATTATAAAGGGGTATTCTCAAAAAGAGCGTAAATAGTAGAAGCGGTGTACCTTTAAAGTTGGGTTAAAAATGAAAACGCGACTCATTTCGAAAACGTAAAGGAATAAAATGCCGCGAATCCTGATTGTAGACGATGAAGAGAACATCAGGGAGAGCCTGGCCGACATCCTGAAAGACGAGGGCTACGAGGTGGAGCTTGCCTCCACCGGGGAGGAGGCCCTTGAAATCATTGCAAAGAAGCCCCCGGAGCTTGTCATACTGGACATCTGGCTTCCGGGGATGGACGGCACCGACTGCCTTCAGAAGATAAAGGCCGCCCACACCGAACTGCCCGTGATAATGATAACCGGCCACGGCACCATAGAGCTTGCCGTGAAGGCCACCCGCATGGGCGCCTATGATTTCCTTGAAAAGCCCCTCTCCATGGACCGGGTGCTCCTCAGCACCGCGCGCGCGCTGGAGAAGTACCAGCTTGAGAGCGAGAACAAGTCCCTGAAGGAGACCCTTCGGGGCAGACTCGCGATGGCCGGGGGGTCGCAGACGATGCGCGAGCTTAAAGCCCAGGTGGAGATGGCGGCAAAGAGCGCAAGCAAGGTGCTTATAACCGGGGAGTCCGGAAGCGGCAAGGAGCTTGTGGCCCGCCTGCTGCACGAGCTTAGCCCGCGCGCCCTGATGCCCTTTATAGAGCTTAACTGCGCGGCCATCCCCCAGGAGCTTATAGAGAGCGAACTGTTCGGGCACGAGAAGGGCGCCTTCACCGGCGCTCAGGAGGCCAGAAAGGGCAAATTCGAGCTTGCAGACAGGGGCAGTCTCTTTCTGGACGAGGTGGGGGACATGAGCCTCCCCACCCAGGCCAAGGTTTTGCGCGCCATCGAAACGCAGGAGTTTCAGCGGGTTGGGGGCAGCAAGACCCTGCGCGTGGATGTGCGCCTGATCGCGGCCACAAACAAGGACCTTGCCAGGGAGGTGAAGCAGGGCAGCTTCCGCGAGGACCTCTACTACAGGCTGAACGTCATCCCTCTTGTCGTCCCGCCCCTCCGGGCGCACAGGGAGGACATCCCGGAGCTGGCCGAGTACTTTTTGCGTCAGCTTGCCTCTGAGTACGGCCGCCCGGCAAAGAAGCTCACCAAAGAGGCCCTGAAGCGGCTCTCCGAGCACAACTGGCCTGGAAACGTGCGGGAGCTTAGGAACGCGATAGAGCGGCTTGTGATAATGAGCCCGGGGGATGTGATAGACGGCAAGGGTCTGATCTTCGCGAGCGTTCAGGCCGGGGCGGAGGACTATTTCGGGTACGAAACCCTGAAGGAGGCGCGGGACGCCTTCGAGAGGGATTTCCTGCGCAGGAAGCTGACCGAGAACAACTGGAACATCTCCAAGACGGCGGAGCTTTTGGGCGTTGAGCGCTCCAACCTGCACCGGAAGATAAAGGCCTACGAGATAGATGTTCCACGTGGAACAATGGAGTAGGCTGGGCTATCTCCTGCTTAAAGGCAATAAGGAAGAGATTTTCATCTAACCCGCCCAAATATCGGAACGGGAGCCAAGGCCCTTCTGGGCCTTTTAATTGGATAGGGGCTCCGCCCCTATGACCCCGAAAAATTTTTTCCATTTTAGGAGATGGAATGTTCCACGTGGAACATTCCAGATCCGTCTATATGGCAGAGGAGAGCCGCCCTAGAGAAAAGCACTAAACTGTGATATTTTGAGCAATTTCATTAAAAGCGCTTATTAAGTGAGGTTTAATATTGTAAAAATCTCCGTATTTTAAATGTCTGGTTGAATTACCTGATCTTGATCTTGGGTGGGCGGTAATTGATAATAATCTTAATTTATGTAATTCTTGAAAAGCTGAACAAGTATTAGGTAAATTTTGGTTAATGGTTGGATTAAGAAGCATGCTGCCATAATTTCCATAAGTATTCTGTGGAAGAAATTTATTAAATAATTTTTCAAATAATAAATCGCACAAACTATCTAAAGTGAGCAAGCAACTATTTATGTTTGATTCAAAATCCTTTTTTACATTAAAAGCAATGTACTCAGCTTTTTTATGATTCTGCCCAAATAAACGATCCCAGCTAAAGGGCGGTAAATTACATTTAAGTACATAACAGAGGACTTTGCTCACAAGGCTTTCAGGTTTTCCTATTTTCCTAATTTTTCCAGCTGAAAACAGGAGTAATTTTGCTGCTTCGTTTGCGGATTTAGAATTAACATTAAGATTTTCATTTATAATCTTTAAAGCCGCCATTCTTGCGATATCAGCATATTTAGATTCTATTTGTTCATTTAAAAAGGTATTATAACTTGCAATCCCATATTGATCATCGCGAATATATTTAAGCACATCTTTTATTACCCACCAATCAAGCTCTTCCGTGATAAAAATTTTTAATTTTTGATAAGTAATGTTGTCATTTTTTAAAATCCAAGCAAGTAAGGCTGCCTTTAATGAGGGTTGTGGTTGCGCAGTGAATCTTGCTGTAGGAAACAATCGCTCGTTACAATACCCTAAACAGTAAGCCTTATATGGCTCTGGCATATTCTCTATAGTGGCAAATAAAATATCCGCCTGTACTGAATGAAAAATATCTTCATTTCTTATAAAGTGAACGATTTTTTCTGCACACTTAGGTGGCAATTTTTTATATTTACCAAAATAATAGGCTATATGAGTAGAAAGAGATGGATGATTTTTCAATATTTGAATTATTCTGTTATTTAACTTGTAATTAGGTATAGTTCGGCTTAAAAGATATTTAAATTTAGTTTGATCCTCATTTCGGATTTTACCACCTTTAGAAAGATCAAGAATTTGATTATACATTTTGTTTTGATTAATAGCTGGATTGCTAACCAATTCTGCAACACCGCTTACCGTTTTGATTTCTTCGATTGGATTAGTAACTTTTCTGACATTTATCTTTAAACTTTGGGGGAATAAACCTATTTCCTTCGCCGCCAAATCAAGAGAAATCAGTCTTTGACGTAAAAGTTTTTCATTCTTTGCAAATAATTTAATATCATCTACATATCGCAAATATTTAACTACCTTTTTGTTTTTCTCAGGAAAACGTATACCTTTATCATCGATATGTTTCAGTATCACTTCGGACAGCAATCCTGATGACAAAGGGCCTTGAGGTATTCCATGCTCGATATAAATAATATTGGATCGATTGGTCCATGTAGAGGAAGTCCAAAGTTTAAGTAATCTAAAAAGAAAATCGATTAATTCTTTATCTATATCAATTTCAATAAGAAAATGCTGTAAGACAGAATGATCTATCGAATCATAAAAAGAAGTTAAATCAAAATTAGCGACATAATCAAAGCCCTTTTTTATATTTTCAACGACCGCTCGTGAGTATAAACGGTAGCCGTCCTGCCATTTATAGTAGAAGAATTTTGATGATTTACCGGCATAAAGATGTCCAAATATATTTTTATAGTATCGGGCCTGTACTTGTGATTTTAATTTCTCAGCTATAATATTGACGCACGCTTGATAAACGATCTGATCATCAACTGCCAATAACGTATAGGGCCTTAATATTCCTGATGGTTTAGGAAAATATAATTTAGATGCATGTGTCCCTTCAAAAGCATATCTAAGCAAGTGTTTTCTAAGCCGATTTAGATTGTATTGTGAAGAGGCAGCATAGGCACTGTAAGAATCTCTAAAAAATTTTTTATATAATGCATCAGGATTAGATTGAACCCAGCGGTAAGCACGGTTCAAATTATCGAGAGAACACATTCTTTGGTAATCGTTAGCCATAATGGACCTAAATGAAAATTTTTTAATTATACCAACGCGAATAGAATTAAGAAAAGAAATCAATTATCATTAGAAGTAGAAAATGAAACCCAAACCAACACCCCCGATACATTCGGGAGAAATCCTGCTAGAGGAATTTTTAAAGCCTCTCAAAATCAGCCAGTACAGGCTGGCCAGGGACATAAGCGTGCCGCCGCGGCGGATAAACGAGATCGTGCAGGGCAAGCGGGCGGTCACGGCCGATACGGCCCTGAGGCTTTCCCGCTATTTCGGCCTCTCGGAACGCTTCTGGCTGAACCTTCAGTCGCGGTATGATCTGGAGATGGAAAAGGACAAACTGGATTCGAGGCTTGAAAAAGAGGTAAAAGTGCTGAATTCCCTCACCCTGGCCCTCTCCCGGGGGGAGAGGGAGAATGGAATTCAAAAATGTTGAAGAGCGCGTGATCCGGCAGAAATAAAATCAGGGTAATCTCCGCGCGGGACATGAACAAAAAAGAGAGGCCATCCATGATGAAATTGAAAAAAATCCCGAAATTTAAGACAGAAGAAGATGAACGGGAATTCTGGGCAACTCACGATTCTACCGGGTACGTCGATTACAGAAAGGCGAAGAAGGCTGCTTTCCCGAATCTGAAGCCTTCCACAAGGACCATCTCGATACGCCTGCCCGAAGCCCTGCTCGAGCACCTGAAAACCCTTGCCAATAAAAGGGACATACCCTATCAGTCCCTTCTGAAGCTGTTCCTTGCAGAGCGGGTGGATGAGGAATTGCACGAGGCTGGCAAATAGCCAATCTACTACTCCGCGCTGTTTCGAAAAGGAATTGACAATTCCACCCTCTTGCGAAATCATATACTCTTCAATTAATGATGAAAGGGTGTTTATGAAACCCGGAATCCCCGATGGCCGGAAGGCCTTATGGACGGTCATTATCGGCTGCGCCCTGGCCCTGATTGCGGCAAGGGCGTGGGCGGGCCCGCCCTTTCTCACGGACGACCCGGAGCCCGTGGAGCTTCACCACTGGGAGGTCTACCTGGCCTCGCAGTACGAGAACGTGAAGGGTGCGGGCTTCGACACCACCGCGCCGCACGTGGAGATCAACTACGGCGCGCTTCCAAACACCCAGATCCACCTGATAGTGCCGATGGTCTACGCGCACCCTGCGGGCGGCCCCGCGGCATACGGGCCTGGAGACATGGAAACGGGGGTTAAATACCGTTTCTATAATGACGTGGGGACAGGGTTTCAGGCGGGCACGTTCCCCCTGCTGACACTGCCAACGGGATCACGTTCACGCGGGCTTGGCGAGGGCCATCCCAACCTCTTTCTGCCCATATGGCTTCAGAAGGCCTGGGGGCACTGGCTGGCATACGGGGGCGGGGGGTACTGGATACACCCCGGCGCTGACAACAAAAATTACTGGTTCACCGGGCTTGAGGTGCAGCGCGACATAACAAGGACGCTTACCCTGGGGGCGGAGGTCTTCAACCAGACGGCTTCGGCGAGGGACGAAACAAGCTCAACCGGGTTCAACGCGGGCGCGATAGTGAATATTACCGGAATCCATCATATCCTTTTTTCCGCCGGTCGAGACCTTAGCGGCCCGGTCAGATACCGGATGTACGCGGCCTATCAACTGACCTTCGGCCCGTAATTACCCGGATAAACTCAACATTTCCCGCTGGGAATGGTATTCTAGATAGATATGAAGAAAAAGATACTGATTAACGCGAAATATCCGGAAGAAAAGCGGGTGGCCATAGTTGAAGGGGACCACCTGGTGGACTTCTATGTTGAGACATCCGCCAGGGAGCACCTGAGGGGCAACATCTACAAGGGCCTTATAACAAGGGTGGAGCCCGCCCTGCAGGCCGTCTTCGTGGACTTCGGCCAGAAGAAACAGGGCTTCCTGCAGGTGCGCGAGATAGCGCCGGAGTACTTCGGCCCGGCCGGCAGGGAGAAGAAGAAGAGGATTCAGGAGATATTCTCCAAGGGGCAGGAATTCATAGTGCAGGTGGAGCGGGACGAGAGGGACACCAAGGGCGCAAGCCTTACAACCTACATATCACTGCCCGGCAGGTACCTGGTGATGATGCCGGGGCAGGACAGGGTGGGGATATCGAGGAAGATAGACGACCCGGAGGAACGGGTGCGCCTGAAGGAAATACTTAAAACCCTGAAGCTCCCCCAGAAGATGGGCTTCATCCTGCGGACGGCCGGGATCGAGAAGACGGCTGAAGACATGGCAAACGATTTGAAGTATCTCACGAAGCTCTGGGACAGGATACAGAAAGAGGCGAAAGAGGCCCCGGCCCCGGCCCTGATCTACAAGGAGCAGGACATAGCCGTAAGGACTATCAGGGATTACCTCACTTCGGACGTGGAGGAGATACTGGCGGACGACCAGGGGACGGCCCGCAAGGTAAGGGAATTCCTGCGGCGCACCCTGCCCTGGCGGAAGATAAATATCACCCTTTACAGGGGGAAAAGGCCCATCTTCGACCAGCATAACATCGAAGACCAGATATCGAAGATAAACGACCGCTACGTCCACCTGCCCTCGAAGGGGCACCTTGTATTCGACAGGACGGAGGCCCTTACCGCCATAGACGTCAATTCCGGAAGGAGCAGGAAGGAAAAGAACATAGAGCAGACCGCCCTCAAGACCAACCTGGAGGCCGCGGACGAAATAGCGCGGCAGCTCAGGCTGAGGGACATCGGGGGGCTTATCGTGATAGATTTCATCGACATGGAGATCACGAAGAACCGCCGCGAGGTGGAGCGGCGATTGAAGACCGCCCTGCTTGCCGATAAGGCCCACGCGGACATCACCGGCATATCCCGCTTCGGGATGCTGGAGATGACGCGGGAGCGGATGCGCACCGCCTACTTCGAATCGGCATACAGGAAGTGCCCGGACTGCGAGGGCTCCGGGGTGGTGAAGACCGAGGAGATGGTCGCGCTCTCCGCCTTCAGGGATATCCATATGAAGGCATCGAGGGGAGGGATAAAGGCGATAACCTGCCATCTGCCCGTGGCAAGCGCAAACCTGATAACGAACACGAAGAGGGCCGAGCTGGCGGCCATGGAAAAAGAGTTCAAGGTGAGGATAAATATAATCTCAGACCCGGCCATGGCCCCCGGCCAGCATGTGCTCCATATAGAAAACGCCCCCCCGGAGGAGCCAAAGAAGGCACCCGAAGAGAAGGAGATAGCCGCTTCCTAGTTGTTATCGCCCATTGTTAAATGAAGAGACAACAAGCTCATAACAAAACCATTATCGATCAATTCACAAGGCAGGCGGTCCCGTTTAAAGAGAAAATGGCCGGAAAGGGACAGGAGATAGCGCTCAAGGTCCTGGCCGCCGCGGGCGTGACAGGCAGTGATACAGTTCTGGATGTAGCGTGCGGGCCGGGGTTGCTGGCCTGCGCCTTTGCCGGGGCGGCCAAACATGTTACCGGCATCGACATCACCCCGGCCATGATAGACCAGGCCAGGGGGCTCCAGCAGAAGAAAAACCTTTCTAATATGACCTGGCAGTTGGGGGACGTCCTTTCCCTGCCCTACCCGGATTCCTCCTTTTCGATTGTGGTGTCGAGGTTTTCATTCCACCACTTTGCCCACCCGGAGGCCGTCTTCGGGGAGATGGGGCGCGTCTGCGCTCCGGGCGGGACGATCGTTGTGGCCGACCTCGCCGTACCACATGATAAAATGGAGGCCTTCAACCGGATGGAAAAACTTCGTGACCCGTCCCATACCCGTACCCTGACGCCGGCCAGGTCCCTTGAAATGGCTGAGAAGCTGGGCCTGCGCGATATCAGGACGCAATTTCACCGGTTGGAGATGGAACTGGAGGCGCAGATAAAGGCATCATTTCCAAACCCCGGCGATGATGACAGGATCAGGAAGCTCTTAAGGGATGACATAGGAAAAGACAGCCTTGGGGTTGACGCATATCTTAAGGGCAACGAGATCCACTTTTCATATCCCGTACTGATTTTGACAGGAATGAAGTAGCATCCGGGATGCCGGCGGGTCCTTTTAGATTATCCCCTTGCTCTCGTAAATGGGCCGGAGGCCTTCGCGCAGGACAGAGAGCCGGTTGGCGAATACCAGCGCCCCCAGGATGGAGCACACGCCGCCTATGAGGACGGTATGCGGGGCCCCTATCCTGTCTGCCATCGCCCCGGCCAGAAGGCTTCCGAACGGGGCCATCCCCATGAATGCCATCGTGAAGAAGCTCATGATCCGGCCCCGCATCTTGTCTTCCACCACGGTCTGAAGAAGCGTGTTGCTTGCGGCCATCTGCACCATCATGCCAAAGCCTGTAACCACCATCATCGCCATGGAGGCGGTAAGCATGTTTGACAGCGAGAAGAAGACCAGCCCCGTCCCGAAGAGCGAGGCAGACCAGACGATGGCCCTTCCAAGCCCCAGCACGCTCTTCCTGGAGGCCAGGTAGATGGCGCCCGCCAAGGCCCCCAAGCCGGAAGCCCCCATCAGAAAACCCAGGGTATTGGGGCCGCCGTGCAGCACCTGACTGGCAAAGACCGGCATCAGCACCATGTAGGGCATCCCCACCAGGCTTACCAGGGCCAGAAGCAGAAGGACCATCCGGATGGGCGGAAACCCGAACGCGTAAGAGAAGCCCTCCCTCATCTCGTGGAGCACGTTTGTCTCGCGGCGCTTCTTCACGTGCGGACGCACGCGCATGGCCAGAAGGGCCGCGATGACCGGGATGAAGCTTATCCCGTTCAGGAGGAAGCACATCCCCTCGCCAACGGCCGCGATGAGCACCCCTGCTATCGAGGGGCCAAGGAGCCTTGCCCCGTTCACCAGGGAGGAATTGAGGGCGATTGCGTTGCCCAGGTCCTCCCTGTCCTCTATCATGTCCACGATGAAGGACTGTCGGATGGGGATGTCGAACGCGTTTATTGAGCCCAGGATTATGCGGAGGACAAACAGGTGCCAGATCTGCACCTTTCCGCTAAGCACCAGATAGGCCACTATGAAGGCCTGTACCATCGCCAGCGCCTGCAGGCCGATGATCATCCGGTAGCGGTTCCCCCTGTCGGCAATCGCCCCGCCCAAAGAGGTGAGCAGAAACGTGGGTATCTGGCCCGCAAATCCGACTGCGCCCAGGAGGAGCACCGAGTGGCTTAACCGGTAAACCAGCCAGCTCATGGCTATGCGCTCCATCCAGGTGCCAACCAGGGAAATGCCCTGCCCGCCGAAATAGAGGCGGTAGTTTCTATGGCGCAGCGCGCGCAGAATGTTCTTGACCGTCTGAAAATTACCCCGCCGAGGAATCAGGCCGGGCCCTCTCTATGTAAGTGCTTACTAACATATTAAACCATTTGCCGAAGGTTTTTTCAAGGGGAAAGGCGGACTTTGCGGGGCCGCTCAGCCCCGCCTGGCCTTATGGCATTTGAAGCAAGAGAACTTTGGGGGGTGCGTGGGCTTCAGGGGGTCCGTCCTGCCCGGGCCGTGGCAGCTCATGCAGTTTGCCTCTTTCGTGATGCCCGCGTGAGCGGGGTCCGCGGGTATTTGCGGGAATTTCCTGCCGGAGAAGACAAACAGGACGCCTATTATCACCAGCGCGAAGGCGAAGAAACCCACAAACGACCTCATTTTAAAATGATATCACATCCGGAGAAGGCTTTTCAGTGTCAATCCCGAATGCTTGTTTGGCGCCAGGAAGCCTTTTTTACGAAGGCCTCAATGAGGCCTCTGTCCTGTTCGCCCACATTCAGGAATTTCACCCCGTACTGGAAGGTTTTTTCTCCGCGTATCACCCGGATGATCTCGCTCTCTGCGCTCACGCGCTCGGAGTCGGGCAGGTAGAAGACGCAGTTGATGCGGTCGCCTTTTGCAAGCACCTTGTCGCTTTCCAGCAGCAGACCGGCCACGCTTATATTGTGGGTGGTGCCAAAGAAGGGGGCCGAGTCGAAGGTGCCCTTTACGCTCACCTTGATGAGGACGCGCAGGTTCCGCCGCTGGGGAATTTCCAGAAGTCTGCTTATCTTGTCCATCAGCTTTTTCGCGTCCAGGGGCCTCGTGATGAAATCGTTTGCGCCGCAGGCCGCGCACTTTTCCATGTCCGCCTTCTTCTGGGAGCAGATGATCATCACCGAAACGTAACGGAGGTCCGGGTCAAGCCGTATGGCGCTGGTCATCTGGTCCCCGCTTATGCCCGGCATGTTGAGGTCCGCCAGGATCAGGTCCACCCTCTCCCTGCGGTGAAGCTCAATGGCCTCCTCGCTCGATTTGGCCGTGAATATCATGAAATCGGAGCGGTCGAGGAGTGTGCGCTCCTGTCTTATAAAGGGCTCCAGGTCGTCGACGATCAGTATCTTCTTCATCCAGCCATTCCGGTTTTTTAATAATCCGCGCCCCGTATGCTAATATATTTCGATTCCGGGACGCTTGAAATTCCACTATTATGTGCAGAACGATTGCCATAGTCAACCAAAAAGGCGGGGTGGGGAAGACCACCACCGCCGTGAACCTGGCCGCGTCGCTGGCCCTGGCCGGTGTGAACATACTGCTGGTGGACGCGGACCCGCAGGGCAATTCAACAAGCGGGCTGGGACTTGAGAAGGCCCCGCCCGGCCTCTACGACGTCTATGCCGGAAGGTGCGCCGTGGAAGAGGCCCTGAGGCCGACCGGAGTGGAACATCTATCCATCCTGCCCTCCACCCCCGACCTCCTGGGGGCCGAGATAGAGCTTGCCGGGGGCGAGGGGAGCAGCCAGTTGCTCAAAGACGCCTTATCTCCCGTCCGGGAGAGGTTCAAATACATCCTGATAGACTGCCCGCCCTCGCTGGGGATACTCACGCTGAACGCCCTGGTTGCGGCCGAGGCCGCGCTTGTCCCCGTGCAGTGCGAGTATTACGCCCTGGAGGGGCTTTCGATGCTGTCGCACACGCTCTCGCTTGTGCGTGGCTCTTATAATCCGGGGCTTGATATAGAGGGCGTGCTACTCACGATGTACGACCCCAGGAACTCCCTTACCCGCGAGGTGGAGGAGCAGCTTCGGGCGCACTTCGGCCCAAAAGTCTATTCCACGGTGATCCCCCGCAATATAACCCTTGCCGAGGCCCCCAGCCATGGCAAACCGGCCCTTCTGTACGATACGCGCTCCAGGGGGGCGCAGAGCTATCTATCACTAGCAAAGGAGTTTTTAAGCCATGAAGACGGCGTTAGGCAAAGGGCTTGAGGCCCTTATCCCGAAGTCCGGCCTTGAGGCCGTGGAACTTGACATAGAGCGTGTGGTGCCCTCCGAGGGCCAACCCCGGAAACGCTTCGAAGAGGGTGCGCTTAAGGAGCTTGCCGCCTCCATAAAGGAGAAGGGCATCCTGCAGCCGCTGGTGGTCTGCCCGGCGGGGGACGGCTCTTTCAGGCTTATAGCCGGAGAGCGCAGGCTTCGCGCGGCCCATATCGCGGGCCTCAGGAAGGTGCCAGCCATACTGAAGAAGGCCGCCGCCCCGGCGGACTGCCTTGAAATGGCCCTGATAGAGAACATCCAGCGCGAGGACCTGAACCCGATGGAGACGGCACGGGCCATGGATAAACTGCAGGTGGAGTTCAAGCTCACCCAGGAGGCCCTCTCCGAAAAGCTCGGCAAAGAGCGCGCCACGGTAGCCAACTTCCTGAGATTGTTGAAGCTGCCCGAAGAGGTCCAGGGCTGCATACAGGAAGAAAAACTCTCGATGGGGCACGCGAAGGTGCTTCTTGGCTTCGAGACGCAGGCCCGGATGATCGAGGCCGCCCACACCGCGATCAAGGACAAACTCTCCGTGCGGGAGCTGGAAAAGCTCCTGAAGAAAAACACCATGGGCACTGGCAGGGAGGCCGTCCGCCGCGCCGCGCTCCGGATGAAAGACCCCAATATCTTAGCCCTGGAAGAGCGCCTTAAGCAGACCTTGGGCGCGAAGGTGAAAATCAAGCATAAGGGCAAAAAAGGCGGGCGGATAGAGATTGAGTATAGCTCGGTGGACGAGCTGCAGGGGATATTGGAGCGGATGGGGTGAGGGGAGTAAAGGAGGGGTCACCCGTAGGCGGGTGACTCCCACGGAAAAAGACTCACCGACTAACCCATTCAAAAAGCAAAAGCCGCTGGATTCCGGCTTTCGCCGGAATGACAAAAAAACCTTACGACTGGATTCCGGGTCAAGTCCTGAATGACAGGACAAAGGCCCGCATATTTTGGCTTCCCGTGCCAAATCCGTTTTTTGACATATTATAACGCTTAATGTAATATTTGTTATGATAAAGTCCTTTTCCGATAAAGAGACCGAAAGGCTTTATCTTTCAGGGGCAAGTAATAAATTCAAGGACATTCTCAAAGTGGCGGTCCGAAAACTCGATTACCTGAATGCCGCAACCTGCTTGATGGAATTGGCGGCCCCGCCCGGCAACAGGCTTGAAGCTTTAAAAGGGGACAAAAAAGGCAAATATAGTATACGGATAAATGACCGGTACAGGGTGGTCTTCATGTTTCAAGGAAGGGACGCTTACGAGGTCGAAATAACAGATTATCATTAAAAGGAATAAAGAAGCCTTAAAGGGAGAAAGCAATGTTTGATCTTAAACGGCAGCCAACCCATCCGGGAGAAATCCTTAAGGAAGATTTTTTAATCCCGCTTGGCCTCACTCAGGTAGAGCTTGCCAGTAAGCTGAAAACAACTTTCAGGACTATTAATGAAATCCTGAACGCTAAAAGGGCGGTTTCGCCGGATATGGCCATAAGACTTGCCAGGTTCTTTTGCACATCACCCGAGCTTTGGCTGAATCTTCAGAATGAGTATGACCTCTACAACGCAAATAAAAAGCAAAGGGAACTGTTGAAAAAGATTGTACCTTTCAGTCGTCCCAAAAAGATGGCTGGTTAAAAAAAATAAACAGCCCCCAACGCTTGCTCAATTTTCCCCCGGCAGGAGTCTTCCACCTCCGGCGGAGTCTCCTGAAAGGGACTCCGCCGATTTGATCGTTATCTCACGGCCTCTAAAAAAATCAAAACCAAAGCCGCTGGATTCCGGCTTTCGCCGGAATGACAAAAAAACCTTACGACTGGATTCCGGGTCAAGTCCGGGATAAAAGGATTGAAAAGACAGATGCCGGATCGGGTCCGGCATGACGGATTAAAAAACAGGAGCGGCCCCCGCAGTTTGACATGCTTGCTGCATAATGCTATTATTGACTATAATTCTGGTCAACCAGAAAGGAGGTCAGAGATGAAGACGCTTTCGCTTTCGGAGGCGAAGATGAAGCTTAGCGGGCTGGTGGAGGATGTGAGGGGCCGCGACGAGGAGGTCGTGATAACCAAGAACGGCTCGCCCGCCGCCGTGCTTATAAGTCATGACGAGTTCGAGAGTCTGAAGGAGACCGCGCGCATACGCTCTGACGCGGAGCTTATGGCCGAGATAAAAAAGGGCTTAAAAGAGCTTAAATCGAAAAAGGCCAGGCTCTATACCCTTGATGAGCTTTTCAGTTAAGTGAAAAGCTCCCTTTACAAGCTCCGTGTTCCGGCCGGGGTGGCCGGACTCATCCGAGAAATGCACCCGGAGCTTAAAAAGAAGATCAAGACCTCTCTGAAGACAATCCTCAAAGACCCCTATTCCGGCAAAGCCCTTAAGAACGAATTGGCGGGATTGCGGAGCTTCAGGGCAAGCAGGTTCAGGATAATCTACAGGGTGGCTGAAGGCAATGTAGTTGAACTGGTCGCCGTTGGTCCTCGCAAGTCCATTTACGAAGAGACCTTCAGATTATTAAATAAAAAGGGTGGGTGATCTTAATAACCCGGCGGAGTCTCCTCGAAGGGACTCCGCCGGGTTAATTCCTTTTCAGCGGCGCCAGCGAGAACGATTCCATATCCAGGGTGGTGACGTTTCCCGGGGCGTCCCCGGAAATGCTCTTCACGTAAAAGAGAGGCGGGTAGAGCCAGTTGGTTGAGTTGGAGCTGACCGCACCGCCCGGAAAGAAGCAGGCCTCGTCCACCCTGTATGCGTCGAAAGCCCCCGCTATCGTGCCCACCACGTCTAATTGCACCACGTCATCGGTGCAGGTCTCGGCGGTGCCGTCCATGTAAAGGGCCGTTACCGGGCCAGTGGTGGAACCGGCCATCACCGGGCTTTCCACCATAAGCCGCAGGCCGCTTGGCGTCTCGGACGTGTCCTGTATGAATATGAGGTTGTCTGTCACCGGGTCCACCTTACCGCAGGAATAGAGCTCCCGTTCACATCCTGGGCAAAGAGCGTCCTCTGCCTGTAAAAGAACGGGTTTCCGGCCGCATCCAGCAGCGTACCCGAGATCTCGTACAGCCCGCAAGGGAAATTGTACGGGTTCGGGATGTTGTCGGACAGCACAACCAGCCGCACATCCCCTGTAAATGTATCGCCGGTTGCCGCGTTCACAAAGCCCATGGAATAATTTATCTGGTCTCCCTGCATCAGGAAGCCGATGAACGATTCCGCCGGGGGGCCCTCTTCATGGTGACGCCCCCCGCCGCAGGATGCCAGCAGCGCCAATAGGAGAGTGAATGCAAGGGCAACCAATCCGTGTTTCATGGCCTGACTTGCCACTCCTTCTTTGACGGCATTCTCACTTGCAAAAAAGAAAAGCAGCATTCTCCTTAAATCTTATCAGCTTGCCTTTTTGCAGGCTATCCATAAAATGGGCTCTGATATAATCTTCTGATATGAAAGCGGCATGGCTTGCATATTCCATTCTTTCTCTTTTTTGCTGGGGGCTGTGGGGGTTTTTCACAAAACTCGCCACAAACGAGATAAGGCCCTATACCGCGCTGGTCTACCAGCTTGCGGGCAGCACCGCCGTTTACGTTATCGGGCTTCTGGCATTGAGGATAAAGCTGGAGGCAAATCCCCGCGGGATCGCCTTCGCCGTCCTCTCGGGCCTGGTCGGTACGCTGGGGTTCTTCTTTTTCATGAGCGCCATGAGCAGGTATAAGGCATCGGTGGTGGTCACCCTTACCGCGCTCTATCCGCTGATAACCGTGCTCCTTTCATTTGCCGTGCTCAGGGAGGCGATCACGCTGAAGCAGGCCGCCGGCATCTTCTTCGCCCTCCTTGCGGTTATTTTCTTCTCGATGTAGGTCTGCTATAATAATTGCGAAACTTGTTGATTATGAGGTGCGCGAGATGTTCAAGAAAATAGCCGGGCTCTTCTCTTCCAGGAAAGAGGAAGTCCCCGCGCAGAGGCCGGGCAGGAACGAGCCCTGCTGGTGCGGGAGCGGGAAGAAGTACAAGAAGTGCCACCTGGAGGAGGACGAGAAGAAACTGGCCCCCCGCTGCAACCCGAACTGCGGCAGTTGAGGGACCACCTAGAGGGCCCGTGAGGCCCTGAAAAATCCGGCCAAACCGTTATCCGATCGTGGAAAGCCGCTCGCCAACGGGTTTTGTTCTATTGAAACCCCATTCCCTTTTATTAAGGGTCTCATAACTGAATAGACATTTTGACCGGAAAATCCCCCCTCGCCCCTCTTTTCCAAAGAGGGGTAATCCCTCCCTTTGACAAAGGAGGGTCAGGAGGGATTTTCTAATAATTAAGTGCATCCCATTATTTACGAGACTGTAGTAAATTATGTGATTCCAGTCACGTTTTTTAAGGGCGTTTTTCTTCATAATTCAGTGACAAGGTTTGTACTATAATAGCTTCGAGCTATGGATAAGTTCAGCTTTTCAGAAAAGGAGAGCGTATCATGAAAATGAGGAAAACAGGTTTGTTGGCAGTTGGGGGTGCGCTCCTGATGCTGGCGGGATTGCCGGGCCGGAGCATGGCGGGTTTGAATATCAATATCGGGATTAATGCGCCCCTGCCCGCGGTAGTCATCCCAGCGCCCCCGCTGATGGTCGTGATACCCGGAACATACGTTTATTACCCGCCCGATGTGAACGTGAACGTCCTGTTCTACCACGGCTACTGGTACAGGCCGCATGAAGGGCGCTGGTACAGGGCGCGGGCCTATAACGGGCCGTGGATTTATCTTTCCAGGCCGAGGGTGCCGCGTGTCCTTATAACCTTGCCGCCGGATTACCGCAGGATGCCTCGCGGACGCGAGCGGATACCCTACGGCCAGTTGCGCAGGAACTGGAGCAGATGGGAAAGGGAGAGATACTGGGACAGGCGCGAGGACAGGCGTGACCGCGGGCGTGATGAAGACCATGGGCGTGGCTGGGGCAGGCACGGCCGAGATGACGACGATTAATGAAGGATTCTTCTTTCTCTTATAAGAGAAAGCCCACGGATCGTGGGACAGCAAAGAGAACTTTCAGATTTTGCCGCTCCCTTCGGGGAGCGGCAAAAAGCAAAAATTTTTTCTTTTGCTACTTTTCTTTTTTATAAAAAAGAAAAGTAGTTCTTTGCCTTTTTCATTTTTGGTTATTTGATCTCCTTCCCTATCGAGAAGGCCTCGCCAAGGTATCCGCCCACCCTGTGATAGGCGCGCCGTTCGGGGCTGAAGATGATGGGCCTTATCTTCTCAATATCCGGGACGCCCTTTTCATTGAGCACGGATTCATCGGCCTTCACGTCCATTATTTCGCCAATGAACTGGGTGTGCAGGCCGATCTCGTGCGTCTGGATAACCCTGCATTCCAGGACCAGGGGGAATTCCTTTATATATGGCGCATCGACGTGGCCGCCCTTTACCGGTGTAAGGCCCGTGGCCGCGAACTTGTCCGCGTTCCTGCCCGAGACCATCCCGAAATAATCCGCGTAGCGGGCCTGCGCCTCTGAAGGCACGTTCAGTGTGAAGGCCTTCCGCTCCATTATGCTGCCGTAGCTGTATGTGGCTTTCCGCAGGGACACGGAAACGCAGGGGGGCTGGGAGCAGCAGATGCCTCCCCAGGCTATGGTCATGGCGTTTGGTTTTCCATCCTTGTCATATGTGCCTATGACCCAGACGGGGGTGGGGTAGACAAGCGTTTTTGCGCCCAATGATTTTTTCATGAAGGCCTCCGGATTAAATATTTTTATCAGTATAGCAAAGAACGATCTATCCCCGGAACGGAAATGAGGGGTGGGGAACTGGAAGAATTTAATCTAATCCCGCCCGCCGCCCCTATTTGTATAGGGGCTAGCGCCCCCATGCCCCCAAAAATTCATTAAAAAGATTCTCTCCTGCTCAGCCCCATTCTTTTTTTTTTACAGAAAGCCCCGGTTCCGTTTTCAGCGCAGACTCCTGAGGAGAGTTCTTGATTGAGCGGGAAAAGGGATAAAGGCAGGATGTTACCAGACTGATCAAGTACAGAAATAAAAGAGGATACAGAGCGGATAGATAGTCTTATTTCCCTGCGACGAATGTCTGAGCCCTGAAACGGAACCGGGGAAAAACGGCAGCAAAAACCATTCAAATTCTGAGGGAGTCGGGCCCGGAGGGCTAATCTAAATATGCCCGCCTGCAAGGCTGAACATGAGCACTGAGAGGACGATTATCGTCACCACTACGTATACCCGGTCACGCTGGACGGCAAAGGCAAGGATTGAGAAGGCCACCCGCGCCACGGGAGTGGCTATCAGAAGCAGAAGGCCCAGCTGGATAAGCCCCCGGCTGTGCAAGGCGAAGGCATCCTGAACGATTCCGCGCACGTGCCGCAGGTCCGTGGGCTCCCCCCGGAAGACCCTGTAGTCCGGAGAAGAGGCCCCATAATACGCCAGATAATAGATCCCGCCAGCGAACACCACAAAAGCCGCCAGTATCACCCCGATCCGCAGGAGCTTGCCGATAATAAGCTCTATCTGCCTGTCCGTCCATCTGGAATTCTGTTTTGGCATTACAGCTTCCCCGTCAAGCCGCTGTAAATCATTTCCACGGCCAGAAGAAGGATTATCAGGCTGAAGACCATCCGGAGGAGGCGCGTTTTGGCCCTGACCAGCACGAACGCACCCAGCAGGGAGCCCAAAAGGACGCCAAGGGTTACCGGCATCGCGAGCCCCGGGTCTATGTAGCCCCGGTTCAGGTAGACCCCCGCGCTTGCCGCGGCCGTCACCCCTATCATGAAATTGCTTGTCGTCGTGGATACTTTAAAGGGGATGCGCATCGCCTGGTCCATCGCCAGCACCTTCACCACCCCCGCCCCTATTCCCAGCAAACCGGAGATCGTGCCGGCCCCGAACATCAGGCCAAATCCAGCCGGAACGGAATGCACGTAATAGGGCTTCCTGCCTGTTGGAGTGGGATAGCTGGAGTTCATCCGGAGACGTGTGGCCAGCTTGTTTGGGATGTTGGCCGAAGGCTTCGGGCGGGGAGGCCGGACGGATATGAATGAAGAGTAGACCAGGATTATCCCGAAGATGACAGCTATCGTGGAGGTTGGCAGCCTTTGGGCCAGGAATGCCCCCGCGAGCGCGCCAAGGGTGGTGGCTATCTCCAGGAACATGCCGATGCGTATGTTGCTGTAGCCTTCCTTCACATAGGCGGAGGCCGCACCGGATGAAGTGGCGATCACCGAGATCAGGGACGCCCCGATGGCATAGCGGATGTCCACCCCGAACCCGAGGGCCAGGAGCGGTACGATCACAACGCCTCCGCCAAGGCCGGTCAGCGCACCGAAAAACCCGGCTATGATAGAGCCCAGCCATATGAGCACTGTAAATACAAGCGCGTCCATAACCAGCTTCGATTTTATCAAGTTATCAAGAGAAAGAACATCTTTGCTTCTGTTTTATAATTAAACATGACCCTTGATGAAAAACTCTCTACCGTGCCGGCCGCCCCCGGCGTCTACCTGTTCAAGGACCGGAAAGAGAAGATCCTTTACGTTGGGAAGGCCAAGAGCCTGCGCCAGCGTTTGAGGAGCTATTTCCGGAAGAGCGCGGACCTTGACGAGAGGAAGCAGGCGATGGTGCGGCAGGTGGCGGACTTCTCCTGGCTGATCACGGACAGCGAGCTTGAGGCCCTTGCCCTTGAGGCGAACCTGATCAAACAGCACAAGCCCCGCTTCAACGTGATCCTGCGGGACGACAAAAACTACCCTTATATAAAGCTCACCGTGGGTGAGGAATGGCCCCGGCTGGAGGTGGTGCGCCGCATTGTGCACGACGGCTCACTCTATTTCGGCCCCTTCGTGCCCGCAGGGGCGATGTGGGAGATGCTGGCCTTCATCCGAAGGCATTTCAATATAAGGCCGTGCCGCTATCGGCTGGACAGGCCCATGCGCCCCTGCATCGAGAGCGAGATGGGCCGCTGCCCGGCCCCCTGCGACGGCCGCATATCGAAAGAAGAGTACATGAAAAACGTAAGCGAGGTGCGGCTCTTCCTGGAGGGGCAGAAGACGGGGCTTGTAAGAGAGCTTGAGACCCGGATGCAAAAACTCTCGGAAGCCATGCTCTATGAGCAGGCCGCAGTGGTGCGTGACAAGCTGGACGCGGTACGCAGGGCGTGGGACAAGCAAAAGGTCATCTCGCCGGAGCTTGGCGACATGGATATAATCGGCTGTATCTGCCAGGATGGCACCTGTGCGTTTCAGGTGTTCTTCATCCGCAAGGGGCTTATGATAGGCAACAAGGATTTTTATCTCAAAAAGATGGAGGGGATAGCACCGGAAGAGCTTACGCGCGGTTTTCTAGAGATATTCTACTCTAAAGAGCTGATCCCGCCGGATGAGATACTCCTGCGCACCCACCCGCTGGATGAGGACGAGCTTTCGGAATGGCTCTCCGGCCGGAAGCGGAAGAAGACCCGTTTCATCTATCCCCAACGGGGGAAGAAGCGGGAACTTCTGGAGATGGCCGAAAAGAACGCCGCGGAACTTTTGAGGGTGCGGCGGTCGGGGCCGGAGCACAAGACCCTGGAGGAGATCAAAGAAAGGCTGTCGCTTAAACGGGTGCCTGAGTCCATAGGGGCCTTCGATGTCTCCACCATACAGGGGGCCTATCCGGTGGGCGCGTTTGTCTGCTGGGCGGAGGGAGGGTTCAGGAAAGAGTTCTACCGGCACGTGAAGATCAGGGAGACAGAGGACAAATCCGACGACTACGCCATGATGGCGGAGACCGTCCGCCGGGTGCTCACTGACCTGGCGGAAGAGAGGCCGGAGCTTATCGTGATAGACGGGGGCAGAGGGCAGCTTGAGGCCGCCCGGGCCGCGCTGGAAAATATCGAAGACCCGCCTGAAATAATCGCCCTTGCCAAAGACCCGGACAGGGTGTTCATTCCCGATTACCCCATTCCGGTGGACCTGGAGGACGGAAGGCCCTCTTCCCTTCTTCTAAAGAGGATACGGGACGAGGTGCACAGGTTCGCCATAACTTTCCACAAGAAATTACGGGGGAAGGGGCTGCTGGAAAGCCCGCTTTTGCAGATAAAGGGCATAGGGAACAAGAAAAGGCTGGAGCTTTTGAGGCATTTTGGAAGCATTGAGGCCCTGCGCGCGGCGAGCGAAGAGGAACTGGTCCAGGTGAAGGGCATAGACCGGGGGCTTGCCCATGCCATAAAGGAGTTCTTAAAAAAAGAGAATTCTGCTAGAATGGAGGCATGAAGAAGCTCCTGGCGGCAGGTCTTTTTGTTCTGTTTTTCGCGTCCCTCTCCCAGGCTGCCTACCGGTTGTATCTTAAAAACGGCTCCACCATAAGCGGCATTGTCTCTTACAGGAAAGAGGACGGGGAGATAAAGTTCAATGCGGGCGGGGGCACGATAGGCATCCCGGAGAGCGAGATTGTCCGCATAGAGGAGTATACGCCGGGGGCGGAGGAGAAATTGAAGGAAGAGCATGTCCCGGCCCCTTTCCGGCCCAAAGCGCCGCCTGCAAGCCCTCAGTCGCCCGCACCGCCAGCCGTCTCACCCCGTGCCGGGCAGATAAAAGCGCGGCTTGCCGAGATCGACCAGGAATTGGCCGGCATCCGGAAGGCCGAAGACAAGTACAAGGCGCTTCAGGACGAACTTTACCAGGTAAACCTGCGCATACAGGTGCTCTTCAAAAAGGGCATCGATGCCGCCATGGCCGCCGGGAAGAGCCAGCTGGAGGCCAACCAGACATATCTGCAGTACCTTACCCCCGAAGAGCAGCAGATGGTGCAGGCCAATTTCATACATAAAGGCGAGCTTGAGACGGAGCTGAAGGACAAAAAGGCCGAATTTGACCAGTTAATGACCAAAAAGGAAAATCTGTTGCGCCGAAAGCAAGACCTGGAAGAGGAGCTTAAAGGTCTTCAAACTGGGCAAGCCTTTTGAACCCCCTGAACCTCGTCTCTATCTCCTTGTAGTCCAGGCTTTTGATCCTCCCCAGGCTGAAATCCTCCACGTTAAAAGAGGCCATTACGCTGCCCATAACCAGCGCCTTGCGCAACCCTCCATCCGTCCAGTCCCGCACGCTTGCCACATAGCCCATGAACCCCCCCGCGAAGGTGTCGCCCGCGCCGGTGGGGTCGAAGACGCTCTCAAGCGGGTAAGCCGGGGCGGAGAATACGCTTCCCCCGTTGAACATCAAAACCCCGTACTCCCCCCGTTTCACTATAAGCACCTTCGGGCCGAGGGAGAGTATGCTCCTTGCCGCTTTTATCAGGTTGGGTTCGCCGGCCAGTTCCCTGACCTCGGCTTCATTTATTGTCAGGATGTCCACGCGCTTCAAGGTCTCTATGAGTTCCGCTTTTTTGTTTTCTATCCAGTAGTTCATCGTGTCGGCGGCGATGAGCCTGGGCCTGTTGATCTGGTCCAGGACCGCTCGCTGGAGGACCGGGTCTATATTGGCGAGAAAGACGAATTCCGCATCCTTGTATTCTCCTGGCAGCTCCGGGCTGAAGGTCTCGAAGACGTTAAGTTCTGTCTTTAAAGTATTGGCCCTGTTCAGGTCGTAATCGTAGTAGCCTGCCCAGCGGAAGGTCTTGCCGGGGGCCTTTTGAAGCCCGTTAAGGTCTATCTTCCGGGTTTTAAGAAAATTTATGTGTTTTTCCGGGAAGTCCTGCCCCACTACGGCTACCATGCTCACGTCCGTGAAATAGCTTGCCGCAACGGAAAAGTATGTGGCCGAGCCGCCAAGGGCCTCTTCCACCTCCCCGAAAGGCGTCTTTACGGTATCGAGCGCCACCGAGCCAACAACAAGGATGCCCATTCATCACCTCATGAGATAAGCAGATGAAAATACAGAATATTGTAGCACAAAAAACAGGGGTTTCCACGCAAGGCAGCGGGGGATCGGTTTCAGGTAATGGGGGCCGCCAAACTACCGGCAAGAGACGATGTCGAAGTCTAAAAAAAATTATGCTTATCCGGTTTACTCGGATTCCTGTCATTCCGGCTTGTCCGGAATCTACCCACCCCTTAATCCCCTCCTGGGAGGGGACGGGGGTGGGTTGGGTTCCCGGCGCGCGGAGCCTGCCCCGTACCTGATACGGGGCTTGCGGGAATGACATGATTTGGGGGCTTTACTGAGTTTGTGAGCTAACCGGATAAGCATAAAAAATTAAATAACGGAGTATTATTAAATAAAGGTATTCTTCTCTTATGCTCTTTGGTTTATTAAAGGCTTTTAGATGCCTGCCGCCATAAACAGCCGCATGCGAGGTTGCCAGTTTGGGAAAACTCTTCATATAAAGAAAGGCAGAATAAAATGAGACGCTTGAAAAGTTTGATGGTTCTGGCCGTAGGCTTCAGCATCCTTTTGCTGTTCTCGTCCGCAAGTTACGCCGGGAAGGCCTCCTCCGGCAAGCGGCCCCTGGTCGATGCCGCCTGGCTGGCGCAGAACAGGGCCCATGCAGTCCTTGTTGACCTGCGCAGCAAGGAGGCGTATCTGGAGGGGCACATCCCCGGCGCCATAAGCGTCCCCGTGGATGGTCTGCAGAGCAAACCGGACGATATCCTTTTGCCCGTTCCACGGCTAAACAGGATACTTGGAGAAAGCGGTCTGGATCTGGGCAAGGACGTGGTGCTGTACGGCGAAGGCAAGGAAATGGCATATCTCGGATACTGGATGTTTGACTATCTCGGGATGAAGCGCCTCCATGTGCTAAACGGCGGGATCGAGGCATGGAAGGGAGACCTCTCGACCTCTGTTGCAAAACTGCCCCCGTCCGTCTTCAGGGCCAAACCCGATCCGCGCAAATACGCCACCACCCGTTATGTGAGGGCCAGCCTGATCAGGCCGAATGTGATCATCCTTGATGCCCGCACCCCTGGCGAATACAAGGGCACGGACGTGAGGTCGTTGAGGGGGGGCCATATCCCCGGAGCCATAAACATCAACTTCGAACGGAATTACGAGCCCGGTTCGACCATCCTGAAGCCGGTCTCCGAGCTGTCAAAGATCTATGGCAAACTGGACAAGAGAAAAGAGGTCATCGTCTATTGCCAGACGGGCACCAGGGCGGCCAATACGTATTTCGTGCTGAAGGAGCTTGGGTTCCCGAAAGTCCGGGACTACGACGCCAGCTGGATAGTCTGGGGCACCAGGCTGGACCTGCCCGCAGCGGACGTGAGCTACTTTAACTTCGTCCCCGAGATGAAGGCGATCAAGAAGCTGGAAAAAGGCGAGCAGAAGAAATAACAACCGGGGTTGGCCGGAATGGGAAAAAGCGTCCGGGCCTTTCGCGCAAAGCGCCTCGAAGCGCCTGGACATAAAACAAGGGGGGCGGATGAAAACATCCGCCCCCTGTTCTTTTCAGGCTGTGAATTCAGGCGTCAGTCCTCCGCCTCCGGCTCGTCCACTTCCACCTTGTTGGCGATGTAAGCGGTGCCGTTTGTCCCCATAAGGCTCACCTCGGCCTGCACCCCGTTGGCAAGCGCGGTCTCGCCCTCAACCAGGGCGCTGGAATAATCAACCGTTATGCCGTTGCCAAGGACAAATGTCATACCGGAGGCATCCAGGTTGGATACCATGCCTTCGTCCATTACGTAGATGCCCGTGGCGGTTATGGCGGAGCCAAGGTCTATGCTGTTGGCAAGCACCCGCACCTCCAGATTGTTGTCTTGGGCAAACGGTAACAGTTTATCGATGCCTTGCTGGCTCACCCCGTTGTAATCCACCGTGAAGCTCCGGTCCTCTCCGCTAAGAGTGAATGTCTTATCCGTGGCATTCAGCAGGGAGATGCGGCCCTCCACGGATTCCATGTAGCCCTGCCCCATCTTGCCCATCATGTCCGAGGCGTTAAGAGGAGAGACCTTCATGGTCACGGTGCAATCGGGGTTAGGAAAATCGTTTACGACGAAATTCTTAAGTTCGAAATCCAGGCCCAGCTTGTTGTTCTGGTTCGCGAAGACGTTTACGGCCCCGTTTACATCCAGCGTGCAATTGTTGCCATTGCAGTTGAGCACGTCTGGAGGATTATTGGAATTTTGGTTGTAAGAGACAAAGGTGCAGGTCTGGGTTACCCCGGCAGAGTTTGTGATGACGACCGAATTGCTCAATTCCGCATGTATGCGGTCGTAATTGCCCGCCGGACAATGGGGCGCCCCCAGGAGCAGTATCTCGTTGGCAAGGGTTGCTATGTCCACCGAGGTAGAGTTATCCAGGAGGACGCACTGCTCACCGCTTTCGGAGTTTACAAGCGACACGCTGTTCAGGGTCGCGGCCACCTGCCGGTACTGATCGGACATGGCGTCCGTAACATAAAAAGACACATTGCCGCTGGGGGAGGTGCCACCCCCGCCCCCTCCGCACGAATAGATGAACCCTATCAAGCCTAAAAACAACAGCAGAAACATCGACTTCTTCATGACTGCCTCCTTTCTTCCCGGTTTTAGTCATTATATTGCCGCTAGTGGATTTTGAACCGCCGGAGCGGATAAAAAATGTGCGTGAAATCACAAAAAATCCCGGCAAGGACAAGATGGAAAATCGCAAAAAGACGCTATATATGCATCCGGGCACAAACAAACAGTTAGCACAGCATTCCCGGGCTTTCAATAAGCAATTTTCAATAAGCAATATTTATAAAAATGATAAGTAATCCCTCTCTTTCCCCCCCGGCCCCCTTTCAGGCCTTTCCGAACGGCCCGGCTATGACGAGGTGAGACGCAGGGCGGCGCGCTTCGGCACATTCGGCGGACTGATCTACTTCCACCTTTTATTGAGGGCGCTTGCCGAAGAGGGTTTCATAAAGGCCTGACCGCCTTTCTTTTTAATGAAAAGAAAGGTAGAATCTTTTCTTATGGCGGCTGGAGTGAGGCGTTTCGACCAGTCTTCGGCATCCTGCCAGGTGTTCACTTACAAGGAGGGCATGCTCTCCCCCCTCGCCCATGACCTTCGCATAAGCGTCACATCCTTTTTTATCGAGTTCGAAAGGGACTTCATCCGGGCCCGCTTCGATCCGGATTCCCTGCGGGTGGATTGCGCCATGGTGAACGGCGCCCGGAGGCCGGATATCCTGAGCGAAAAAGACAGGCAGGAGATCGACCGGAATATAAGAAAAGATGTACTGCAGACGGATATTTACAGGGATATAATCTTCACCTCTTCGGCAATAACCAGAAAGGGTTCCGGCTATATCGTTGACGGCGAGCTTGCACTGCATGGGAAAACGAGGGAGATCACCTTGACCGCGCAGAAGGAAGGGGATTTTTATACCGCGGAATTCAGGCTCCGCCAGCCCGATTACGGGATAAAACCGTTCAGTGCCCTGCTGGGAGCGATAAAAATAAAGCCCGGCATCCTCGTCCGCATCATGGTCCCCGCCAGGGACGCACTGGAGCCGCCCGGCTGAGGCCGTATTCCAATATTTCAAACGCCTCTTATCATCCGGCCCGTTTTATGTATAATCTTTTGCAGTTAAACTATAACAAGGAGCAGAGCGATGAAACAGGCCGCTTCCATGATAATGGCTGTTTTTCTTGTTTTGGGCAGTCATGCCGCATACGGAGGAGGACAAATGAAAGACATGAGGATAACCAGCCAGGCTTTCAAGGCGAATGCCGGCATACCGCCGAAATACACCTGCGATGGAGAAAATATCAACCCGCCATTGCGGATAGAGGGCGTCCCGGAGGGGGCAAAATCGCTGGCGCTGATTCTGGACGACCCCGACGCTCCGCATGGCGACTGGGTGCACTGGGTGGTGTGGAACATCAATCCCCGGACAACGGAGATAAAGGAAGGCTCGGCCCCGGAAGGGGCGGTGCAGGGCACCACAGATTTCAAGAAGCGCTCCTACGGAGGCCCTTGCCCCCCCAGCGGGACACACCGGTATTTTTTCAGGCTGTATGCGCTGGACACCACGCTGGACCTGGGCCCCCGGTCAGGGAAAAAGGAAGTGGAAAAGGCCATGCGGGGGCATGTGATCTCTCAGGCGGAACTTATGGCGCGCTATGAGAAAAAGAGAGAGCCTGCAATGAAATGAAAAGCGGGGCAGCCCTGCCCCGCTTTTTTTCCTGAACGCGCCTCTGCCGCATTCGAATTTTCTTAAAGCCCGAGCCGGACCGGCGCTCCCTCTATCTCCCCGGAAACGGGGCAATGCCTCGCCTGGGCGGAGCAGGGGCAGGGGCGGGTGGCCTTGGCGGCGCCGGAGCTGGCATGAGTCTGCGCGGCTGCAGGCTGGGCCTGGGCGGTTGAGCAGGGGCCGGAGCACGTGGCGGAGCGGGGGCAGGCGACAGCCTCCGGGGCGGTGTTGGGCTGATCCTTGGGAACATGCCTGGCCTTGACGGCGCCGGGGCTATCCGCGATGGCGCGCCCGGCCTTGGCGGCGGAGTAATACCGCGGCCCCGGAAACGCGGAGTGATTTTTGGGATTGGCCTGTTATGGTTGAACAGGGCAGGGCCCCTTGGAATGCGGACCAGGTCTCTCGTGCGGGGTGCGATCCCGCCAAACGTCCTCCCCCTCAGCCTGTTTACCGGGTCGATCCTGTAGCCCCTGTTCCTGTGAGGAACAAGGAAATGGTTGGTAACGATCTCCGCCCTTCTGTCCCTTATAATGACCCTGTTGAAATCATGCAGTACAAAAAAACCCGTAAAGAAGAAACCGTTGCACCAGAACGGATAGGGGACCCAGGAATAGAGATAAAAAAAGCCCGGAGGCGGCGGATAATAGGTGACCACCGGCGGGCCCACATTGTAATAGTAATTATTAATGACGGTCGGGTTTGGATAATTGGCGCCCGATGGGGGCGGCGCTTCGGCTTCTCCGGCGGAATATGGCCCTATGTTCATGTTGAATTGGACGCTGACGTCATCCACTATCCGCAATGCGTCATCTTTTCCCATGCCCAGCCTGCCCGAATCCGAGGCCTGGATGACCGAGGACCGTATCTCGTCCACTATGTCCGGGGTCATGGGGTAATCGGCTATCCAGCCGTTTCTTGGAGAGATGCCGTCTGCGCCCAGTATGCTCTCCGCCTCCACCTCGTCATTGGTCGTGCCCAGGCCGAGGGCATTGGCCAGCCTCACCGCGAATTCGCCCTCACGCACAAGGGGCTGGGCTATGGGGGGGATCTGCGTTCTGTCCTGCCCCTGGGCAAGTCCCGCAATGGGCAGCAGGACCAGGCAAATGATCGAGAGTATTTTTATAAAGTAAGTTCTCATCGAAAACTGTCCTTATTCCAGTTTCCCGCAGAATACTTTGCATGTCAATTCGCCTGCCCGCAGGCCATGTCTTGCCCCTGGCTGGCCGTAGAGAAAACTCCCGGTTTAATTTTCCCTGAACGGGCGTGATATAATCTTGCAGGGTTTCCACCATGGATACGCTTGAGAAGCTGAAAATCCTCTCCGAGGACTCCCGCTACGACCTGGCATGCGCCTGCGGAACCGGAAAAGACGAGCACAGAAGGCGCGGGACCGGGGGCAAATGGCTCTACCCGGTTGCCCTTCCCCAAGGCGGTTATACCGTGCTCCTCAAGACCCTCCTCTCCAACGCCTGCGCCAACGATTGCGGCTACTGTCCCCTGCGCTCCGAAACCGGCGTGCGGCGCTGCACCCTTCAGCCCGAAGAGGCGGCACGGGTCTTCATGGAGTATTACGCGAAGAGAAAGGCATTCGGGCTCTTTCTAAGCTCGGCAGTGATCAGCACCCCCGATTACACAATGGACCGGATAAATGCCGCAGCCCGGCTGCTGAGATACAGGCATGGCTACAAGGGGTACATCCATTTGAAAATCATCCCCGGCGCCTCGGACGCCGCGATAGAAGAGTCCCTCTCGCTGGCCACCGCCGTCTCCCTTAATATAGAGACACCCGGTAAAGACCACTTCGGCCTCCTCTCTCAAAAGAAAGACTACGAAAAAGACATCCTGCGCCCGATGCGCCTCATGGGCAGGCTTACGGGAAGGGGGATGCGCCACTCGCGGGTGAAATGCACCACCCAGTTCATCGTGGGGGCCGCCAGCGAGGCCGACCGCGAGATCGTGGACAGCATGTACACCCTCTATGACGAAATGAATTTCAAGCGCGTGTACTTTTCCGCCTATCAGAAGGGCATGGGGAAACCCGGTATACCCGGCGAGAGGAACTTCCTCACCAGCCCCGAAAAACCCTTCATCCGCGAGCACCGGCTGTACCAGGTCGATTTCCTCTCCCGCAGGTACGGGTTCAAAAAAGAGGAGATCATCTTCGACAGCACCGGCAACCTGCGGCTGGATAAAGACCCAAAGGAGCTATGGGCCGAAGCCCATCCGGAGTTCTATCCGGTCAGGATCAACAAGGCGGACAAAGAGGCCCTCTTGCGCGTGCCCGGCCTCGGCCCCGAAACGGTGGACAGGATTATTACGGCCCGGCAGAGGGGCGGGGTGACCAGCTTCGAGGCCCTGGGGCTCAAAGGCAAAAGGCTCGCCAGGATAAAAAAACACGCCATTTGCGAATAACTGCCTACTTTTCTTTTTTGCAAAAAAGAAAAGTAGCAAAAGAAAAAACTCTTACTCTTTGCTGTCCCACAGTCCGCGGGCTTTCTCTTGCAAGAGAAAGAAGAAGGGTCTTTACAAGCCTTTATCTCTTTTCAAAGCGGCCGTATCTTAATGCCAGGGTGGGCATGATGATCAGGTTCAAGAGGGTGGAGGTGACGAGGCCTCCGAGGATGACCTGCGCCATTGGCCCTTCTATTTCGCGTCCGGGGGCGCCGCTTCCGACAGCGAGGGGCAGGAGGCCCAGGGCGGTGACGGAGGCGGTCATCAGGATGGGTGTAAGACGTTCCGAGGCCCCGCGCACGGCGGCCCCCAGTCCCCATGGCATCCCCTCCGTTTGCACCAGGTGCTCGTAGTGGGAGATCATGAGGACGCTGTTGCGGAGGGTGATGCCGAAGAGGGTGACAAAGCCGATCATGGATCCGATGGAGAGGAAGCCGCCCGTTGCGAGGACGATGATGACTCCCCCCGCCAGGGCGAAAGGGAGGTTCAGGAGGATGAGGAGCACGTTTTTATAGCTGCCCACCGCCATGGATAAAAGTATTATTATCCCTATGCCTGCCAGGAGCGAGTGGACCAGCAGGTCCCGCCTCGCGCGGGCCTGCTCCCGGGCCGCCCCGGAGAAGTCCACGTAAGTCCCCGCCGGAAAGGAAACGGCTGAGAGGATCTTTTGCCGGGCATCGGCAACAAAGGCGCTTACGTTTCTTCCGGTCACGGTGCAGGTTATGGCCTGTACGCGTCTGCCGCCATCGTGCAGTATGATGAACCGCGCCGGTTCCTCGTGGAGATCGGCAAGCTGTCCAAGCCTGACGTAAGTCCCGCCGGGCGAACGGATGGGGAGGTTTGCGATATCGGTTACCTTGTTCCTGTTTTCGGGGTCAAGGACTACAGATACATCAAAGACCCTGTCGCCCTGATAGACCTGGCCCACGGTCCTGCCCTCGAACGCGACGTTCATGGCATCCAGTACGCTGACCGGGTCGAAGCCCCATCGGGCGAGGTCGGGTTTCCTGAGTTTTGCCAGAAGCTGGGGGGCGCCCGGCGGGGACTGCAGCCTGACATCCGCCGCCCCGCGCACGCCGCCAAGCACGGCGGCAACCTCCCGGGCCTTCTCGTCCAGCACGTTGAGGTTGCTGCCATAGATGTTTACAACGACGGGCGCGGTATAGCCCGAGACGGTCTCGTTTATCCTCTCGGTGAGGAACGTGTTTATGGAGAAGGACATCCCCGGGAATTTACCCAGCAGATGGCGTATCTCCTTCTTCGCGGAGTCGAACCCCTTTTTATTAAGCGGGCTCAGGGTAACGTCTATTTCGCTGGCATTCGTTCCCCTGGTCTCCTCGCCTCGTTCCGCCCTTCCCGCCCGCTGTGAGACGGAGCGCACATAGGGAAGCCTTAAAAGCCCCCGGGCTATGTGCCGCCCCAGGCGCAAGGTTTCAGGAAGCGATGTGCCGGGGACGGACGTGGCGTGAATTATGAAATTGCCTTCGACCAGTTCCGGCAGGAAACTTCCGCGCAGGAAGGGGATTGCCGCAAGTATGGCGATGATGAGCACCGCCCCGGCCAGGACAACCACACGCGGGCGCTTTTCGACGTGCATGATGAGGTTTTGATACCGCGCCCTTGCCCACCGGACAACGGGGGGCTCACCGGCGGGCAGGTCCCTTTCACCCAAAAGGACCATGCAGAGGGCGGGCGTTATGGTGAGCGCAACCACAAGAGAGGAGAGAATGGCCAGTATGTAGGCGATGCCCAGGGGGGAGAAGAGCCGTCCGGCCACCCCGGACATGGTCAGCACCGGCACAAAGACAAGCACCACGGCAAATGTGGCGTAGACCACTGCGCTCCTGACCTCGATGGAGGCATCGAAGACCACCCTGAAGACGGAGCGGGGCATGGCAAGGCGGCGGTTTTCCCGCAGCCTCCTGAAGATGTTCTCCACGTCTATGACGGCGTCGTCCACCACCTCTCCGATCGCGATGGCAAGCCCGCCCATCGTCATGGTGTTCAGGCTGTAGCCGAAATGCCCCAGGACTGTTATGGCCGAAAGCAGCGACAGCGGTATGGCTGCGCAGGAGATGGCCGCTGTGCGCAGGTTGAAAAGGAACAGAAAGAGGACGAGTACGACCAGGGCCGCCCCGATGAGGAGCGATGTGCGCACGTTATGGACTGCCGTTTCTATGAAGTCCGCGGGCCTGAAGAGGGCGGGATAGACCTTTATCCCCTGGTTCTCAAGCGACGGCCGAAGCTCTTCTATGGCCTTTTCGAGCCTTGCGGTCACATCAAGCGTATTGGCCCCGTACTGGGCCGAGACGATCATGATCACGCCGGGCTTTCCCATGATCTCGCCCCCGCCGATAGGAGGCGCGGGCGCCTCCCTGACCCTTGCCACGTCGGAGAGCACCACGTTCGCGCCGTTTTCATGCAGGAGGACGGTTTTTGCCAGCTCTTCCGGCTTTACGGACTGGCCCTCGGACCTGAGCGGGATCCTCTGGTTTGCGGTCTCGATGAAGCCCGCCCCCTGCACCCCGGTAGCCCGTCTCGCGGCGGAGAGCACGTCATCCAGCGAGAGATTGTATTTTATCAGCCGGTCCGGCCGCACCTGTATCTGGAGCTGTTTTATGTCTCCGCCGAATATGGCCACCTTTGCCACCCCCGGCACGGCGAGGATGCGGGGCCTGACCGTCCAGTCGGCCACTGTCCTCAGGGCCATCTGGCCCATCTTCTTTGAGGCCAGCCCGGCCACAAGCACTGTGCCCGTGGATGAGGTGAGAGGGGTCATCTGGGGCGTGAGCCCCCGGGGCAGCAGTCCGGCCAGCGTGGAGAGGCGTTCGGCTATCTTCTGCCTGGCAAGATACACATCCGTGCCAGACTTGAATTTAAGCGTGATTGCCGAAAAGCCCTGAATGGAGCTGGAGCGCATGGACTCGATGCCGCCCGCGCCGGTGAGGGCGGTCTCTATCGGGGTGGTGACAAGCACTTCCACCTGTTCGGACGAAAACCCAGGCGCCTCGGTATGGACCACTACCTGGGGCGGGGCGAACTCCGGAAAGACATCATACCTCGCGCGCGTGGCCGCATAGACAGCATAGGCCAGAAAGATTACGGCCAAGGCGATTATCACGCCCCGGCGGCGCAGCGAGAACCGGACGATAGCGCCAAGCACCCCGCTCTGCCCGGCGTTCAATCCCCGTCTCCCTCTCCGCCCTGGGATTTGAACTGGGGCGCGGATTCCTGGGAGAAGATGGACTGCGCTCCATGCACCACGATGCGGCTGGCGGGTGGGAATACGCCGGTCACAAAATAGCCGTCCTTCATTGGCTGCGTGGTGGGCACCTCAATCCGCTGAAACAGGGTTGGGTTTTTTTGGACATAAGCCCATGCCCTGTCCTGGAGCCAAATTATCGCCGAAAGGGGCACGATGTACCCGCTCTCCGCCTGCCTTCCGGGCAGATATGCCGTTACGTTCATGCCCGGCAGGAGGCGGGTGGTGTACGAAGGGGCTATGCAAAAGAAGCTCACCCCCTGGATGCGCGGGTCGGTAGAGGGGGCGCGCGCTACAAACCTGGCCGCTATCAGGCCGCCTTCCAGGTCCCGGACGCTGATCTTTCCCGGTATCGATATGACTTTTGCCGTTGCGGGCAGTGTCACCTGGACGAGGACGTCCTGAATATTTACAAGTCTGCGGTATCCGGGCGAGGAGTTGAATATCCAGCCCGAAAGGATATTGCCCCATTTAAGTTTTATGGCCGCTTTAACGGAAAGCAGGTCCTGCCCCGCCTGGAAGCGGCTTGCCCGGCTGGCCGCAAGCGCGGCCGAGGCGGCCTGGACCGCCTTGTCGGAGACGTTCTTGTTGTCCTCGTTAAGCGCCTTTAGACGCGCGTACTCCTTCTGCGAGGCCCCCAGAAGGGCCTGTGCCCTGTCAACCGCGCTCACGGCGGATACATAATTTTGCCGCATCTCTATAAGCGGGTTGGAAGGGAGCACGATCCCGTAGGCTTCCGTCTGCTCCCGGTACGAAACGGGTTTAAGTTCCTCAGTGATTATCCCGCTTGCCCCTTGGGCCTGCCTGCTGATTTCCACCCCTTTCCGCTCTGGAGGAGCTGCGGGGGGTTCCTGTTTGGCAGGGGGGGCCTTTTTCTCTTCCTGCTTTTTGCACGCGGAGAGGGGGATCAGGATGATGAATGCCAAAACGGCCGCGAGCGCGGCAAAAGCGGTTTTTTTTATCATCTGGCGGCCCCGTTAAGGACGGCCCGATAAGGAAAGGCTTCCTGGCCGCCAAGCGGCATCCGCACGGCGTCTTCCAGCGCGCCCAATGCTCGCTGTGCCCCGACAAGGGCTTCCAGTGAGGCCAGGCGCGCGGCATCCAGCACCCGCCTGGCGCTCAAGAGTGACAGCCTGTCCTCCTCGCCCCTGCTGAACATGGCCTCCGCCGCCTTGTATTTAATCTGCTGGTCCTGGAGGATGGAACGGGCGGTCTTCAGGGTGGCAAGCGCGGCCTTGTAGCCCGCAAGGGCCCGGTCTGCCTCTTCTATCACACGCGCCTGAAGGGCCGTAAATCGCGCCGCCGCCTGTTGGCGGCGGGCCTTCGCCTCCGCGATAGGCCCCTGGTTGCGGTTCAGGACCGGCAGCACGAGGCCCACCCCTACTGACCACCTGTTGTCCCCCTGGTCCCACTCGTACCCGGGCCCCAGGTGTATGTCCGGGTACTGCCTGGCTATCTCCAGTTGAAGGGCGGACTGGGCGGCCTCATATTCCTGAAGCCTGGCCAGTATATCGGGCCGGCTGGTAAGGGCCTGCCGCCGCACGGACGGCGAAAAAAGGTCCGGGCCCATCTCCTTGAAAGTTTTAAAGGAAATATCAACCCCGCTCAGCGCTTCAAGCGGCAGGCCGAGCGACCCGGCCAGTGCGGCCCGCGCCTGGGCCGTGATCTTCTGATTTTCCGAGAGTGAAAGGTTTGTCCGGTTCAGATCGATGGCGGAGCTTGTCACGGCAAAACTTGCCTCTTCGCCCGCCGCAAGCCGTTTTTTGAATCCCTGGAGCAGTTCTTTTTGCACATTAAACTCGCTTTCGAGGATGCGCGCCCGCCGGACCGAAGAATAAAGGGCGAGGAGGTTTTTCCTGACCGCGCTCCGCACCAGCCAGGCCTGGTTTGCGATCTCCAGCCGGGCCGCATCGGAGAGGCGTTTGGCGCGGGCTATCCGGTATCCCCGCTTGCCCGCGGTCTCGATGGGCACGTCCAGGTTGAAGGTCAGCGTCCAGGGCGGAAGCCCGCGTGGGTCCGCGTGGTACTGGGGCGTGAACGAGACCGAGGGGTTCGGGCGCTCGCCCGCCGTTATCACCGCCGCCTCCCTTACCCTCCACCCGGCCCCGGCCACCTTCAGGTCCGGATTGAAACAGAGGGCCGCAAGGGTCAGCATGGCGAAATCCCATCTTTCGGGGGGCCAGGGTTTTATCTCTTTGTTGAGATTCGATTCGAGGTATTTTCTCAGTTCGGGGTTTGTCAGGGTGCGGGCTTCGAAATCACGGGCGGTCTGCGCTGGCGATAGGGGGCGTTCGTGAAAGGACGCGCAACCTCCTATAAGGGAGAACACTATGAGCAGGAACGCCCGCCTGATCATGTAACTGGTCATGTAATGGAAAACCTAGCCGGTTCTAATATAGCACATATTATCCGGCGAGTCCTTAAGAAAATGCATCCGGGTACGGCTTTGGGAAGGGATTTCAATCCGGCTTGCCCGGAATCTTTTTATTGGAGGCTAAAGAAAAAACCCGCCCGCGGAATTAGTTGGGAAAATGAAAATGAAAAATTCCGCAAGCGATTCGTTGCGGCAGGGATTATAGTATTTTCCACTGCCGGCCTGACCGGCTTATTGGCCCTCCGGGGCAGTCTGGGAGCCTTCGCCCCCGGCCGGGGATGTCCCCCCCTCATTCTCCTCGGGCTGATGCTCTTCCTGGCCGCCCTGGCCCTTGCCCATCAGGCGCCTCTGCCGTTTCTGCTCCTGTTTTTTCTGCCTGGCCAGCTCTTTCTTTCTCTTCTCGCTTTTATATGCGGGCTGTCTTGCCAATATCTTCCTTTCTATGGATTAAAGTTATTACGCGCTCTGTCTGCTCCGCCTGGCGCTCTTGGCCCGTTTCTTCTGGGCCTCACGCTGCTTGGTCTTCAGCTTCACCGAGGGCTTTTCATAGTAGCGCCTCCTCTTCAGGTCGCCCATCAGGCCCTCTTTCTGTATCTTTCTTTTAAGGGCCTTGAGGGCCTTTTCAACGTCATTGCCCTCGACTTTTATCTCCATCTGTCCGGTCCCTTCTCCCTCCCGAAAGGCCTGCCGCCTCCGCCGGGCCTGGGCCTGCCGCCGCCGGGTCTGGGCCTGCCGCCGCCAACCTGGGGTTTGGCCTCGCTCACTTTCAGGGTCCTGTCCATAAGGACGGTGCCGTCCAGGCTGGATATCGCCTTGTCCGCTTCCTCGTCCGAGGTCATCTCGACAAAACCGAAGCCTTTCGACCGCCCGGTCGCCGGGTCCGTGATTATTTTGGCCGACGTGACTTCTCCCATCTGCTCAAAAAGCCTCCGCAGGTCGTCTTCTTTTACGTTGTAGGAAAGGTTTCCCACATAGATCTTCTTGGCCACTACATTCTCCTTCTTTTCAACCGCTTTTTCTTTTTTCCCGAATGCGGCGGAAACCGAAGCCGCACGTCCTTAACCGATTAATTTTTTCCAATCCCGCAGCCTGACAATGGCAAATATCCGAACCGGTCCCTTTCAGAAACAAAGCTTGGCAAAAGCCCCGGTTTTGCAGGGCTGTACCGCCCAACCGGACACCTTCAGGCCGCGCCCTGCCTGGCAGTCTGCACCCTTATCCGCTTGCCGTGGAGCACCATGTCGTTCAGGCTCATTATCACGCTGTCGGCCAGGTCGGCCGGTACTTCCACGAAACTGAACGTATCATGGATGTCCACCTTGCCTATCTTCCTGCCCGGTATGTTGCTCCCGGTGGAAATGGACTTCACTATATCCCCTACTTTGATCCTGTCTTTCCGGCCTATGGTCACGAACAGCCTTGTGAACGAGCCCGCGGGGGAATGTGATCTGCCCATCTCCGCGATGTCCTCCACTTCCAGCTCCCCGGCTATCAGGCTGATGGCCGCCGCCGCGATCACCTTCTCGGGGTGTTTGGCAAGCAGCCCCTCCACCAAAGGCAGATACCTCTCATGCTCCCCTTCCGAGATTACGGCCTCGATGTCCTGGACCAGTTCGTTCTCCCTGGCCTCTATGACCTGTTCCCTCGTGGGCAGACTTGCTTTGCTGATTCTTATTCTCGCAGATTTTTCGATCAGTCTCAACTGTCTATATTCGCGAGGGGTAACCAGGGTGATCGCGATGCCGGATTTGCCGGCCCTGCCCGTCCTGCCGATCCTGTGGATATAGGCGTCCGGGTACTGCGGGATGCTGTAATTTATGACATGGGTCACTTCGGGTATGTCCAGCCCGCGGGCGGCAACGTCCGTGGCCACCAGTATGTCCAGCCTGCCCTGCCTGAACTGGCTCATCACCTCGTCCCTGTGGCTCTGGGTGTAGTCGCCGTGGATGGCGCCCGCATCGTAGCCCATCTGCCTCAATTTTCCCGATACCTCGTCCACGTCCCTTTTTGTATGGCAGAAGACAAGCGTGAGCGCTGGGTCCTCCACGTCCAGAAGGCGCGTGAGGGCCTTTATCTTGTCCTCCTCGCGCACTTCGTAGAAGACCTGCTTTATCTTCGCCACCACCATGTTCTTGGGGTCCACGTAGAGCTTTTCGGGCGTCCGCATATAGCGGCTGGAGATGCGCACGATCTCCTCCGGCATCGTGGCCGAAAAGAGCATCGTCTGTCTCTCTTTGGGTATCTTTTCGAGTATCCTTCCGATGTCCTCTATGAAGCCCATATTGAGCATCTCGTCGGCCTCGTCCAGCACGACCGTGTTTATATCCGTAAGGACAAGGGTCTTCCTTTGCAGGTGGTCAAGTATCCTTCCGGGGGTGCCCACCACCAGGTGGACGCCCTTTTGAAGGCTCCTTATCTGTCTTTCTATCGATTGCCCGCCATAGATGGGCACCGATGTTATCCCCTTGTTCTGGCCTATCCTGTTCAGTTCCTGCGCCACCTGTATGGCAAGCTCCCTTGTGGGCACAAGCACGATGGCGCGCGGGTGTTTGGTCCTTCCCGCTTCGGTACGCTCGATTATCGGTATGCCGAAGGCGGCGGTCTTTCCGGTGCCGGTCTGGGCAAGCCCTATTATGTCCCCGCCCTTAAGGGCCGGGCCGACGGCTATCTTCTGTATCTGGGTGGGTTCCTCGAACCCCATCTCGGAGAGCGCCTTCAGGACCTCGTCCGAAAGCCCAAACTCGTAAAATCTGTTGTACATTCATCCCCCTGCCCTGAAATCCCATTACAGCCAAATAAAAAAAGGCCGCATTTCAAAAATTTTTGCGGCCTCTTATTTGACAAAAATTTCAGAACTGTGCCTTAGTTTGACATACCGGGCCTGTAATGTCAAATAAAGGCCCCCTGCCCGGCCTTTTCAGGAGGGGCTTGTCCTCAACCTCCTGGATCCCGTTATTCTATAATGGAAACACCCTTCTCATTCAATTTTGATAATGGGCCGTTTTCTTATATGATCTCTTGTATGATTCAGGTCATGGCCGCGGGCTGCGCGGCGGGCCAGAATTAAAAAGAGGCAAAAATTCCGGCAAAGGAGGCCGACTGATCATGTACCCTATTCTGGCGGCAATTCACGTGGCTACAATCGTCCTGTGGATAGGCGGGGTCGCCTTTGTCACCGTCATCATATTCCCCATGATACAGAAGATGGGCGGGAGCCTGGAGCAGGTCCTTGCGTTTCAGGGGATAGAGCACCGCTTCGGCAGGCACGCGAAGATATACGTGGCCCTCTCCGGACTGACCGGTTTCGGGATGCTGTTCATGGAGGGCAGGGCCGGAGACCTTTTCACGAAACAGGGACTGGGGATAACGGCCATGCTTGTGGCGTGGGCCTTTTATCTTCTCGTCCTCATGTTTGAAAAGCGGATATTCAAGCGGATATTCGGAAAGCCCGGCCGGTTCGATTCGGCAAGGGTCTTCGGGGCCCTTGCCGTCTTCCACTGGGTCATCCTGATAGTGAGCATGTTCGCCGTCCTGGCCGGGGTGTGGCAGGGACATGGGGGCAGATTCTAGAGGGGGCTTGCAGATGAGTCTCAGTATCATCTATATTAAAATGAATGAACTCGCAAGTGAAGGAGATATTCGAGGGCTTTCTCGCCGAAAAGGGCCTCAAGATGACCCGCCAGCGGCAGCTCATCCTGGACATCTTCCTGAAGAAAGAGGGGCATCTGAGCCCCGAAGAGCTTTACCTTCTGGTGCGGGCCAAGGCCCCGGCCGTTGGCCGGGCCACCGTTTACCGGGTGCTGAAGCTCCTCAAGGAGGCCGGGCTTGCCCATGAAGTGGATTTTGGCGAAGGCGTCTTGCGCTATGAGCACAAGTACGGGCACGCCCATCACGACCACCTTATCTGCATGCGATGCGGCAGGACCCGCGAGGTTGTTGACGAAGCCATAGAACAACTCCAGCAGAAACTGGCGGACCGCTATGGTTATTCGCTTACTTCGCATCGTATGGACCTCTACGGGCTCTGCCCAGCCTGCAGGAGGAAAGCGGAAAAAGCAGGCCCTCCCCAGGCAGGCGTTGACATTTCCGCCCGCCTGTGATTAAATCAAAACCAGATTTAGGCTTGCAGGCGCCCCAAGGGGCGTAATAGGGAATCCCGTGGAAATCGGGAGCGGTCCCGCCGCTGTAACCGGGGACGAGACCTCCAGCGAAGCCACTGTGCCTCATCAGGGGCATGGGAAGGCGGAGGTGAGGATGATCCGGGAGCCAGAAGACCTGCCTGCGGGTTTTTAAAAAGGACTTCTCGCGGAAGAAGTAGAGAGACCGGGAAGGTAAACCCGTCTCTCTGGGATGAAGCAAACTGGGTGCAATCCCGATGGGCTTTTCGGCTCATCGGGATTTTTTATTTTTTAAATTTGTATCAAGAAAGGAGACTGTGGTGAGATTCCGGACAAGGCTTTTTTCTTTTTTGTTTCTGGCTGTATTTCTGCTGCCTGGCAGCGCGTACGCCATGCACATATCGGAGGGGATACTGCCCCTGAACTGGTGTCTTCTCTGGTACGCGGCGTCCGCGCCGTTTGTGCTGTACGGGCTTCGGAGGCTTAAAAAGCTCTCCGGGGCTGACCTCTCGTTCAAGCCGCTTGTGGGGCTGATGGCGGCGATGGTGTTCATCATCTCGGCCATGCCCATCCCGGTGCCCACGGCCGGCACGTGCTCCCACCCGTGCGGCACGGGAATATCGGGCATACTCCTGGGGCCGGGGATAAGCATACTGGTCGCCCTGGTGGCGCTCCTTTTGCAGGCCCTCTTTCTTGCCCACGGGGGCATAAGCACCCTCGGAGCCAATCTCTTCTCCATGGGGATAGTGGGCTCGATAACGGGATACGCCGTGTTCAAGGGCCTGAGGGGACTTCGCATGGGGTTGTTTCCGGCCGGCTTTGCCGCCGGTCTCCTTGCGGACTGGGCGACATATCTCACAACCTCCGTCGAGCTGGCAAGCGGCATCAGGGGGGGCGACCCCTTCATGCCGCTTTTTGTAAAGATCGCAGTGGCGTTCGTGCCCACGCAGCTTCCGCTTGGGATACTGGAGGGGTTCGGGACGGCCGGGATGGTCATCCTCCTCTCAAGGAAACGTCCGGACATACTTGTCAAGCTGAACGTTATCAAAAAAGAGGAGGCTGCGGCATGAAAAAGGCGGCGGCGGCATTCATTTTGCTTCTTACGCTTCTTTTGCCGGCTTTCGTCCTTGCCGGCGAGTGGAAAGGGGTGGACGAGACGGTCGTGGAGAAGATAGCGGGGGAGCACGGCAGGGCGGCCTGCAAGCCTCTCATAAATACGGACAAAGGGGACATGCTGCTTTTCGTGTTCCTCATATCGGGTGTGGCCGGAGGTTTTGTCCTTGGCTACTCCTACAGGATGCTCTTTGCCGAGAAGAGGAAAACCGGCACTGAATGAACTACAAGTATTTCGTGCACCGGGACTGCTGTTTTTTCCCTTGCCATGACCTTACGGAATGGAGGTCGTGTCTTTTTTGCTGGTGCCCCCTTTATCTGCTCGACTGCGGCGGCGATTTCACCTTCAAAAACGGCATAAAAGACTGTTCAAACTGCACGATCCCCCATACCGGGGAAGGTTATGATTACGTCCTTCAGACAATAAAAGGCATGCGGCAGACAATCGTTGAAATTTTTGCCGCCCGTCCGCTCATAACCGGCGGCGCGGGCGCCCAGGGCGCGGGGCACATGCAGTTCCCCGTGATGAAGCGGAAATGTATTTGAAATTGAGACTCAGTTTCAGTTATAATCCCTGCCGTGATGAATAAAGGAAGACGCCAGCCAGGCCATGTCATATCCCTCGCGCTTCTGACTGCCGCGGGGGTTGCCCTCTTTTTCATCTGTTTCTTTCTCTCTGAAACCGTCTTTGCCGCCCACCCGCTCATAACCGACGACGCCGGCACTCAGGGCGCGGGGCACGCGCAGTTCGAGATGGACGGCGCCTACTCCGAAGACCGAACGGACGGAATCCGCCAGGACATATTTCAGCTTGCCCCGATACTCACTTACGGCGCGGCGGACAGGGTGGACATCGTGGTCTCGCCTGGGTACTTAATGGTAAGGACGAAAGAAAACGGCGTCTGGACACAGGCGGACGGGGTTTCGGACACCTCGGTGGAGGTGAAGTGGCGTTTCATCCAGAAGAAAGGGCTTGGAATTGCGGTAAAGCCCGGAATTGTCTTCCCCACCGGGGATGCCGGGGCGGGGCTCGGCGCGGGCAGCGTTGGCTATCATGTTTATCTTATAGCCACCGAGGAGGCCGGGCGCTTCGCCTTCGACCAGAACCTGGGATACCTGAGGAACAACAACTCAATTGGCGAGAGAAAAGACCTCTGGCACCTCTCGGCGGCAGTGGAGATGCAGGCAGCGGAAAAGTTCAGGGCCGTGGTCAATTTCGGGGCCCAAACGGACCCGGACCCGCCCGCTAACCGGGCGGGCTCCTTCGCCCTTGCAGGAGGCATTTACAGGTTTTCAAAATGCCTCGATATAAGCGGCGGGGTCAAGCGGGGCCTCTCCAGCCCGGAGCCGGATATCGCTTATCTATTGGGGCTTACGTTCAGGTACTAAGCAAAAGACGCGGCGGGGGACCGGTTGACGAGGGCTGGGATATGCCCGCCATCAGCCTTCCAGGTCTTTCTTCTTCGCCTCGAACTCCTCTTTGCTTATCTCGCCGCGGGCATATCTGATCCTCAGAATGGCATGAGGGTCGCAAATCTCCCTATCGGTCCTGGGCTCCCCTACCCGCCTCACCATGAAGACGATTATCCCCGTGATAAGCATGGCCCATAGCACGAACATCGCCAGCCAGTACCAGAACGAGTCGAAACCGGTAACCATAAATCACTCCTCCTTGAAATATGGCAAGCTATCTCCATTATCTTCCAAAAGGGGCATCTGTCAATTGGCGGGCCTCATGGGGAGAAACGGGTGTCCATTGCCGCAATGAAATTAAAAATCCCCCTTTTTTGGAAGGGGGATTTTCGCATGAATGTCCTGGAAATCTATTTAGATTTTGGTGACATTGACTGCTTTGGGTCCTTTTGCGCCCTGCTCGATGTCGAAGCTTACCTTGTCGCCTTCGGCAAGGGTCTTGAATCCGTTCCCCTGGATAGAGGAATAATGGACGAATACGTCTCCGCCCTCGTCGGCGGTGATGAACCCGAACCCCTTGGACTCATTGAACCATTTTACGGTGCCTTCTGCCAAATCTTTCAACCTCCTTCTTTTGTGAACTAAAGCTTTAAGAGAACACAGTCTCAACTAAAAAAGCCACAAAGCTTAAAAGTCCTTGCGGCCTTTCGGAACTCAAAAACTCCTAAAACTTCGGCGATATTATTGCACGAACTTACCTTAAATGTCAAAAAAAATTTCTGGCAGGATTCCGCTTCCCGTCAAGGCCTGGAATGGGCCGGTTCGGCGGGGTAATAAACCCTTCCGTGCTCCACTTTGGCAAAGGGCGTAAGCTCGTGCGGACGGTTCTTCCCGTAGCCGGTTATATGCTCCACCCGCACTCCCCTGACCGTAAGCGCGTCCGCAATAAGAGACCGGTGGCACCTCCAGGGCACGCTCTCGGCGCACATCAGCGCGGTCCTCTTCTTCCCTGCAAGTTCCATCAGCGCGCGGAGGTTCTCTTCGAACTCGGGCGTCTGCATGTAGTCGGCGAAGGCGCGGAAGGAGGCGTTCTTCCAGGCCGTGTTGATGGATTCCTTCTGGGGGTGCCTGAGGCCGCCGAGCCCCGCCATGTGGGTGTACTCTATCCCGGCCTTCTCAAGCCCGGCGGGCAGGGTCTCTATATTGTATTGCGGGTTGAACCTGGAGCGCGGCACCGTGCGCACGTCCACCACTTCCTGGATGCCGTTGGCTTTCAGAAGTCCTAAAAAGTCATCCAGCACCCTTGTCGAATGTCCTATGGTGAAGATGGTTATTTGCGCCATTTATGGGCTCTCCTTCTTCCTCTTGCAAGAGAAGGCCTGCGGGCCGGAAAAAAACAAAAAAGGCTTTGAGAGGGCTCCTTTTAGTGGTGCTCTCAATTAAATGATAGTGCGCAATCTGGTGAAAGGCAAAGGGAAAGGATTTTTCTTGCAACGGTCTTTATCCAGTGCTGCCTTCCTACCTCTAAAGCAAGTGACAAAGGGCGTTAATTATGGATGGGTATAATATAAATGGTATCGCCCATTCGTGGAGAGGTTATATAGTCATTCGCAATCGAAACGAGTTTTTAGATTAAAATGTATTTTGGCGGGAATGTGTGGGAATCGAACCCGCACAGGAAAGGCTAATTTCTTTTTAAATTCAACATGTTATGCAATTTAGCAATGGATCTGGGGACACTTTGGGGACAACTCAGGACAGTACAATTCCCAGCGGGACGGCCCATAATCTATCTCCAAGCCTTACCGCTTCAGTTCCGTTATATGCAAGTATTCCGGCTTTACAATGAGGGGTGGCCGCAAGAAAGGTCCGGAGGCCTGAAAGGTCCCGGTCATCCCATTTGGCGCTTGCCTTTACCTCAATGGCAATACAAGACCTGCCTGCTTCGATAACGAAATCAACTTCATGCCTGCCTTGGACACTCCAGAAATAGAGATGAGCTTCCGGCCACCTGGCGTCTATTATGGATGCTAGATTTTGTGCGATATGCGTTTCGAACATTGCTCCAAAGAGGGGTTCTTCCGCAGTAGGCCCCAGATCGGTTATTCCCGAAAGATAGCACGCCAGCCCGGAATCGCCCATATAGAGTTTTGGCGATTTTATCAGTCTGCTTGCCCTGTTTCCAAAAAATGGATTCAGCCGGTAGCTGACAAAAGAGGCTTCTAGCAGGGCAAGATACCGGGACGAGGTTGCCGCATTCATTTTAACATCCCGGCCAAGCTCGCTTGGAGACAAAAGCTGCCCGGACCGCATCGCGGCCAAATGCAGCATGTGCCTGAACGCGATAATATTGCCGATCTGGCTGAGCTCTCTGACATCCCTTTCAAGATATGTCTGTTCGTAACCTTTAAACCAGAGCGCTCGATCTTTTATCTCTCCCAGGCAAACGCTTGGCATGCCACCATTTAGAACCTCATCTGGTTTTATTTTTCTGAAGCCCTTCGCCTTGGGCGTTTCCGGTGTCTTAAAGAAAGTTTTCAAAAAAGGCTCTTCCAGCGTGTTATGCATACGTTCTCTGGCGTTCATGGGATGCATTGTAAAATAAACAGCCCTTCCGGCCAGGCTTTCAGATGTTCCTTTCAAAACGGCAAAATTTGCGGAACCGGAAAGAAGAAACCGGCCAGGGATTCTTTTGCGGTCAACAGACCGCTTTATGGCAGTAAATATCTCCGGACACTTTTGGGCCTCATCAATTGTTAAAGGTTCTTCAGTATCGATAAAACCTTCCGGATCGAGTTTTGCGGCCTCAAGCTGGGCAAAATCGTCAAAACTCACATAGCGCCTCCCGGCAAATTCAGGCTGCCTTTGGAGAAGTGTACTCTTGCCGGTCTGCCTCATACCGGTTATGGCTACAACAGGCATTTCGGAGAGGGCATGTTGTATAGTAGAAATTATGTCCCTTGGAATGTATTTATCTGTCATAATATTTCATATTCTAATGTCTTTTTGCCATTATATCAAGTTAAGGAACTTCCACAGGGCAATTAAGGTAAAATATTTGATGATTACGGCTCTGTGCGCCGGAATAATCTCACTTGTATAGTATGGATTACGCTACCCTGGACATGTTGCGCCAGAAGCACCCGGCATGGCGGATGCTTCGCTCCGATCACGCGCCGCTTATAGTAAGTTTTTTACATCGAATCTTTATTGTCCCTAACGTAAGAATCATGCAGCAGGCTGACCTTGCAGAAGCGCTGGAAGACGAATTGTTCGGCTTGCGCGAGAGGATTGGGGCGGAAGTCTTTCCCAAATCTGCCGCTGATTATCTCGACGACTGGGCTTCCAACGAGAAAGGCTGGCTCCGGAAATTCTATCCGCAGGGGAGCGACGAGCCTCACTTCGATTTGACACCAGCTGCCGAAAAGGCAATCTCCTGGCTTAATTCGCTTATGGAAAGAGGCTTCGTAGGCACTGAATCAAGGCTCCTGACGCTTTTTGCATTACTAAGACAGATAAGCGAGGGCAGCGAAACAGATCCGCAGGTCCGAATAGCAGAACTGAAAAAGCGCCGGGACGAAATAGATGCTGAAATGGCTCGCATTATGGACGGCGATATATCCACGCTTTCGGACACGGCTCTAAAGGACCGCTTCCAGCAGTTCATGGGTCTCGCGCGTGAGCTTCTGGCGGATTTTCGCGAAGTGGAGCACAATTTTCGCACGCTTGACCGCCGCGTGCGCGAGCGCATTGCCCTTTGGGCGGGCACTAAAGGTACTCTCCTGGATGAAATAATGGGTGAACGCGACTCAATCGAGGATTCAGACCAGGGCAGGAGTTTTCGTGCCTTCTGGGATTTTCTTATGTCAAGCAACCGGCAGGAGGAATTTACAGTGCTGCTGGAAAGGGTGCTGGCCCTGCCACCTGTATCTGATCTCAAACCCGATTACCGCATCCGGCGCATACATTACGATTGGCTGGAAGCAGGCGAGCATACCCAACGTACCGTGGCTCAGCTCTCACAGCAATTACGGCGCTTTCTGGATGATCAGGCATGGCTCGAAAACCGCCGCATAATGGATATCCTGCACGGTATTGAGGTCAATGCATTAGCGCTGCGTGACAGTCCGCCTTCGGGAGAGTTTATACAGATTGATGACACTGCAGCCGATATCGAATTGCCTATGGAGCGGCCACTCTACACGCCTCCTTCCAATCCGCTTATCTCTGACGTGATTTTGGAACAGGGCGACGAGGAACTGGATGCTGCCGCGCTCTTCGCGCAAGTGGTTATCGATAAGGCAGAATTATCAAGACATATCCGGAACGCGTTGCAGGAACGGAGTCAGATTACCCTGCGCGAGCTTATCGAGGGGCGGCCTTTACAACAAGGCCTTGCTGAACTAATCGCTTACCTGCAGCTGGCAAGCGACACGTTTAAGGCGGAGGTCGACGAAAACTCAGTCGAAACTATCATATGGAAAAGTAATGCCGGCAACGGAAGCGAGACCATGAGGCAGGGCAAGATGCTGCGAATTATCTTTAAGAGGTGATTGCTACGGAACAGGATTTTGAAACAGGATCCCCATCCGGCAATGAGCTCTCGCGTGCAGTGGTGCCGCTTTTGAAAGGCGTAGTTTATCAGGAAAACGATCCGGAGGCGTGGAGTACTATCATTTCAATCCAAGCACGCGTGCGTGACTATACAGCCGTGCTTGGGTTAGAGTTGGTGCTGGATGAAGCTGAGGGTTATGCTTTTTTACGCTCGCGGCCTGACGATGGGGAGATAAAAATCCCTCGTTTAATTATCAGACGGCCGTTGTCTTTTCCTGTAAGCCTTCTTCTGGCGCTTCTTCGAAAGAAGCTGGCCGAATTCGACGCTGGCGGCGCGGATACCCGGCTTGTCCTCTCTCGCGATCAAGTGGTGGAGATGGTCCGCGTGTTTCTGCCTGAAAACAGCAACGAGGCAAAACTGATCGATAACGTGGACAGTCATCTGAACAAGATAGCAGATCTTGGTTTTGTGCGCCGGCTGAAACCCCAAAGCGGACAGGCGCAGATGTTTGAGGTGCGTCGTATTCTCAAGGCGTTCGTAGATGCACAATGGCTGGCGGAGTTTGACAAAAGGCTTATTTCATATCGGGAGGCCCTGGAGAAAGGCAAGGGGGCCAGACCGGATGAATGAGCTGCTGGATCTGGAGTTCATGTCTGATGACTCGCTTGCGGGTTTTCGTCTTCGGCGCCTTGAGCTATATAACTGGGGAACTTTTGACAAGCATATTTGGACATTGAATCTTGACTGCAGGAATATCCTCCTTACGGGAGATATAGGCTCGGGCAAGACAACATTGGTAGATGCTGTCACCACCCTGCTTGTACCCGCACAGAGGATTTCTTATAACAAAGCGGCCGGGGCTGATATGAAAGAACGGACCTTGCGCTCCTACGTCCTTGGCCATTACAAATCTGAAAGAAATGAGTTAAGCGGCGCCGCCAAGCCCGTCTCTCTTCGTGATCAAAACGGCTACTCAGTTATTTTAGGAGTTTTCCATAACGCAGGATACGGCCAGACAATAACAATTGCGCAGGTTTTCTGGATAAAAGACCAGCAGGGCCAGCCCGCGCGCTTTTATGCCGGGGCAGGGCGCGAACTTTCGATTTCGAATGATTTTTCAAAATTCGGCCCGGAGATCGGAATGTTAAAAAAACGCCTGCGCAGCGCGGGCGCGGAGGTCTTTGACAGCTTTCCACCTTACGGGGCATGGTTTCGCCGCAGGTTCGGCATTGAAAATGAACAGGCGCTGGAGCTATTCCATCAGACTGTATCCATGAAGTCGGTCGGCAATCTCACAGATTTTGTGCGCAGCCACATGTTGGAGCCCTTAGATATGGAGTCTCGCATTAAGGCTCTGGTTACGCATTTCGATGATCTCAACCAGGCCCACGAGGCGGTCCTCAAGGCCAAGCGCCAGATGGCTTTGCTTGCTCCCCTGATTGCGGACTGCCGTAGTCACGCGGAACTGAGTTCGCACGGCGAGCAGTTGCGGGCTTGCCGAGAGGCGCTGAAAACGTATTTTGCCAGCTTGAAGATCGATCTGCTTGAAAAACGCATTGCCTCGCTCAGTGAAGAATGGGAACGTCAGAACGCGCAGGTACTGCGGCTTGAAGAGCTCAGAAACGCGCAACGCAAACAAGAAAGCGAAATTAAATCCAGCATCGCCGAAAACGGCGGCCAATGCATTGAGCAGTTGGCCGGCGAGATACTCCAGAAAGAGGATGAGTACAATAGAAGACGGGACAAGGCGAAACGCTTTACCGGCCTGGCTGGCTCGCTTGGAATGCCCGTCCCCGCCAGCTAGGAGGCGTTTCTGGCCCAGCAAAAAATATTTTCCAGCCTTTCGGAAGAGGCATCCGGCCGCCAGACGTCGCTGCAAAATGAATTGACCGAGGCGAATGTTTCTTTTGCCAGATGGCGGCAGGAGCACGATGCCATTACGGCGGAGATCAGGAGTTTAAAATCAAGGCGCAGCAACATTCCTGGCGAACAAATATTGATGCGCCAGGCCATAGCCGGCGCGCTGAAATTGCCAGAGTCCGATATGCCCTTTGCCGGCGAACTTATACAGGTGCGGGATGAGGAGCGCCAGTGGGAAGGCGCTGCGGAACGGCTGCTGCGAAATTTCGGGCTGTCCATGTTGGTGCCCGAAAATTATTATGCTGAAGTGGCTGAATGGGTGGACCGCACGCACCTCAGGGGCCGGCTGGTTTATTTCAGGGTTCGCTCATCCGCGCGCTCCGGTTTGCCAGGCATCGGGCAGGATTCACTGGTCCGCAAGCTTGCCATCAAACCCGATTCACCCGATTACGACTGGCTTGAACGGGAGATCGCCCACCGTTTTGACTTCGCCTGCTGCAAAACACAGCAACAGTTCCGCCGCGAGGTCCGCGCCGTTACGATGGCGGGCCAGATCAAGAACCAGGGTGAAAGGCACGAAAAGGACGACCGGCACCGCATAGACGACCGCAGCCGGTATGTCCTTGGCTGGACCAATGAGGCCAAAATCGCCGCGCTTGAAACCAAGACGCGGCAACTCGAATCTCAAATAACAGGTTTGGCGGAACATATAAACGCCCTTCTAAACGAACAGAAAAAAATCGAGGGCAGGTTAAAGGCGCTGTCGAAACTCGAGGAATACCGGGACTTCCATGAAATAGACTGGCAGCCGGTGGCGGCTGAAATTGAAAGGCTTAAGGATGAAAAGAGGCAACTGGAATCGGCCTCCGATCTGCTTCTGGAACTCACCAAGAGGCTGGATGCCCTGACGCTCGATATGCAAAAGACTGAGGAACGGATAAATGAATCGAGGGATAAAAGATCCAAAACGGATCAGAAAAAGACGGATTTCATCTCCACGCGCCTCGAAACGCAATCCGTGCTGGATGACCCCGCATATGTCATCCACAAGACCAAGTTCGAATCCCTGGAGGCCATGCTGCATGAGGCGATTGGGGAGCGCCAATTGAGCGTGGAGTCCTGCGATAACCGGGAGCGGGAAATGCGCGAATGGCTGCAGAATAAGATCGACGCAGCGGCCGAGAAGCTAAAACGCCTGCGCGATAAGATAATTGACGCCATGCGTGTATACCGTGCCGAGTTCCCTTTGGATACGCAGGAGGTGGACGTTGGGATTGAGGCGGCGGACGAATATCGTTTGATGCTTGATAAGCTGAAAAAGGACGACCTGCCGCGCTTTGAGGCGCGCTTCAAGGAACTTCTCAATGAGAACACTATCCGCGAGGTTGCCAACTTTCAGTCGCAATTAAACCGTGAGCGCGAAACTATTAAAGAGCGGATCGCCCATATCAATGATTCGCTGGTGCAGATAGATTATAATCCTGGCCGCTATATCGTGCTGGAGGCGCATGCTGCTCAAGATGCTGACATCCGGGATTTCCAGGGCGAACTCAGGGCATGCACCGAAGGCAGTCTGACCGGATCAGATAATGAACAGTATTCTGAAGCCAAGTTCCTTCAGGTGAAGCAAATCATCGAGCGTTTCCGAGGGCGGCCGGGGCAGGCCGAGCTGGACAGGCGCTGGACGGCAAAAGTAACCGATGTGCGCAACTGGTTCACCTTTGCAGCCTCAGAGCGCTGGCGTGAGGATAAAACAGAACATGAGCACTACTCGGATTCAGGCGGAAAATCCGGAGGACAAAAAGAGAAACTGGCCTATACCATTCTTGCGGCAAGTCTGGCCTATCAGTTTGGACTTGAATGGGGCGCCGTGCGTTCCAGATCTTTCCGTTTCGTAGTCATAGACGAGGCCTTCGGCCGGGGTTCGGACGAGTCAGCGCAGTACGGACTCAAGCTCTTTCAGAAAATGAATCTACAGCTCCTTATTGTCACCCCGCTTCAGAAGATCCATGTTATTGAGCCCTTTGTGGCTGGCGTAGGTTTTGTACACAACGAGGAAGGCCGCTCCTCAAAGCTCCGCAATCTAACCATCGAAGAATATCGTGTAGAAAAGGCGAAGGCCTCACATGGAATGGACAACGCCATCTGACCTTCGAACACAGGTACAGAAATTATGGGACAAGGGGCTGATCCTGGCCTCTCTGGCAGGCAGTGAGGCACTATTTCCCAGACGCCTTACTCTCAAAAAACCTACATCGGCTGAATTATCTGTCCGTTTTAATGAAGTCCGGACCTGGATTGCCAATCTGAGGCAAGGGGTACATTACCGCGTTGTAATGCGCGATCTGAGGCATCATTTAATTGGTAACAATTCAATTCCGTATGAGATATGGATAGATACAATCGAGGATGCACTTAATATAATAGGTAAAATCCGGGATGCTAAACAGTTCACCGGTCTCGTAACCCTTACTAGAGAGCGCCAGCCATTATTGCTGCCTTGGATTATGAAACACCCGCTGAAAGTCTTGGCTCTAGCTTCCGACTGGCCACTCCTGCTTGATATTGTAAATTGGATGCAAGCCCATCCGCGCCCCGGAATATATCTGAGACAAGTAGATATTCCAGGCGTTCACACAAAGTTAATTGAAAGAAATCTTTCCATATTGAAGGAATTGCTGGACTTGGCGTTGCCTCCCGATTCTGTCAACGCTGAGGCCGAGGGTATAGACCAGTTTTGCTGCCGGTATGGATTTCTCGAAAAACCGCTCCGAATCCGTTTCCGTCTTCTTGACCCAAAACTGGTTTTGCAGCCATCGGGCGTCGGCCAGGATATTGCCATCAATCAGGATGCTTTTAACCTGCTAGATTTAAAGGCCAGCAGAGTATTTATAACTGAAAACGAGATTAACTTTCTGGCATTTCCCAGCGTGCCGGAGAGCATGGTCATTTTCGGCGCGGGCTACGGCTTTGAGATGCTGGTTCAGGCTGCATGGCTGCGCCGGTGTGCTATTCACTATTGGGGCGACATTGATACGCACGGTTTTGCCATTCTTGATCAGTTGCGGGCATATTTCCCTCATGCCAGATCATTCCTTATGGACCGCAAAACATTGATAGCCCATAAGTCGCAATGGGTAAGTGAACCACAACCTTTGAATCGCGACCTGACCAGACTCAGCGCGGAGGAGAATGCGCTTTTCGATGACCTCCGGTTTAACCGCATAGGCCCTGCCGTCAGGCTCGAACAGGAGAGGATCGGATTTGATTTAATAAAATCAGAACTAAAATCGGTTTTCGAATTATAAATTCATAGCTGTAGCCGTAAAATGAAATCCCAATCCGTATTCTAGGCCTTTTCTATTTGTCCACTGTGAACTTATTTTTCTGTCATAAAGGGCTCTTGTCAATAGGTGTGTAAAAAGCCATCAGGCGGCCATCCTTTCGAGTGCCTTTGAGGCATCCTTTGCAACCCCATCGACAAACTTTTTCCCTTTATAGACATCAGACAATAACCAGTATCCTTTTAAGGTGCGGAAACTTTTCTCGGCGACCTGTAAAAGTTTCCAGATCATTGCCGTTGCGTTTTGGACCTTCTTAAACCGTTTCGCCGCATCCGTCCTCAACCTCACCGCGCTGAAAGGTGACTC
>JACWAF010000013.1 GCA_014874185.1 Nitrospirota bacterium | reverse complement strand
TGTCCAAAGACTGCTATTCCAACAAGTCATTTCTCTTAAAAGGGTCTTTTCGTATTCGTGGGAGTCACCCGCCCACGGGTGACCCGATCCGCTTTGGAACAGAAAGGTCCTTTCCAGATTATTTTGGACAGCTGTGGTTTGTAACTTGAACCCCATAATTGGCTTTCAGAGCACGAATTTTTGGTTGCAAGCGGAGATTGCTTCGCTTCGCTCGCAATGACAGTCAAAACACTTTGTCAGCAGCCTGCTAATCAATCCGTAACGCTGCTGTCTTTCTTCTCCCCGCCGTTGTTTATCACGTAATCCACCTTCACTTCCATGTCCTTCCGGAGGCTGTGGTAGACCGAGCAATACTTCTCGTGCGAGAGGGCGACGGCCTTTTTCACCTTCTTTTCGTCTATGTCCTTCCCGTCTATCGTAAGGAGCATGTCTATCTTCTTATAGAACTGGGGCGGGGTGGGGTTCCGTTCGCCGGTGATGTCTATCTTGAACCCGGTAAGCTCCGAGCGCATTTTCTTGAGGAATGAGACCGTGTCTATGGCCATGCAGGCCGCAACGGAGAGAAGAAGGCTCTCGGTGGGCATGCAGCCCCATTCCACCTTGCCATCGAAGTCTATGACGTAGCCCCGCTGGGTCATCCCGGCGAATATCAGGTCCTTGTCCCAGGTGAGCCTGGCCTTGTTGACGGGGTTTATCTTCGATTTGTATCCTTCAAGTTCGTTCTGGTTAAGTTCGGGCTCCTGTTCCTTCATGGCTCCTCCGGGGTATAAAGAATATTTGTAGATTATATAGCAAAAAACGCGGGAAATTAAAGTTTCGAAACGGCTTATCTTTCAGCTCTTCGGAAAGGGGGAGGGATTTTCTCAAGACGCGCCTGGGGCTGAGCGGGCCCCGAAACATCGTCCTCACGGCTCCCCGGATGTTATAATAAGCAGGCATGAACAGAATCCTGCTTTCTATCCTGAAAGTCCTCAATAAATATGAAGACACCATCATAGGCTCAAGGGAGATAGCCAAAGAGCTTAAGGGCCATGGGGTGAACCTCTCCGAGCGCACCGTGAGATATTACCTTAAGATGCTGGACGAGAGGGGCTTCACAAAGCCCTTCGGCAAGGAGGGCAGGCAGATAACCGAGAAGGGCATGGAAGAGCTTACGAAGGCCCTGGTCAGCTCCAAAGTGGGTTTCGTGATAACCAGGATAGACACCCTGTCCTACCTTACCGACTTCGACCCCGCCACCCTCAAGGGCAGGGTAATAGTGAACGTCTCCTACATCCCGGAGCGGCATCTCAGGGACGCCCTCATGAAGATGGCCCCGGTATTCTCCTCCCCATACGTGATGAGCGACAGGATCGCCATAGCTAGGGGCGGCGAGACCCTTGGTGACGTGCACGTGCCCGAGGGCAAGGTGGCCATCGGCACCATCTGCAGCGTGACCATAAACGGGGTCCTGCTCAAGGCCGGGATACCGGTTGCATCCAGGTTCGGCGGCCTTCTGGAGGTGGAGGGGAAAGAGCCCAGCCGGTTCGTCTCGCTGATAAGCTACGAGGGCTCTTCGCTGGACCCGCTTGAGATATTCATCAGAAGCCGGATGACGGACGTCTACGGCGCCGTGCAGCACGGGGAGGGCAAGGTGCTGGCCAGCTTCAGGGAGATACCCACCGTGTGCATAGAAAACGCCCTCCGGGTCTCAGAGGAGCTTAAAAGGAAAGGCATCAGCGGGATAATCCGCATAGGAGACCCCAATAACTCCCTCTTCGAGGTGCCCGTCGGCGTGGACCGCGCGGGGATGGTGATAATCGGGGGGTTGAACCCCGTGGCCATCCTGGAAGAGAGCGATATCCCCACGCAGAGCAAGGCCATGTCCACTTTGATAGAGTACAGCTTGCTGATGCCGTTCAAGGAACTGGCCGAGACCTGCTGAAATTTAAGCCTTTTCCTTATGCAGCTCTACTATCTTCGTCTCGCCGGTGTTCTCCATGACGGTTTTTCCGTTCAGCAGGCCGCCCTCATGCACCGTGAGCTTCTTGGTGGAGATGTCTCCGTTTACCTTCCCTTTGTGCTTGATCTCCAGGCTCTCCTGGGCCGAGAGATTGCCCTCCAGTTCGCCCCCCGCTATGATGCCTTTCGCCCGGATGTTTCCCTTCACCCGGCCCTTTTCGCCTATTATGAGCCAGTCGGCCTCGATGTCGCCCTCCACCAGGCCGTCCACCCTCAGAGTGCCTTTAGTGGTTATGTCACCCTTGAACGTGCTGTTCGTGCCGACCATGGCCTCCAGTTTTTCGCTAGCGCCTTTAGAAAACATTTTTCATAGCCTCCCTTCAAGAAACGGGACGGGATTTACCGGCTTCCCGTTCTTCCATACCTCGTAATGCACGTGCGGGCCGGTTGACAGCCCCGTGGAGCCCGCGTTCGCTATAACATCTCCCCTTTTTACAAGCTGTCCGGCATGCACGTCCACAACCTCGTTATGGGCGTAGACTGTAGAGTAGCCAAGTCCGTGCTCTATCACCACCAGGTTTCCGCTCTTGCCGGAAGGGCCTGCGAAGCTCACCACGCCGTCCGCCGTGGCCCGCACCCCCGTGCCTTTGTCCACCGGGATGTCCACGCCGGAGTGGAACTCCTCGGTCCCGTATATGGGATGCGTCCTCACGCCGAATCCGGAAGAGATATAGCCCTTGGCGGGCCATCCGCGCGGCGTGGCAATATAGACGCTCTTCTGCCTGCTCAGATAGCTCCTTATATCCTTTACCGATTCCATGGACTTCCTGATCTCTTTTTTCAGCAATTCAATATCGACCGAGCCGCTGTCGGCGGGCTGGTATTCCTGGAGGACCTCGTCCTTGTCCTTCAGCTTGAAAAGGGTGTGGAATTCCTGTTCGGATTTCCTGAGGGCGTCCATGGTGGTCCTCATCTCAAGGAACTGCCCGGAATAGTAATTCAGCGCGTCCCTCATCTCGCGGTACTGCAGTTCGTTGACCGCCATGGAAGTAAAATAGCTGACGCCCGCCAGGACCAGGATTACCGCCCCCGCCAGTCCGATGGAAGGCAGTTTCAGGCTGTATGGCTTTCCGGAATTATGGGGCACAAACAATATGGTTACAGGGGTAAACAGCCGTTTCAGAACTTTCCTTAGCTTATGCACTGAGACAAACCCTCCTTGAGTTCAGGCCCCCCCGGCCTTCCCTGAGGAAAAGCGGACACCGCGCAGATGAAGTACTATAAAGAAATCAGGACGCCCCCGTCAAGGGTTTTTACCTTTTTTAAACAGGCGGCTTTTTTAATTCAAATCCTATTCGTATCGGACTATTCCGGTCCCCTTGGCCACGTGCCCGATAATGAAAGACCCGTAGCCGGCTTTCTTCAGTATGGATTGGGCTTTCCCGGCGTCCCCGGGCCTTGTCACAACCACATACCCTATCCCCATGTTGAAGGTCCGCTTCATATCGGCGGAGGGCACATCTCCGAGTTTCTGTATCAGCCCGAATACAGGCGGGGTCTTCCAGGAGCTTTCGTCCACCACGGCGTCCAGGTCCTTGCCAAGGATCCGGTTCAGATTGCCCGGTATCCCGCCCCCGGTGATGTGGGCCATCCCATTTACGGCCACTTTCTTTTGAAGGGCCCCGAATGCCTTTACGTAAATTATAGTAGGCATTAAAAGTACGTTAGAGAGGGTCTCTTCAAGTTCGGGGATGCGCCTTTTAAGCGGAAGTCCGGCCTTCTCAAGGAGGACTTTCCTGGCAAGCGAGTACCCGTTGGAGTGCAGGCCGGATGAGGCGAGTCCCACCAGGGCGTCACCCGGCCTGATCCGTGAACCGTCTATTATATCCGGCCTGTCCACCACGCCCACGGCAAAACCCGCCAGGTCGTACTCCTCGGGGCCGTAAAAGCCCGGCATCTCGGCCGTCTCGCCCCCTATCAGGGCGCAGCCCGCCTCCTCGCACCCGGCCACTATGCCCTTCACCACGGCAAGGGATTTTTTGGCCCGGAGTTTCCCTGTGGCGAAGTAGTCCAGGAAGAAGAGGGGTTTCGCCCCCAGGGTGAGGATGTCGTTCACGCACATGGCCACAAGGTCTATGCCCACCGTATCATGCCTGCCGGAGAGGAAGGCCAGCTTCAGCTTTGTGCCCACGCCGTCGGTGCTCGAGACCAGCACGGGGTTTTTATATTTCTTCACATCGAGGCTGAAGAGAGCGCCGAAAGAGCCGATGCCCTTCAGCACCTCGCGTCCCTGCGTCTTCGCGGCAAGCGGCGCAAGGAGGTCCACGAACTTCTCGCCTTCAGCGATGTCCACGCCCGCTTTTTTATAGGTGATCGCCATTGGGCCTCCAATTAGAAAAGGAAATTAATTTTATTTTGTAATCTCCCCTAACCCTTTTTAGAAAAGAGGGGTATTTTAACCCACCCCTGCACCCCTCCAAGGAGGGGACTTAGGCGGGTTCAAGTTTGCAACTTGAACCCGATAATTGGGTTTCAGTTCACGAATTCTTTGGTCCAGGTTACAAACCTGAACCAGCAAAGGGGCTCCCGTAATCTTTTTCGGCTCTTTTGAACATATCCCCTCCCCCTTGACGGGGGAGGGCGGGGGTGGGGGTGAGACTTTTTCACCCGTCCCAAACCCCTCCCCGGGAGGGGTTTTAAAAAAAACATTTTGGTTGCCCTAAGGTCTTTATTTTGCAAGATGGGGTGGAAAAGGGCAAGTGCTTTATTTGCGGACATAAGTGATAGAATTACTCTTGATGAATAAGGGCCTTGTCCTTGTGACCAACGACGACGGAATTCACTCGCCGGGGCTGATGGCGCTGGCCCGCAGCGTGCGGGAGATAGCCGATGCCTATGTGATAGCGCCGGACAGGGAGCGCTCGGCCGTGGGCCACGCGCTTACCATGCACAGGCCCCTCCGGGTGGAGAACCTGCGGGAGCAGGTCTACAGCGTAAACGGCACGCCCACGGATTGCGTTGCCGTGGGGCTTGCGAAGATACTCCCCCAAAAACCGTCCCTCATCGTCTCAGGCATCAACCGGGGGGCGAACCTGGGCGATGACATCACGTACTCCGGCACGGTCTCTGCCGCGATAGAGGGCACCATATTCGGCGTCCCCTCGATAGCGGTCTCCATCATGCTGGACGGGACACAGCCGCCCCATTACGAAGCGGCCCAGCACTATTGCCTGCTGGCCGCGCGCTTCGTCCTCAAAAACTCGCTCCCTTATGACACACTTTTGAACGTGAACGTGCCCAATCTCCCACTTAGGGAGATAAAGGGCGTGAAGTTCACCAGGCAGTCAAAGCGCATTTATGACGGCTCCGTGCACGAGACCGCCTCCCCCTGGGGCGAGATATTTTATTGGATTGGGGGCGGGAAGCCCTACTGGGAGCACGGCGAGGACACGGACATCAACGCCGTCATGGAGGGATATGTCTCGATAACGCCCATCCACCTTGACCTCACCAACAATAAGGCCATCGGCTGGCTGCGGGACAAGTGGAATGGAATATAACCTGGAACCCGATTACGCCAGGGCGCGTGAGCTGATGGTGGAGACCCAACTCGAACCACGCGGCATCGTGGACAGCCGGGTCCTTGACGCAATGCGCAAGGTGCCCCGCCACGAGTTCGTGCCCGAGTACCTGAGGCACAAGGCCTATGACGACATGGCCCTTCCGATAGGCGATGGGCAGACCATATCACAGCCTTACATGGTTGCCGCAATGACCGAGCTTCTGGAGCTGGCGGGCGATGAGAGGGTGCTGGAGGTGGGCACGGGCTCCGGCTACCAGGCGGCCGTCCTGGCGGAGCTTGCCAAAGAGGTCTATACGATAGAACTATATCCGGATTTGTCCGAAAGGGCAACGAGAGTACTTAGGGGCATCGGCTATGAAAAAATCCATTTCAGCGTGGGGGACGGGTCGCGCGGCCTGCCTGAAGCCGCGCCCTTTCAGGCGATAATCGTGACGGCTGGAAGCCCCGCGGTCCCCGCGCCCCTTGTCGAACAGCTTGACGAGGGCGGAAGGATAGTGATCCCGGTAGGGGAGCGGTTCTCCCAAAGGCTTCTGAAGGGGACGAAGCGCAGGGAGGTCCTGCACGAGGAGCTTGGGATTTATTGCGTCTTCGTGCCGCTCACAGGCGAGTTCGGCTGGAAGACGTGAATCTTTTCCCTCAGCTCCGCGTAAAGCTCCGGCAATCTTTCAACCTCGATCTCTTCCCCCCCGAACCGAGCTTCCTGGTAAATCCTTATGAATTCCTCCGCTTCTCTTTCAAATCCCGTCCCGTGAAAGGCCTTTAAAAACTCCCCCGGGGTTGAAGAGGGGCTTTGGCGCACACCCAGTTTTTCCGAGAGACTCCGCAGTTTTAGATAATAGGCCGTCTCCACCCCGTGCCGGGCCTTTTTCTTTCTTTTAAGAGAGTTAAAGAAAAGGCCCATGAAAAGAGCGGTTATCACTATGGCGAAGAGGGCCTTCCGGGCAGCGGCCCTGCCGGCGGAAAACCCGGGAAGGGCGCCGAATGTGATAATCTCCGGCAGCCTGGCCAGGCGGCGGGCAAGCAGTTTCTGGTCCATCAGGCTGAAACTTACGACATAGCGGTTCCATTTCATCTTCAGGTCGTCAAAAAGGAGGCTGGCAAACGATCCGCCCTGGGCCGAATCCGCCCACTGTGCCGGGGTGGGGTCGAAGCGCATCCACCTGCCCCCGATGAAGGCCTCCACCCAGGTATGCGCGTCTTTCTGGCGCACTACGATATAGTTTCCCAGGCTGTTGAACTCGGTAGTCATGAACCCCGTCACAATCCGCGCGGGCACTCCCGCCGCACGAAGGAGGAGGGCCATGCCGGTTGCGTAATGCTCGCAGTAGCCTTTTTTGGAATGGAACAAAAAGTCTTCTATCGGGCTGACACCCGGAGGCGGGGGGGGCGGGTCCAGGGAATAGGCGTAATTGGCCTTCAGATATCTTTCTATGAGGTGCGCCTTGACAAGCGGGTCGTCCGTGCCGTTGGTTATCCCTGAGGCAAGGGCCTCCAGCCGGTCCATCCCGCCCGGCAGCTGCAGGTCGGATTTCTTCACATCCGAATAGAAGACCGCGCCGGGTATCGAGTAGACCGTGTAGACAAGCCTGTGCCCGTTCCGCTCCGGCATGAAAAAGTCCCCGGAGGAATTTCTGTACAGCATGTGCGCCGGCACTTGAAGGCTGACGGCGCCTTCGGGCAGGAAGAGGACGTTTGTGTCCAGGGGTTCGAGGTATATCTTCATCGGCACCGCATGACCCCCGGCCGGGTTGATCACGAACCTTCCGCCGCCTCCGGAGATCGGCCAGCCCCTCCCCTCCGGGTTCGTCCACGCCGTCCCGTCGAAACGGTCCAGGGTGGCCCCCCGGAGGTAGAGAGGCGTTTTAATCCGCGTCTCAATCCGCATCACTATTGTGGGGTCCAGCTTCAGCCTGCCTATCGAGCCCAGGTCCACATTCCCTTCAAAGCCCACCGTTTTTATCGCGTCCACGGGTTTTCTGTGCCATATGCCCCCGGCAAGCCTTGGGGCGGAGATGAAGAAAACCGCCGTGAAAAATACGGCCAGGGCCGACACGGCCGCGACCGGTCTTTTGATTTCCAGCTTTCCCCAGGCCCCCTCTTTCAGAAAGTGCGAGAGGACGATGGCGCTTACGAGGAGGATGACAAATACGAGGAACACTAACCCGAACGCTATCCCCCGCGTGAACTCGGAGGCGATCACCATCTGCAATATGCACATGAAAAACACCTGCAGGTTGTCCCACTCCTCCTTCAGATCGAAGCCCTTTATGGCCTGGAACAGAATAGTCAGGTCGGCCACGGCCAGGAGCACATCCGCGCTCATGGCGAATGCGTCCAGAAAAAAGAAACCCACGGTGAGCACGGAGAGGGTGCCGATTATCTTCTGGCCGAGGGCGCGCCCGCCCCGCAAGTGCCTCAGATAGCCGTAAAGGAGGACGGGCAACGGGAGCCAGGCCAGCGGGTTGAGCTGCCCGGTTGTGAGGAGGGCCAGCGAGCCGGTGAGGGCCAGTATCCCCGTTAACGCCTTATACCCTTTCGGCATCGAATACCTCTTTGAAATCCAGCCCGCGCAGTTCCGAACGCGGCCCCTTGCAGACGAGGATGGCCCCGCCCCGGGGCCGCGCGCTCCAGGGCAGGCACTCCCTTGCGAAGGCAAGCCGCTCAAGCATCTGATAGAGATGCAAGGTCCCGGCCCCGCATGGGACTTCGCCTTCGGCCGTAACAAGCCCCACGCGGGCCCCTTTTCTTATGAGTGCCGAGGCCAGGGTGGCCGCAATGCTTACCGCCCGCTCGAACGCGGGCCCGTCCGGCGGCCCCGTGCCGTCCAGCACTATGACTTTCTCTTCCGAATCGAAGGGGGAAGGCTCTTTCAGCATAAGGGCGCGGTGCCGCGCCGTAAGCTTCCAGCTTATCCTCCGCGTGTCGTCACCCGGCCTGTATTCGCGCACGGAGTCCGGCTCTTCGCCCTTCCTGCCGGAGGGTGCGCCCCTTTCCTCCCCCGAATGGGAGAGGGCTGTAATGTCCATATCGAGGATCTCCGGATAGACCGGGAATTCCCCTTCGAGGGGCGCTTTTTTTGAGACCGAGAGGAATATGAACGGGAACCCGCTTGAGATCCCGGCCCATACCGCCCTGAAGGGCCCGCGCTCCGGAAATGAGACCGCTATCCCGCTCTCCGCCTTCCGCCCCGCGGCAATGAAGGGCAGCCTCGCTTCCGAACCGGAAATTGAAAACCGGATGGAATACGAGGGGAAAAGCCTTTTCCCGTTCCGCGCCTCTATCCTGAATTTGGAGGGCGTCCTGGCGAAGACCGGGCCGTTTGGCTTCAAGACGAACGAAAGCCCCCTTAAGTTGACGGCGGGCAGGACCAGCGAGAGGAAGACCATGGAGGCCATCATGGCAAGGACCAGATATATGAGGTTGTTCCCGGTATTCAGCGCGGCCAGCGCCACAAGGAGCATGGCCACAAAAGAGCGCCTGCCCTCCCTGGTGGTCTTGAACGAGGGCCTCATCGGTATATCTCAGAGGGGGACGGGCGTCCGCTCCAGTATCTCGCTTACCACGTCCGGCGGGCTGGACGGACCCGTTTTCTGTATTATCCTGTGGGAGAGCACCGGCCCGGCAACTTTTTTGATGTCGTCCGGCGCCGTAAAATCCCTTCCCTCGGAATATGCGCGGGCCATTGCCGCCCGGAGGAGAAACTGCGCCCCGCGCGTGCTTGCGCCAAGCAGAATCCCGGGATGGTCCCTGGTGGCCTGCACTATCGCAAGGACGTAATCCAGCAGGCTGCCGTCCACTTTTACGGAAGCGGCCTCCTTTTGCATCCGGAGTATCGCGGCCGCATCCACGGCGTGCCCCAGCCCGCGCGCCGCGCCCACCCCGTTCAGTTCCCTCAATGCCTCCTTCTCCTCTTCCGGGCCGGGATACCCAAGGGATATGCGCATCAGGAAGCGGTCCATCTGGCTCTCCGGGAGCGGGAAGGTGCCATGGTACTCTATCGGGTTCTGCGTGGCTATTACCATGAACGGCTCGGGTAATGTAAAGGTCTTCCCGTCCGAGGAGACCTGCCTCTCGCCCATGGCCTCAAGCAGGGCCGACTGGGTCTTCGGGCTCGCCCGGTTTATCTCGTCGGCTAGCACGATATTGGCGAAGACCGGCCCCGGCCTGAACTCGAACGCGCGGGTTTCGGGGTTGTAGATGCTCACGCCCGTGATGTCCGAGGGCAGGAGGTCGCTGGTGAACTGTATCCTCTGGAAGCTGCAATTTATCGATCTGGCGAGGGCCAGGGAGAGAGTGGTCTTCCCCACCCCCGGCACGTCCTCTATAAGGAGATGCCCTTTTGCCAGGAGGCATGCCAGGGCCAGCCGTATGGCTTCTCTTTTCCCCTTCAGCACCCTGCCGACAGATTCCTCTATCGATTCAAGTTCGCGGTTCGGATTGGCTCTCATTTTCAGGCTTCTCTAATATAGCACCATGGAAAGGGAAAGAACAGGGACAGACGGGTTCCCCCGGACGTGAGGGGATTAGAACAGGAGTTCCAGCTGGCTTTCCTGGCCGGGAAAGATTATCGGGTACTGGTTGGTGAAGCAGGCCGCGCAGAAATCGTCGGGGTTGGGCAGGTTCTTCATAATGCCTTCTATCGACAGGTAGGCCAGGCTGTCCGCCGTGGTATAGCGTCTTATCTCCTCCACGTTATGGCTGAAGGCTATGAGTTCCTGCCTTGTTGGCGTGTCTATGCCGTAGAAGCAGGGGCCGATAGTGGGCGGGGAGCTTATCTTCATGTGCACCTCGCGCGCGCCGCCGCTTTCACGTATCATCTTCACTATCTTCTTGCTGGTGGTGCCCCTCACGATGGAGTCGTCCACCACGACAACCCGCTTGCCTTCCAGGAGGTCCCTTATGGGGTTCAGTTTTATCTTCACGCCGAAATGGCGGATGGTCTGTTTGGGCTCGATAAAAGTCCTGCCTATGTAGTGGTTTCTTATGAGGCCGAAGTCGAAGGGGATGCCGCTCTGCTCGGCATAGCCTATGGCCGAGGGCACGCCGGAGTCCGGGACGGGGATCACTATATCGGCGTCCACCGGATGCTCGATTGCAAGCTGCTTGCCGAAGGCCTTTCTGACAGTGTTCACGTTGTGGCCGCCGAAGATGAGGCTGTCCGGGCGGGCGAAGTAGATGTACTCGAATATGCAGAAGGCCCTTTGCGGGCTTGCGACCGCGCGCGTGGAGTTGAGCCCGTTAGCATTTATTATCAGCATCTCGCCGGGCTCTATGTCCCTGATGTAACTGGCCCCTATCAGGTCGAAGGCGCACGTCTCCGATGCCACCACGTAAGCCCCGTCAACCTGCCCCAGCGCCAGCGGCCTGATGCCGTGCGGGTCTCGCAGGGCGATAAGCTCCTTCTCCGTCAGGAGGACCATGCTGTAGGAGCCCGCGACCTTCTCCACCGCGTTCACAAGGCGCTCTTTCAAGTCTCCGTCCCTCGAATGGGCTATGAGGTGGATGAAGACCTCGCTGTCCGAGCTGGACTGGAAGATGGCCCCCTCGTCCTCAAGCTCCTTGCGCAGCTCCATGGCGTTTACCAGGTTTCCGTTATGGGCGATGGCGAGCTGCCCAAGCGAGAAATTGGCCACTATGGGCTGGACGTTCTTGGGGTTGCTGCCGCCAGCGGTTGAATAGCGGTTGTGGCCGATGGCCGAGTAGCCGGGCAGACGTTTCAGCCGCCTTTCATTGAATATATCGGCGACCAGGCCGATGGATTTTTCAAGGTTGAACTGCTTTCCGCTGCAGGAGCATATCCCCGCCCCTTCCTGCCCGCGGTGCTGAAGGGAGTAAAGCCCCAGATAGGTGAGATTGGCCGCCTCCGGGTGCCCGAAGACCCCGAATACTCCGCATTCCTCCCTGAACTTATCTCCCGGAAAGTGCATGCCCCAACGAGCCCCTGAACGCGTCCGTTATCTTTTCGAGCGGGAGGTTTATAAACCCGCTTATCATCAGATTGTCCCCGCCGGTCTTTCCTATTTCCTGGACAGGGACCTTCCATTTCTTCGCTGCCGCATAAAAGCCTTCAAGATTATCTCTCTTAAGAGAAATGATTATCCTGGATGCGGACTCGCCGAAGAGCAGGGCATCGGGCCTCGTCGCGGTGACCGCGCCCAGATCAACCTGCGCGCCCATCCCGCCCGATATCGCGGACTCCGCAATAGCCGCCGCCAGCCCGCCCTCCGAGAGGTCGTGGGCCGAACGGAGGAGCGGGACGGCCTCGATTATCAAAGATTGCAATCGTTTTTCGAATTCAAGGTCCAGCTTTGGAGGCATGCCCTTTTCAAGTCCGTGTACAACGGCCAGGTACTCCGAGCCGCCAAGCTCCTCGCGAGTATTGCCGAGGAGGACTATGACATCTCCATCCCCCTTGAAGCCCTGGGTGAGGTGCTTTTCCGCGTCTTCCAAAAGCCCGACCATCCCGATAGTCGGCGTAGGGTATATCGCATGGCCCTTTGTCTCGTTGTAGAAACTCACGTTGCCCCCGATGACGGGGGTCTCCAGCGCGCGGCAGGCGTCCCCTATGCCCTTCACGGCCTCCACGAACTGCCACATGACCTCCGGCTTTTCGGGGTTGCCGAAGTTAAGGTTATCAGTAAGCGCAAGGGGTTTTGCGCCGGAGCAGGCCACGTTCCTTGCCGCCTCGGCCACGGCCAGCGCGCCGCCTGTATACGGGTCAAGGTAGCAGAAACGGCTTGCGCAGTCCACGCTCATGGCGATGGCCTTCTTCGTCCCTTTCACCCTGATAAGGGCCGCGTCCGAACCGGGCAGCACCATGGTGTTCGTGCGCACCATGTAGTCGTACTCCGTCCAGATCAGCTCTTTGGATGCGATATTGGGTGAGGAGAGGAGTTTCAAGAGGACTTCGTTCATGTCTTTTGGAACGGGGATTTCAGAGAGGTCCAGCCTTTGCAGTTCGCCCTGCCATTCCGGCCTTCTATAATGCCTGTCATAAAGCGGGGCCTCGCTTGATATCTTCTTCGCGGGTATCTCGGAGACCACCTCGCCGTGCCATTTCACGCGGTGCATGCCGTCGCCGGTCACACGGCCGATTACTACGGCCTCAAGGTCCCACTTCCTGAATATGTTTAGAAGCTCTTCCTCTTTTTCCTTCTCGGCCACGATGAGCATCCGCTCCTGGCTCTCGGAGAGCATGAACTCATAGGGGATCATACCTTTTTCGCGCGGCGGGATTTTGTCTATCTCCATCTCTATGCCCGTACCCGCGCGCCCGGCCATCTCCGAGGAGGACGATGTGAGCCCCGCGCCGCCCATGTCCTGGATGCCAACGATAAGGCCCTTGTCCATGGCCTCCAGGCAGGCCTCAAGCAAAAGCTTTTCCGTAAACGGGTCGCCCACCTGCACGTTGGGCTTTTTCTGGGCTGCGTCGTCCGTGAACTCCTCGGATGCCATCGTCACGCCGTGGATGCCGTCGCGCCCGGTCTTGGAGCCCACGTAGATGACGGGGTTCCCCACGCCCGAGGCCGTGCCCGTGAATATTTTTTCCCTTTTTACAATTCCGAGATTGAAGACGTTTACAAGGATATTTCCAGAATAGCAGGGGTGGAAGTAGACCTCGCCACCCACCGTGGGCACGCCGATGCAGTTGCCGTACCCGGCTATGCCGTCCACCACGCCGTCAAGCAGATGCCTCTGAAAGGGCTCCTCCAGGGGGCCGAAGCGAAGGGAGTTGAGGCTTGCCACGGGCCTCGCGCCCATCGTGAAGATGTCCCTCAATATCCCGCCCACGCCGGTTGCCGCCCCCTGATATGGCTCTATGAAAGAGGGGTGGTTGTGGGATTCCATCTTGAAGGCCGCGCAGAGGCCGCCGCCTATGTCTATGATCCCCGCGTTCTCGCCGGGGCCCTGTACGACCCATGGCGCGCCGGTCGGGAAATTCCTGAAATGCAGGCGGGAGCTTTTATAGGAGCAGTGCTCGCTCCACATCACGGAAAAGATGCCAAGCTCGGTGAACGTGGGCTTGCGGCCGAGGATATCGAGGATTTTATTGTATTCTTCCCCGCTAAGGCCGTGCTCTCTTACCAGTTCTTCAGTTATTTCGGGCTCTTTCAAAATCCGGACAACCTAAAAAGAGTGATAGATTATATTAACATATCGAAGCCGGGGCATTCCTGTTCTGGGCTTATTGCGGGTCCTTGAACGGGCTCCCTTTAAGTATCCTGTTCAATTTCAGAGGCCGGTCGTTAAGCTCGAATATGGCCATGCCGCGGTCCGACGTCTTCTTTCCGGCCTTCACCCATGTGCCGTTCCATTCCACGTTCACCGTTACGGTCTCGCCTTTCATCTCCACCCACCTGGGATCAAAGGTAAGCTGGGCGGAGTCGAAGGGCTTTGTCTCCTTCTGTAATTCGGAGTAGCCTTCTTCTGTTGTCAGATTTTTAAGCGCCTGGTCGTTCTTTTCAAGATAGGCCTTTCTTACCTGGTCCAGGACGCTGAACGCCTGCTGGGAAAGGGTCACATCCTGCGGGACCGGCTTTATCTGCTTTTTGGAGCAGGCTGAAAAAACAAAGAGCGCGCTGATCATTAAAAAAGAGAACGTAAAAAGCTTTTTCATGAGAAAACCCCCTTAACCCAATTCAATAGGTGGTGATTCGCGTGCCCCTCACACCCCTGCCGGAGCCGCCAGTGAGGGCCGGCCCCCGGCAGGACTGAAAAAGGGGCAGGAATCATTATTCATTAAAACGGGAGACCGGGTCAAGACCGCGCGCCGGAGGTCTGCCGGAAGGGCCGGGCCGCCTGCCTTTATAAGCGTCAAAAGAGATGCCTTTCGCACTGAAAAAAAGCTTTTTGCAGAACAGGTATTTAATCTGATAATCTAAATAAGGGATATTCGTCCATTGACTCTTTTGGAGGACCCTGCGTGTCGGCTAAGGAGATGATCGAAGATATCTACCGGCTCTTCCCGAAAATAACGGAGGCGATGGACCTCTTGCAGAGGAGTTTTATTTACGGGAAGACCAATTTCCTGGACCAGGTGCAGGCGCTTACCCGTGAGGTACACGAATCCGAAAAATCCCTCACCTTCAGACTTGCGGAAGTATCACGTCAGGAGGGGCCCCTAGCCAGATACATCTCCATTCCCGGCCACCTGGAGAGAATAGGCGATTACATGGACAACATCGCCAGGGCCGTGCGGGTGAAGAACGCGGAGGGCGTCCTCTTCAGCGACAAGGCCGTGGACGAGATAAATTTTCTCTTCGAAAAAGTCATGGATATCATCACTAATACCTCGGACATGCTCCTTGCCAGAAACACCCTGATAGCGGGCTATGTGCGCGAGGCGGAGCTTGCCATTATAATGAGCGCCAACGATTTCGCCACCCTGCACGAAGAAAGGCTCATAGAGGGCCTTTGCATGCCGAAGGGGTCTTCGATCTACCTGGACCTTCTGGACGCCTTCAAGGCGATCGCCTGGCACTGCAAGGAAATAGTCCAGAAGCTGATCGAGTAGCCTCCCCGCCATCTCCGCCGCTCTCCAGGCATTTCAAATTCCAGTCTGCCCCTTACTGGCCGTACTTCTCCTGGAAAACGGCCATGCCGTTTGGAAGGGACTGGTAAATCGTCCTGGCCTGGTTCTTGTAGCCAAGGGCGTAAAGGGCGTCGGCCTTGCTCATGTTGTAAATGGGATTGCCCGGGGCCGAGTAGAGGAGGACGTCCTCTATGTTCACTATTTCCTTGTAGATGTTCCGTTTGTCGATTTGATACCTGTCTATGATCTCCCGGTTTTTGGGTATATTTCGCACGAACACGGCGCTGTTGTTGGCCAGGTAGACAAGCTTCCAGTCATTGTCATTGACCAGGGAAATGGCCATCGGGATTATGTGGCCGGATTCCCTGAAGATGACCGGTATGACCAGGAAATTGAAGTTGTATTGGTTCATCAGCTGCTGCCAGTCCGGATAGCTCTTCAGGATCGCGTCGGCGTCCCTGTTTATTTTATCATTCAGCGCCCTGCCGTCTATGAAGACCTGGTAGTCCGGGTACATGGACCATATCAGGAAGCCGCCCCAGGTATAGAAATTGTACATTGGGGGGGCGATCTTCTCCTGCTTTATGAACTGGACGGCGCCCATCGGATACCAGGGCGTGACCCATTCCTTCGTGACCTTGGGTTTCAGCGCCCACCCGTATGGCGAGCTTATATATTTCACGAAGCTCAGCGAAAGGAGGAGGCAAACGACCGCAAACGACAGCGGTATGGCGCGGGCCGCCTGCGGCGAGATTTTCCCCTTCCCCTTGATGTCCCTTAGCTCGTAGACGCTCTTGCCGAAATAGAAGCTGGCGATGATCAGGGAGAACATTATCCCCCTCGCGTAGTAATTGGCGAAGAAGGACGTGAAGAGCACCGTGAACAGCTCCGTCATGTCCACTTTCTTCTTTACTATGTACTTCACCGTGAGCAGCACGAACAGAATGCCCAGGAAAATCCAATAGTACATTATCCAGTGGTAATAAAGGTCCTTGTAGAAATAGATAAGCGGCTTGTATTCAAGCACCACCTCGGCCACCCACCCCCCGGTCTGGTGCGTTATGGCGCGCTTCAAATTGCCCAGGAACATGGTGGCGAGCCCTATCAGGTAGTTATAGAACAAATGATACCCGTTGGGGTTTATGCCGGAGGCAAGCACGCCTCCCACCGTTCCGGCGTAGAAGTAGGGATTGAACAGGTGGCCGGTTTTTCTTATCTTGCCATAAACCCAGGTGACCGCCTCGCCCGCTATGTAGAGCATTATTATCACGTTGCCCACTATGAAGCCGCCGTGGATATTGGCCCATAAGATCATCAATATTGCCAGGGCGGCTATATAAGCCTTTTTGCCCTTTTTAAGCTCCTCAAGGATGAGGATCGCAAGGAGTGAGAAGAGGAAGGATATTCCCTGGGGGCGCTCGAAGGCATAGAAGAGCTGGGTAGCCAGCATGAGACTGGCCAGCGCGGTCACGGAGAGGGCAACCCAGGGCCGGACCTTCCGTTCCGTAAGCCATAGATATATGATGAACATAGGCAAGACAATCAGAATGCCCCGCAGGAAGCCCACTCCCATAAGCCCGCCCAGCGCTGAAGCGTCGTAAAATATCAGGTCCGACAGCCAGTTGGCCCTCAGGCCCCATTCCTGCTCCGGCGAGAGCGGATGGGGGGAGGTATAGTTGAACGGGTCCGTGGAGGGGATCTGATGGGAATGCGCTATGAATTCCCCCGTCTTCAGGTGCCACCAGATATCAGGGTCGTTCAGGCTGAAATTGGTGGTGATCCCGAATACCCACACGAAGAAGACCAGGGCCAGCAGATGCCAGGCCCAAATGGGTATGCGCCCCTGGCTGGGAGGCTCCGGCAAAGCCATTTCAGCCGTTTCCAGTTTTCCCTTTTCCCTTTTCTGGGCCTCTTTCTTCCTGTTGCTTTGCTTTCCCATTTTATCCCTGGCTTTCTACCCTCTCTTTTTATTTTTTGCGGCCATTGCCGAGCAGGGCGGACGCCCTGAGCCTCCAGGGCAAAAGGACCGCTTCATTGACGATCTGTTTGCTCATCTTTGACGTCCCGCTTACCCTTTCGGTAAATACTATCGGTATTTCTCTCAGCTTGAGTCCGGCATGCCAGACCAGGTAGGCCATCTCTATCTGGAAGGCGTATCCTTCGGAGCGCACCGTGTCCAGGTCTATGGCTTCAAGCGCCCTTCTGTCAAATGCCCTGTAGCCGCTGGTGAGGTCCGTGGCCCCCATGCCAAGGATGGTGGCGGCATAGAAATTCCCCAGCTTCGAAAGGAGGAGCCTTCTGAAGTCCCACCCCACAACGCTTATTTTCCCCTCCAGGTATCTGGATCCCACCACAAGGTCCGCCCCGCCGGCGATTGCCGCAGCGAACCTGGAAAGGTCCTCGGGGTTGTGCGAGAGGTCGGAGTCCATCTCTATGAAACAGTCATAGCCGTTTTCGAGCCCCCATTTGAACCCGGTGATATAGGCGGTACCCAGGCCCATCTTCCCGGGTCTTTTTATAAGGTGCAGCCTCTTTTCGGCGCGCATGGCCCCTTCCACTGCCTGGGCGGTGCCGTCCGGGGAATTGTCGTCTATTACCAGGACATCCGCCTCCCCCTGGCTGAAAATCTTGCCAAGCACAATGGAAATGGATTCTCTCTCCTTATATGTGGGGAGTATTATAAGAGGCCCGGCCATAGCAGATTATTATATTGTATATGCTGCAAAAAGAGAAATAAACGGCCTTCTATAAAGTGGGGGTTGTATTCGCAAGCACCCAGTCCCTTATGGCCCCGGAAAGCGCCAGGGTGGTAGAAGAGGCAGGCATTATCTCCACCTTCAGGCCTTCCTTCTCTATCCTTCCGGCAGTGACCGGGCCTATCGCGGCTATGGCAATCCCCTTGAATATCTCGGCCGGGGGCTCGTCCATTATCCTGACGAAATTCGTGAACGTGGCGCCGCTTGTGAAGGCGGCTATGGTGATCCTGCCCTCTTTCAGAAACCTCTTCAGCCTCTTTCCTTTGGCCTCGGGAAGGACCGCCCTGTAGGCGACGGGGGTGTCTATCAGCCCCCCAAGTTCACGCACCTTTTCAGGGAATATCTCCCTGGCCTCCCCGGCCCTTGGCAGAAGGAATTTCAGGCCTTTGAGGCCGCCCGCCTCGGAGAAGGCCTTTATCAGCCCTTCGGCCCTGAACTCGCCGGGGACCATGTCCACCTTCAGATAGAGCTTTTCAACAGCGGAGGCGGTCTTTGTGCCTATGGCGCAGATCTTCAGGCCCTTTAGGCTCCTGATGTCCTTCCCAAGCTCCCTCAGCCTTCGGAAAAAATACCTCACCCCGGTCCCGCTGGTGAATATAAGCCAATCATAGCTGTCTATACCTTCAATGGCCTGGTCCAGCTCCGCCCAGCTTTCAGGGGGCCTAATCTCCAGGGTGGGGAATTCCATCACCTCCGCCCCCAGGTCCTCAAGCTCCTCGAAGCCCTCCGTGTGCTCCCTGGTCACAAGTATCCTGTGCCCGAAGAGGGGCTTTTTCTCGAACCAGGCAAGCTTGTCCCTTAGCTTCACCACCTCACCGATAACTATCACGGCGGGGGGCCTTATCTCTTTCTCTTTCATGGCGGCGGCCACCTCGGAGAGGGTGCTGACCAGGGTGCGCTGTTCGGCCCTTGTACCCCATCGTATCACAGCCACGGGGGTTTCGGGCGGCCTTCCATATTGGATGAGCTTTCCGGTCAAAGCCTCTATGTTCTTTACCGCCATCAGGATCACAAGGGTGCCCACGCCGGTGGCAAGCTTCTGCCAGTCTATCGAGGAGTTTTCCTTAGTGATGTCCTCATATCCGGGGACGACAGCGAAGGAAGATGAGTATTTCCTGTGGGTAAGGGGTATGCCCGCATAGGCCGGGGCCGCAACCGAGGAGCTTACGCCCGGGACAACCTCGAACTCTATCCCCTCTTCGGCAAGGGCCTCGGCCTCTTCGCCCCCCCTGCCGAATACGAAGGGGTCGCCCCCCTTCAGACGGCAGACGGTCTTTCCGGCCTTCGCCTCCCGCAGGAGCGTGCGGTTTATCTCGTCCTGGGTCATCGTGTGACGGCCGCCGCGCTTGCCGGCGTAGATGAACTCCGCCTCGCCCTTTATATAGTTCAGCACCTGGGCGTTCAGGTGGAAATCATATACCACCACATCGGCCTTTTTGAGGCACCTCATGCCCTTCACGGTCAGGAGCCCTATATCGCCCGGCCCGGCGCCCACCAGGTAGACCTTTCCTTTGTTAGCCATAACCCTTGATTCTAACACAGCAATCACTTCTTTGTTGGACCAGTGAGGGGTTCGCCCCCTGGCAATTGCTGGAGGAAGATTAGCCGCTCTGAGTTATTTTTATAGTCTTCGTGCCGGAGAGAAAAGAGATGTCTTCAAGGACATTCCTTACAGGCATCTCTTTTTTGAAAGAGGCCGACACTATATAGGACACCGTCTTCGCTTCGATATCTTTTTCGTATTCCAGTCCCAGCACCTGTCCGTATTTTTTGATCGCCGCCCGGAGCGCCTCTTCATCCAGCTTTTCATCTCCGGTTACCCTGATCGTCTTGAACGTATCTTTGGGCAGGTTTTTTTCCATGTTCCTTAAAATCCAAAGGGTGAAATAGGTGAGTACAAAGACCGCGACCGCGGGCAGGTACATCCCGGCCCCGACCGCGAGCCCCATGGCAAAGACTATCCAGATGCAGGCGGCGGTCGTAAGCCCGTATATCGCGCCCCGGGTCTTTATGATCACGCCCGCCCCCAGGAAACCTACGCCCGTTATGGCCCCGGAGACTATCCTCCCCAGGTCCACGCGCACAAAGGAGGGCTCTATTGCCGGAAGGAGCCTGTAATGGTTCTGGGAGATAAGCATTATGAGCACGCCTGAAAGGGAGACGAGGAGATGCGTTCTGAGCCCTGCCGGCCGGCCATGTGTCTCCCGTTCGACCCCTATGACGCCGCCCATCAGGGCGCCTATCAGGAGCCGGGCCAGGACCTCGCCGTAGGAATACATCAGAATGGGCTGCTAAGCGGGTTCAATTTTTGCGAACCTCCTTTTGCCCACCTTGATAACGTATGTGCCCTTTTCAAGCCCCGCGTGAGGGTCGTCCACCACGCGGTCGTTCACCTTCACGCCGCCCTGCTTTATAAGCCGCTGGGCCTCCGATGTGCTTCCCGCAAGCCCCGCAGCCTTCAGAATCTTCGGGAGCCAGACGGTCTTTTCGTCCCATTCCAGCCTGAAGACGGGCATCTCCTCCGGAAGCTCCCTTTTTCTGAAAACTGCATTGAACCCGTCTTTGGCCCTTCCGGCTTCCTCGGCCCCCCAGTAGCGGGCGGTAATCTCCATGGCGAGGTCCTCCTTGGCCGTCATCGGGTGGACGGAGCCGCTTGCCACGTCCCTTTTCAGGGCCTCAAGCCCTTCATTTGACAGATGGCTTAAAAGCTCGTAGTAGCGGAACATGAGCCCGTCCGATATGGACATGACCTTGCCGAACATCTCCTGCGCGGGTTCGTTTATGCCGATGTAGTTGCCAAGACTCTTGGACATCTTTTTCACCCCGTCCAGGCCCTCTAAAAGAGGCATCAGCACCAGGCACTGCGGCTCCTGCCCGTATGCCTTCTGAAGCTCCCTGCCCACGATAAGGTTGAACCTCTGGTCCGTGCCGCCAAGCTCCACGTCCGCGCGGAGTTCAACGGAATCGTATCCCTGGATGAGGGGGTATAAAAACTCGTGGATGCTTATCGGGCTCTGGCTTGTAAAGCGCTCTTTGAAGTCCTCGCGCTCCAGCATGCGGGCCACCGTGTAATGGCTTGCAAGCTTCACAAGCTCATCCGCTTTCAAGGCGCTCATCCAGCGGGAGTTGAAATCTATGATGGTCTTTCCGGGGTCAAGGATCTTGAATATCTGTTCCTTGTAGGTCTTCGCGTTTTCGAGCACCTCTTCGCGGGTGAGGGGTTTACGTGTCTCGCTTTTTCCGCTGGGGTCGCCTATCATGCCGGTGAAATCGCCCATAAGGAAAATGACCTCGTGTCCCATCTCTTGGAACTGGCGCATCTTCTCCAGGAGCACGGTATGCCCGATATGGATATCCGGGGCTGTTGGGTCGAACCCGGCCTTTATCCTGAGGGGCCTGCCCTTTTCAAGCTTCTTAAGGAGTTCGCCCTCCTGGATTATCTCCACCGTGCCGCGCTTTATTGTCTCGAGCTGCTTTTTGGAGTCTATCATGGAAGAAATATCTTAAACTCTATTTCGGAATCAGTCAATTTGTGTAAAATAACGCCATATGCGGAAGATCGCCGTCACCATGGGCGAGCCCGGCGGAGTGGGGCCGGAGATAATCGTGAAGGCCCTCTCGTCAAGGAGCGTGCGCCTCATGTGCAGCCCGATAGTGATCGGGGATGCCGATGTGATGCGCCAGGCCGTGCGGCTGGTCAAGTCCCCCCTTAAGATAAAAACAATCCAATCGCCCTCTGAAAGCCGCCCCTCTTCCAGGGCCATCGAAGTCATTCAGCATGGAGAGACGGGCAAGTTCAAAAAGGGCGCCCCAAGCGCCGCCGGGGGCAATGCCTCTTACGGCTATATCAGGAAGGCGGTCGAACTCTTGCAGGCGGGCCTTCTTGACGCCATCTGCACGGCCCCCATATCGAAAGACGCTTTGAAGATGGCCGGGGTGCCGTTTCCGGGTCATACCGAGATGCTGGCAAGCCTCACGGACACGGCGGATTACGGGATGATGCTGGTGGGCGGCCCCTTGAGGGTCCTGCTGGTTACGACCCACAAGGCGATCAGGGATGTGCCTCCGCTCATCACCAGAAAGGCCGTGCTTGAAAAGATACTCCTTGCAAAAAGGGCCGCATGGATGCTGGGGTTCGAGGCGCCGCGGATCTCCGTCTGCGGCCTCAATCCGCACGCCGGTGAGGAAGGGCTCTTCGGGGACGAGGAGATAAGGGAGATCGCTCCGGCCATTAAAGAGGCAAGGAGGAAGAAGATAAACGCCACCGGGCCGCATCCGGCCGATACGGTTTTCAGAAAGGCCTATCTGGGCGAGACAGATATTGTAATCGCCATGTACCACGACCAGGGGCTTGCGCCTCTAAAGATGATTGCCTTCGACAAGGGCGTGAACATAACCGTGGGCCTCCCGTTCATCCGCACCTCACCGGACCACGGCACGGCCTATGACATTGCCTGGCAGGGCACAGCCAACCCCGGCAGCATGAAAGAGGCCCTCCGCTACGCGGCCAGCCTTAACGTGGCAAGATAAATTCCTCTTAATAAATTAGGATTCTTCAGGGAATCGTGTAGATAAAGAAAAGGCCATTTCCATCTTCCCCCCTTTGGCAAAGGGGGGAAGATGAAGCTATATCAGGCGGTCTCGTGCTTTAGTTTGCTGTTTACGTACATCTGCTGGAGGATCGAGAAGAGGTTGCTCACAAACCAGTAGAGGACAAGCCCCGAGGCCAGTTTCAGGAAGAGGAACGTGAAGACCACCGGCATTATCATCATCATCTTCCGCTGCGTGGGGTCCCCGCCGGAGGGGGTTAGAACCTGCTGGATGAGCATGGTTATGCCCATCACTATGGGCAGCACGTAATACGGGTCTTTGGCCGAGAGGTCCGTTATCCAGAGCGCAAACGGCGCGCCACGGAGTTCTATGGATATAAGCAGCACCTTGTAGAGGGCGAAGAATACCGGTATCTGTATCAGGATGGGCAGACAGCCGCCCATCGGGTTCACCTTGTATTTCTTGTATAACGCCATCGTCTCCTGCTGCATGCGCTGGGGGTCTTTCTTGTATTGCTGCCTTATCTCAGCGATCTTGGGCTGAAGCGCCTGGAGCTTTTTCATGGAGCGCTGGCCTTTGTTCACCAGGGGGATGAAGGGGATCCTGGTCATTATCGTGAGGATGATTATGGCGAAGCCGTAATTGCCGACCACGCTGTATATCTTTTTAAGGAGCCAGAGTATGGGCCTGGCGATTATGGAAAACCAGCCGTAGTCTATTATGTTCTCAAGCCCCACCCCAAGCGCCTTCAGTCTGTCCATCTGCTTTGGCCCCGCGTAAAGAAGGAATTTCTCTACCGAGGGATGCGCCGCCTGGAACCCGATAAGGCCGTACCCGTCCTGTTCCCAGGCCTTGGCATCGGCAACGGGGCTTTTGGGCACCAGCCCGGCAAAGAAGTACTTGTCTTCGTTTGCTATCCACTTAAGCTCGTTGGTGAACACCTTGGGCGGCGAGAGCTTGTTGGGGGCCAGCTCTTCAAGCTTCATCCCGGTAAGGAGCGCGGGGCCCACATGGACACCTCTGCTCTCTTCCCTGGAGAATATGCCGAACTCCGGGCCAAGGGTTATCTGGTAATCGGGCAGCCCCGAAACCTCGTCTTTCATGTCCACGTGATAGGCGTTGTAATAAAAAGTATAAGTCCGTCTGATAGAGATGCCGCCCGAGGAATAGTCGAATGCCAGCGTGCCTTTGGGGTTCTCCCTGCTGAGGACGAGGTCTGTGCTGGGGGTGGAGAAATCGAGGTCCGCGCCCTTGAAGCTCCCAGCCCACCCGATGGCGAGCGCGGGCGGGGTGCCCGCCTGTAAAAGGCTCACATCCCGGCCCTTGGAATCCTTGTATTTCTTTAGCACCCATGCAACCGGCACCGCGCCCCTGGTTGAGAACCGGGCCTTGAAGAGGGTGTTGTCCACGTTCAGGAATTTTTCCGGGACCGCCCCGGTGGGGGCCATGACCGGCCCGGATGGGGCAGAGGCACCCAGGGCCTGGGCGGAAGCGCCGTTTGCCACCGGCGCATTGGCCATCTGCGGCGCCGGCGCCTGGGGCTTGGGGGCCTCTCTGGCGAAGAAGAACTGAAAGCCCACCAGGATGAGCATGGAAAGGACGACAGCCCAGAGTGTCTTTGAATCCATTAATTAAAGCTCCGTATTCCCGCCGTCATTTCACCGGGTCGTAGCCGCCCGGGTGAAAGGGATGGCATTTGAGGATTCTTTTTGCTGAAAGGAAACCGCCTTTCAGGACGCCGTACTTGGTGACGGCGTCCCTGGCGTAGGTGGAGCAAGATGGAGCGAACCGGCAGCTTGCAGGAAAAAGGGGCGAAATAGCCACCCTGTAAAAGTCGATAACAAAAAGCAAAATTTTTTTCAACACTTTTACAGGGAGCTAGAGCGCGAGCCTTTTTCTGCCCTTGGCCCTTCTTCTCTTCAGGACCAGGCGGCCGCCCTTGGTGGACATCCTTCCAAGGAAGCCGTGGTTCCTCTTTCTTCTTCTGTTGTGAGGATGGTATGTAGTATATGTTCCGCCCATAGTCGTCAAGTATAACGGGTATTCCTTTTCCGTGTCAACCTGTTGCGGATTCCCTTTAAAAAACCGCCCGCTTTGGAGTAAAATAACTTCTTTCACCGGGTTGCCGGGTTTTGAAAGGAGGTGGTTCGCTTTGGGCTACATAAAAGGTTTAAAGTGCAGGGAATGCGGCAGGGAATACCCCATAGAGCCCATCTATGTCTGCGAGTTCTGTTTCGGCCCCCTCGAGGTGGCCTATGATTATGCCGAGATAAAAAAGAAGATCAGCCGCGAGGTGATAGAGAAAAGGCCCCTGAGCCTGTGGCGGTACAGGGAGCTTCTCCCCATAGACGGCGATCCGCAAGTGGGACTGGCCTCCGGCTTCAGCCCGCTTGTGAGGGCCAATAACCTGGCAAAGGCGCTGGGCGTAAAAGAGCTGTATATAAAGGACGACACGGTAATGCACCCCACCCTCTCGTTCAAGGACAGGGTGGTCTCCGTGGCCCTCACCAAGGCAAAGGAATTCGGCTTCGATACGGTGGCCTGCGCGTCCACGGGGAACCTGGCGCATTCCGTAGCGGCCCTGGGCGCGCGTTCCGGCCTGCAGAGGTTCGTGTTCATTCCGGCCACCCTGGAGCAGAGCAAGATAACCGCGTCCGTCGTCTACTCGCCAAACCTCATAGCCGTGGACGGCAACTACGACGACGTGAACAGGCTCTGCTCGGAGATTGCGAACAAATACAAATGGGCATTCGTGAACATAAACATAAGGCCCTATTATGCCGAGGGGTCAAAGACGCTTGGCTTCGAGATCGCCGAGCAGCTTGGCTGGAAGGCCCCCGCAAGCATGGTCATCCCCTGCGCAAGCGGCTCGCTTCTTACGAAGATATGGAAGAGCCTCAAGGAGTTCAAGCAGATAGGCATACTGGACGGCCTTGAGACAAAAATATATGGGGCGCAGGCGACCGGGTGCTCGCCAATAATGGCAGCGCTCAAGAGCGGGCAGGATGTCGTGAGGCCGGTAAAGCCCGACACGATAGCCAAATCGCTTGCCATCGGCAACCCGGCGGACGGCTATTATGCGATATCCGCCATACGGGAGTCGGGGGGCTGGGGCGAGGACGTCTCGGACCCGGAGATAATAGACGCCATAAAGCTCCTTGCGGCAACCGAGGGGATATTCGCCGAAACGGCGGGCGGCGTGACGCTTGCCGCCGCGAAAAAGCTCATCGAACAGGGCAGAATAGACCGGGACAGGAGCATAGTGATCTGCGTAACGGGCAACGGGCTCAAGACACAGGAGGCCCTCAGCGGGCATACGCCCCCGGTACACTACATAAAACCCAACCTGGCTTCTTTTGAAGAAGTCCTTAAAGGATTGAGGAGGTGAGAGGCAGATGGTAAAGGTCAGGATCCCCACCCCGCTCCAGAGGCTCACGGGCGGCAAGGAGGAAGTGGAGACCACCGCGGGCAAGGTGATAGAAATAGTGAACGCCCTCGATAAAGAGTTCCCCGGCATCGGCGAGAGGATATCCGAAGGCGGCAAGATACGCAGGTTCGTCAACATCTACGTCAACGAGGAGGACATCCGCTTTTTGAAGGCCGAGGAGACCGTGGTCAAGGACGGCGAAGAGGTCTCCATAGTGCCCGCGATAGCAGGGGGGAGCAGGCGATGAAAAAAAGGGTGAAGCTCACTTTCCCGCAGCAGCTCATAAAAGAGCCCGTCATATTCAAGATGGCGAAGGCCTATAACGTGATGCCCAATATCCGCAGGGCGCGCGTGACCGAGACCGTCGGCGAGATGGTCCTGGAGCTTGAAGGGGCCGAAGAGGACCTGGAAAAAGGCATACAGTCCCTCAAGGACCAGGGCATAGTGGTGGAACTCGTCGAAGGGGACGTCCTGGAATAATCATGGGCTGGAGGGGAATCGTTGAGGAATACCGGGAGTTCCTCCCGGTAAGTGACAAGACTCCGTCCGTGACCCTGCACGAAGGGGGGACGCCTCTCATCCGGTCCGTAAATATCCCCGGCAGGGAAGGGCTGGATTTAGAATTATATTTCAAGTATGACGGCGCGAACCCCACGGGCTCTTTCAAGGACAGGGGGATGGCGGTTGCGATCCCCAAGGCCCTGGAAGACGGCACGAGGGCGGTTATTTGCGCCTCCACGGGGAACACATCGGCGGCCGCCGCGGCATATGCCGCGCGCGCCGGCATTAAGGCCGTGGTCCTCATACCGGAGGGGAAGATAGCCTTCGGGAAACTGGCGCAGGCCCTGGTGCACGGCGCGGAGGTCATACAGTTAAACGGCAACTTCGATACGGCCCTGAACATAGTGAAAACCGTCGTGGCCACATATCCCATAACGCTTGTGAACTCGATAAACCCTTTCAGGATAGAGGGTCAGAAGACGGCGGCCTTCGAGATAGTGGACACCCTTGGGGACGCGCCATATTACCACGCCCTCCCCGTGGGCAACGCCGGAAACATAACCGCCTACTGGAAGGGATATACGGAATATCATAAAAAAGGCAGGGCCAAATCCCGCCCCCGCATGCTTGGGTTCCAGGCCGCGGGCGCGGCCCCCATCGTGCTTGGAAGGCCCGTGCAGAACCCCGAGACGATAGCCACGGCCATCCGGATAGGCAACCCCGCAAGCTGGAAGGGCGCGCTTGCCGCCGTGGAAGAGTCCGGAGGGAAGATAGATTCGGTTACCGATGACGAGATACTTTACGCTTATAAATTATTGTCCTCCACCGAGGGGATTTTCTGCGAGCCCGCGTCGGCATCGTCCCTGGCGGGAGTGCTGAAACTGAATAAAGCGGGCTTTTTCAAGGGCGGAGAGAGGGTCGTCTGCACCCTCACCGGGCACGGCCTGAAGGACCCGGACACGGTATTCAAGGTATCCAAAGGGCCCGTTAAAGTGGAAGCCGATTTCAATTCGGTGAAGAAGATAATAGAATCTCTCCAATGAAATACGTTGTGATGATAGGCGACGGGATGGCCGACAGGCCCCGCCCGGAGCTTGCCGGAAAGACCCCCCTTGAGGCCGCGTTCACACCCAATATGGACAAGCTCGCGCGCGAGGGCATGGTTGGCATGGCCCACACATTGCCCGACGGGCTGCCCACAGGCTCCGACGTGGCTAACCTCTCCATTCTGGGCTACGACCCGCATAAATACTACACCGGGCGCGCCCCGTTCGAGGCCGCAAGCATGGGCCTCAGGCTCCGCCCTGGCGATGTGGCCTTCCGCTGCAACCTCGTCACGCTGCGGTTCAATGAGGACAAGTCCAGGGCCTGGATGGAAGACCACGGCGCGGGGCAGATAAGCTCTGAAGAGGGCCGGGAGTTAATAGAGGATTTGAACAGGGACTTGAAGATGGACGGCATCTCATTCCATCCCGGCGTGAGCTACCGAAACATCATGCTCTGGCCCAATGGCAGGGCCGATTGCGACTGCACGCCCCCGCACGACATATTGGGCAGGGAGATAACAGACTTCCTCCCCCAGGGCGCGGGCGGCGAGTTTTTGCGCGCACTCATGCACGGCTCGGTGGATGTTCTGGAGAGGCACCCCATAAATAAAAAGAGGATGGCCGAAGGGAAAAGGCCCGCAAACAGCATCTGGCTGTGGGGCCAGGGGATGAAGCCCGAACTGCCGCCCTTCGAGAAGCTCTACGGTTTAAGGGGCGGGATGATATCCGCCGTTGACCTTACGAAAGGTATCGCGGTCTCGGCCGGGCTCAGTGTGATTAATGTCCCCGGCGCGACCGGGTATCTGGACACCAATTACGCGGGCAAGGCCGAGAGCGCGCTTCGCGCGCTGGAAGAACTGGATCTCGTCTACATCCATGTGGAGGCCCCGGACGAGGCCTCCCATGAGGGAAACCTTAGGGAGAAGATAGAGGCCATAGAGCGGTTTGACAACCTGGTGGTTGGCACGGTGCTTCGGGGCATAAGGGAGCTTGGGGATTTCAGGCTTCTGGTCATGCCGGACCACGCAACGCCATTAGAGGTGAGGACGCACACCCAGGAGCCGGTGCCCTTCGCTGTCTACGACGGCACGGAAAGGGATTTTTCCCGCGCCTCCGGATATAGCGAAGCTATCGCCAGCGTAAAAAATAAAATCGAGATCAAAGACGCCTCTAAGCTGATGGGGCAGTTCATAAAAGGAGAGTTTTAGAAGGATGCTCATAGTGCAGAAATACGGGGGCACCTCGGTGGGCAGCCTGGAGAGGATCCAGGCCGTGGCCGGGCGGGTCGCCGCGGCGGTAAAGGCCGGAAACAAGGTTGCCGTAGTGGTCTCTGCGATGTCCGGCGAGACGGACAAGCTGATAAAACTTGCGCAGAACATATGCCAGAGGCCTGACGAGAGGGAGATGGACCTGCTGCTCTCTTCAGGAGAGAGGGTGAGCGCCGCGCTCACGGCCCTGGCATTGCAGGAGCGCGGGATAAACGCCATGTCCTTCACGGGAAGACAGACCGGCATCATAACCGATACCGCGCATACCCGCGCGAAGATAGAGAAGATTTCCGGCGAGCGGGTGAAAGAGGCACTCAGGAAAGGCAAGGTCGCCGTTATTGCCGGTTTCCAGGGCGTCACCGGGGACATGGAAGACGTGACCACCCTTGGCCGGGGCGGCTCCGACCTGACCGCGGTGGCCCTGGCCGCCGCACTGAAGGCCGGCCTCTGTGAGATATATACGGACGTTGAGGGCGTTTACACGGCGGACCCGAATATAGTACCCGAGGCGAAAAAACTCGATAAGGTTTCCTATGATGAGATGCTGGAACTTGCAAGCCTTGGGGCGAAGGTGCTGCAGACCCGTTCGGTGGAGTTCGCCAAGAAATATAACGTGCCACTCGTGGTGCTTTCAAGTTTTACGAACGCCCCCGGTACTTACATTGTGAAGGAGGACCCAAGCATGGAGAAGGTTCTGGTATCCGGAGTTACATACGATAAAAATCAGGCGAAGCTGACCGTGCTCGGCGCGCCGGACAAGCCCGGCATCGCGGCCAGGCTTTTCTCCGATATAGCCAATGCGGGGCTTGTCGTGGACATGATCGTGCAGAACGTGTCAAGCGACAACAGAGAGACCGACATCTCCTTTACCGTCCCCAGGACTGACAGCGCAAAGGCCAGGGAGATAACCGAGAAGATCGCGAAGGACCTGGGCGCTCGCGGTGTGAGCGCGAACGAGGGCATCTCCAAGGTCTCCGTTGTGGGCGTTGGGATGAGGACGCACTCCGGCGTGGCCTCAAAGATGTTCCAGGTATTGGCGGAGCACGGGATAAATATCATGATGATAAGCACGTCCGAGATAAAGGTCTCCTGCGTGATAGACGCCAAATACACGGAGCTTGCCGTGCGCGCCCTGCACCAGGCCTTCGGATTAAACGGCAAATCGCCCGTAAAGAAAAGCACCAAAAAGAAGCCCTCGCCCAAGAAATAATCTCCGCAATGGCAAACGCAAGGGCGCACGTGATATTCAAAGGCAGGGTGCAGGGGGTCTTCTTTCGCGCCTTCACCCGCAATGTGGCAAGCCTGCTGGACATTTCGGGCTGGGTCCGGAATCTGTATGACGGCTCAGTGGAGGCGGTCTTCGAGGGTGAGAAATCCCTGGTTGAAGAGGCCGTGAAGAGGTGCAAAAAAGGCCCGCCCGGCGCTTACGTGGATGAAATGGAACTGGAATGGCAGCCCTTCTCAGGCGAGTTCCAGGGGTTTTCCGTCAGGCGCTGACATTATTGGAAAATCCCTCCTACCTTCCCTTTGTCAAAGGGCCTTTGCCAAAAGGAGGAATTACCCCTCTTTGGAACGGGGTCCCCTAAAAGTCGCAGACTTTTTGGGGTGCAGGTTGAGGGGCGAGGGGAGATTTTCCAGTCAAAATGTCTGTCCAATTATGAGGCCCTTAATAAGAGATCCGTAAGTCATCGTCATTCCGGCCCAAGGGGCTTTAGCCCCGTATCTTGTCCGGAATCTTTCTTCGCCTTACATTGAATATAAAATTTTGTCAACCCATTCTCCAAACAGGTTGACAAACATCTCTCTGGAACTGAAAATATCTCCCATGATTGATTTTCTGAAAGAGAAGGTCCTTTCGGGCGGGCAGCTTACGAAAAAGGACGCGCGCCAAATTGCCCGGATAGAGGGGCCGGAGATATTTGAACTGTTCGCCGCGGCCAACCGCATCCGCTTCGAGATGAAGGGAGATGGCATAGACCTCTGCTCCATCGTGAACGCCAAGAGCGGCAACTGCCCCGAAGACTGCGCCTGGTGCGCACAGTCCGCAAGGGCCAGTGCAGGCACAAAGAGCTATCCGCTTATCTCTAATGGCGAAGCGCTCTCGGCCGCAAAAAGGGCGCGGGAATCCGGCGCGCGGAGGTTCTGCATCGTGACAAGCGGCAGGAAGCCAAATGGCCGTGAACTGGGGAAAATTGCCGATATGGTATCCGGCGTGCGAGAACTGGGGCTTCTTCCGTGCGCCACGCTTGGGCTTCTGGGACCGGAGGAACTGAAGCTTTTAAAACAGGCCGGGCTGGAGCGCTATCACAATAATATCGAAAGCTCAAAAAAACGCTTCGACGAGATATGCTCAACCCATAATTACGCAGACAAACTGAGGACCATAACCGCCGTAAAGGAGGCGGGGCTTTCGCTCTGCTCAGGCGGGATATTCGGGATGGGGGAGGACTGGGAGGACAGGATAGAGATGGCGTTCACGCTTAAAGCCGTGGATGCGGACTCGGTCCCTCTGAATTTTCTGATCCCGGTGCCGGGCACGCGCCTGGGCAATTTGATGAAACTGGGCCCTCTTGAGGCCCTGAAGATAATAAGCCTTTACAGGTTCGTCCTGCCCATGCGCGAGATACGGGTCTGCGGCGGGCGGCCGCAGGTACTGGGCCAGTTCAACCCGTTCATCTTCATGGCCGGGGCGGACGGCCTCCTGACCGGAGATTACCTCACAAAGGAAGGGCTCTCCCCCGAAATGGACTTGAAAATGATAACTGATTATGGTCTCAAACCCAGGGCGTAAAAAACTCTTCTCCGTAAGGATGAGGGCGGAAAAAAAGGGCCGGCATATCTCGGGTGCGGAAGGGATTTTTACGTTGGACCGGATACCGGAGGTGCTTGAAGATTACTCCGGAAAGGCGCTCTCGCACACGAACGGCACCCCTTCCAGGATGAGCTTTGTTGTAGAGCCGCTTCCACGGAGGCCCACGCTTGTGCCGTCCCTCCCGGTTTTTACTCTGGAAACCGCAAATACTCCGGATGCAAGGGAGGTGGCCGGGGAGATCCTGTCCGGAATCGGCGTTTCCACGCGGGCAATAGAGGCAGCCTTCAAAGTCTTTGCCAAGGGCGGGATGCGGGGGGCTGCAATACTGGACCCGCTCACCGGCAATAGGCTGGAGCCCGATAAAAAACGTGGCGTGCGCGCCTCGATGCTGGGGATCACCGGGGCCGCTGAAAAAAAGCTCATCTCGCAGATAGAGGCCAGGGGGCTTCAGGGCACCAGGCTGTTCGAGGCCCTCATCCTCGCTTCAAAAGTAGCGGCCGCGCCAGGCATACTTGCGGAACTTTGCACATCGGACAACGGCAATTACATGACGGGCTACCTGAGCACCCCGCTGCATGGCTATCTACGGCTGCCCAACCTGAAGAAGAAGACCGACAGGGGCGGAAGGGTCTTCTTTGTAAGCCGGGCGGAGCGGATCGAAAGCCTGATCGAATACCTTGAAGAAACCCCCGTGCTGGTTGGAAAAATATCGCCGGTGGGCGGTATAATCTCACCTCATGAAACAGACCTGCGCGATCGTGGCAAACCCGGCGGCAAGAAGGGCGTCCGAAAAAAAGTTCGCGCTGGCCGCAGCTCTTCTTGAAAAAGCGGGCTTCAAGGTATCAATTTATCTCACCGAAAAAAAAGGGCACGGAACGGAGCTTGCAAGAAAGGCCCTCTCTGAAGGGGCCGGGCTTGTCGTGGCCGCGGGCGGGGACGGCACATTCAACGAGGTGGCAAACGCCCTTGCGGGCACCGGGGTGCCGATGGGCCTTCTGCCGATGGGCACCACAAACGTGCTCGCAAAGGAACTCCGCTATCCTGAAGACGTGCGCGGGGCTGTAAAAAGGATCCTTTCCGGCAACGTTCATGACGCACATCTTGGCAGGCTCAATTTTCCGGACGGCACGGAGAGAAGATATTTCCTGATGGCCGGCGTGGGGTTCGATGCCTGGGCCGTTTACAACGTGGACAAGAAATTAAAAAAGTATTCAGGCAAGGCGGCATATATCCTGAGCGGGCTCAAAAATCTTTTGAGGTGGAACCCGGAGCCGCTTAAGATACGCCTGGACGGGGAGGAATACCGGGCGGCAAGCGCCATAATCTGCAAGGGGGCAAGCTATGGGGGCTATATGAAGGCGGCCCCGCACGCAAGCATCATGGACCCAACCCTCTACGCGGTGCTCATGAGGAAAAAAGGAAGGCTTTCGGTGCTGAAATACACGGCGGGCATTCTAATCGGCATCCATACCCGGTTCAGGGACGTGGTTTACAGGGAATGCAATAAGGTGGAGATCGCCTCCCCCGCCCACGTCCAGGCCGACGGGGATTATATCGGCAAAAGCCCGGTTGTTATCGATATCTCGCCCGAAATGCTCAGGCTCATTTTTTAGAGGAAAATTCAGAGATTCTTTCCGTTCCCGCCTCAGAACTGGTTTGAAGGAACTGATACCGGCAGAAATGAAAAGGGCGGGAATTTTTATTTCCCGCCCTTTTTTCGTCTCCTGATTACAGGATAATCCAGCAAATCTGCTGAAGAACCAGGGTTGTCATTGCGAGCGCAGCGAAGCAATCCGGCCTCTTTTAAAACGCGAGGTTGCTTCGCCGCTTAAAGCTCCTCGCAATGACGTAAAAAGGTTTTTCCAGCATCCTCTAGATGAGCCTATATCCCTTGAGCGCTTTCTCAAGCTTCTTCCGGTTCTCATCGCCCATCCGGCAGAGCGGCAGGCGGAATTCCTCTTTTATAAGTCCCATCATGGCAAGCGCGGTTTTCACCGGGATGGGGTTGGTCTCTATGAACATGGCCTTGTTAAGGGGTTCCAGCTCGAAATGCAGTCTTCTGGCGTGCTCGATGTCGCCCGCCTTCCAGGCGTCCCACATGAGCGCCTGCTTTTTTGGGAGCACGTTGGCGCTCACGGAGATAGCGCCCTTCCCGCCCAGCACGTACATGGGAAGCGTGGTGAAGTCATCGCCGGAGAGCACGGTGAAGCCGCCGCCCACAAGGCGTAAAAGCTCGCTTGCCTGCTTCATGTCGCCCGTGGCCTCTTTGATGCCCACTATGTTCCTTACCTCCGCCAGCCTCGCCACCGTCTCCGGAAGGATATTGGAAGACGTCCTGCCCGGTACGTTATAGAGGATCAGCGGGAAGCCTTTCACGCTGTCCGCCACGGCCTTGTAGTGCAGGTATATGCCCTGCTGGGTGGGCTTGTTGTAATAGGGCGACACCAGCAGCGCGCCGTCCGCGCCAAGTTCGCGGGCCTTCCTGGTTATCAGTATGGCCTCATCCGTGGAGTTTGCCCCGGTGCCAGCGATTACCGGCACGCGCCCTTTTACGGCCTTTACCACTACCTCTATCACCCTGTAATGTTCGTCGAAATCGAGCGTGGCGCTCTCCCCGGTGGTGCCGCAGGGGATGATGGCGTCGGTGCCTTCCTCTATCTGCCAGTTCACCATGCTTATAAGCGCCTTCTCGTCAACCTTTCCTCTTTTGAAAGGGGTCACCATGGCGACCATCGAACCTTCAAACATATAATCTCCTCCTTCTTCGTATCATACCTTTATCTCCCCCTCGAATACCTCTTCGGCCGGGCCGGTCATGAACAGATGCGTGCCTTCACCTTCCCACTCTATCACAAGCTCCCCGCCCATGAGCCGCACCCTGACCCGCCCGGAGGCAAGCCCCTTCAGCCTCGACGCCGCAGTGGCCGCGGACGCCCCAGTGCCGCAGGCCATGGTCTCGCCGGCCCCGCGCTCCCATACCCTCATTTTTATACTATCAGTGCCGATTACCTGCACGAATTCCACATTCGTCCTCTCCGGGAAGATCTGATGGTTCTCAATAAACGGCCCATAGCGGGCAACCGGAAAGCCGTCCACGTCGTCCACGAACACCACCGCGTGCGGATTGCCCATCGAAACGCACGTGACCGGGAACACGGCATCCTCCAGTTTCAGCGGATAATCAACCACTCTCCCCTCCAGCCGGACGGGTATCTTTTCGGCCTCCAGGATTGGAATTCCCATGTCCACGCGGACAAGGCCGTCTCTCTTCTCCGGTTTTATAACGCCCGCCGGGGTCTCTATGTCCAATATCTTTTTATCAGAAAGCCCTCTGTCCCAGATGTATTTTGCCAGGCACCTTATGCCGTTTCCGCACATCTGCACATCGGAGCCGTCGGCGTTGAATATCCTCATCCTGAAATCGGCGGTTTGCGAAGGAAGAAGCAGAAGCACCTGGTCCGCCCCGATGCCGGACCTCCGGTCGCAGAGATGTCTCGCCGCGCGGGTGAAGTCTATCGCCGAGATGTCCTGGCGAAGGCCGTCTATGAGCACGAAGTCGTTTCCCGTGCCCTGCATTTTAGTAAAGTGTATGGTCGAGGGAAAGGCCAAAAGTTAAAATTCCCCTTTTACGAGGTCGGGGTAGGTCTCCCTTTTCCGTATCAGCCTGTGGGACTTGCCGTCCACGAGGACCTCGGCCGGCCTGGGGCGCGAGTTATAGGTGGAAGCCATGCTGAAGCCGTATGCCCCCGCGCTCATCACCACCAGGTACTCGCCTTTCTTGACGGCGGGCATCTCCCTTTCTTTCGCCAGGAAGTCGCCGGATTCGCAGATCGGCCCCACGACATCGGCCTTTTTTATCTCTCTTCTATTGTTTACGGCCGGAAGTATGCGGTGATAGGAGCCATACAGGGACGGGCGTATGAGGTCGTTCATCCCGGCGTCCACGATGACGAACTCCCTGTCCGCGCCCGCTTTCGTGTAAAGGCACTTTGTTACAAGCACGCCCGCGTTGCCCGCTATGGACCTTCCGGGCTCTATGATTATCGTGAGGCCGCGCCCGCTCTCTCCCAGAAGGGGCAGAAGCTTTCCGGCAAGCTCTGATGGTTCAGGCGGATTGTCCTCTTCCCTGTAAGGGATGCCAAGCCCCCCGCCCACGTCCAGGTATTTAAGCCCTATCCCGTTTCCGCGGAGCCTGTCGATAACGGAAAGGGTCTTCTTCAGCGAATCGGCGAACGGAGTTATCTCCGTAAGCTGAGAGCCTATATGCTGGTGTATGCCGATTACGTTTACATTTTTCATCCGGGAGGCCTGCCTGTAGAGGAGAAGGGCCTGCTCCACCGGAATGCCGAACTTGTGTTCCCTCATGCCGGTGGAGATATAGGGGTGGCTCTTCGGGTTTATGTCCGGGTTCACACGGAGGGCTATCGGGGCCTTAGCGCCCAATTGGCCAGCCACTTCATCTATCCGGGCCAGTTCGTCCGCGCTCTCCACATTGAACATGAGTATCTTCTTCCGGAGCGCGAAGTTTATCTCTTCTTCCGTCTTGCCCACTCCGGCATAGACTATTTTTTTGGCTGGGATCCCGGCCCTGAGGGCCCGGTAAAGTTCGCCCCCGGAGACTATGTCACCGCCCGCGCCCTCGCCCGCCAGGAGCTTCAGGATGGCCCCGTTGGTGTTGGCCTTCAGGGCATAACAGATGAGATGCGGATAACCCTCGAAGGCGCTCTTATAGGCGTTTATGTGCCGCACAAGGGTTTTTTGGCTATAGATGTAGAGAGGCGTGCCGTACTCGCGGGCGAGTTCCGTTATGGGCACGTCCTCCGCGCATAGTTCCCGGCCTTTGTAGGTGAAGTAATGCATAATCTGATTTTTTAACACACGCCGGGCGGGGATGTCAAAAAAACCCAAGGAATCTACTTTTCTTTTTTGCAAAAAAGAAAAGTAGCAAAAGAAAAAACTCTTGCTCTTTTTTCCGCTTCGCAGAAGCGGAAAAAAAGCTAAAAGTTCTTTTTGGCTACTTTTTCTTACAAGAAAAAGCAGCTATTTCTTTACATGCTGACGGCGCGGTCGCGGCCCTCGGCCTTGGCGCGGTATAGGGCGGCGTCCGCGGCTCTCAGCAATTCGGCCATGACAAGGCCGTTCTGGGGGAAGACGGCCGAGCCAAGAGACACCGTAACCTGGCCCAGGGGATTGCCTTTATAATTTAGCGAGAGCCCTTTTATGCCCTTTCGCAGCTCCTCGGCCCGCTCGCGGGTTTTTGCGAGGATGGTCTCGGGCAGTACGATTACGAATTCCTCCCCGCCGAAACGGCAGGCAAAATCCTCTTCGCGTATGCTGGTCTGCAGATATGTCCCGATCGCCTTCAGGAGGAGGTCTCCGGCCTCGTGCCCATACGTGTCGTTGAACTGCTTGAAATGGTCTATGTCAAGCATGATCACCCCCAGCGGCGAATTCTTGCGGGCCATGCGGTGCAGTTCCCTCTCCAGCATATCATCCATGTATCTTCTATTGTAAAGCCCCGTAAGGGGGTCGTGGATGGACTGATTGAGGAGCCTTTCGCGCAGCTTGAAATTGGCTATGGAAAGGGAGATGCCCTCCGCCACGGCCGAGGCCAGCAGCCTTCTGTCCCTGGAAAGGCCCTCCTCCGGTTCAATGGGTCCGGCCCCGTATTGGCCGAAGCGCAGATGGAAAAGCCCCAGGGTCTCACCCTGCGCCATCATGGGGGCGCACAGATAACCCCACGCGGGATTCTTGACGTGAGGACAGGGTATCGCGGGGTTTTTTCTGCTTACAAGATATTCTTTTCCAAGTCTGAACGCCCAGCATTCCTCGGGCGTGAAGACCTGCTCATCGGGCGGCACCTCCCCCCAGATGACCGCGGATTCCAGCAGGGTCCCCGCCTCGTTAAGGAGGAAAACGCTCCCGGAGTCCAGAGGGAACAACTTCCGGACGGATGTCTTTATGACCTCGTACACTTCCCGCTCGGCGGCGCAGGCCTGGAAGAGGCTGCCCATCTCGCTCAGCAGTTCTATCTCGCGGTTCCGCTGTTCGACCTCGTTAAGCCATTTGGCAAGCGTCTCGTTCGCCTGCTGGAGGGCCTTCTCGGTCTCGATCCGTTTTGTCACGTCCCTGAATGTTATGGCGGACCCAGTGATCCTCCCCTCTTCCAGTATGGGGTTGGACGCGTATTCCACCGGGAAGGACGTGCCGTCTTTTCTCCAGAAGACCTCGCCGGTGACGGCGTGCGGCACGCCGTTTACCAGGGTGTCCCGCATGGGGCATTCCTCAAGGGGATAAGGGCTGCCGTCAGTTCTCTTGCCATGGATGAGGTCGTGCGCATTTCTCCCCTCCAGTTCCTCCCGTTTGAACCCAAGCATCCGGAGGGCGGCCTGGTTTATGAAAAGGGGTCTGCCTTCACTGTCAAAGCCCGCCAATCCCTCGTTCATCGATTTGAATATCAGCTCGTACTTGTGGCTGAGGCGCCCGGCCTCCTGCTCCGCTTTCTTGCGTTCAGTTACCTCCCTGCTCAAGGTATGAAAAACCATGTAAAAGAAGAAGGAAATTCCCACGCCCGCTGAAAGCAGGACAATCTCCCATTCCGCTCTCCGCCCCTTTATGAAGTGATAGAGGAGCAGCCCGATTATGATGAGAATTGCAGTGTAAGATAAAATGACCAGTCTCTTCACTGAAAACCTCTCTTATTTGGAAGTCCTATCTCCCAATTAGATTATATTATCAAATGGGTGCACTTTTAAGGCGCGGCCTTCTGTAATGCCCGCCGGATGTGATAATATTAATCCCCATGGAAAAACTGCCTGAGATAGCCAACTTCCTCTTCGAGGCCGGGATGCTGAAGCGCACCCCCCGGAGCGGGTATCAGTTCCTGGGCACCGGGGCGGAATCCGTGGCGGAACATATCTTTCGCACCGTTTATATAGGCTTTGTCCTCGGGTACCTTTCTGAGGGGATAGACAAAGGAAGGCTCTTGAAACTCTGTCTCTTCCACGACCTGCCGGAGGCCAGGACAGGCGATCTGAACTATGTAAATAAAAAATATGTGAAAGTGGATGGTGAGAAGACACTTAAAGAGCTTACGGAACAACTGCCTTTCGGAGGCGAACTCCATGCGCTGATAACTGAATTCGAAGAGCGGAAGACGCCCGAGAGCCGCCTGGCCCGCGATGCCGACCAGCTTGAGATGATACTTGCCCTGAAGGAGTGCAAGGACCTGGGCAGCAAGTACGCCGACGAGTGGCTCGATTTCGCCCTTAAAAGGCTTGAGACCGATGAGGCCAAAAGGCTTGCGTCCGTTATACTGGAGACGGACTCCTCGCTCTGGTGGTTTTCGGACAAGAGCGACTGGTGGATAAAGGGCAGGTAGTAACCCCCCTTCATCCCCCCTTAAATTAAGGGGGGATAACACTACACCGGGTCTATATCAACTGTTATCTTTTCCGCTTTTATGCCTTTTAATATTGCCGGGAACGCCTCTTTCAGCTCTTTCGAGGAAGATGCCTTTACCATGAGCACGGATGCCTTTTCGCCTTTTTTAATGAGCCTCATGGCCGGCCCCAATATTTCCACATTTTCCAGCGCCGGCAGTTCCAGCTTTTTTATCGGCCCCTCGACCATTATCAGGCCGGTCTTTGAAAATGGAGGATAGCCGAGGATTTTTCTTTCGGCCAGTTCAGCCTTGATGAAGCTTTCGTAATCCAATGTCTTCAAATTTTTTAACAGCGCGGGCTCACTGGTCTGGATGTAAAGAGTGCCCCCCTCGGTCAGCCTGTCCGCCAGGTAGCAAAGCTCCCTGAAGACGCGCTCACGCGCCCTGAAATCGGGGTGGAAGAAAGCGCCCTCCGGGTTGATTACGCCCGCTGCAAGCACCTCGCCGCGGCCTTTTCGGGGGATGGCCCTTTTTGTGCCTATAACCAGCCTGGCATCGGAGGGGCCATCCTCCCTGGCGGCCGACTCCGTTCTTACGGGGGTGTCCGGCAGCAGCTTTTTCAGTTCATCTTCGAAGCGCTCGAGCCCGCTGCCCAGAAATTTTATGTTGTGCCCCCTGCACCTGGGGCAGGCCTCGAATGCCGTTTTGGAATGGCCGCACCAGGCGCACCTCAATGCCCGCCGGGGCCTGTGATAGACCATGGCCATCCCGCAGGAAGGACACTTTTCAAGATGGCCGCAGTCCTCGCAGACCGGCACCGAATGACCAAGCCTGTTTGCGATTATTACCGCTCCAGCCCCTTTTTCAAGCGCGCTCATGATTCCCCGGTGCAGGCCCTCGGATATGGAAGGAGTTTTCATGGGAGTTTTCCTGGAATTTATAAGGCGCACGCGGATGGGCTTCCGAGCGGGTCTTAATAACCTGTATTTGCCCCTGAGCGCGTTCGCGAACGATTCCGCCCCCGGGCATATGGACGTGAGGAGCACCTTCGCCCCTTCCACGGATGCCCGCTTTATCGCCACGTCCCGCGCATTGTACCTTGCGTATTCCTCATTCTTGTAATGCTCGCTCTCCTCTTCGGCAACGGCGAGCATCGAGACCCTCTTGAACGGGGCGAATACGGCAAGCCTTGTCCCAAGCACGATATCGGCGCCACCCGAGAGTATCTTCTCATAGACGTCAGCCCTTTGCGCGCCGGTGAGTCTCCCGTGCAAAACACATAGCCTCTCGCCGAATTCCTCTCTTAAAAAGGGTTCGTAAATGGGAATTCTTGAAAGCTCCGGCACCAGCACGATGACGCCGGTCTGCCCTGAAACGGCCCCTCTTATGAAAGAGCGCTCGTAAGCCGTGGAAGGGGCGTGCAGCAGGTGAACGCCGAACCCCTCCGGCTTCAGGAATTCATTTAAGCGGGATTTTTCAATCTCCTGAACCGGAAGAGGCTGGTGCGGCTTTGCGGCCTTGGGCCTGGCCGCCTTCCTTTTTCTTTTTTCAAAGAGGCCGGCGCCGAACATCGCCTTCAGCACAAGCCCCTCGGGCGAGAGGTAATATTCGCTCATCCATTTCAGGAGGCGAACCAAGGATTCACCGAGTACAACCCCTTCCGGGACGGCGGACTTTATCTCTTTCAGGTCTGCAACTCTTCCTGGCACGGGGCCTGCTTTTCCGAGTACAACCGCCCGTTTGACGGATTTTTTCAGTTCCGCAAGGACGAGAGCGCCGGGGGACAACTGCAGGCCTTCGGGGGCCGCATACGTAAGCGGGCCCAATTTAAAGGGGAATGCGAGGTCGTAGAATTCCATTTTTCAGCCAGTGAGGGATTTTAGCATATTCCGGAAATTGAAATTATCATGTACTTTGATTAATAATATAGGTTACTGAATTTTCCGTAAAAATAGATTTAGAGGTGCAAAGATGGCGGAAAGCAAGGTTTACCTGATCGATGTCACAAACAGGGACGGGGTGCAGACCTCGAGAATACTTCTGCCCAAGCTCGCCAAGACGATGCTCAACATCTATCTGGACGAGATGGGCGTCTTCCAGAGCGAGATAGGCTTCCCCACCCTGAAGCACGAGGTAAATTACATAAACGCCAACCTGGAGCTGGCCGGGATGGGCGTGATAAAGCGCATCCACCTGGAGGGCTGGTGCCGGGCAATCCCCGAAGACATCGAAAAGACCTTCAAAAACTGCCCCGACCTGAAGCATTTAAACGTATCCATGTCCACCTCGGACATAATGCTGGCCGGCAAGTTCCAGGGCCGCATAGACTGGAATTACATCCTGAAATCCCTGGAAAAGGCTGTAAGGCTTGCAAAGAGCTGCGGCGCGGAGACCGTGGGCGTGAACGGCGAGGACGCCTCCAGGACGGAGATAGGAAAACTGGTGGAGTTCATAGAGGCCGGGAAGGCGGCCGGGGCCGACAGGTTCCGCTATTGCGACACACTGGGCGCTGACGACCCGATAACCAGCTATGACAGGATAAAGGCCCTTGCCATAGCCACTAACTTCCCCATCGAGATGCACTGCCATAATGACCTTGGCATGGCCGAGGCCGTGTCCGTGGCCGGGGCGAAGGCCGCGATAGACGCCGGTGTGGACAGCTACATAAACACCACCATCAACGGCTACGGCGAGAGGTGCGGCAACTGCGACCTGGTCTCCACCATACTGGCCCTGAATTACTCGAAGGTGCTTAAGGACAAGGTCCACCTGGACGAGCACATAAACCTGAAGATGGCCTGGCGGATAGCCAAATACGCCTCTTACGCGTTCGGGCTGCCGATACCCATAAACCAGCCCGGCGTGGGCGCGAACGCCTTCGCCCACGAGTCCGGCATCCACGCGGACGGGGCCCTCAAGAACAGGCGCAATTACGAGCTTTACGACCCCGAGGACGTGGGCCGCGGCGAACCCGAACTGCACGAGACGGGCCGCGTGATAACCACCGGGGCTTACGGCGGGATAAAAGGCTTCAGGCATGTCTATGACAAACTGGGCGTGCAGTTCAAGGACGATGTGGAGGCAAGGAACGTGCTGGAGCTGGTCCAGTACTCGAACCTGCATACGCAGAAACCCCTTACGGATGACGAGCTGCGGTTTATTGCCAGCTATCCTGAAATAACCAGAAAGGTACTCACGGTCAGCGCATGAGCTATAAAATAACCTTCATAAAGGGCGACGGGGTGGGGCCGGAGATATCGGCCGCGACACAGATGGTGCTTGAGGCGACCGGAATACCCTTTGAATGGGAGTTCCAGGACGCCGGGGAGGACGTCTGCGAGAAGGAGGGCACCCCGCTTCCGGACAGGGTAACAGAGTCCATAAAGCGCAATAAAATCGCCATCAAAGGCCCCGTGACCACCCCCGTCGGGAAGGGCTTCCGCAGCGTGAACGTGGCCCTTCGGCAGGCCTTGGACCTCTATGCCTGCCTGCGCCCGTGCGTGAGCTTCAAGGGCGCCAGGAGCAGGTATGAAAACATAGATATCGTGATCGTAAGAGAAAATACCGAAGACCTCTACGCGGGCATTGAGTTCCAGAAGGGCACGGACGAGGCCAAGAAGATAATCAGCGAGATTTCGGCCCTCTCCGGCAAAAAAATCCGCGAGGACTCCGGAATAAGCATTAAGCCGATAAGCGTCTTCGGGACGGAGCGCATAGTGCGGTTCGCCTTCGAGTACGCGAGGAAGAACAACCGCAGGAAGGTCACTTCCGTCCACAAGGCAAATATCATGAAGCACTCGGACGGCCTGTTCCTGGAGGTCTCGCGCGAGGTGGCTTCCCGCTACCCGGATATCGAGTTCGAGGACAGGATAATAGACAACATGTGCATGCAGCTTGTGCAGAAGCCGGAGCTTTATGATGTGCTGGTCCTCCCGAACCTCTACGGCGACATCATCTCGGACCTGTGCGCGGGGCTGATAGGCGGCCTGGGGCTTGCCCCCGGCGCCAATATCGGGGACGAGTACGCGGTCTTCGAGCCCACACACGGCAGCGCGCCAAAATACAAGGGCCTGAACAAGATGAACCCCTTCGCCATGATGCTCTCAGGGGTGATGATGCTCCGCCACCTGGGCGAGCATGCAGCCGCGGGCAGGCTTCAGAAGGCCATTGCGCTTGTCATAGAGGAGGGTAGTGCGGTAACATATGATATGAAGCAATATCCAGACGATCCCTCCGCCGCTTCCACCACGCGGGTTGCCGAAGCGGTGATAGAGAAGTACAAAACCATTTGATGGAACCTCCCAGTCTACTGAGCATCTTTCTCATAATATTCTCCTTCCTGATGCTGGGGCTCCTTTCGATCTCCGAGGCCTCGTTCATATCCGTAAACCGGTATAAGATACGGGGCCTTATAGAGCGCGGGGACAGGAAGGCCATGATCCTGAAAAAAATCCTAGAGGAGCATGACAAGTTCTTCAGCGCCGTCGTGGTTTCGACCACCCTCTTTACCATCCTTTTGACCTCATTGGGGACCGAGCTGTCCATCTCCGTCTTCGGCAGTGATGGCGTTATCATAGCTACAATCCTGCTCACTTTCCTGATAGTCATCTTCGCGGAGCTGATCCCGAAGACCCTCGCGGTCATGTATTCGGACAGGTTCGCCCTCTCACTTGCCAGGCCGATGCAGGTGTACATGAAAGTGATCTCTCCCCTTGTATGGTTCTTCAGCCGCTTCGTGCGCCTCTTCGGCCTGAAGCGCGAGCCCCTTCCGGCCTACATGACCGTGGACGAGATAAAGGCCATGATCACCATAGGCGAGGAGGCCGGGGCCATCGAGGAGGAGGAAAAGGAACTCCTGCACAGGGTGTTCGAGTTTGGGGACAAGATGGTCAGCGAGGTGATGGTGCCCCGCACGGAGATAGTCTCCATCACCGGGGACGCCACAATAGCCGAGGCGATGGCCCTGGTGAAGGAAGAAGGCTACTCCCGCTACCCGGTAATCCAGGAAACCGTGGACGATATCGTGGGCGTCCTTTACGTAAAAGACATCCTCATCAAGCTTGCCGAGGGGCTTATAAAAGAGGAAAGCACCGTCCGGGAGATCATGCGCGAGCCCTACTTCGTGCCAGAGAACAAAATGGTGAGCGAGCTTCTTGATGAAATGCAGAAGAAGAAATTCCAGATTGCCATAATCATAGACGAGTACGGCGGCACGGACGGCCTGATCACGTTCGAGGACATCATGGAGGAGATCGTGGGCGGCCTGCAGGACGAGTTCGAGGAGTTCGAGGCCGAACGCGAGGTGGAGATAATAGACGAAAGGACGTTCATAGTCTCCGGCCAGACGGACGTGGCCGAGGTGAACGAGCTTGTGGGCGCGGAACTCCCCGAAACGGACTTCCACACCATAGGAGGTTTCGTCTTCGGCCTCTTCGGAAGGCTCCCCAAAGTGGGCGAGCAGGTCCGGTTCCAGAACCTCCGCTTCCTTGTCCTCGAAATGGAAGGCAAGAAGATAGAACGCCTCAAGATAACCAAGCTTTAAAAAACCACTCCGGATAAATTAAAATAGAAAGGCTAAAGGCTCTATTCCACTTTTCTTTTTTGTAAAAAAGAAAAGTGGAGCAAAAGAAAAAATTTTTGGCTTTTTTGCGGGGCAAAGCCCCGCAAAAAAAACATTGAATACGGGCTTTGGGGTAAAAGTTTCTTTGGCCACTTTCTTTACAAAGAAAGTGGCCGGGGTTTGGGGCAGCGCCCCAACGGAGGTTTAATGTTTGGTGTTGTAGTTTTTCCGGGGAGCAATTGCGACCACGACTGCTATCACGTGATAAAGCATGTGCTGGGCCAGCCTGTGCGGTTCATCTGGCACAAGGAGGAGAAGCTGCCGGAGGGGCTACGGGTGGCGGTGTTGCCCGGCGGGTTCTCTTATGGGGATTATCTGCGCACGGGGGCCATTGCGAGATTTTCACCTGTTATGCGAGCGGTAGAAAAATTCGCGAAGGATGGCGGGCTTGTGATAGGCATCTGCAACGGGTTCCAGATTTTATTGGAGGCGGGGCTTCTGCCGGGCGCGATGCTCAGGAACAGGGGGCTGAAGTTCATCTGCAAGGACGTGCATCTTGAGGTGGAGAACGCGGACACCCCGTTCACGAACTCGCTGGCCGTGGGCGAGGTGATAAAAGTTCCCATCGCCCATGCCGAGGGGAATTATTTTATAGATGCGGAAGGCCTGGAGGGTCTGAAAAAGAATAAGCAGATTGTCTTCAGGTATTGCGATAGGGAAGGCGCGATAACGGATGAGGCTAACCCTAACGGCTCCGTGATGAACATAGCCGGGATAATCAATAAGGAGGGCAACGTCCTGGGCATGATGCCCCATCCCGAAAGGTGCGCGGAGGAAGTGCTTGGAAACGCGGACGGAAGGCGCATCTTCGAATCCATTTTAAATCACCTCAAAAAGGCCAAAGTCGCCTGATGAAGCTCAGGCTTTCAAGCGGCGCCGAGATAGAGGCCCTTCCTGGCCGCAGCGTCCTTGATTCCCTGAAAGCGGCTGAGATATATCTGGTCGCCTCCTGCGGCGGAAAAGGCACCTGCGGCAAATGCAAAATTAAAATTCTCGATGGATCGCCTGATATAAAAGGGCATGGGAAGCTTATGGAGGACGAGCGGAAGCATAATATCTCGCTCGCCTGCCAGACGTATCCCTCAGGCGATATCGCGATAGAGATACCGGAGACCTCAAGGCTTGTAATAGGCGAGAAGATAGCGGTCTCCAGGGCCGAAGACCTGCTTTCCCTGCTATCCGAGATGGGCGCGGGTGTCAGCCCGATGCTTAAGGAAGCCGCGCTCACGCTGCCAGCCCCAACGATGGATGACAACATAAGCGATCTTGAAAGACTAAATAGGGAGCTTGCCGGGAAAGGGATAGAAGGGCCCAGGTACTCGCACGATTTCCTTACAAAGCTTGGGAAAAATCTGCGGGATGCGAACTGGGATGTCCTCTTCAGATATGCCGAAGGCCGGGCGGTCTCTATCAAAGCGGCGGAAAAAAAGGCATTGTTCGGGCTGGCGGTGGATATCGGCACCACGACGGTGGTGGTCTATCTCATCGACCTGCGGGACGGGAAGCTTATTGACGTGGGGCTTACGTATAACTCGCAGATGCGGCATGGCGACGACGTGATAACCAGGATAGTGTACGCCACGGAGATGGGCGGCCTTGGCGAGTTGCGCGCGGCCGTGCGCGAAGACATAAACGGGCTTGTCTCCGCTCTTACGGGAAGGCACGGGATAGCGGCTGAGGACATAGAGCTTGCCGTCCTCAGCGGCAACACCACCATGGGCCACCTATTTTGGGGCATAGACCCGGCCTCGATAAGGGAAGAGCCCTACGCGCCCGCAGTCACCCGGTTTCCGCTTCTTAAAGGCAATGAGGCCAGGCTCCGCATGGACCCGGAAGGGGCGGTTTACACTGTGCCCTCCGTTGCCAGTTACGTGGGCGGCGACATCGTTGCCGGCGTGCTTGCCTCACGGATGCACCGGAGGGAGGAGATAGCCCTTTTCATGGACATCGGCACGAACGGCGAGATAGCGGTGGGCAACAACGAGTGGCTTATTACAGCGGCATGCTCCGCCGGGCCGTGCTTCGAGGGCAGCGGCATCCGGCACGGGATGCGGGCCACCGAAGGGGCGATAGAGTCCGTGAAGATAGACCGCGCCACGTTCCAGCCCGAGGTGGGGATAATCGGGGAAAACGGCGCTCATGCCCGGGGCGTATGCGGTTCCGGCATGATAGACGCCATAAGCGAGATGTTCCTCACCGGCGTTATAGATATGAAAGGCAGCTTCCGCAGGGAGCTTTCGATTTCCAGCCTCCGGGAGGGCGAAGAGGGGCTTGAGTACGTGCTGGCCCGCTCCAATTCCGGCGAGATAACCCTTACCGAGGTGGACATTGAAAACATCCTCCGCGCCAAGGCCGCCATCTATGCCGGGGTGTCCACGCTGTTAAAGGAAGTGGGGCTTACGCTTGATGTGATAGAGAGGGTATATATAGCGGGCGGATTCGGCAATTACCTGAATATAGAAAAGGCGATCATTCTTGGGATGCTGCCCGACATGCCCCGCGAGAAGTTCGTATTTCTTGGCAACACCTCGATAACGGGCGCGTATCTCTGCCTGGCTTCGGACAAATTAAGGAAGGAGGCCGAAGAGATAGCCTCGAAGATGACGTACATGGAGCTTTCCGTGTCGCATGGGTTCATGAACGAGTACATGTCCGCCCTGTTCCTGCCGCATACTGATATTTCACAGTTCCCCACGGTGGAAGGGCTTTTGAAAACCGGGCGATAAGAGCGATCAAATACTCAAAAGGAGTTTACATGAAGAGATTCTCACTGGTGTTGGCGTTTATTTTCGTCCTCGCCGGCTTTGCGGCGGCCCAGGAGGGGATTACCGGAAAGGTGATCGAGACGATGAACAGCGGAGGGTATACCTACCTGCTCCTGCAGCACGGCAAGGCAAAGGCATGGGTTGCAATCCCTCAGGCAAAGGTGGCGAAGGGCGGAACGATAACGGTAGCGCCCGGCGTCGAGATGGTGAATTTCCAGAGCAAGACCCTCCACAGGAAGTTCAGCAGGATAATCTTCTCGGGCGGACTCATGCAGGCCGGGATGGGATACAAGGCCCCCGCGAACAAGGCATTCAGCATGGCCGAGGGGTCCTCAAGCAGAGCCAGCGCGGTAAAAACGGAGAATGGCGTCAGGGTGCAGAAGGCAGCCGGGCCCAATGCCTACACTGTGGCCGAGGTCTTCGCAAAAAGGGCCGTCCTGGACAACAAGCCCGTCGTAATAAGGGGCAAGGTGGTCAAGGTCTCCATGCAGATTATGAACAAGAACTGGGTGCACATTCAGGACGGCACATCAGACCCGTCACTTGGGGGCGACCTGGTGGTCACTACGTCGGGCCAGCCCTCGGTTGGCGATGTCGTGACCGTAAGCGGCACCCTGCACAAGGACAGGGACTTCGGCGCGGGATATATATATCAGGCCATAGTAGAGAACGCGAGCGTAAAAAAGTAATTATTTCCCATTTAAGAAAAAGGGCGGAGGATTTTTAATTCTTCGCCCTTTTTTGGTCTAGTGCAATGGCCCGGAGGAGATGATCTTCTCCACCTCGGTCTTGATGAGGGAGGCCGGGATGCCGCCGTGGATCTTGGGCACGCCGTTTATGACCACAACCGGTGCGTTTATCAGCCCTTGCTGAAGCAGGTCTCTTATTTCGGGAAAACTCTCTTCGCTGTCGCTGAAGAGGTCTATATACTCCACCGAGACCACGGAGGGATAGTTGTAATTTAGGTCGCTTTTAAGCTCTTCCGTGATTATCTGGTTCTGCACGGGCTCGGCGAATTTCTCCGTCTCCAGCGCCCAATGCGTGGGGTTATCAAGGATTTGTATGTAGACCCTGTTCAGCATGACTTTATTTTAAATCATTAAGAATCAGGTTGTCTATTAATCTACACGCCCCGATCCTTATGGCCGCGGCCAGGAGAACGGAGTTCCCTTTTATTTTTTCGGGTTCTTCCAGAGATTCGGGATCGTAGGCCGAGGCATACTGTATCCCGTTTACAAGCGGCTCTGACCTGAGCACGGAATGGATCTTTTCCCTTACCGGGGCGGTCTTCCTCTCGCCATCCCTGATTGCGGCCGCCCCCTCCCTGAGCGCCCTGTAGAGCACGGGGGCCGCGGCGCGCTCGCTACCGGAAAGATACGCGTTTCTGGAGCTCATCGCAAGCCCGTCCGCCTCCCTCTGGGTAGGGCAGAGGACAATCTCCAGAGACAGGTCCAGGTCCTTCGCCATTTTTCTTATCACAAGCGTCTGCTGATAGTCCTTCAATCCGAAATATGCCCTCGCGGGCTGCACTATGTTGAAGAGCTTTAAAACCACTGTGGCCACGCCGTCAAAGTGCCCCGGCCTGAAGGCCCCGCATAGCCTGCCCGATATCCCGCGCACGCTCACCGAGGTTGAAAAATCCTTCGGGTACATCGACGCGGCCTCCGGGGCAAAGAGGATATCCACATCGGCGGCCTTCAGTTTTTCCATGTCGGCGGCCATGTCCCTTGGATATTTCTCCAGGTCCTCGCCCGGGGCGAACTGCATCGGGTTCACGAATATGCTGGCCACAACCATATCGTTTTCGGCCCTCGCCGCGCGAATGAGGGAGAGATGCCCCTCGTGCAGGGCGCCCATCGTGGGCACCAGCCCGATCCCCTTTCCGTGCAGCCGTTCTTTCCAGGCCGTATCCATCATCACCCTTGGAAGCCTTATGGTCTCCACGCCTCAATCTCCTTCATCAATGCGTCCAGAAGTTCGGACTCTTTCATCTTCCTTATCACTTTCCCGTCCTTGAAGAGCATGCCCATACCGTTGGCGCCGGTGATGCCGAAATGCGCCTCCATCGCCTCGCCGGGGCCGTTCACCACGCATCCCATCACGGCCACCTTCACGGGTTTGTGCACTGCCCTTAATCTCTTTTCCGTTTCAGCGGCAAGCCGCTGAATATCTATGGTGGTCCTGCCGCATGTGGGGCATGAGATTATCTCAGGCCCCTGCCTGAGCCCAAGGCTCTGCAGTATCTGGCAGGCCACCCTTACCTCCTCGGCGGGGTTTCCGGTAAGAGACACCCGGATGGTGTCCCCTATGCCTTCCTCAAGCAGGATGCCAAGCCCCACTGCACTCTTTATGATGCCCACGCCCGGGGGGCCCGCCTCAGAGATGCCGATATGCAGGGGATAATTTGATTTTCTGGAGAAGATCCTGTAAGCCTCCACCGTCACGGGCACGTTCGAGGCCTTGAGGGAGACCTTCACGTTCCGGTAGTCCAGCTTCTCCAGAAGCTCTATCTCCCTCAGGGCGCTTTCGGCCAGCGCCTCAGCCGTGGGATGGCCGTATTTTTTAAGGATGTCCTTTTGAAGGCTGCCGGCGTTCACGCCCACCCGCACGGGGATGGGCCGGTCCCTGAGCGCAGCAACTACCTCTTTCAGTTTCCATTCGGCCCCGATGTTGCCGGGGTTTATCCTCAGCCCGTCCACCCCCTGCCGTATCGCCTCAAGGGCCAGCCGCCAGTCAAAGTGGATATCGGCTATCACCGGGATGGGCGAGCCCCTTTTTATTTTTCCCAGGGCGGCCGCGGCCTCGGCATCCGGCACCGCAACCCTGATAATCTCGCAGCCAGCCTTTTGAAGGCCCCTTATCTGTCTCAGCGTGGAGGCCGGGTCCCGGGTGTCGGTCTTGGTCATCGACTGCACGGCAACAGGGTTTCCGCCGCCGATCGGAACGGCCCCTACCCGGACGACCTTGGTCTTTCTCTTATTTCTCATCTTTCCCGGTCCCGTTTGCAAAAGAGGCCTCAAGTTTCAGCCTGGCGTTTTCTATGGCGCGCCTGTGGTCCAGGTAAGTGACAGAAAACGTGTGCGTGCCGTCGTAGTTGGATACGAAATACAAGTACGGCACCTTGGCCGGATAAAGGGCGGCCCTGATGGACTGAAGCCCCGGCGAGGCTATCGGTCCCGGCGGCAACCCCCGGATTTTATAAGTATTGTACTTTGTTTTTTGTTTTATGTCCCAACTGCTCACGGGGGTATGTGGCGGCTCCAAACCGTAAGCCGCCGTAGGGTCCGCCTGAAGGGGCATCCCTTTTTTAAGCCTGTTGTAGAACACCGCCGATATGAGCGGCCGCTCGAAGTCCATGGCGGCCTCTTTCTCTATTATGGATGCCAGGGTGATAACGCTGTTCATGCTGAGGCCAAGCTCGTTGGCCCTCTGGCTGAGCTGCCCGTTATAGGTATCGAAAAGCCTCTCCACCATCATCTCTATCATCCGCTTGGGGGATATCCCCTTCGGGAACCTGTAAGTGTCCGGGAAGATATAGCCCTCCAGCGAAGGCGCATCAACCCCCAGGGACTCGATGAACGATTTGTCATGGGTAAGTTTATCGAATTCGTCAGGTTTTATAAGCCCTTTGGCGGCGAACTTGGCCCTGATGTCCTCCAGGCAGTCGCCCTCAATAACGGTCACCTCGGTCTTCAGGTAATCGCCGTCCCTGAAGAGCCTGAATATCTGCCACGGGGTCATCGAGCCGTCTATGGAATAGTAGCCCGGCATAAGGTGCTTGTCGGCCCGTGTAAGCCTCCCCAGGATTTTGAACAGGGCCGCATCCCGGATCAGGTTCTTTTGCGCAAGCATGCTGGTGGCCTGCCTGAAGTTCATTCCCTCTTTTATAAGCATTTCAACCGGCGGCCTCTCCCGGTCAACGGGAAGGAAAAGCTGAACCGAAACATACACGGCCGCCACCGTCAGGCTGATGCCGGCTATAAGGGGCAACTGCTTTCGAAACATTTACCCTCCAAAACTGCCGCATTGAAACCGCCCCAGAGCGGCATACCCTGATATTTTACCAGATTTGGGTCCAGGGAGGCTCAATAAATAAAGAAATTTCTTTCGAAAAAAGCCGGGGTTTAAAAGGTCTTAGCTGCTGCTGTTTCTTTTGCGCTCTTCTTCGTATGCCTTGTTCAGGCAGTCGGAGCATATCCCGTGGGTGACCCTGGCATTCGAGTTCTTCTGTATGTACTCCTCAACGCTCTCCCAGTAGCCCTTGTCGTTGCGCACCTTTTTGCACCAGGCGCATACGGGTATCAGGCCGCGCAGGGTCTTTATCTCGGAAAGGGCCTTCTTAAGCTCCGCTATGAGATGCTCTTTTTCCTGCTCGGCCTTCTTGCGCTCGCCTATGTAGCGGACCGCCTCTATGCCGGCTATTATCCGGCCGCTTGCGTCCGTAAGAGGTGAGGCGGTCACCTCAACATATAACGGCTCGCCTTCGGGAGTTCTGCCGGTCTCCTCGACCGTATGCATCTCCCCGTCCTGAAAGGTCATCTGAACGGGGCAGTCCGGGCATATTTCATCCCTTTTATGGTAAGCCTTGTAGCAGTATTCCCCCTGATGAGAGCCTATGGCCTCTTTATGCATGCGGTTCTGGTAGATCACCCGGTAATCGGGACTTTGGATGCTTATGCCGTCGCCTATGGCCTCCAGTATGGCCTCTGTCTTCCTCTTCTCCTCTTCAATCCTCAAAAGGGCATTCCTCAAATCGGCTTCGGATTTTTTTTGATTGGAAGCGAACCTGGAAATGATGAAACCCAGGGTTGTGAAAATAACAACCATGAGCATGGGTTTGAACAGAAAGGAGACGAGCTTGTCGCGCAGATAGAAGTTCTCAAGGCCGACCCTGAATACATTTGGACTGGGGAAATTCGTATGCGAGAAGATGAAGGAATCGAATATGAAGTCAACAGCCCAGATCGCAAGGCCAATCAGGAAGAAAAGGACAATTATTTTTTGCTGATCTTTTTTCAAAATCCGCTATTCTCTAAAAAATGAAAACTGGATTTATTTATAAATATATTATTAATTTTTTTTTTAGAAATTTACAACCAGAATTTTATATCTGAAAAATTTTATTAAAAGGTCCATAAGCATGATTATCTTGTTTCATTCCGGCCCAAGGGGCTTTAGCCCCGTATTTTTGACCGGAATCTTTCTTGTTTTCAGAAGGATTCCCGGTGCCCGAGCACTCAGGGTCTGAGTGCCCTGGCACCGGGAATTAATGGCTTGTTAGTAATCATCAAAAACAGAGGAGGCGGAATGCACACGCACGCGCAATCGGTAGTGGCATTGATAACGGGAATCCTGATTCTGATCGTGCCGAGGCTTCTGAATTACATAGTGGCCCTGTACCTGGTAATAATCGGCATCCTGGGCATTGTTAGCTGAATCATTAAACCGGATTGACGTAAAAGGGCGCATAATCTAAACTAGATGTCCATGCGCGCGGTCGACCTCATAAAGAAAAAGCGTGACGGCGGGGAACTGCATAAGGAAGAGATATCGTTCCTCATAAGCGGGCATCTGGCGGGCGCTATACCCGATTACCAGATGGCCGCCTTCCTTATGGCCGTTTATCACAAGGGGATGACCGAGCCGGAGACGATTGCGCTTGCCTCGGCCATGCTGGATACCGGGCGCAAGGTGGACCTCTCGGGCATATCCGGCGTGAAGGTTGACAAGCATTCCACCGGCGGCGTTGGGGACAAGACCAGCATAATACTGGCCCCGCTCATGGCGGCCATGGGGATGAAGATGCCCATGATAGTGGGGCGGGGGCTTGGGCATACGGGGGGCACGCTGGACAAGCTGGCCTCCATACCCGGATTCCGCACGGACCTGAGCATAGAGGAGTTCAGGGAGTGCATAGCCACTGTGGGCTGCGCCATAATGGGGCAGTCCGAAGAGATAGCCCCTTCCGACAGGAGGCTTTATGCGCTCAGGGACTGCACCTCCACTGTCGAATCCATTCCTCTTATCGCGGCAAGCGTGATGTCCAAAAAGCTCTCCGAGGGGATAGACGCCCTGCTCCTGGACGTGAAGACCGGCTCCGGCGCCTTCATGGAGGACATCCACGACGCGCGCGCACTGGCCCGGCTTATGGTGAACATCGGAAACTCCATGGGAGTGAAGACGATAGCCCTCATAACGGACATGAGCGCGCCGCTGGGCAGGGCGGTGGGCAACAGCCTGGAGATTAAAGAGTGCATCTCCGCCCTGAAAGGCGCGTGCGCCCCGGACCTGTTTGAGCTGACCCTTACTCTGGCCGCGTGGATGGCGCACCTGTCGGATTCGGTCAGCGAGGAGACCGAGCCCCAGAGGCTGGGCGAGCATATCATAAAAAAATACAAGGACGAGGTGCGCGATTACATGGACCACGGCGACGCCTTCGCCAAGCTGCTGGAGATGATAGATGCCCAGCACGGCAACCCCGAATCCGCCTTCAATCCCTCGCTCTTCCCGAAGGCCGTCAACCTCAAGCCGGTGCTTTCCCCATGGACCGGGTACGTCAGGAAGCTGGACGCCCGCAGTGTGGGGCACGCCTCGATGCTCCTGGGGGCGGGCAGGAGCAGGATGGAGGACGGCATAGACCTTGCCGCAGGCATCGTGCTGGGGAAAAAACCCGGTGACCCGGTGAAGGCCGGGGAGCCGCTGGCAGTCCTGCACACGAACCGTCCTGGAACCCTCACCGAGGCCGAGCACGTCTTTCTCTCCGGCGTGGAGATAGGGGACCGCGAACCGGCCAGGCCCCGTATCGTCTTCGAAGCGGTCCTGCCCTGAGGGCAAGCTGAAAAGGGCAGGGGCATCGCCTTTCGCCTGCTATTAAGGTCTCATAATTGAACAGACCTTTTGACCGGAAAATCTCCCCTCGCCCCTCAACCCGCACCCCAAAAAGTCTGCGACTTTTAGGGGACCCCGTTCCAAAGAGGGGTAATTCCTCCCTTTGGTAAAGGCCCTTTGACAAAGGGTAGGTTAGGAGGGATTTTCTAATAATTAAGTGCATCCTATTATGAGACTGTTAATATTTCCTTTTTCCTCTTAATTTGTGGATTAGCCACAGGAAGGCCCCCACTGCCGACACCGCCAGCGTGACCGCGATCTCGTAATGCTTGATGCCGCCCGTCACCTTTTCAATCGCATGCCCGAAGAGGTAGCCGCCCATGGAGATCGCCACCGACCAGAGCAGTGCGCCTATCGCATTGAGCACTATGAACCGTCTGGCCCTGATGTGCCTGCCCATCCCTATCACAAAAGGCGTTATGATCCGCATGCCGTAAACGAACCTGAACCCGACCATGATGAGGTCATGGTAGCGTTCTAGGAGTATGTGAACCCTGTCCACCCGGTCTTCCCAGCTGGGATGCCTGGCCAGCAGGTCCCTGCCTTTGAGGCGCCCTATGGCGAATGAGACCTGGTCTCCAGAAAAGCTGCCCGCAAAGGCTATCATCATGACGGCGTAGAGGTCCAGGTATCCGAGCTGGGCGAATATGCCGCCTATAATTAAAATGGTTTCACCCTCGACAAAGGTCCCAACCAGCAGGGCCGCATATCCATATGAGGCCACGAACGATTCAAGGCTCATTTCAGAAAACATTCCACCCATCCTGGTTTAAACTGCATTTGACATTATATACGGATTCAGGCGAAGCCTTATTAGAATCTGTATCACCCTATTGCACCCTTTTCAAGCGCATCCGGCCAAATTGCCCCTCTCAAATCTCCTTGACTCTACTTACTTGCGGCCTGAAAATTAAATGAGAAAGCCTTCATCCTGAAAGGGGGAACCATATGAATTACGACGAATTTGTAGGCCAGGTGCAAAACCGCGCCCGTTTGGCTTCAAAGGGCGAAGCCGTTGCCGCCATCAGGGCCACCCTCATGACCCTGACCGAGAGGCTCTTCGGCCAGGAGGTGGAGGATCTGGCAAGCCAGCTGCCCACTGAGATAGCCTGGTATATGAGGCAGGTGGAAGAAAAGGAGAAATTCGGTCTGAACGAGTTTTTCAAGCGCGTGACCGAGCGCGAGGGGGTGGATTACCCCGAGGCGGTCTACCACGCCCGCGTGGTAATGGAAGTGGTGGGCGAGGCCGTCTCCAAAGGGGAGATAGACGACATACGCGCACAGCTCCCGCCGGAGTTCTCCAAGCTATTCGAGGGGAGCAAGACGGTAAAGGCGTAAAAGACTACTTTCCCTTTTTTGCAAAAAAGAAGAAAAATTATCAAATACGGCGGATTTCATCCGCTTGGGGCAAAGAGAAAAAACTCTTGATTTTTTTTGCGGGGCACAGCCCCGCAAAAAACTAAAAGTTCTTTTTGGTTACTTTTTCTTACAAGAAAAAGTAACGCGCCTTTTATTCCCCCTCGAACCCGGTCAGGGCGAAGATCTTATAGCCTTTGGCCTCCAGGCGTTTTCTGCCGCCCACATCGGGGAGGTCCACTATGAAGCACATCTCGGCCACCTTGCCTCCAAGCTTTTCTATAAGGGAGGCGGAGGCGAGGGCGGTGCCGCCGGTTGCAAGAAGGTCGTCCACCAGCAGGACGCGCGTGTCTTTTTTTATGGCATCCTTGTGGATTTCTATGCTGTCCGTGCCGTACTCAAGCTCGTACTCCTGCACCTCTTTCTCGGCCGGGAGCTTGCCTTTTTTCCTGATTGGGACGAAGCCCTTCCCCAGCACGTAGGCCAGCGCGCCCCCCAGGATGAAGCCCCTGGACTCTATGCCCACGATGAGGTCAAAGCCCACCTCACCCGTTATGTAATGCTGGGCCAGGTTGTCTATGACTATCCTGAAGCCCACCGGGTCTTTTATAAGGGTGGTTATGTCCCTGAACATTATCCCCTTTTTGGGGTAATCCGGTATCGTCCTTATGCGCGATTTTATCGGCATCCTGCGCCTCCTAATGGCATTCGCATTCGATGAAATCTATTTTTGGAAGGGTTTTTAAAATCAGCTTTTTTACGTTGTCCGCGTTTGATTGCATCCTCTGCAGGATCATGTCCCAGGTGACCGGCTCCTCGCCCTCTTTCCAGCAGTCATAGTCCGTTGACATGCATATGCTCTGATAGCATATGCCGGCCTCGCGGGCAAGTATCACCTCCGGCACGGTGGACATGTTTATCACGTCGGCCCTCCAGCTTCTGAACATATGGGATTCGGCCTTTGTGGAAAAGCGCGGCCCTTCTATGGTGATCACGGCGCCCTTGTTATGATGTCTGAGCTTCAACTCTTTTGCCGACCGGCAGAGGAGTTCCCGGAGCCTGCAGCAGAAGGGCTCTGCCATCGGCGTGTGGATGACTTTCTCGTCGTGGAATGTCAGGGCGCGGTGCCTGGTATGGTCTATGAACTGGTCCGGGAAGACGAGGTCTCCGGGCCTTATATTTTCCCGGAGCGAACCGACCGCGGTGGTTGCCAGTATATGCGTGCAGCCCTCTTTTTTAAGTGCCATTATATTGGCCCTGAAATTCACTCCCGTGGGGTAGATGGAGTGGTCCTTCCCGTGCCGGGCGAGGATGACGGTCTTGACGCCCCCTATCTCCCCGAGTGTCAATTTGGACGAAGGGCTTCCGTAAGGGGTCTTCACGGCCTTCTCCCTGGCCCCTTTCATAAGCCGGGGGGCATCAAGCCCGGAGCCCCCTATAATGGCCACTTTTATCTCCATGGTTCTCCTCTAAAGGAATTTGATTCAGAATTGAGGATAAAAAAACCGCGGCCTCAAGTCAAGCGATAACGGCTGCCATGGACCTAAAAAAGATTATTTCATTGTCATTCCGGCTCGTCCGGAATCTTTCCTTTGCTGGTTCAGGTTTGTAACCTGAACCGAAATATTCGTTATCTGAAAACCAACTATCGGGTTCAAAGTTGCAAACTTGAACCCGCCTGAGAGGGTTGCATAATGCTGAGTATCATTTCCTCCTTTTTATGACGCTTTTGATGAGCCTTCCGGGCAGGGTCTCTTTGGCGCTCAGTGCCGCATGGGGGCAGACCTCTATGCAGCAGTAGCAGCGTATGCACTTTTCGTAGTCGAAGACGGGGGCCTTTTCTCCCTTCGTGATGGCCTTCGCCGGGCAGTATTTCCAGCACTCGCCGCAGAGCTTGCAGATGTCCTCGTCCGGGACGGGCCTTTCCACCAGGTGGCTGCGTAAAAAGCCGTGGAAGGCCTTCGGCCCGAAGACCAGGGGGCTCATGCGCGGAAGCTTGAAATCCCTTATTTGGGGCAGTTCGCCATCCAGCTCGAAATCCCCCGGAAAGCCAAGCTCGCGGGCTGTTTTATTTGTGAGGAGGTCTTCGGGGGCAAGGCCCAGCATCCGGCAGACGGCATGGTCCAGGGACACGGCGCTATCTGAGCCCAGCAACACGCCCAGTTTCTTCGGCCTTCCGCTTCTGCCCGGCCCCTGTCCTTCCATCGCGAGGATGCCGTCAATTATGGTTGCGGAGGGCTTGAGGGCGGCATGGATGAGGACCAGGAGCTTTGCGAATATATCGCGGTCTATCCCGGTGCGGAAATGCCACTCGGGCTTTTTGAAGCCCACGACAGAGCCGAAGAGATTTTTCACGCCCAGAGTAAGGAGCATCTGCTGATGGGTCTTCAGCTTCGGAAGGTTTATGAGGAAATCGGCCTCCAGGGCGTCTCTGGCAAGCTCAAGCCTTCTAAAAGGCTCAAGGGTTTCCACGATAGCGGATTCCCGGAACTCCTTGAAATTCACATCCAGCCCTTTCAGGGCGTCCCTTATGCCGCTTTCTTTCAATATCTTATCGAAGCCGCCCAGGGCAGGGCTGTCCGATATCTGAGGGACCGCGCCTTTTTCAAGAACGTACTCGGCCGCGGCCCTGACTACCAGCGGGTGGGTTGTCATCGCTTTTTCAGGCGGGGCGGCGGCCAGCAGATTGGGTTTTATCACAACCCGGCTTTCTTTTTTGATTGCGGCGAGCCCGGCCTTGTCCATGATTTCATGGACAATCGGCTTTATAGAGGCATAATCGTAGTCGAGCCCTGAACGGATGATCACAAAAGCCATGCTGAAATTATACATTGGTTTTTGACATCACTGCGGGGTGAAAATACCATTTATTAAGGGTCTCATAATTGAACAGACATTTTGGCCGGAAAATCTCCCCTCGCCCCTCAACCCGCACCCCAAAAAGTCTGCGACTTTTAGGGGACCCCGTTCCAAAGAGGGGTAATTCCTCCCTTTGGCAAAGGCCCTTTGACAAAGGGTAGGTTAGGAGGGATTTTCTAATAATTAAGTGCATCCTATCATGAGACTGTTAATAGTTAGCAATGAAGACTTTTCTGAAGATAACAGCGGCAATCAGGGCATCTCGGTCTCCCAAATAACCCCGGCCGTCTCCATGCCTGTCACGAAAAGGTCCTTGATGGTGTTTTCGCCCAGGGCCTTAGAGACGGCCTCGTCGACCTGTTTCATCTCCATCTCCAGTCTCGGGAACCCGGAGATTTTTTCGCCTATCGAATAGATGTCCTCTTCGGCGGCCCTTGCGGATTCAAGCACCTCGCGGACGGTTATCATGTCCACCGGCCTGGCCGGAACGAACGAAGGGGTGGAATCGATGACGGACTCTATAACCAGCCCGCGTTTTTGAAGGATATCCAGGACGGTGCTCACCGGCTCCAGTGGAAGCCCGAGCCGTTCTACGAGGCGGTCCATGTCCCAGAGGGGTTTCTGGAAATAATAATTGTAGCCTATCAGGTACATGATTACGAGGGCCAGCCTTTCGTTCAGCCTGCCGCTTAGGGCCAGTTCCCGGGTCACGGGTGCAAGGTGCGGGTACTGGTAATAGAAGGATATAGACCCGCCCACCAGAAATACCCTCCAGCTGAGGTTTACCCAGATGATGAAGAGTATCAGGATGGCGAACCCCGAATATACGGCTGAGTACTGTGCAGATGAAGCTATGAAGGACGTGAACGCCCATCCCACGGTCTGCCACATGACCCCTGCGAAGATGCCGCCCACGAAGGCGGACTTCAGTTTCACCCTGGCCGCGGGCAGGAAGGAGTAGGTGAACGTGAAGGCGGCGATTATCAGGACATAGGGCATGAGCTTTCCCCCGATGACGGAGACCGTGCCAAAGTGCGGCATGGACATGAGCCTCCGGACGACCGCGTTGCTTGCAATCGAAGCAGTGAGCCCGATGGCGGCAAAGACCAGCACCGGGCCCACCAGTATCACGCTCGTGTACTGGCTGAAGCGCTGGGCGAACGTCCTCTGTTTCCTGCTCCTCCAGATGAAGTTCAGCGCGCCCTCTATCTTCTGAATGATGCTCACGGCTGAATAAACAAGGAGCACCAGCCCCACGGAACTTAGCACCCCTATCTTCAGGCTCTTCACGAAGGCCACGATATGCGCGGCTATCACCGGGCTTTCGGGTCCAAGCGGGGACAGGAGCTGTTCGACAAAGGGCGCGACCAGATTTTTCACGCCGAAGGCAGCCAGCACCGAGAAGCTAACGGCCAGAAAGGGCACCATTCCAAGCAGGGTGGTGTATACGAGGTTTGCGGCCTGGAGGTTCAGCTCGTTGTTCTCAAATTCCCTTACGGCGACATAGAGGAGCCTCAGGAATTTCATTCCCCAGACCCCGGCGCGGTTGAGTTTGGAAATGTCCCTGCCCCAGAGAGTCTGCAGGAGGAATTGTTTCAGTTTCTCGAGAGGGTCGGCCAAGGTGCCCCCTGGATATGGCATTTGTTAAGGACTGCGCCAGACATAAGGGGATTTCTGCTTATTGATTAAGTTTACCACCAAAAAAGGAAGGCCTGAAAAGAGAGGCGCCGGTCAGGGGAGCCGGGCCATGACGGTCATTCCTGGCTGAAGTATCCTTTCGGGGTCGTCCACGCGCACCTTTGCCCTGATCCCCTTAGTCTCTCCGCCCCCGGAGGTCTGTTCTTTCCAGTCCCGGGTCTCGAAGACTTCCCCCTTGAAGTCGCGGCTCACCTCCGGGGCCTTTATTGTGAGTTCTGTCCCGGGTTTGACCTTATCTCTCGCACTCTCGTCCAGGTCGAGGCGGACCCATCTTTTCTCCGGACTGCTTATACAGAAGAGAGTCTGGTCCGGGCTCAGGCCGTCGCCGGCTTTGAAAGGGGCCGAAACCACAACCCCGTCCACCGGCGATACTATCTCCACGGCCGCATTGCCGCTGCTGCCTGGACCCTCCAATGCGAGAGTGGCTATCAGCTCCCCTTTGAGCACCTTGTCCCCCTCGCGCACGGCAACCCACTCTATAGTGCCCTTCAGGCCAGGGGTGAGCTTTACCTGCTCGGCCTCCACTATCCCTGGATATTCAGGTTTGCGCCTGCTTATCTCCCCGATATAGTGTGCCAGAATGATTGCGGCGATCACGCTGAACAGGACGATCAGCTTGTTTCTTCTTTTCTTATTCATTCTCTTCCGGTATGAATGCGATATCTTAAGTATATAGGAGTGACAGATTAGCTCAAGATTCCTCTTTCTTGTTTCTCCCGGCCTGCCTCTTGATCTCCTCGGCAATTGCCTTCCCTATATTCGGTATTCCCGAAAGCTCGGCAACGGTCCTTTTTTTTATATCGTCAAGGCCGCGCACGCCGCTTTCGTAGAGGCTTCTCGCCCTTACCCGTCCTATGCCGCGCAGGGTGACCAGCTCCAGAAGCTCCTCCTTGACCCCGTAGTAAATCCTGGGCCTAAGCTGTGATATCGCCTTCTGCGCCTCTTTGAGTCCGAAGAGCTTCGATATCTCGTATGAGGAATAGAGGAGCCAGTCCGAAAGCTCCACTAGCGTCCTCAGGTCGCCGGGCCCGATGCCGAAGTGCGTGGTGATCCGGTCTTCCGGAAGCTCCAGAATCCACTGCATCAGCACGGATGCCGTTTTGAGCGAAGATAGAAGCTCCTCCGAGGGGAATTTATCCTCTTTCGCCATCAGCAGGCTCTCGGCATGGGCGAAGTATATCTCCATCAACTCTTCCCAGTCTTTTTTTCTCAGGAAGAGTCTCATCATATCCGGCGTGCGGGCTATCATCTGCAGGAGCGGGAAGGGGAGCTTGGGCGGTTCCAGCTTCAGCGAATCCCTGATCACCACTGCCGAGAGCGGGTCCAGGTAAAGCTCCGAGACCCTCCGTCCGAAACGGGTGGCGAGGAGAAGATTTTTTTCAGCCCTCACCATCTCTTCCGACTGAAGAAAATCCAGCGCCCCATCGGAAAGCTTGTAGAGGAAATCGGCCCCCGCCTGGTAGGCCGAAAAGGTACTCTCCAGGAATTCGAAAAGCTCGGGCCTGGTCCGCGTGAACATGCCCGCTATGGAGGCCAGAATATGGAAGCGCATGGCGTCGTCGTTTGCCAGCCTGGAGGTTATCTTTTCCGGGCCGCCCTTAATGTATTTCTCGAACAATTCGCTCTCGTCGCGTTTGTTCCTGGCTATAAGCAGGGCCTCGCCGTACTCGTCATAACCAGGCCTCCCGGCCCGGCCGGACATCTGTTTCACTTCTATCGCGGGCAGCGAATGTATGCCCACGCCCGGCTCGTATCTCCACCAGTCACGGATTATGACCCTCCGGGAGGGGAGGTTCAGCCCCATTGCCAGCGTGGTGGTGGAAACCAGAATTTTTATCGTATTGGCCTTGAAACCCTCTTCCACCAGCCTTCTTTGTGAACCAAGTATGCCGGCATGGTGGAAGGCGACCCCGTCTTTTACAAGCTCCGCAAGCTTTTTGCCGGTCTTTGTCTGTTCTGCCGAAGCGGAGGCTATCTGCTGGGCCAGTTTCAAAAGACCGGCCTTCTCTTCTTCCGTGGTCCTGCCAGCGACCAGTTTCCCGGCCTTTCCCGGCAGTGACTCGGCGGCCTTCCTTGTGCCCACGAATATCAGGGCCTGCCCGCCCTCGCCTATGGTGTCCATGGCCAGATCCAGGGCCGCCGAACCCGTTTCCGAAGATGGCACCCAGCGCACGGTGCCGTCGTTGAATATCCCCGCCCCGTTGAAATACACCCCCTCCCGCAGGGGGACGGGCCGCCATGTGGATTCGATGAGGGTGGCGTCAAGCCAGTGGGCGATCTCGTCAGCATTGGGGATGGTGGCGCTGAGGGCTATTATCCTAAGATCGGGGTTGGTGAGCCTGAGACGGGTGAGCACTACCTCAAGCGTGGGCCCCCTGTGGCCGTCCCCAAGGAGGTGTATCTCGTCGGCTATCACGAGGCGCACATCCTTCAGCCAGGGCGCGCGGTGCCGCACCAGGGAGTCCAGCTTTTCGTTGGTGCAGACAAGGATGTCCGCATCGGCCAGCCAGGGATCGCCACTGTCGAAGTCCCCCGTGCTCTGCATCACCTTTATGCCGAAACCCGAGTATTTCCCCGACAGGTCTTCGTATTTCTCCCGGGCGAGTGCGCGCAGGGGGACAAGGTAGACCACCTTCCCTGCCCTCTCAAGCGTCAGGGACAGGGCGGCCATCTCCGCTATCAGCGTCTTGCCGGAGGCGGTAGGCGCCGCAACCACGAAGGGGTTTTTCGTCGAAAGGAGCCCCGCCTCGACGGACATCTTCTGCGGCGGATAGAGTTTTTGCAGGCCCGTTGACTTCAGCGCTTCAACCAGCCTCCTGGAGGCCCCGTATTCTTCCAGCCAAAAGATGTCCATCTGTTAAATTATCGTCTCCGATTGTGAAAATTCCATGAAATTATCAGGTTAGCCCGAAATATGGAAGTGTGATAGATTATGGAATGAAACATTACCGACTCTCGGAGGCGCCTTTTTCGCCGGTAAGCCATAACCCGGAGGTCAAAAAACAGGTGCTCTCTCCCGAAGGGCCCGCATGTCTCAGGAACGTAAGCCATGTGGTCTTCCAGCCGGGCAATACGGCCGCAGGGCATGCTCATGAGGACGCCTGCGAGGTCTTCTTCTGCATACGCGGCGAAATGATCTTCAATATAAACGGCAGGGAGGAAACCCTCCGGGGCGGGGAACTCCTCGTGGTGGAACCGGGGGATTTCCACTCCGTTACAAATACGGTCACCGAGACCGAGCTCTTTTACTTCTTCGCCCTTAAACGCTAACCCCTCTTTCAGATTATCTCACCGATTCCGCGGAATTTGGAGGGCGGATTGACAACTTGCCTTCCTTTTTGATTAAATTACCTCAAGCAGGTAAGGGAATCCCGTTAAAGCCGGGAGCGGTCCCGCCGCTGTAACCGGGGACGAGGTCCAATTTAGCCACTGTGCATCTTGCATGGGAAGGATGGACCGAGGACGAGCCGGGAGCCAGAAGACCTTTCTGCGAGGCAATATGGACTTCTCGAGGAGGAAGGGGGCGGCCCCCAAAATTCAAGAAGGTTGCCGTCCTTGAAAGGGATGAAAGAAAACGGATTTGTCCCGGTGGCGCAGGCCATCGGGATTTTTAGTTTTTCCCCATGCTGGCGATAGCCGGAACGCAGAGCGGCTGCGGAAAGAGCACGGTCACGCTTGGCGTGCTGGCCGCCCTGAAGAAGACCGGCCATACCGTGCAGCCCTTCAAGGCCGGGCCTGATTTCATAGACCCCGGCCTGCACGGCCGCATAACCGGAAGGCCCGGCAGGAACCTTGACCTCTGGATGTGCGGGAAGAAGTACGTCCGGGAATCCGTGAAAAAGCATACCGCCGGAGCCGACTGCGCCGTCATGGAGGGCGTGATGGGCCTCTTTGACGGGGGCAGGCGAAGCACGGCCAGGCTGGCCGATTTCCTTGAAGCCAATACCGTCCTTGTTATAAACGCCTACGGGATGGCCGAGAGCGCTGCCGCAATTGCAAGAGGTTTCCAGGCGCAGGGCAATGGGCTTTCCGGCGTGATATTCAACTCCGTCTCCGGTGAGAGGCATTACGAGCGGCTGAAGAAGGCCGTATCAAAGTATGCGAAGCCGCTTGGTTACCTGCCAAGGCGCGCGGAGTTCTCCATCCCGGAGCGGCACCTGGGCCTCACCGTGGCCGAAGAGTCCCCCATTAATAAAAAAGCGATAAATAAGTTGGCCGATGCCGTCTTGAAGCATATTGATATTGAAAGTCTGGCCCTTCTTGCAGGAATTGAGGAAAGGAGGCCGGAAGAGGCGAAACACGCCCCGGCCAGGGCCAGGCTGGCCGTGGCCAGGGACAAGGCCTTCTGTTTCTATTACGAAGATAACCTCGACATGCTCAGGGAAGCGGGCGCGAAGATTCTGTTTTTCAGCCCTCTAAAGGACAAAAAACTTCCTTCCGGAATAGACGGGCTTTATCTGGGCGGGGGTTATCCGGAGCTTTACGGCGCGGCCCTCTCGAAGAACCAAAAAATGCTCTCGGAGGTAAAAGACTTCGCCCGGGCGGGCGGGGCTGTATATGCCGAGTGCGGCGGGCTGATGTATCTTTCGAAGGGGATTTATCTTGATGGCAAATTCCATCCGATGTGCGGGGTATTCCCGTTCAGGGCCGCCATGCGAAAAGAGAACCGGCCCGTGCTTGGTTACAGGGAGATAGAGCTTCCTTCGGACTCCATACTGGGCAGAAAGGGCTGGCGGCTGAGGGGACACGAGTTCCATTACAGCGAGATACTTGCGCCCCCCCCTGATTCAAGGGGGGATGAAAGGGGGGTCACATATAACATCTTCGGCGAGCCGGATGAGAGAAACATTGAATACGGGGCTAAAGCCCCTTGGGTATCCTCCGCCCTGTATAAGAATACGCTTGCCTCATATGTTCATGTCCATTTCGGCTCGAACAAAAAGACGGCCGCTCACTTTGTGCGCTGGATAAAGGAGAAAGAGACTTGGAGATAGTGATACTTGTTGGGCACGGAAGCCCGAAGAAAGACGCAAACCGCATGGAACTGGCCGGGAAACTCCTGGAGAACGCCCTGTATGGCGAGGGCGAAGAGGGGATGGTGAAGGCGGCCTATCTTCAGTTTGAAACTCCGGGCCTTGAGGAGACCATAGAGAAAGCGGCCCTGGCAGAACCGGCCCGGATAATCGTGCACCCGTTTTTCATCTCACCGGGCGTCCATGTGACCAAGGACATCCCGGAGATAATCGCCAGGGCGCGCGCCAGGTATCCGCAGATAGAGTTCCTGTATACAGAGCCCCTTGGCATCCCTGCGGAGCTTATCAATGTGGCCAAAGAGCGCGTGAGGGCCGCGCGGGGAATAAGCCCATCAGAGATCGAACGGCTCAGTTTTGAGAAGATCGAGCGCGAACTGGACCTTGATGACCTGCCGCCGATGATAAAACCCGTTGTGCAGAGGGTGATACACGCCACGGCGGATTTCGAGTTCAAAAAGACCCTGCTCTTCCATCCTTATGCGGTGGAGGAAGGCATAAGGGCGATACGGGACGGCAGGGGCATCCTGACGGATGTCGAGATGGTTCGCGCCGGGATAAACCGGAAGACACTCTCGCGTTTCGGCGCACGTGCGTTCTGCTATCTGGAGAAAGCACAGGACGGAAACGGCACCCCCACCCGGGCAGAGAGGGCCATCGAGATGGCCCTTAAAGAAAACCCGGATACCGGCATAGTCGCAATCGGCAATGCCCCCACCGCATTGATTGCCGCGATCAGGCTCGTAAAAGAGGGCACGGCCAACCCCGCTCTTGTTGTCGGCGTGCCGGTGGGCTTCGTGAAGGCGGTGGAGGCGAAGGCCGCGCTTGCCGCGGAGGGCTTCCCGTTCATAACCAGTCTGGGCAGAAAGGGCGGCAGCACGGTGGCCGCCGCCATAGTGAACGCGCTTTTGAAACTGGCGGAAGGAGAATAATGAGACTTGTCATGGCCTTCCTCCTGTTCGCAACGCTGGCTCTTCCGGCGGCTTCTTTGGCAGGCCAATGGCAGGGGGTGGATGAGACGGTGGTGGAGAAGGTGGCCCAGGAGCACGGCAGGGCGGCTTCAACTCCCCTCATAAACCCTTCGGGAGACATGCTTTTGTTCGTCTTCACGGTGTCCGGCGCGGCGGGCGGCTTTATGATGGGATATTTCTACCGGATGCTCTTTGCCGAAAAGGGCAGGAAGAAGGACAAGAGATGAGGGGCTTTAAATTCGACGCGAGAATAAAGATACTGCTCTTTGCCGTCCTCCTTGGGCTTGTGATAACAAGCAGGGGCTATCTGTTTCACCTGATCGTGCTTGCGGCCTCCGTTTCGTTTTGCTTTGCTATCAAAGTGCCCCCGAAAAAACTCCTCCACCGGCTGATGGAGCCGCTCTATATAGCGGTCGTGCTTTTTCTGATAAAGTCCCTCTCCGGGCACGATGAGCTGGCCGGGTTCAGCCTCCTTGGGGTGAATGCGGCCATATACCGGGACGGCATGCTTGAAGGCCTGAGGCTTATGCTGCGGATACTTGCCGCCGTAAGCGCGCTGATGGCGTTCACATTTTCCACACCGTTTCACGAGATACTCTGGGGGCTTGACTGGTTCAGGGTCCCCAAACAGTTTATCGAGATAACTCTCTTTGCCCAGCGGTATATAAAGGTCTTCTTCGGGGCGGCGCAGACCATCTTCTATTCCCAAAGGAACAGGCTTGGCTACTCTAACCTGAAACGCACGTTCAATTCCTTTGGGATCCTTGCCGGGAGCCTCACGATAAAGGCGTTCGAGCAGGCCCAGGCGGTTTCCACCTCGATGGTGCAACGGGGATACGAGGGCAGCCTTCCCGCGATGGCGCGTGACGTCTCCCTGAGCAAAAAACAGGTCCTCGCGGCCGGGGTCCTTATTGTTGCAATGGTGCTGGCGTGGAAGATATAAGGCTGCGCGTAGAGGACGTCTCCTACAGCTACCCGGATGCCACGGAGGCCCTTTCCGGTATAAGCCTCGCTGTCTCCAAAGGGGCATTTATCGGGCTCCTTGGGGCGAACGGCTCCGGCAAGACCACTCTCCTCAAGATCATGGACGGCATCATAAAGGACTATTCCGGCGGCGTGCGCCTGGACGGGGAGGACATAAAAACGCTATCGCCGAAGACCATCTACCGTAAGATGGGGCTCGTGTTTCAAAACCCCGATGACCAGCTCTTCGCCCCCACCGTCTTCGAGGACGTCTCATTCGGCCCGCTCAACATGGGAATGGAAGAAAGCGAGATAAGAGGGAACGTGGCTAAAGCCCTCGAGTCCGTGGGGATGGATGGGAGCGCCGGGAAGACGATAAACCACCTGAGCTTCGGCCAGAAAAAGCGCATCGCCATCGCCGGGCTGCTTGCCATGGGACATGAGATACTGCTTCTTGACGAGCCCACGGCTGGCCTTGATCCGATGGGCGAATACAGGATGATGGAGCTTTTGACCTCGCTTTCCAAAGAGGGCGGCATTACGATAGTGATGGCCACGCACAGCGTGGAGCTTGTGCCCCTTTTTCTGGACAGGCTGTATATACTGAGCCGTGGAAGACTGAAGCGCGGCGGCCTGCCGGAAGAGGTCTTCACCGCGCCCGAGGAGATGCGCGACGTGAAGCTGAGGCTTCCCCAGATAGCCGAGCTTATCTGGAAGCTGAAACACGAAGACGGCCTGGAGCTTGGAGATAAAAAACTCCCTCTTACCGTGGGCGAGGCGAGGAGACTCCTGCTGGACATCTTTAAAAAATGAACATCGACGCGAAGAAGGGCCGCCTAAGATCGGGTTATCGCCTTAGATCGGGTTATACAACGGGGGCGTGCGCGTCCGCCGCGGCAAAGGCGGCCGCAATGCTTCTAATGAAACTCCCTTTCGCGGGTGTGGTAAAAATCCCATTCCCGGACGGAAGGCGTGTGGATTTCAAGGTGAAGGCGGTCTCAGGCAACCCGGCAATGGCATCGGTGATAAAAGATGCCGGGGACGACCCGGACATAACGAACGGGGCGGAGGTAATCGCCCATGCGGAATTTGTGAATTCGGCGGAAAAAATCTCCATCAAGGGCGGAAGCGGCGTTGGGGTGGTCACAAGGCCGGGGCTTGCCATACCGCCAGGCGAGCCCGCGATAAATCCTGTTCCCCGGAAGATGATAAACGAAGCGGTAACGGAGGCGCTTGTTGAAGCCGGAGAAGCCCGTCACGTCCAGGTAACCATCTCGGTGAAAGACGGCGGGAAGCTTGCGAAAAAAACCCTTAACGAAAGGCTCGGGATCATCGGAGGTCTGTCCATTCTGGGGACGACGGGCATTGTAAAACCCTTGTCCGATGAGGCCTGGAAGGCGACAATAACGGCCGGTATGGACGTGGCCCGCGCGATGGGGCTTAAGGAAATAGCCGTCTCTTCCGGCAGGGCGTCCGAGCTTGCCCATATGAAAAAGTACAATCTGCCGGAGGCCTCGTATGTCTTAATGGGGGACTTCGTGGAGTTCAGCTTCCTTGAGGCCCGAAGGCGCGGTTTTGATAGAATATACCTCTCCGCACAGTGGGCGAAGATGGTGAAGATAGCCATGTCCACTCCGGACACGCACGTAAGGGCCGGGGCGCTGGATGTAGAGAGGGCAAGGGATTTTCTCATCAAGATGGGCGTGCCCATTCCGCAGAGGCATTACAATACCGCGAGGGAGATGCTGGAGGAGATAACGGAAGGCAAATGGCTTCAGGATGTCTGCGCGAAGGCGGCAGGATATGGGAATAGCATTTCGCATATACCCGTTACGGCGTGCCTTGTATCCTATGCGGGGGAGATAATCGCGGAGAGTGAGTAGGAAGGTCCATATAATTGGGATTGGCCCTGGAGAGCCTTTAAACCAGCGGGCCATTCAGGCCTTGAACGGGTCGGAAGAGATACTTGCCTCCCAAAGGCTATATGACCTGTTTTGCAGTCTGGATCTCCCGGAGGGATTGAAAGAGAAGTGCAAGGTTGTAAATAAACTGGACGACACCTTCTCCTATTTGAACGGGGTTGATCGCGAGGTCTCGGTGCTTGCATCCGGAGACCCGCTGTTCTTCGGGATAGCCACCAGGATACTGAACCGGTTTCCTAAGGACGAAATTGAGATCTATCCGGCCATCTCATCCATGCAGCTTGCATTCGCCGGGATAAAAGAGACCTGGGAGGACGCGTTCTTCTTAAGCCTGCACGGGCAGAAGAGGCGCGAATGGGCAAAAGGGGATTTAACGCAGCTTTGCCGTATCCACCCCAAAATAGTTATCCTGACCGGGGGAGAAAACACCCCCGGCGCGCTCGCCCCATATCTGCCGGAAGACAGCGTGGTATCTATGCTCCAGAGATTGGGCTATCCTGATGAATCCATATTTACAGGAAGTCCCGCCGAACTCGCAGCCGGAAACTTCAGCGAACCCAATCTTATGATAGTAAGAAGTATACCCAATGAGGATGCCGTCTTCGGGCTGGCCGAAAGCGAGTTCCAGCATACGCGCGGGCTTATAACCAAGGACGAGGTAAGGGCGGTGATACTGCATAAATTGAGATTGCCGCTTAAGGGCGTTCTGTGGGACATAGGCGCGGGCTCCGGTTCGGTCTCGATCGAGGCCAAAAGGCTCTCTCCGGCACTGGAGGTGTTCGCGGTGGAGAAAGACCCGGTGCAGGTTGCTAATATGCGAGAGAACATGAGGAGGTTTTACGTCGAAGGGATCAGCCTGGTTGAGGGCGAGGCACCCGGGGCGCTTTCCGGAATACCCGCGCCGGACAGGGTATTCATTGGCGGCTCAGGCGGAAAAATGGAAGCGATAATAAGCCACCTCTCAGGCGTGATGCAGAAAGGAATAATCGTGATCGCGGCAATCACCCTTCAAAACCTCAATTCGGCGATGGACTCGTTAAAGGAAAATTCTTTCAGTTTTGATGTCGCCTCGGTCTCAATCGCAAGGTCAGGGCCGGTGGGGGCTGGCCATTACATGAAGGCCCTGAACCCCGTATTCATAATAAGGGCTGAAAGATGAAAGGCATCTTATATGCTGTAGGAGTAGGGCCTGGCGATCCCGAACTCCTCACGTTGAAAGCCGTAAGAGTACTGAAAGACTCAAAATGCGTAGCGGTTCCCAAAGGGAGAGAGGGCGGCGAGAGCATGGCCCTTTCCATAGCTGAAAAGGCCGTCCCTTTAAACGGGAAAAAAATCCTCTCCCTGCATTTCCCGATGAAAAAAGACCTGGCGAGAGAGTCCTTCCGGGGCGCGGCAAAAGAGGTGCTTGAATGTCTGGAGGACGGGGACGTGGCCTTCATAACCCTTGGCGACCCCACACTCTACAGCACCTTCTTTCATCTTTACAGCGCTGTTCTTGACCTTGCTCCTGATACCAAATCGGAGATAATTCCCGGCGTAAGCTCCATAACCGCGGCCAGCGCCAGGGCGGGGCGGCAGCTGGCCCTTTCGGGAGATAAGGTGGCCATTCTCCCTGCAACCTATATAAAGGCGGCGGCCACGTACATAAATGATTTCGAGGCCGCACTCCGGGATTTCGATACGGTTGTGCTTATGAAGGTGCACAGCGTGATGGATGAGATTAAAAAAGCATTGGATAAAAACGGGCTTCTGGACAAGGCCGTCTATGTCTGCCGCGCCGGGATGGAAGGGGAGATCGTGAAGTCCGTTCCGGATGTAGAGCAGGGCGACCTTGATTATTTTTCCACCATAATAGTGAGGAAGAAATGAGAAAAGTGTCCTTTGTGGGGGCGGGCCCCGGAGACCCGGAGCTTATAACCCTGAAGGGGCGCAGGCTCCTGGACAGTGCGGAGGTCGTCGTGTACGCGGGCAGCCTGGTGAACCCCGCTCTTATTGACGGGCTCAAAGCGGAATTGCACGATTCCGCCGGGATGAGCCTTGAAGAGATAACTGACATGCTCGTCAAGTCGGCAAACGCGGGCAGGAAGACCGTGCGTCTCCACTCGGGCGATATCTCTTTTTACAGTGCCATCACCGAGCAGATAAGGATATTGAAAAAAGCGGGAATAGGATGCGAGGTGGTGCCTGGCGTCTCTTCGCTTGCCGCCGGGGCGGCCGCACTGGGGCAGGAGCTTACGGTCCCGAAGGTCTCTCAGACGGTCATCGTGACGCGCGCCGCCGGAAGGACTCCCGTGCCGGAGAGCGAGTCCATCGCCTCGCTTGCCTCTCACGGGGCAACCATGGTGATATTCCTCTCTGTGGGGCTGATAGAAAAGGTGATGGCGGACCTTTTAGAAGGAGGCTATCCGGCGGAAACGCCTGTCAGCGTAATCGAGCGCGCCTCCTGGCCGGAGGAGCGGATTATTGAGGGCAATATCGGCGATATCGCGCAAAAGATAAAGGATGCCGGCATAAAGAAGACCGCCCTCATCTACGTGGGGCGGACGATAGGGTTTGGAAAAACGGGCGGGGGCACGTCGTCGAAACTCTACGACAGGAATTTCAGCCATGGCGCGAGGAAATAGGCTTTTTCTAATCTATATAACCGCGGGCGGCCTCCGGCTTGCGCGGGAATTGAAGGAATCATTATTTCCCGAAGCTGAACTGGCCAGATTTAAAAAAGGTCTGGCCGGAAGCATTTGGGATGAGGCGGGTGCAATTGCATTCATTGGGGCAACTGGAATAGCGGTCCGCGCGATAGCCCCCTTCATCAAATCCAAGACCGAAGACCCGGCCATCATTGCAATAGATGAAAAAGGCGAAAATATAATCAGCCTGCTCTCCGGTCACGCCGGAGGGGCCAACGCCCTGTCAAAAAAAATAGCCGCTTTCACCAAAGGCAACCCCGTTATAAGTACGGCAACCGACCTGCACTCCCTTTATGCGATAGACCTCTTCGCCGCTGAAAATGAACTTTTAATGGAAAATCCGGAGATACTGCCGAAGGTCTCCGCCGGGCATATCGAAAAAGGCAGGCTCACGGTCTACTCCGACCTGAATAATCCCGGTCTGCCGGAAGACTATGAGCGCGCAACCATTCCCTCCGGGGCCGATGCTGTCATCTCTAACCGTCTGTATAACTCGGATGCCCTTTTCCTGAGGCCGGGGAACCTTGTCCTTGGCATGGGGCTGAATTCGGGCACCGGGCTTGATGAGATCGAGAGTGCGGTCAAGGACTTTCTCATAAATGGGGGCTTTTCGCCTTTGTCTTTAAATCTGATCGCCACGCATGAAAAGAAACTCTGCGAGGAGGGGCTGAAGGCCTTTGCGCTCAGGCATGGAATCAGGCTTGCCGGTTTTACTTCCGAAGAGCTTAATTCAGTTTCCGGAGTGAAAAAATCCGATGCGGCCATGAGGGCGCTTGGCGCGCAGGCCGTGGCGGAACCGGCGGCCATCCTGGCTTCCGGCCGGAAAGACCTCCTCATAAGGAAAAAGAAAACAGGCAATCTCACCCTGGCGCTCGCCCAAAAGAATTCCAACAGGCTGTTCGTTATAGGCACCGGCCCGGGAGGACTTTCGCACATGACCCCGCACGCCATGGCGGCTATCCGGGAATCGGCGGTCGTGATCGGATATAAATCTTACCTGGACCAGATAGCCCCGCTTCTGGACGGCAAGGAAATAATCTCGTCGGCGATGACCCAGGAAGTGGACAGGGCGAAAATGGCGGTTTCGCTTGCGCTGGAAGGCAAAAAGGTCTCCGTCATAAGCGGGGGCGATCCCGGCATATACGGGATGGCGGGGCTTATCTTCGATGTGGTCGAATCGATGGGCGCGGACGTGGATGTGGATGTCATTCCCGGTATTTCTGCCCTGAACGCCTGCGCATCCAAATTAGGCGCGCCCCTGATGCACGATTTCGCAGCGATAAGCCTGTCGGACAGGCTCACCCCATGGGAGCAGATAGAAGAGAGGCTCTCCGCCGCGGCCCGGGCGGATTTCGTCATCGTCCTCTATAACCCTAAGAGCAAGGGGAGGGCGAAGCAGATCGAAAGGGCAAGGGAGATAATCTCCGCCCACCGCGCGCCCAATACCCTCGTCGGCATCGTGCGCGGCGCGATGAGAGATGGCGAGGAAGTCACTATAACTACTCTTGCCTCGATGCTCTCCCAAAATATAGATATGCACAGCACGGTCATAATCGGCAACTCAAATACACGCCGCCTTGGGCGGCACATGGTCACACCGCGCGGATATGAGAGAAAATATGAGTTGTAAACCCCTTCATCTTCTTCCCTCTAAGGGAGCGGAATTCAGTCCCCTCTTGGGAGGGGTGCAGGGGTGGGTTGTCCCCTCGCCCTCTTGGGGGAGAGGGCCAGGGTGAGGGCTAGGAAGTGAATGGAAAGTAGCTCCAGCAAGAGGGCCGCGTTCCTATGGGACGAGTCCTTTTTATGGGGCCTGCTTTCTTACAAGGCCCTGAAAAAGCTCTCGCTGGATTTCGCTCTAATCTCGCGAGATGAGATAAGAGACGGCGGGCTAAGCGGATTTTCCGCCCTTTACGTCCCTGGGGGCTGGGCCTCAAATAAATTAAAGGCGCTTGGCGAGGCAGGGGCGGGGGCGATAAGGGATTTCGTAAGCTCCGGCGGCGTCTACATCGGCATCTGCGGCGGGGCCGGGCTTGCCACTTCGGCGGGGCTGGGCCTTCTCCCGATTGAGAGAAGGCCCCTTAAGGAGCGGGCCCCCAGCATAGGCGGGCTTGTAAGGGTGGAGGTCAATCCTCACCCTATCTGGAAGGGGACCAAACCGGAAAGGGCGCTCTTTCATATCTGGTGGCCCTCGCAGTTCGCCGTGAAGGATTCCGGCCCGGAGGTGCTTGCAAGGTTTCTGGAAGGCACCGAAAAGACCGGTACATCCGACTTTAATTTTAAAGATGTGCAGGAACTCCTGGGCTGGCAATCTCTGGAGAGCGATTACGGCATAAACCTTGACCCGGCAAGGATGAAAGGCGCCCCCCTTGTAATTGAGGGCAGATACGGGAAAGGCCGGGTGCTCGCCTCGCTCATCCACTTCGATACGCCAGGCGATAAAACAGGGGCGGCATGCCTTGAAAATATCCGGGACTATTTCGGGCTGGAAAGAAAAGAATGGAGGGAAAACAAAAGGGCCGTCACAGGCGCTGGCAAAAAACTCATCTCTCCCGTCCGGGAGATTATGGAATTCGGGGAGAGGAATTTTTTATGGCACCCAAACGGCGCTCTCACGAGGTGGCGGCGCGGCGTGCGCGGGCTTGAGTACCTGGGCCTCTACGAGGTCGTGAAAGAGCTTGCGGGCTTCGCCGTGAAAGGGCCGGAATACGCGGCCCTGGCCGAAGAGCTTTCAGTTTTCTCAAAAAAATCAAAGGAACTTCTGATGCTCGAACGCATGGCCCTCCAGAGGGGCGAGAGGCTCACGTTCTCCAACGCCTTATCTCCGCGCATACAGGAGTTGCGCCTGGAGCTTTTCGGGCGCGCAAAGAGCCATGGGGGCGAGTTCAAAAGGCTTCTGGACACGGCGGACGGGCTTCTGCTTAAAAGGCTCCGGGAGTGTGGTTAGAACCAGCCGCCTACGCCTATCGAGATCGAGGGCACGAAAGCCGGGGTCCTTCTCTCGCTGAAGAGGTGCATCTCCTCGGCTGAAAGCACCGGATAAAGATAATTCAATCCTCCGATCTTGCCCTGCCTTGTCCCCGACAGCACGCCGGCTACGCTGACCACCCGCCCGCGCTTGTAGAGAAGCGGATCCAAAAATGTTTTCGAAAGCACCAGGAACCTGCCGTGGCTTACGTCCGTTTCTTTTACCTCGTCCCGGCTGTCCAGCGGGTTTTGGACCACCTCCAGATAAGAGCCTTCCACCGCATGAGTTACATTGGCGATGGTGCCGCCCCATATGAAGGTCTGGCCCATGTACCTCAATGGGTCGCGCCGGACCACCTCAAACGGCACATGGGCGGCCTTTGACCTCAGCCCTTTAGATATGACCGGCGCGCAGGCGGCAGCCAGGATGATTAAAAAGAGCGAAACTATCCTTTTCATAATTTCTTTATATCAGTTTTCCCCGGAAGGCGCAATTCCCCGCTTTGCTTATGAATGCCTCGTTTTCCCGGACCTGCTGGAAAAATTCATCCCCGTCTCCATGAACCCGGAAAAGACAAAGACCGAAAGCGCCAGGTATAATGTGCCTATCACCGGGTTGTTTTTTGTCATGGAGGTCCAGGCGCTTGAAAAATGCCAGATTGCGAGCACAATCAGAATGGATAAGGCCCATCGGACCCAATCCGGGATCCTCTTGCCCGGCAGCATCCTCTGGAAGATGAAGCCGGCAATGAAGGGCACCGCCCCGGCACTAACGAGGGCCAGTACAAAGAGCAGCGAGGCAAAACGCAGAAATTCGAAATCCCTGATTATAAAAAAGGCCAGGAACAGATAAATGAAGGTCTTAACGCATTTCATGCGAATAGTTTTTTGCGGTTTCCTTAAATTTCATTTGTATTTTAATATTAAACCACAAAGCGGAACTGGAGGACAAAACAGGGGTTTTTCACTCAGGCCTTTCGGCTTGACAAACCGGCGGCCCTTTTCCTATACTAGCCTATCGGCAAGCCTTTGCCGACGACAGACCGGGCTAATTCAGGCCTGAACAACATACAGGAGGTATTTCATGGCGATGACGCCGAAGGACGTTCTGAAACTGGCAAAGGACAACAAGGTCGAGCTGGTAGACCTGAAGTTCATCGATTTTCCGGGCATCTGGCAGCATTTCTCCGTGCCGATAGAGCAGCTGGAAGAGAGCACTTTTGAAGAGGGCCTGGGTTTTGACGGCTCTTCCATCAGGGGATGGCAGGCGATCAATGCCTCCGACATGCTCATCGTGCCGGACCCCAATACCGCAATAATAGACCCGTTCAGGAAATATTCCACCCTGAGCCTTATCTGTAACATCATAGACCCGGTCACCAAAGAGCCTTATTCCAGGGACCCGCGTTACATAGCCCAAAAGGCCGAGCAGTACCTTAAGTCCACCGGCATAGCCGATACCGCATTCTTCGGCCCCGAGGCCGAGTTCTTCGTCTTCGACTCCATCCGCTTCGACCAGAACGCCCATAGCGGCTACTACTTCCTGGACTCCAACGAGGGCATCTGGAACTCGGGCCAGGAAGGCGCTAACCTGGGTTACAGGCCCCGCCACAAAGAGGGCTATTTCCCGGTGCCGCCCACTGACAGCCAGGAGGACCTGAGGGCCGAGATGGTGGCAATGATGAAGCAGTGCGGAATAGTCATAGAAGCCCAGCACCATGAGGTTGCAACCGGCGGTCAGGGCGAGATAGACATGAAGTTTTCCCCGCTCAGCCAGATGGCCGACCAGCTCCTCCTCTTCAAATACATAATAAAGAACGTTGCCGTAAAGAACGGAAAGACCGCCACCTTCATGCCCAAGCCCCTCTTCGGAGACAACGGCTCCGGCATGCACGTGCACCAGAGCCTTTGGAAGAACGGAAAGCCCCTCTTTGCCGGAAAAGGTTATGCGGGCCTCTCTGACATGGCCCTTCACTATATCGGCGGCATCCTGAAGCACGCCACCTCGCTTGCGGCCATCACCAACCCGACCACGAACTCTTACAAGAGGCTCGTCCCGGGTTATGAGGCCCCGGTGAACCTGGCCTACTCCGCAAGGAACCGCTCGGCATCGATAAGGATACCGATGTACTCGGCCAGCCCGAAGGCCAAGAGGGTAGAGGTGCGCTTCCCCGACCCCTCCTGCAACCCTTACCTGGCCTTCGCCGCCATGCTGATGGCGGGCCTGGACGGCGTAGAGAACAAGATAGACCCGGGCGCCTCGCTGGACAAGGACCTGTACGATCTTCCGGCCGAGGAGCTTGCGAAGATACCTCAGATGCCGGGCTCCCTTGACCAGGCGCTTGATAACCTGGAGAAGGACCATGCATTCCTCCTGAAGGGCAACGTCTTCACCGAGGACGCGCTTGAGACATGGATGGCTTACAAAAGGAAGAACGAGGTGGACGCCGTAAGGCTTCGCCCGCACCCCTACGAGTTCTTCCTGTACTACGATATATAGGCCGGAACAAAACGGCAAAACAGAAGGGGGGCAGGCTTCCGCCTGCCCCCCTTCTGTTTTGAAAGATTGTTCTTTCTCTTGTAAGAGAAAGCCCACGGAGCGTGGGACACCAAAGAGAACTTTTATCTAATCCCGCCCACCGCCCCTATTTTGTATGGGGCAAGCCCCATTAAAAAACGATTAAACCTGGATTCCCGTTTAAGACCTGCGGGAATGACGACCAAGGCAAATTAATTTAACGGTCTCGAAGTAGGATGTACATAATATACGCAAATCCCTCCTAGCCTCCCTTTTCCAAAGGGAGGGATTACCCCTCTTTGGAAGGGGTCCCCGAAAAGTCTCAGACTTTTTGGGGTGCCGGTAGAGGGGCGAGGGGAGATTTCCCGGTCAAAATGTCTATTCAATTATGAGATCCTTAATAATTTAACGAGAGATATTTTTTAGCAAATTTATAACGCCCCGTCTCCCTTTTCCCCGGTCCTTATCCTTACGGCCTCCTCCAGGCCATAGACGAATATCTTCCCGTCCCCTATCTCGCCCGTGCGGGCGGCGGAGGCTATCAGGCCCACCACCTCTTCCGCCCTTTCGTCCGGCACGGCGACTTCTATCTTCACCTTCGGGAGGAATTGCACCTCGTAATGGGCGCCCCTGTAAAGTTCCACGTGGCCCTTCTGCCTTCCGAACCCTTTCACTTCGGTTACGGTCATCCCTACTATACCGGCCCCCACAAGGGCGCTCCGCACGTCGTCCACCTTGAAATGCTTTAACACTGCCATTACCATTTTCATGTGTCTTCCTCCCCTGGTTCGTTCAGTCTAATATACCTTAAGAAAAATGGTATTTTAAAGTTAATATGGATAAAAATATCCTGACCCAAATCGCCAATGCCGCCGCGCTCACTTCCGATCCCTCGAGGGCCGAAAGGAACCTGGAAAACCTGTTTCGCGCAGTCAGCCGGGAAAACGGCGAATTCAGGACCCTGGCCGGGCATTTAAGAGAGCTTGCCGGGCTTTTTTCGGGTAGCCAGTTTTTGGCCAACTTTTCCATCCGGCACCCGGACTGGCTTGCCGAATCGCTTGGAGAGATCAAAATCCCGCTCACAAAAGGACGGCTTTTAAAGAAGGCCGGTTCGCAATTCTCTTTAAACGGACCTGACGAGGTGATGCAAGCTGTAAGGCTGTTTAAGAAGAGATGCCTCCTCAATATCACCCTGCGGGACACGTCGGGAGAGAGCGATATCCGCGGCTCTATGGAGGAGCTTACCGCTCTGGCCGAGGTAATCATAGAGGCCGCGCTCCGGAGCGCATACGGCATATGCGCGCGGAGATACGGCGAGCCAGCGGACAAACGCATCGCCCTTATAGCGCTTGGAAAGCTTGGGGGCGAAGAGCTTAATTACAGCTCCGATGTGGACCTGGCAGCCGTCTATGGGAGCGCAGATGGTGAGACCTCCGGAGTTGCAGGCCCTTCCGGCGTCATGATGAACAGGCTTTCCAACCATGAGTTTTTCTCGAAGGTAACGGAGCTTTTCACGCGCATTCTCTCGGCCAATACGGAAGAGGGGATAGCTTACCGTGTAGACCTCCGGCTGCGGCCCCAGGGGCAGAAGGGCGAGATAGCCCTGCCCCTTTCCGCTTACCGCGCCTACTATGAGGCGTGGGGGCGCACATGGGAGAGGATGGTCCTTCTGAGGGCAAGGCCCGTGGCGGGCGACGCTGAGCTTGGGCAGGCCTTCATGCGCGCCGTATATCCCTTCGTCTGGAAGGCGACTTCGGACTATTCCGAGATAGAAGAGATAAGGGGGCTAAAAAAGAAGATAGACTCCGTCTACCAGAGGGGCGACATAAAGCGCGGCTACGGCGGGCTCCGGGAGGCGGAGTTCTTCGTGCAGACCTTTCAGCTTCTATACGGGGCAGGGGAGCGCACCCTGCGTACCCACCGGCTCTTTAACGCAATTCAGGCCCTCAGGTGGGTGGGGCTGATACCCGAAAGGGATTTGGTCACCATCTGGCGGAATTACCTGTATCTGAGGCGGCTTGAGCACTGGCTTCAGATGAAAGACGACCTTCAGACCCATACCGTCCCGTCCCCGGAAGATGAGCTTTCAATAACAGGGAGAAAGATGGGCTTCGCCTCCCGGTACGACTTCGTACACGACCTGAGGCTTAAGAGGATGCAGATAAGGAACATGTACAACAGCCTCCTGGGGACGGAGAAGGACAAACACAGTGAGGCGCTTGGGCTATTGGAAGGAGATATCTCCGATGAGGAACTGAGGGGCTATCTCGCGTTCAGGGGCGTAAAGGACAGGGAAAAGGGGCTGAAAGACCTGAAAGGGATACAGGGGAGCGCGTTCGCCCCAGGCACGCAGAGGAGGCGCGAACTGATGAGGCAGAGCGTTCCGGCCCTGATAGAGAAGGCCTTCGGGTCCGCCGACCCGGACAGGGCGCTCTCCGGCCTGGAGAGGTTCTTTGCCGCCTTCGGCATGGAAGAGGCTTATTTAACGGCCTTTTTAACTCAGAAGCCGCTGTCGGATGCGCTGATAAAAATATTTTCGCTAAGCCCGCACCTCACCCGGATATTCTTAAGCGGCGAGCTTTATCTTGGCCTCCTGATAGAGGAAAGCCCCATCCGCAAATCCCAGCGGAGGCTTGAGGCGGGGTTTGAAAAATTTCTTGAATCAGGGCCGGATGCGGAGCCCCTTTCCCGCATAGGGCTTTACAAGCGGGCCGATGAGGTGCGGCTTGGCATGTATTTCCTGTCCGGCATCCTGGGCACTGAGGACCTCCTCAGATACCAGTCCCACCTTGCGGAGGCCGTGATAAGGGCCGTGCTGTCCCTTATGGGAGAGAGCGCCGGATTTTCCATCATGGCCCTTGGGAAGCTTGGCGGGCGGGAAATGACATTCGGCTCGGACGCGGATATAATCTTCGTATCCGAAAGCCCGGCGGGCGAGGAGAAGGCCGAAAATGCGATTAGGGCCCTGTCGGCATATACCGCGCAGGGGAAGCTATATGAGATAGACGCCAGGCTGCGGCCCGAAGGCACAAAAGGCACGCTGGTAAAAGACCTTGAAGGTTACAGGAGATATTATTCAAGGGACGCCCGGAACTGGGAGATGCAGGCCCTTTTGAAGGCGAGGCCGGCGGCCGGGGACGCCGCGCTTGGAAGGGCATTCCTGCAGATGGCGAGGGAGACGCTGATTAAAAGAGGGCCGCTCGTTCAAAGGGAAGAGATTACCTCGATGAGGGAGAAGATAATCAGGGAGCATTCGGACGAAAGCGCGCGGAAAGCGGAAGTTGATATAAAGACCGGCAGGGGCGCTATCGAGGAGATAGAGTTCTTTACCCAGTGGAAACAGCTTCAAAACGCGGCGAATGCCCCGGAAGTGCTGGTACAGAACACACGGGCCGCCCTTCACCGGCTCTCGAAACAGGGATCCCTGGGGCTTTCCGCTGCAGAAGGGCTGCTTGAAGCTTATCTCTATTACCGGAAGCTTCAGACGTTTCAGCGGTTGAACGATGACGCGCCGCTATCTCCGGAAAGCGGGTTCGCGGCGCTTGCCTCAAATTTTATGGGCCATAAGGATACGGGTGAATTCTTTCAGCACCTGGCGGTTTTGAGGGAAAAGGTGCTCGGGACAATAAAAGAGTAGAGGAGGGGGACATGCAGGAAAGGCCGAGGGACGAGAAGGACATATTAGAGCTTGTAAAGAAGCACAACGTGAAGTTCATAAGGCTCTGGTTCTCGGATATCCAGGGAATGCTGAAGAGCTTCGCCCTGCCCGTGGAAGAGCTGGATATCGCCTTCCGCGAGGGCATGGGCTTTGACGGCTCATCGATAAAAGGGTTCGCCCGCATCGACGAGAGCGACATGGTAGCCCGGCCTGACCCCTCCACGTTCGCCCTTTTGCCCTGGCGCCCGAAGGAGAGGGCGGTCGCCCGGATGTTCTGCGACATCTACGAACCTGACGGCACCAATTACAAGGGAGACCCGCGTTACGTCCTCAGGCGCAACCTGGAGCGCGCCAAAAACAAGGGGTACACCTTCTATCTTGGGCCGGAGCTTGAGTATTTCTATTTCAAAAGCGACAAGGCCACAGACACGCTGGACGAGGGCGGGTATTTCGACTACCCGCTGGATGCCGCCGAGGACCTGAGGCGCGACACCATCCTGGCCCTCGAGGAGATGGGGATAAAGGTGGAGTACTCGCATCACGAGGTGGCCCATTCACAGCACGAGATAGACCTGAGATATATGGACGCCCTCACCATGGCGGACACCGTGATGACCTACCGTGTTGCCGTTAAGGAGATCGCGCGGAAATACGGCGTATACGCCACGTTCATGCCCAAGCCCATCTTCGGCCAGAACGGCTCAGGGATGCACACGCACCAGAGTCTTTTTTCCGGAGAACACAACGCCTTCTTCGACGGCAACGACAAGTATTTCCTCTCTCCGCTGGCAAAGAGCTACATAGCGGGGGTGCTGGCGCACGTAAAAGAAATAACGCTTGTCCTCAATCAGTGGGTGAACTCCTATAAAAGGCTTGTGCCGGGCTATGAGGCGCCGGTCTATATCTGCTGGGCCAGGCGGAACCGCTCGGCGCTGGTCCGGGTGCCCCTGTACAAGCCCGGCAAGGAGAAGGCCACCAGGATAGAACTCCGCTCGCCTGACCCGGCCTGCAACCCCTATCTGGCCTTCGCCTGCATGCTTAACGCGGGGCTTGCCGGGGTGGAAAAAAATTATGAGCTTGCGGAGCCAACGGAGATGGATGTTTATCATCTGAGCAGGGAAGAGCGCGCCGCAATGGGGATTGGCGAACTGCCAGGAAGCCTTCTGGAGGCCATAGAGCAGGCGGAAAAGAGCGAGCTTTTAAAGAACACCCTGGGCGAGCACGTATTCCAGGAACTTATAACCAGCAAGCGGATAGAATGGGACGAATACAGGATTCGGGTCTTCCCGTACGAGCTGGATACATATCTGCCTCTTTTATAAAGCTCAGGGAGGGGATGGAGGATTAAAAAAGTCTTTGCATTCCTTGGAAAGGGCCAATCCCTAAACCGGGTACGTCTCTATCTCTTTCGCCCTCTGGATGAAGAGCCGCACCTTCTCGTGGTCTTTCACGCCATTTTCGCGCTCCACGCCGGTTGCCACGTCCACCCCGTAGGGGCGCACCATCCGCACCGCCTCTGCCACGTTATCTGGCGTAAGCCCTCCGGCCATGATTATCCTGCCAAGGGGCTTTGCGTCCAGGGCTACGGACCAGTTGAATATCCTGCCCGTGCCGCCCAGTTCGTCTTCGGCCCAGGTATCAAGGAGGAATGCCTGCACCTTATAGCGCTTCATCTGTTCGAGGTCGCTTATCTCCTTCACCCTCAGGGCCTTTATCGCCCTTTTTGAGATAACGCAGTCCTCCGGGCGTTCGTGCCCGTGGAACTGGGCAACATCGATGCCGGTTCCGGCAAGGATCTTTTCAATCTGTTCCTTTGGTTCGTCAACGAACACCCCAACCGTGGTTATAAAAGGCGGGATATGGCTTATTATCTCTTTGGCCTTCCGGGGCTCTATATAACGGGGGCTCTTTTTATAGAAGACAAAGCCTATCGCGTCCGCGCCGTAGTCGGCTGCGGCAAGGGCGTCTTCCAGATTGGTAATGCCGCAGATCTTAACCTTTACCATCTCCAGCCCCCATCAACTCGCGTATTTTGGCTTCCATATCGCGCTCTTTCATAAACGCCGTGCCAACAAGCATCGCGTCCACCCCGGCCTCTTCAAGCCGCAGCACATCAGCGCGCGTGTTGATTCCACTCTCCGAGACCGCCACCTTCCCGGCCGGAAGCTCCTTTTTTAAATTGAATGTCGTTTGTAAATCTATTTGCAGGGTCTCAAGATTGCGGTTGTTTATGCCGATAATCGGGGCGTCAATCCGAAGCGCGGTCTCAAGCTCCCTGTAGTCATGCACCTCGAAGAGCACGCCAAGCCCAAGTTCACCGGCCAGGTGCATGTATTCCGCGGCCTGCGAGGGGGCAAGAAGCCTGGCTATAAGAAGTATCGCGTCCGCCCCTTCCGCGCGGGACTCGTAAATCTGGTACTCGTCAAAGATGAAGTCCTTGCGGAGGACGGGCAGCTGCGCCTCGGCTTTGGCCGTCTTCAGGTATTCGATAGAGCCCTGGAAAAAATCCTCCTCGGTGAGCACCGAGAGGGCGCTTGCCCATTTCTTATAGATTGCGGCTATCCGTGCCGGGTCGAAGTCCGGCCGGATGAGGCCCCTTGAGGGGGAGGCCTTTTTAAGCTCGGCGATAAGCCTGATGCCGTTTTCCCTTTTGATTGCGCGCCGGAAATCCAGGGGAGCAGGCATGTCCTTGATAGCGGACATCAGCTCGCCACGATTTCTCTTCGCCTTCGCCCCGGCAAGCCTTTCCTTCTTCTTTTTTACGATCTCATCAAGGATGGACATAATAGAAGTTTATAGAAAGGGTGGGGTTTTTTCAATTTTTGGTCTTTTATTCTTTTCCTTGTCCTTTGTCCGTCATGCCCGAGGACCTTAATCGGGCATCCAGATTTTAAAAGTTTATTTTTCAATCCTTCTGCCATATTCTGCTGGGAATTGCCGCGGATGGTGTGATGAATCCGTGCGGATTTAGTTGTTGAAAATAAAGTTATTCTGGAGTTGAAAAATAATTTGAATACTACCGCAAAATATCAAAGGCTTATTGGTCAGCTTAATGATTATAAGGATTGGGGTGGAGGAATAATAGTCGTTCTTACAGGTGAAACGGAGAGGAATCTTCGAAAACAGCTCGATAAAGATACTCGAAATCTTGTGAATTTGAGCGACAGTAAAGTCCAGATTATCGATAAATAAGGCCTTCTTTAAGGCTGAAGTATTTCTCTTTCAACGCCCTTGGCAAGCAAAAGGCGAATGTAAGCATTATAAGAAATCCCTCTTTTCCGCGCCAGCATCTTCAGCTTTTTCAGGACAAGCGGATCGAATTTCAACGTTACAGGGGTAAGCCGCGGCCTCTTGAAGGTATCAACGCCTTCTTCAAGTTCGCCCCAGTATTCGGATATCGAATGGTTCTCCCAGAACCTTATCTCTTCTTCCTGTGTCTTAAAGGTCGGCAGTTTCTTCATTACTTGCCTCTTCTCTTATAAAGTCTTCGCGTTTTTTCATCCATGTCCATTGCCGTTATGACCCTTGCTTTCCCTTTTCCTTTCAGGACGTAAACGATAAGAAGATGCCTCCCGGCAACAGTATATCCCAGCATGTACCGGGTACCTTCGCGACCCTTCCTTACCCATGGTTCGTCATCGAATGCGATATCTTCGATTTCTTCTGGAGATACGCGATGCCTTGCCACATGCTCAACACATCCCTCAATAAACCCCGCCCCTGTGCCTCCGTCTCCATTGATAAGGCGTCTCCTTAATCCCGTTTTCTCCCCATACCCCAAGCCCCTCTTCGCGGGCCACACGCTGGGCCCTTAGGAACATATCCACATGCTTCACATTGGGAGGGAAGGTGTACATCACGGCATAGCCGTCCTTTACCATCAAATAATTTATCAGCACGCCGCCTTTGGTCCACAGGTAGGCAAGCAGCCTGCCGTAGCGGTCGTGCCTTTCAACGTCCGTCTCCACCCGCACGCGATAATCTGTCCCGGCCATGATGTCTTCCAGATGCCTCTTCGCCTTAATGCCCCAGGGCCATTGGCCAAGCTCCGGCGCGTCGATGCCGATAAGCCGCACGTGAAGGACCGCGCCCTTATAAAATATGATCACGCTGTCGCCGTCCTGCACCCTGTATATCCTGGCAAGCCCGTCCGCGCCCGCAGCCATGGAGAGCGATAGAAAAAAGGCGAGTTCGCAGAAGATGAAGAGAATGAGCTTTTTCTTCATTTAAAAAGTATAACAGTTTATTTTTTAAGTGTTTTCTTTTTTTAAAAATTTGCAAAAAAGGATTGACAAACCTAATCGTATTTAGAAAGATAGGAATAGAGTATAGAACCCAGAAGGGGGAAATCATATGGCAGAAAAAGGCAGTATATATGAAGCCCTCAAAAGAAAAGGTGTCAGCAGAAGGGAATTCCTGCAGTTTTGTTCGTTGATGGCGGCCACCCTTGCCCTGCCCGCGGGCTTCGGTCCGAAGATAGCCGAAGCCCTGGAGAAGGCGCAGAGGCCTTCGCTTGTCTGGCTTGAATTCCAGGACTGTTGTGGCAATACCGAGAGCTTTCTAAGAGCGGACAGGCCAACCGTAGTGGACATAGTCCTCGATCTGCTCTCGGTCGACTACCACGAGACCATAATGGCCCCAGCCGGAAAGCAGGCCGAGAAATCCCTTGATGACGTGGTGAAGAACCAGAAGGGCAAGTACCTCTGCGTGGTGGAGGGCGCAATCCCCCTGAAGGACGACGGGGTCTACTGCTGTGTCGGCGGCAAGTCCGCCAGGGACATAGCCAAGGAGGTCTGCGGAAACGCCCTTGCCACCATAGCCGTGGGCGCCTGCGCCTGGGACGGCGGGATACCGGGGGCCAACCCCAACCCCACCGGGGCGGTGGGCGTCAAGGACGCGGTAAAAGGGATAACGCTTATAAACCTGCCGGGCTGCCCGATGAACGTTGTGAACCTGACGGGCACCGTGGTCCATTATCTCACCTTCGGAAGCCTGCCCCTTACCGATTCGATGGGCAGGCCGCTCTTTGCATACCGCGACAGGATACACGATTTCTGCGAGCGCCGGGCCCATTACGACGCTGGCAGATATGTAAGAGAGTGGGGAGACGAAGGGCATCAGAAGGGCTGGTGCCTTTACCACATGGGCTGCAAGGGGCCGGAGACTTACAAGAACTGCCCCGCGCAGAGGTGGAACGATCGCACCAGCTGGCCGGTGCGCGCAGGCCATAACTGCATAGGCTGCGCCGCCCCCCGGTTCTGGGACACCATGACCCCGTTCTATCGCACGCTGGAGGCGGTGCCCGGTTTCGGGGTGGAGACCACGGCGGACAAGATAGGCGCGGGCGTACTCATCGCCACGGGCGCGGGCATAGCCATCCACAGCGTGGCCAGGGCGGGCGTAAAAAAATACCGCAAAGAGCACCATATACCTGAGATAGAGACCAAGGAAAAGGAGGAATAAGCCGTGCCGAAGATAGCCATAGATCCGATAACCCGCATAGAGGGCCACCTGAGGATCGAAGCCCAGGTGGATGGCGGGAAAGTGCAGGACGCATGGGCATCGGGCACGATGTTCAGGGGCATCGAGCTGATCCTGAAAAACAGGGACCCGCGCGATGCATGGGCTTTCGCCCAGCGTATTTGAGGCGTTTGAACGACGGTTCACGCCACCTGCTCCGTGAGAGCAGTAGAAAACGCGCTTGGCATCACCATTCCCGATAACGCGAGGCTTGTAAGGAATCTCATCTCGGGCATACAGTATGTGCAGGACCATACCATTCATTTCTATCACCTGCACGGGCTGGACTGGGTGGACATAACCGGCGCCCTCAAGGCGGACCCGGCAAAGACCTCGCAGCTTGCCCAGTCCATTTCAGACTGGCATAACTCCAGCACGGTATACTTCAAGGGCGTGCAGGACAAGCTGAAGAGCTTCGTCCAGTCCGGCCAGCTCGGCCTCTTCGCCAACGGCTACTGGGGGCACCCGGCCTACAAGCTGCCGCCCGAGGCCGACCTGATGGCCGTGGCCCATTACCTGGAGGCCCTCGACTGGCAGAGGGAAGTGATACGCATACATGCAATCCTTGGGAGCAAGAACCCCCACGCGCAGACCTACCTTGTGGGCGGCATGGCCCTGGCCATAAACCCCAACGAGGAGAGCACCTTTAATGTGGACGGCCTGGCCAGCCTGATAAAATACGCCGATATTGCGAAGGAATTCGTCGAGAAGGTCTACGTCCCGGACCTCCTTGCCATAGCTTCCTTCTACAAGGAATGGACCGAGCTGGGCGCCGGAGTGGGCAATTACCTCTCCTACGGCGAGTTCCCCAACGACTCCGTCTCCAATACCGAGAACCTCTTCCTGCCCAGGGGCATAATATTCAACAAGGACCTGACAAAGGTCTATCCCGTGGACCCCTCGAAGATAACCGAGTACGTTACCCATTCCTGGTACGAGTACAAGGAGGGCAACAATGCCGCAAAGCACCCATGGGAGGGCATAACGAATTACAAGTACACCGGGCCGAAGCCCCCATACCAGTTCCTTGATACAAACCAGAAATATTCCTGGGTAAAGTCCCCCAGGTACGAAGACAGGGTCATGGAAGTGGGGCCGCTGGCGAGGATGCTTGTTGCATACGCTAAAGGGCATCCGCAGGTGAAGGCGGCCGTGGACGGAGCGCTTAAAAAGCTGGGTGTGGGCCCGGAGGCCCTCTTCTCCACGCTGGGCAGGACGGCCGCAAGGGGCATAGAGGCCCTGGTTGTGGTTCAGATGCTCCCCGTCTGGATAGGCCAGCTTGCGGCAAATATCAAGAAGGGCGACTACAGGGTTTTCGACGGCGCCAAGTGGGACCCGTCGAGCTGGCCGAAAGAGGCCAAGGGCTTCGGCCTTTTTGAGGCCCCGCGCGGCGCCCTGGGACACTGGGTAAGGATAAAGGGCGGCGCGATAGAGAACTATCAATGCGTGGTCCCGTCCACCTGGAACGCAAGCCCCAGGGACGCAAAGGGACAGAGGGGCCCCTATGAGCAGGCCCTCCTCGGCACGCCCGTTGCCGAACCGGACAAGCCTCTGGAGATACTTCGCACGGTGCATTCCTTCGATCCCTGTCTGGCCTGCGCCGTGCACGTGACCGACCTGACCACTAACAAATCCATAAAGGTGAAAGCGGTCTGACCATGGAGCAAAAAACCACATATGCGTGCAGGCGGAGAGTTTACGTCTGGGAATTCCCGGTAAGGCTCGCGCATTGGCTGAACGTGCTCTCAATAGCCGCGCTCGTCTTCACGGGTTTTTACATCGCGAGGACCTTCATCTATACAGGGAGCAATCCGGCGTATACGATGGGCTGGATGCGGCTGCTGCACCTGTCGTTCGGGTACCTGCTTCTGGCCATGGTGGCGCTCAGGATCATCTGGGCCTTCATGGGGAACCGGTACGCAAGCTGGCGCACATGGCTCCCCCACACGCGCGAGCAATGGCATGACGTCCTGAAGGCCATAAAGTTCCACCTCTTCATAGGCAGGGAATCGCCCGTCGCCGTCGGCCATACGCAGCTTGCGAACCTGGTGTATTTTTTCGTCTACGCCGGAATGGTGGTTGAAATCTTCACCGGCTTCGCCCTCTTCACGGTAGACCATTACAATTTCACGCACATGCTCCTCGGCGGCTGGCTTCTATGGATATTCACCATACCAACAATCAGGCTGATACATTACATAGGGATGTACGGGCTCCTGTTCTTCGCATTGGCCCACATCTATCTTGCCTGGTATCTGGATACGGTGGAGACCAACGGGCTTCTGGGGTCCATATTCGGCGGGTTCAAATTCATAAGGGAGGAAGATATCGAGCCAAGGCCCAGGAAGACAACAGACTGAGACAGGAGGCAGGTCCAAGCTATTATGGCCTCCGGGCCAGGGTAAAACCCGCCGGGGCTCAAGGCGCCCAGTCGGGGCCGCGAAGGACTGGGCCTCCTCTATATTATTAAGGGCCTCATAATTGAACAGACATTTTGACTGGAAAATCTCCCCTCGCCCCTCAACCCGCACCCCAAAAAGTCTGCGACTTTTAGGGGACCCCGTTCCAAAGAGGGGTAATTCCTCCCTTTGGTAAAGGCCCTTTGACAAAGGGTAGGTTAGGAGGGATTTTCT
>JACWAF010000012.1 GCA_014874185.1 Nitrospirota bacterium | reverse complement strand
TTGTTATTCCGGCTTGTCCGGAATCTACCCACCCCTTAATCCCCTCCTGGGAGGGGACGGGGGTGGGTTGGATTCCCGACGCGCTGAGCCTGCCCCGTACCTGATACGGGGCTTGCGGGAATGACAATCGGGGAAGTTTATGAGCCAACCGGATAAGCAGATAATTGAATTAAGTGCATCCTATTATGAGACTGTTAATAAAGCAAAATAAAAGCCAGTTTCTTTCTCTTTGAAAGAAAGAAGAAGAGAGTTATAGAAGCCGCGGATTTCATCCGCGGCTTCTATGTTATGCGATAATCCCCAAAACCGCTCCATTTCCTTGTATTTGCCGCAGGATTTCCATAAACTATCACCATGTTTGCCGTTATCCTTGCCGGGGGCGAAAATACAAGGTTCCCCGCCCCGAAGGCGTTTGTGCGACTGGAAGGGAAAAAGATAATAGAATGGCAGATAGGGGCGTTCTCGATGCTGCCCTTCCGCCAAACGGTGATAAGCGCCAACGAGCCGGAGAAATATTTCCATCTCGGCCTGCCCCTCATTGGGGACGTCTATCCGGTCCGCGGCCCGATGACCGGCCTGTTCAGCGCATTCGCGGCCACCGGGGCCAGGCGGCTTTTCGCGGTTGCCTGTGACATGCCTTTCATCGACATCCGCCTTGTTAGAGTTATAATAGACAGGATGGACCGGACCGGCGCGGACGCGGTGGCGCCGGTTTGGAAAGGAAAGGCCGAGCCGCTCTTCGCGCTCTATTCGGCGCGGTGCGCCCCCTTGATGGAAAAGCGCATCCTTGAAGGGCATACCTCCCTTCAGGGGATTTTGTCCGATGCGGGCGCGGAATACGTAAGCGAGGACGAGGTCGGGGCGGTAGACCCCGGAGGCAAGTCTTTCGTGAACATAAACACCCTCGAAGACCTGGAAAAGGCGCGGGCCCTCATTGCTCATTGAAGGGCCCGGAAACGGAGGAACCTGATGTTTGGACTCGGACTTCCGGAGATACTGATCATCCTGGTCATAGCCCTTGTCCTCTTCGGCGCCGGAAGGCTGCCGGAGGTTGGACGCGGCCTGGGACAGGCGATAAAAAATTTCAAAAAAAGCGTATCCGAACCTGAAGAGATAAACGTAACGCCCAAGGTGGGCGGGGAGAAGAAGGAAGAGGAAAAGAAATAGTGCAGAGGGGGCCTGAAGCGGAGATAGACCTGGCGGCCCTGAGGGGAAACCTCGGGGCCATAAGGGCCATTACGGCAAACCGCCCCGTAATCGCCGTGGTCAAGGCGGACGCCTATGGGCACGGGGCGGCACAGGTGGCAAAGACCCTGGAGCCAGAGGGCATCCCCCTCCTTGCCGTGGCCTTTCTGTCGGAGGCCGTTGAACTGCGCGAGTCCGGGATAAGCTCGCCCATCCTCGTCCTCTTCGACACCGAAGACCCGGCCCTGTATCTCAAATATTCACTGACCCCGGTCATCCACTCGGTCAGGGATGCCGAGCGGTTCTCCAAAGAGGCCCTGAAAAGGGACGGGCCCATCGGGGTGCACTTAAAGCTGGATACCGGAATGGGCAGGATGGGCCTGAACGGCGCGGACACGGTTAAAGAGGTGCTGGAGATGGCCTCCCTCCAGGGGATCCGGCTTAGCGGCCTGATGAGCCATTTCTCCGACGTAAGCCCCGGCGGCCTGGGCTATGCAAGAACTCAACTGGAAAATTTCAATTCGATAAAAAGGACCCTTTCGGAAAAAGGGATAAAACCCTTCTGCCATATGGCTGCGAGCGGCTCCACGCTGGTCATGCCGGAGTCCCATCTGGACGGCGTGAGAGCGGGGCTCATCCTCTATGGGTGCCCGCCTTTTCATGGAGGTGACAGCGGCAATCTGAAGCCCGTGATGAAGGTCAAATCGAAGATATCCCTCCTGAAGAGGCTTGGCCCCGGAAAGGCGGTGAGCTACGACCGCACATTCGTGACCAAACGGGACTCCCTTATCGCGGTCGTTCCCGTGGGCTATGCCGATGGCTACCACAGGGCGCTCTCCAACAGGGCCGAGGCCCTGGTGAGGGGAGCGCGCGTGCCGCTTGCGGGCAGGGTTTGCATGGACCTTACCATGTTCGATGTAACGGCCGTACCAGGCGTAAGCGAGGGTGACGAGGTGGTGCTTTTAGGCAATGGAATAAGCCATCTGGAGCTTGCGGACTGGGCGGGGACCAATCCATACGAGATCATGACCTCACTGGGGTCTGGGGCCAGGAGGCGCTACACTGATTAACCTGATAGCCGCCCTTGGCGCGCTCATAAGGCGGTTTACCGAAGAGACCGGAAGCCTGCTGCTCCTCTTTTGGAAGGTCCTGAAAGAGAGCATCATACCCCCTTTCGAGATAAAGAACACAATAAAGCAGATGCAGGAGATCGGCATAAATTCCGTGCCGGTCGTGCTGATCACCGCCGTTTTCACAGGCATGGTGCTGGCCCTGCAGACCTTCACCGGGTTCAAGCGCTTCGGCGCGGAATCCCTGGTGGGATCTGTTGTGGCCCTGTCCATGACCAGGGAGATGGGCCCGGTGCTCACCGGACTTATAGTGGCCGGAAGGGCCGGGGCCGCAATGGCCGCGGAGCTTGGCACCATGCGCGTCACGGAGCAGATAGACGCCCTGGAGACCCTTGCCACAAAGCCGGTCAAGTACCTCATCGTGCCCAGGTTCCTGAGCGGCCTTTTCATGCTGCCCTCCCTCACCATACTGGCCGACATAATAGGAATATTGGGCGGCTATGCCGTCGCCGTGGGGCTCTTCAGGCTGAACTCCGTCCTCTACTGGAAGAGGACGTGGGACGTTATGGAGACGGGGGACATCTATCACGGGCTCGTAAAGGCCGCCTTCTTCGGGGCGGCCATATCACTGATAAGCTGCTACAAGGGCTTCTATACAAGCGGAGGCGCGGAGGGCGTTGGCAAGGCGACAACGGGGGCGGTTGTGATAAGCTTCATGACCATTTTGATATCGGATTACTTCCTCTCGGCATGGCTCTTCTAGGATGATAGACGTAATAGACCTTCATAAGGCTTTTGGCACCAAAAAGGTGCTGGACGGCACGAACCTGCATGTAGAGCGCGGGCAGACGATGGTGGTCATCGGCGGCAGCGGCACGGGTAAGAGCGTCCTTTTGAAGCATATAATAGGTCTCCTGAAGCCCGACAGCGGCTCCGTCCTCATCGAAGGCATGGACATCACTAGGCTCAATGAAAAATCCCTTTACGAAATCAGGAAGAAATTTGGTATGCTTTTCCAGGGCGCGGCCCTTTTCGATTCGATGAATGTGTGGCAAAATGTAAGCTTTGCGTTGTTGAGGGCCGGAATGAAAGAGGAAGAGGCCAGATATATAGCCATAGAGAACCTGAGGCGCGTGGGGCTCACCAATGTGGAAGACTTGATGCCCTCCGAGCTATCGGGCGGCATGAGGAAGAGGGTGGGGCTTGCAAGGGCCATAGCCCACAAGCCCGAGGTGCTTTTATATGACGAGCCGACTACGGGGATAGACCCCATTCTGGCCGACGCCATAAACGACTTGATAATAAAAATGAAAGTGGAACTGCACGTCACCGGTGTCGCCATCACGCATGATATGCAAAGCGCGTACAAGATAGGCGACCGCATAGCAATGCTTTATCAGGGCAGGATCGTAGGGGAGGGCACTCCCGAAGAGATAAAGAGCAGCACGAACCCCTATATAAGGCAGTTCGTCACCGGCAGCGCGCAGGGCCCGATAAAAATAGAAGGGGTGCGTGAGACGTGAAGGCATCGGCAGACCTCAAGGTGGGCATATTCGCACTTATCATAATCCTGCTGCTCTCATATATGACGTTTAAAGTGGGCGGCCTCAGCTGGCTTAGAAAGAAAGAGGGATATATAGTTTACGTCTATTTCAAAAACATCTCCGGCCTGGAAAAAAAGAGCCGGATAAGGGTGGCGGGCGTTGACGCAGGCTACATCGAGGACATCGAGCTTGCGGACGGAAAGGCAAAACTCACGTTGAGGGTGAACCCCGGCATAAAGCTCTACTCTGACGCCTGCGCCAGCATCAAGACAGTGGGCCTGCTGGGGGAGAATTACCTGGAACTGGATATCGGCTCAAAACCGCCTTTGCTGCATGATGGAGATACGCTCTCCTGCTCCGTGGAGACGGCCGACCTGGGCGAGCTGATAAGGAGCATCTCGAAGGTCTCCGGAAGCGCCAACCAGTTAATTGCAAACCTGAACAAGGTCCTCTCGGACCAGCAGATACGCCAGCTCAAGGAGACCATCGCCTCCATCAGGGACACCGCTCGAAACGCCAACACCATGGTTGTCGAAAACGACAAGAGGGCCAGACGGGTGCTGGACAACGCGAACCGCCTTGTGACGAGGCTGGACACCATTGTGGCGCAAAACCAGCAGAGCACGAACGAACTGATCGCCAACCTGAGAGACCTTTCGGCCTCGCTGAAAACCGATGTGCCCGGGATGATTCGGGATGTGAAATCCACATCGGGCGAGATCAGGAGCCTGGTGGCCCAGACCAAACCCCAGATGGAGGGGATAGTGAACAATGTGGACAAGATCACCAGCGACCTCCAGCAGGGCAAAGGCACCATTGGAAAACTCCTCAAGGACGAGACCCTTTATACGAACGTCAACAACGCCGTATCGGGCCTGGGCGAGACCCTGGGCGCTATAACCAGGTTCAGGACATTCCTCGATTTCGAGGCGCAATATCTGACCAAGGTCTCCGATACCAGGGGCAAGTTCACCCTCACTCTCCAGCCCAGTCCGGATAAATATTACATAGTCGGGATAGTCTCAGACCCGATACCAAGGACGGTCACACAGACCAATATCGTGGACCATACCGTCACTACATACACAAATGAGAAGAAGGTCATCGAGTTCAACGCCCAATACGCGCGGCGGTATAAGAACACGGCGGGCCGCCTGGGGATAACCCAGAACACCTTCGGCCTCGGCGTAGACCAGTTCTTCCTTAATGACAGGCTCAAGGTCTCCGGTGACGCATGGGACTTCTCCGCCGAAGAAGACGGGGCCAAACATCCACACGTGCAAATAGGGGCAAGCTACTATATCTTCAAGCACCTCTATCTGGAAGGGGGCATGGACAACCTCCTGAACAGCAATTTGCGGGGCGTTTATTTCGGAGGCGGCCTGAGGTTCGAGGACAAGGATTTCAAATACCTGCTCGGAGTTGCCCCAAGCCCCAGGCTATAAAGACCGCGGCTGCACCGGACCGCTCCGGCGCGGGGTGAAGCCAAAAGGATGGCGCCCTAAAGCTATATGGGTTTAGGCCCGGAGGCCCGAAGCCTCCGGGCCAGCATGGTGTACCTCTCCTGGGTCTTCGCGTTCCGTATGGCTATTCCCAGTGCCTTCCTGGAGCCCACTATCACCGCCAGCCGCTTCGCCCTGGTCACGGCCGTGTAGAGGAGGTTCCGCTGGAGAAGGATGTAATGCTCCGTGAGGAGGGGCATCACTATGGCCGGGTATTCGCTCCCCTGCGACTTGTGCACCGAGGCCGCATAGGCAAGCTGGATCTCGTCCAGGTCGGCGGGGCCATAGGAAATCTCCCTTCCGTAAAAATCGGCTGTTACCCCCCCGCCTGAGACGGTTTTTACCATGCCTGTATCGCCATTGAAAATATCCTTGTCGTAATTGTTCCGCAGCTGCATTACCTTGTCCCCCGGCCTGAACGCCCCGGTTTCGCCGCTTTTATTCAGAATTCCCTGTATCAGGCGGTTCAGGTTCTGCACGCCGTTTATGCCCTTGTGCATGGGAGAGAGCACCTGGATGTCCCTCACCGGGTCCAGCCCGAAGCGGGCTGGCAGGGCGGCGGTGCAAAGCTCAAGGATTTTTTCCAGGCATTCCTGCGGGTCTTCCCGCTCGAAGAAGTAGAAGTCCGAGTCCTTGTCATTAGGGAACTCAGGCATCTCGCCGCGGTTTATCCGGTGCGCATTCCGGATGATAAGGCTTCGGGCGGACTGCCTGAATATCTCGGTAAGCCGCACCAGGGGGATCTCCCCGGAGGCTGTCATGTCCAGAAAGACATTCCCCGGCCCCACGGAGGCAAGCTGGTCGGCATCGCCCACCATTATGAGCCCGGCCTCTTCGGGGATTGCCAGGAGGAGCGACCGCATGAGCTGGATGTCCACCATCGAGGCCTCGTCCAGTATGACCAAATCGGCCGCAAGGGGGTTCTCTTCGTTTTTCCTGAAACCCTCCTCAACCGGGCTGTACTCAAGGAGCCGGTGGATGGTTTTTGCCGGCTGGCCCGCCACTTCCGAGAGCCTCTTTGCCGCCCTTCCAGTGGGGGCGGCAAGGAGCACGTCTTTTTCAAGGAACTCTTTATAGATTTTTACAATTGCCTTTATGATGGTTGTTTTCCCCACGCCGGGACCGCCCGTTATGATAAGCACCTTCTCTTTAAGGGAGGCCTCCACCGCAAGGGCCTGCTGCGAAGAAAGCTCCATGAACAGCTCTCTTTCGATCCATTCCAGGGCGCTCTTCACCAGTATTTTGGAGCGCCTCCCGGCGCTCATAAGTGCCCTGGTCCTCTCCGCCGTCTCCTCTTCCGCCTCATGGAGCCGCCTCAGGTAGACGGCCTTCTCATCGGCATTTTCAATCCCGGCCGAGGGCAGGGGCTCCAGGATTATCTTTTTCTTTTCAAACAGGCCGGCTATGGCCTTCAAGAGGGGCTCCCTCCGGATGCCCAGGGCCGCTTCCCCCTCCCGGAGGAGTTCTTTATAGGGGAAGAAGACGTGCCCGTCCTCGGAGAGCCTGCCAAGAAGATAGAGTATCCCGGCCTCGGCCCGTTTTGGCGAATCCTTCGGGATGCCCGTCCTCTCGGCTATCTTGTCTGCCGTGAGAAAACCTATCCCTTTAATGTCCTCGGCAAGCCTGTAAGGGTCTTCCTTCAGCACCTGCGGGGCGCCTCTGCCATAGCACTTGTATACCCTCATTGACCATGCGGGGCTTATGCCGTATTCCTGGAGGGCCAGCATCGTCTCTTTGAACTCCCTCTGCCCGGAGAGGGATTTTTTAATGCCTTCAAGCTTTCTGAGGCCTATGCCGGGTATCTCGCAGAGCCTTTCGGGTTCCCTTTCGATCAACTCCAGGCAGTCCGGGCCGAATTTTTCGATTATCCTGCGGGCCATGGCGGGGCCTATCCCCTTTACGAAGCCCGCGGCCAGATAGCGCTCCACGGCTTCGGGGGTGGGGGGATTGCAGGGCTCCAGGCTTATGGCGCGGAACTGTCTTCCGAACCGCGGATGGGTCTCCCAGGCACCGGCCGCCCGGACATACTGCCCCTCTCTGGGGTCCGGGATATTGCCGGTAACGGTGGATATCTCCCCGTCCGCCTCCAGCTTCAGGACGGCATAGCCGTTTGCGGGATTGTGGAAGACGATCCTCTCCACCCTGCCTTCAATTTCGAGGGGCATTAACTATATTAAAGCAATCGTGCGGGCGATTCCAAAGTTATCGGAAATCAGGTTTTTCCGGGCGGATGATTTTTCCGGTTCCCCCCCGGTTTTCTTGACGGGCAATAGGATGTATGATATAAGGTAAATAGCTTAAGCGGATACTGTTTCGGGAAAAGGAGACGGGTGCCCAATGCTTGATGCCCTTATAATCGTTCTTGTAATCGTGGCAATAATAGGTATAGGGTTGCTTGCGGCTGTCTTCTTCGAGCTTGTCAAGACCTTGAAAATCCTGAATATTTTCTTTGAGAGGACTGAAAACAAGATACTGCCCGCCATCGAGGAGCTTCAGGGGACCCTGAAGAACGTTAAAGAGATAACGGGCGAGGTCAACGGGATGACGAAGGACCTGCGGCAGGTGACAACCGCGGTAGGGCAGATGGGCAGCGAGATTGAACAGCTTGCACATCTTATAGGCTCCACGGTCGTAAAGGCAAAAGCGAATATAGGAGGATTCAAGGCGGGTTTTTCAACCGCCTTCGGAATACTGAAAACGAACGTTTTTAAAAAAGGGGGCAATAATGAATACTGAAGGAAACGGCAGCAGGACATTCTTCGCCTTTCTCCTTGGGGGCCTGGTAGGCGCCGGGGCAGCCCTCCTGTTGGCCCCGAAGTCGGGAAAGGAGACCAGGCAGGACATCAAGGACCTTGCCGAGGACGTGCGATGCAGGGTGAGCGATTACGCCAGCAGCCTGGGTGAGACGGTCTCTTCCAATATCAAGAAGGGCAAGAGCGCCATAACCGACCGCAAGTCCATGCTGAAGACAGCCTACGAGGCCGGCAAGGAGGCCTATCAGAGGGAAAAAGAGCGCATCGAAAGCGGCGACGGCGAAGAGTTGGGCGGCGAACCCGGCGAACAGATAATGTAATTGCTTATTAAGGGTCTCATAATTGAACAGACATTTTGGCCGGAAAATCTCCCCTTACCCCTCTTTTCCAAAGAGGGGTAATTCCTCCCTTTGGTAAAGGCCCTTTGACAAAGGGTAGGTATAGGAGGGATTTTCTAATAATTAAGCGCATCCTATTATGAGACTGTTAATAATTCGGTTGAAAAAGCATAAAGGGGGCCGGAAGCGGCCCCTTTTGTTGAATGGGGCTCCGCCCCATTGCCCCGGAAACAATCCTGATCTTTTGCCGGCTGGAAATAAATTTTATGGCGGAGAGGCAGGGATTCGAACCCTGGGTGAGGTTGCCCCCACAACGGTTTTCGAGACCGCCCCGTTCAACCGCTCCGGCACCTCTCCTAACCGTCTATTTTAACCCTTTTTTGCTCAAAAAACCGCTTCAAAATTTGCCGGTTCTCTTCTTCCAGGACTCCCGAAGAGACTTCTACGCGGTGGTTGAGCCTGCCGTCTGAAAGTATATTGTACAGGCTTTCAGCGGCGCCGCCCTTAGCGTCCGCGCAGCCGTAGACCAGCCTGCCAAGCCGCGCGTTCACCATCGCCCCGGAGCACATTACGCATGGCTCTTTGGTTACATAAAGGGCCGCGTCCGTAAGCCTCCACCTGCCAAGTCTTCGCGCGGCCTCCCTGAGGGCGATTATCTCCGCGTGGGCCGTTGGATCGGGGGCGGTCTCTTTCCGGTTATGGGATCTGGCTATGACCTCGCCGCCCGCCACCAGCACCGCGCCAACGGGCACTTCGCCCCTGGCTGCGGCCTTTTCCGCCTCTTCGATTGCCATGCGCATATAAAAGATGTCGTCTTTTTCCATCCGCGCTAATTTGCAAGGTGTCATTCCCGCAAGCGAAGCGCTCAGGCCCTGAGTGCTCGGGCATCGGGAATCCAACCCACCCCCGTCCCCTCCCAGGAGGGGATTAAGGGGTGGGTAGATTCCGGACAAGCCGGAATGACAACAAGATAATTATACTTCTTGGTAAGCATAGAAGAAAGCATGGGAACCGGGGCGGGATCATTCCCTGAGCCCGATGAGGCAGGTCAGCAGGAAATTCACTATGCTTACCACAAGGGCGCCCTTCACGGCGGGCCAGAAGCCGTTCACGAAGAAGCCGAGGTCCATCCCGCCCGAGAGCCAGGCCGTGAGCTTCAGCATGAGGGCGTTTATCACCAGGCTGAAAAGCCCCAGCGTGAGGATAAGGAAAGGGAGCGAGAAGAGCTTCACCACGGGCTTTATTATCGAGTTCACCAACCCGAATATGAGGGCTATGACCAGCATCGTCCACCATTTGCCCGTAAACGTTATGCCCTCTATAAGCCTTACCGAGGCGGCAAGCGAGATGGCGGTGACGGCCAGCTTCAGGAAGAATTCAGCCATCAGAACCCCTCGATGGGGCAGCCCTTGCAGGCGGGGCTGCCGGGCCTGCAAAAGTCTTTCCCCGTCCTTACGAAAAGCGCATGGTATTCGTTGTACAGCGGCGAATGGGGTCCCAGGCCGGAATGAAAAAGAGATTGGAAATCGTCATAGGCGTCATCCATTGAAAGCACGTTATGCCTTGAAAGGACCCTCTTCGTATAAGCGTCTATTACGAACACCGGCTTCCCAAGGGCATAGAGGAGGATGGAGTCCGCCGTCTCCTTGCCTATGCCCTTTATGGAGAGAAGTTTTTCCCTGAGCGCGCCCGTCTCCTCGCGCGACATGGCTTCTGTTTTCCCGCTGTATCCTTCCACCAGAAACGATATGAACGCCTTAAGCCTCTTTGCCTTAACGTTGTAATACCCGGACGGCCGTATCAGTTCAGCGAGCCGCTCTTCGCTCATCCCGTGCATGGCAAGCGGGTCCAGGGCGCTGGCCTTCTTCAGGTTGGCTATGGCGCGCTCCACGTTCGTCCAGTTCGTGTTCTGAGTAAGGATGGCGCCCACGGCCACTTCGAAAGGGGTTTCTCCGGGCCACCAGTGCTGCGGCCCGAAGGCGCCGTAGAGCGCGTGATAAATCTTTTCCAGCTTGCGGTTAATTTTTTTGCCCATGGAAAACTTATGATATATTATAACCATGCTCGACGCCAGATTTGTAAGGGAAAACCCCGATATTGTAAAAAACGCGCTCGCAAAGCGCGGCATGGACGTTGACCTTGTGCCCTTCATCGCCCTTGAGGACGAAAGGCTGGTCTTCATAAAAGACGCGGACGAACTGAGGGAGAAAAGAAATAAAGTCAGCGAGGAGATAGCCGCCCTGAAGCGCAGGAAAGAGGACGCGTCCGCCCTCATCGAGGAGATGAAGGACGTATCGGCCAGGATAAAGGAATATGAAGAGAAGCTGAACGATGTGGGGCGGAGGACGAGGGAATTCCTGCTCACCCTGCCAAACCTCCCGAACGAGTCCGTGCCGGTTGGCAGGGACGAGACCGGGAATGTGGAGGTCAGGAGATGGGGCACGCCGCGCGAGTTCGGCTTCACCGCGCTCAACCATTGGGACCTGGCCGAGATGCACGACATAATCGATTTCGACCGCGCGGCGAAGATAGCCGGGGCGCGTTTCGCGCTGATGAAGGGGCTTGGCGCCCGGCTGGAGCGCGCTTTGATGAATTTCATGCTGGACCTGAACACCTCGAAGGGCTACAAGGAAGTCTTCCCGCCCATACTTGTAAACGCGGAGAGCATGACCGGGACGGGGCAGCTTCCGAAGTTCGAGATGGAGCTTTTCAAGACCTTCGACGAGCTTTATCTTATTCCCACCGCCGAAGTGCCCGTTACAAATATTCACCGGGCTGAGATATTGGAAGAGTCGAAGCTGCCGCTCTATTACACCGCTTACACGCCCTGCTTCAGGCGCGAGGCGGGCTCTTACGGCAAGGACACGCGCGGCCTCATCCGCCAGCACCAGTTCAACAAGGTTGAGCTGGTTAAATTCGTTAAGCCGGAGAATTCATATGATGAGCTTGAGAAACTCACAAACGATGCCGAGGACATTTTGCGGAAGCTCGAACTCCCCTACCGGGTGATAGCCCTCTGCACGGGTGATATCGGGTTCTCGGCGGCGAAGACTTACGATTTGGAGGTCTGGCTTCCGGGGCAGGGCAGGTACAGGGAGATTTCCTCATGCTCCAATTTCGAGGACTTCCAGGCCCGCCGGGCGGACATAAGGTTCAGGCGGGAGGGGAAAAAGGGCACGGAGTTCGTGCATACCCTGAACGGCTCAGGGCTTGCCATCGGGCGCACGCTGGTAGCCGTGCTTGAGAATTATCAGCAGAAGGACGGAAGCATCCTCATACCGGAGGCATTGCGGCCCTACATGGGCGGGGTGGAGCGCATAGGGGCGGCCCCCGTCTGCAAGTAAGCCCCGCTTTTCAAAACCCCAGCGGGTTCCAGTCCCTGAAGATTTCCACTTCCTCGCCCGGGTTTGGCAGCCCCGCTATCTTCCAGGCCTTTACGGGGTCGATGAACTCCTCGGTCAGACAGTCCTTGGGCTTGTGCACGTTCTTGCAGACGGCCCGGATAATAGGGAAGAATTTGTACTTCTCGTAATAGCTCCTCAGGAATATGAGGATATCCAGCATGTCTTTTGTGAGCGGGCCCAACCCCTCGCGTTCCGCCAGCAGCTGGGCAGCCTGTTCATTCCATTCGTGGTAGTCCGCCAGGAACCCGTCCTTGTCCACTCTCAGGTCCGGCTTCGGGGTTTCCATTTCAGTGCATGCCTCCTTTCTGAGGAGATTGTAGCACTGAAAGCGCTGGAAGGTTTGCATTTTTTCCGCTCACGAAAGTGAGCGGAAACCAAAAGTTCTTTTTGCTACTTTTTCTTACAAGAAAAAGTAGAATCCGTTTTGCCATAATAAAAATATGCCTTTCAGGGAAAGAGACTTTGACGTTATCGTTATCGGGGCGGGGCACGCCGGGTGCGAGGCCGCGCTGGCCGCAAGCCGGATGGGGCTTTCGGCCTGCCTGTTCACCCTGAACCTGGACACCATCGCGCAGCTATCGTGCAACCCCGCGATCGGGGGGCTTGCCAAGGGCCACCTGGTGAGGGAGATAGACGCATTGGGGGGCGAGATGGGCCGCATGTCGGACCTCTCATGTATCCAGAGCCGCATCCTGAACCGCTCGAAGGGCCCGGCAGTCTGGTCTTTGCGCCACCAGGCGGACAGGCTGCTTTACAGGATAAATATGCGCAGGGTGATTGAGAGCGCGCCCAACCTGGCGATCAGGCAGGCGAGCGCGGACCGCCTTATTGTCGAGGGCGGCAGGATAGCGGGCGTGGTGAGTTCAACCGGGGCGTTTTACGGGGCCGGGGCGGTTATTGTAACAACGGGCACCTTTCTGAAAGGGCTTATTCACATCGGGCTTGATACGCAGGAGGCGGGGAGGGCGGGCGAGTTCCCTTCGGTAAAGCTGTCTGATTCCCTGCGCGCCCTTGGCCTCAAAATGGGCAGGCTGAAGACGGGCACCCCTCCCAGGCTTGACGCGAGGACGATAGATTTTTCGAAGACGGAGGCCCAGCGGGGCGAAGACCCGCCGGTGGCCTTTTCGCACTCTACCGGTGACATTACGAACCAGCAGCTGCCCTGCTTTGTGACCTATACGAACGACGAGACCAGAAAGGCCATCCTCTCCAACCTGGACCGCTCGCCCCTTTACAGCGGAAAGATAAAGGGCGTGGGGCCGCGCTACTGCCCGTCGATAGAGGACAAGGTGGTAAGGTTTGCCGACAGGCCCCGGCATCAGGTCTTCCTTGAGCCGGAGGGGCTGGAAACGAAAGAATATTATGCGAACGGCATCTCCACAAGCCTGCCCTATGACGTGCAGGTGCAAATCGTGCGGAGCATACCGGGGCTTGAGGATGCCGGGATCATGCGTCCGGGCTACGCGATAGAATACGATTTCGTAAACCCCCTTGAGCTTCATCACACGCTGGAGACAAAAAAGATTTCCGGGCTGTACCTGGCCGGGCAGATAAACGGCACGTCGGGTTACGAGGAGGCGGCGGCGCAGGGCCTCATGGCGGGCATTAATGCCGCCCTCAAGGTGCAGGGCAGGCCGCCTCTGGTACTGGAGAGGCACGAGGCATATATAGGCGTGCTGATAGACGACCTTGTAACGAAGGGCACAAGCGAGCCCTACCGGATGTTCACATCCAGGGCGGAGTACAGGCTGCTTCTGCGGCACGATAACGCGGATATGCGTCTTGCGGAAAAGGGATATGCGGCCGGGCTGGTAAAAGAGCAGGAGCATAAGAAATTCATGCTGAAAAGGGACTGGGTGCGAAAGGAAATAAAGAGGCTGCAAGAGACCAGGGTGAAGCCCGCCGTCATTAATCCCGCCCTTGAAAAAGCGGGGGAACCGGCCGTGCCGGAGGACATTGCCCTTGAAAGGCTTTTAAAGAGGCCCGCCGTGGCCTATGATTTAATAAAGATGCTCTCCCCTGCCACGGACTCACCCGGAACCGACGCGGAAAAACTGGTCGAGACGGAGATCAAATACCGGGGGTATATCAAAAAACAATTGGAGACGGTCGAGAAGCTCCGGTCCTCTGAGGACCAGAAGATACCGGAAGGGCTGGACTTCAGAAGGATACCCGGCATATCGAACGAGCTTGCGGGAAAGCTGGAAGAGGTCAGACCCAGGAGCATCGGGCAGGCCGGCAGGATACCCGGAATGACACCGGCGGCCCTTACGCTTATCATGGTGGCGGCCGGGAAGGAAAGAAGATGCCGAAGCTGATACTGGACCTGAAGGGGTTCATGCTCCTTGGGCCCGGCGAGAGGCATTACAAGGGGTATTTCATACCCGGAAAGCCGGGCTGGGCCAGGGCGATGATCTCGAAAAAAAGACTGGACGGCCAGATCGAGGCACTTAATTTCATTATTTTCACGGACAACGCCGGGAACCTCCTGTGGCAGAAACAGGTGCTAAGGAAGGTGCAGCCCCAGGCCGGGTTCGAGCAGGACCTGGCCGAGTTCAAGGCCATCCTGGAGGAAGCGGGCCTGCTCGTTTTTATTGAGGATTACTATGAGCCCTGAGAGGCTCCTTGAGGACGGGCTCGGAGAGCTGGGGATAACTCCCGGCAGGGGGGTGCTGGATAAATTCCTTGAATACCTCTCCGAGTTGAAGAAATGGAACAGGACGCATAACCTTACCGCCATAAGCTCGGATGAGGGCATAGTCACGACGCACTTTCTGGATTCGGCCCTTTTTTTAAAAGCGCTTGATGAAATAGACGCGAAAGGCATGGAGATAGCCGATATCGGAAGCGGCGCCGGGTTTCCGGGGCTGCCGGTAAAGATACTCAGGCCCGAACTCAGTGTCACGCTGGTAGAGCCCTCGGGAAAGAAAGCGGCCTTTCTGAGACACATGGGGAGGAGATTGGGCCTGGGTACGGTCCCGGTCCTGGAGACGAGGCTTGAAGACCTGCCTCCAGGCTCTTTTGACATACTCATGACCAGGGCGCTTTTCAAGGTTGCGGATTTTGTAAAAGAGGCCTCGCCGGTCCTGAGAAAAGGGGGCTGGCTGGTCATGAGCAAAGGCCCGAAATACGAAGGTGAAATCAAGGGCCTGGCGGGTGTCCGGGTGATTAGTGCAAGGCTGCCGGGGACCAGCCTGGAGAGGCATCTGATTTTGCTCAAAAAACAATAAAATTACGGGCAAAAAGGGAGAAATGCGGCAGGCCGGCTTTCTTTTAGCTTTGCAAATAGTTCAGGTTATGAGAGAATCCTTATGGAGAGTGCGTGATGAAAATCAAAGAGCAGAAGACCAGTTCCAAACTCACGTCCGTCTTGCCATCGAAGGAGTTCGAGCTTGATCTCCTGAAGTCCTCCCCGCGCACACAAAAAAGACCTGCCGGATGCACAAATAGAGAATGCCGGCTGAGGGTTTACGGGTGCACGGGTTTCGAGGGCTGCCCCGGTTATAAATCCGCATAGGCCGGAATTGGAATTTTTCTTTGGAAATTCCCGATCTGGCCGGCACCTGCGTTAAAAGACCCAATTTATTTGGCATTAGTGTAAAAATAAAACACATATTTTTTTATTCAGGCATGAAATTGTAAAAAAGACGCATTTCCCCGCTCTCCCTGGTTGCTTTTCATAAATTCTTCAAATTTGAGATTTAATCTAAGCGTATGCGAAGGTTGCTTTTGTGCTCTTTTATAATAGGTATTTTGTCAGCGCCGGCATTGGCCGGGGGAATGCGCAATTTTTCTCCGGAAAGAGGATATCCGGGGCGCGGTGAGATTCGACAGGGGAGGACAGGGCAGTTCAGTTCCTCTCCCATGATACCCGCCAGCAATTCCTCGGTTTCCTACGGAGATTCCTGCCTGAACCCTTATGGCGCCGCCGAGAAGGAGATGAGCGTAAAGGAATCCGCCGAGGCGCTGCATGTATATTTCGCGAAAAAGGGCTTGAACGCGGTAGTGACGTCTCATATGGGGCGTTTCGTCAAGGCGGACATTTACAGGAATAATGACCACGTGGACAGCATAATCCTGGACCGGAAGACTGGAAAGATGAGGTCCATATACTAAACCCCCGGTTGTAGCGGGACTTTTCTGTAATCTCTCCTCACCCCTCTTTGGAAAGGAGGGGGAATTTCAAGTTCTCTATATAATTTGCGGTCTCTTTCAGGGTGCGTGCCGTTATCTGTCTGCCGATGAGCCCCACGGCGGCATAATGGAAATCTAGCATGGCAAGGTGCTTCAGAATGTATTTCCAGGAGTAGAAGCGGAGATTGGCCTTCAGCATCTCCATCTGGAGGGCACTGGGGCTCATCTCCTGCGGCCTGAAGACGACATGCTGCAGATTGTACTTGCTCCAGTCAGTATGCAGTATCCTGCCCTTCGCTCTCATCTCCTCGAAGACCCTGGTGCCCGGAAGCGGGGTGAGCGCAATGACCTGCACGGTGTCTATCCCGTTTGCGATGGCGAAATCGGTGGTCCTTCTTATAGTGTCAATGTTGTCCGTATCAGCGCCAACTATGAACATCCCGTGGATATGCATCCCGTGTCCTTTTATCGCCCTTATGCAGTTCACGATGTCTTGCAGTTCCTGTTTCTTGTTGTATTCCTCAAGGGTCCTGGGGTTTATGGACTCGAAACCTATATATACCGTATGCACCCCGGCGTCCGCCATGAGGGTCAGCAGCTCCGGGTCCTGGGCCACATCCGTCCTGGCCTGCACGACCCAGCAGTCCTTCAGCCCTTCCCCGATTATCGCCCGCAGCAGCTCCTTGGACCTCCCTTTATTGGCCGTGAAGTTGTCGTCCACGAAGAACTTGGTGCCGTGATTTATGCTTCTGACGTATTTCAGTTCACTGATTGTCCTCTCGACGGACTTGAACCTGTATTTCCTGCCGAACATGGGCACCACCGAGCAGAACTTGCAGTTAAAAGGGCACCCCCTGGACGTGGATATCGGATATATGTAGGAGGGCTTCCATTTGTGCACCAGCGAGAAGTCCGGGTCCGGCAGGGCATTCAGATCGCCCTCGTCCAGGAAAGGCCCCTGCGGGTTATGGACTATGCCGCCGTCCTTCTGCCTGTATGAAAGCCCATCGATCTCATTCAGGGGCGGCTTGCCTTTTGTGAGATATTCAAGAAGGCGGGTGAGACCGCGCTCCCCTTCGCCCCTGATCACGAAATCGGCGTGCTCAAGGGCCTCATTGGGCAGAAAGGTCGGATGCACCCCGCCCATTATGACGGGTATGCCCAGCGCCTTCACCTTCCGGGCTATCGCATAGGCCCGGATGGCCGTGTTTGTCAGCGACGAGATGCAGACCAGGTCTGAATCCTTTACGAAATCCCAGTCCGTTGCGGCGATGTCTTCTATGAAGGCCCGTACTTGATAGCCCCTGTCCCTGAGGATTGTGGAGAGCAGTGCGCTGCCCACACGGGACATGGTGAACCTGCCCAGCATCTGGATACCGGACGAGCCCGCCTCTATGAAGGCGATCTTTCTTATGTCCATAACGCCTCCAGCTTATTTGAATCTCTTTATATTAAGAAACCCGCTCTTCCATTTTTCATCCGTCAGAGACTTGACCGTTTTTCCGTACTCGGCCATCTTCCTGTGGTATTCGGGGTCGTTCAGGGCCGATTCGGCCTCGTTGTCCATCGGCTTCGCGCCAAATTCCCTCACCAGATTGAAGGCGTTTTCGTGATGGTCGCGGATGGGGCAGGGGACGATGTAGTTGTCCACATTGTGCGGAGGCTGTGTGTAGCCATAGTCGTTCTGCCATTTGCGGATTGATTTGAAATAAGGGGAAAAGAGCACGTCATTGAGCCCCTTGCCCTCCCTGTAAAGGTCGTAGATATTGGCGAGGTGGTAGGGGAAGAAGACGCACGGGGCGACATTGCCGTTCCAGTCGATATAAAAATAGCCGCCCGGCCTGCCCGCGGATATGCACCCCACAGCATAGGGGCCGCCGTTCCAGAAATCGACGATGAAGACGTTCCGCTCCCTTATAAGGCGCTCCTCCCTCTCGAACATCGCCAGCCTCTGCTCCGGGGTTATCATGAGGTCAGTGGTGTAGCTTCGGCCAATTGGCATGTACTGGAATATCCAGCCGTAAATGGCCCCCTGCTCCTGGAAATAATAGTCTATGAACCGGTCCTCCATTACGAGTTCCGCGTTGTGGCGGGTGGCGGTGATGCTCACGCCAAAAGGCACGCCCGCGTTCCGAAGGTTCTCCATGGCGCCCATTATCCGCTTGAAGGTGCCATCGCCCCTGCGGGCATCGGTCTCGGCCTCGTATCCCTCCACGGAGATGGCCGGGGTGAGATTGCCCAGATCCGCGAGCCTCTTTGCAGCGTCTTTGGTAATAAGCGTGCTGTTGGTGTACATCATGAAATAGCTGTCCTGGTTTCCGGCCAGTATGTCAAACAGGGTCTTGCCCTCGCTTTTGTAGAGCAGGGGCTCGCCGCCTGAGATCACCGTGAAGTGCGACGCCCATTTCTCTTTCATCTCTTTTATTATCCTGTTGAATACGGTGTAGGAAAGGGTCTCGGCGTTCTCCGATGAGCTTGAGGCGTAGCAGCCCTTGCAGAAGAGGTTGCATTTCTTCGTGGGGCTTATGGTAAGGAAGGCCGGGGGGGCGATGCCGTTTTCGGCCTGGAACCTGTCCTTTGCCGAGGCGTCCTCCAGGATTATGCGCCCGATGAAATTGCTTACGATGGCCTTCCGCACGCCGGGCGAGATGCGGCCGTCCGAGAGGGCCCTGTTCACCGAATGGAGCAGGTTCTGGAGCATGAGACAGCGGCCTTCCTGCACCCCGGCGGGCCGGTTGTCCTCGTTCTCCTCCATGAACTTGCGCCGCAATTCCTTAAGCCCCTTCTTAAGGGCTATTGAACGGACGGCCTCTATGCTTATTATTTTATCGATCACTTCCGGCGACAGTTTCATCCAGACCTGGCTGAATTTCATCTTTCCCCTCTCGCGGGAAAATCCCTTCCTGTTGGCGAGAATGCCGGACTTTAAATGGAGAACTGCGAAGAGCTTACATTGCGTAAGGAAAATACTCCCTTTATTTTTAAATTATCACCTTGGGGAAAAGAGTCAAGCTTCTTTTCCCCGCGAAATCAATCCGCCGCAGCGCAAGGGAGTTGTTTTAAAAGAGAAATTCCGGGAAGATGTTACTCGTACCTTATTGATTCTATGGGGTTGAGCTTTGCCGCCTGGAGGGCTGGGTATATGGTGGCGGAGAAGGATATGGCTATGGCCGCGGAGGCCACAAGGATGAAGTCCCTGGGGTTCATCCTGGCCGGCAGATGGCTGAGGTAATAGACATCCGAGGGGAGCTTGATTATCTGGAAGGCGTTCAGGGCATAGCTGAGGGCAAAGCCGCCAGCCACGCCGAGGATTGTCCCCACAAGCCCTATCAGTAGCCCCTGTATCATGAAGATGCTCATTATGCCCCTGTTGGTGGCCCCCATGGCCTTCAGGATGGCTATCTCCCTCTGCTTCTCTATGACGTTCATCATCAGGGTGCTTACGATGTTGAAGGAGGCCACCAGGATTATCAGCGTGAGGATGACGAACATGGTCATTTTTTCAAGCTTCAGGGCGGCGAAGAGATTGCGGTTCATCTCTATCCAGTCCTTGACAACATAGGAATAACCGAATTTCCTTTGCAGGTCCCTCCTCACCTCAGGGGCCTTGTAGATGTCGTCCAGCTTGATCTCTATCCCGGTGATCCTGTCGCCCATGCCGAAGAACTCCTGAAGGGGGGGGATGGCGGTCAGGGCCAGGTTGGAGTCGTACTCGAACATCCCGACCTCGAAGATGCCAGCCACCCTGAACTCCTTCATCTTGGGGATCATGCCCAGGGGACCGATATCCCCGGTGGGGGAAAGCACCTTTATTTTATCCCCCGGCATCACGCCGAGGTGCCCGGCTAGGTCCGAGCCCAGGATTATCCCGGGCGGGCCGCCGGCTTTGGGTTCCAGGTCGGCCAGCGAGCCCTCTTTCATGTGCTTGGCTATTTCAGTGACATTCTTTTCATGCGCCGGGTCTATGCCCCTTATGTACACGCCCTGGGCGGAGCGGTCATAAGAGAGCATTGCCTGCCCCAGGACAAACGGCGAGGCCGAGACCACGTGCTTTTCCTTTTTAAGGCTGTCCATTATCTGCCCGTAGTCCTCCATGGCCCCGTCCGGGCTGAGGATGATCACATGGGAGCTTACGCCTATTATCTTTTTTTGCAGGTCTTCCTGGAAGCCGCCCATCACCGAAAGGACCACCAGCAGGGTCATCACCCCCACAAGCACCCCGCCTATGGAGACGAAGGTATTGAAGGAGATCCCCTTTTTTTTCTTGGATTTCATGTACCGGAGGGCCACGAAATATGTATACGGAAGACGCATGACATTTTATTTTAAACCGTTTGACGGGGATTTGCTAATTTAATCGGATTTCGATAAAGGGAAAATGAAATAATAAAGGGGAAAGGAAGCTTTTTTAGTTCTTTTTTGCTTTTTCAGGGTCATGGGGGCGGGGCCCCTATACAAATAAGGGGTGGCGGGCGGGATTAGATGGAATCTGTTCTCTTCTTTATTTGCTTTGGCGGCGTCTAAGAAAAAACTCTACTCCGGCTTCATCTGAGGGAATAAAATAACATCTCTTATCGACTGCGAGTTGGTCAGCAGCATCACAAGCCTGTCTATCCCAATGCCTTCACCGGCCGCGGGCGGCATGCCATACTCCAGCGCGCGCACGAAGTCCTCGTCCATCGGGTGGGTCTCCTCGTCGCCCTTCTTTCTCTCCTCCACCTGCGCCTCGAACCTCTCGCGCTGGTCCAGGGGGTCGTTAAGCTCGCTGAAGGCGTTTGCGATCTCCCGCCCCACTACGAACAGCTCGAACCTCTCAACCAGGGCCGGGTTCGATGGCTTGCGTTTTGCCAGGGGCGAAAGCTCTATCGGGTAATCGATAATGAAGGTAGGCTGGATCAAATAAGGCTCCACCTTCTCCTTGAATATCTCGTCCAGGATCTTCCCGAAGGACGAGCCGGCGGGGATGTCCAGTTTCTGCTCTCTGGCCCATTCGAGCGCCACGTCCACATTGCCGAACACCTCGGCTGGCACGTCTTTCCGCTCCATCGCTTCCTGCATGGTGAGTCTAGTCCAGGGCGGCGTGAGGTCTATCGAATATTCGCCGTAGGCGAACGTCATTGTGCCGATGGTCTTTTGGGCGATATGAGCGAAAAGCTCCTCCGTGAAGGACATCAGGAAATTGTAGTCCCGGTTTGCCATGTAGAACTCAAGCATCGTGAACTCCGGGTTGTGCTTCGTGGAGATGCCCTCGTTGCGGAAATTCTTGTTAAGCTCGAAGACCCGCTCGTAGCCGCCCACCAGAAGGCGTTTCAGGTAAAGCTCCGGCGCTATGCGCAGGTAGAGGTCTATATCCAGGGCGTTATGGTGCGTCTTGAAGGGCCGGGCCGCGGCCCCGCCCGCTATCTGGTGCATCATCGGGGTCTCGACTTCAATGAAGCCGTGCCGCTCGAAGAAATCCCGCAGGGCCTTGATTATCGCGCTTCTGAGCTTGAAGGTCTCCTTCACCTCAGGGTTCGCTATGAGGTCCAGGTAGCGCTGGCGGTATCTGGTCTCCACGTCCTGGAGGCCGTGCCATTTTTCGGGCAGGGGGTGCAGGGATTTTGTCAGCAGGCGGAAATCCGTGACCTCAATGGTAAGCTCGCCGGTCCTTGTCTTGAAGAGCCTTCCCCCCGCGCCGATTATGTCGCCCATATCGGTGTACTTTTTGAAAACCCGGTACTGCTCTTCGCCCACGATGTCTTTTTTGATATAGAGCTGTATGCGCCCGGTGGCGTCCTGCATGTGGGCGAAAGATGCCTTGCCGAAGTCTCTTACGGTCATCAGCCGGCCTGATACGGAGACCACGGGCGGGTTAGCCTCAAGCTCCTCTTTCTCTTTTTCGGAATACCTGGCGATAAGCTCCGAGGCGTGGTCAGCCGCCTCGAAGGGGCCGGAGTAGGGCTCCACCCCTATTCCCTTAAGCTCGTGGAGTTTCCTGAGTCTTTGCTCCACCTGTTCGTTAATTGGTTCAGCCATGAACGGATATTGTAAAAAGCGGCTATGGGTGAAGTCAAGGAGAGGGGCTTAAGTAGAAAGCTGGACACCGGAAACCTGAAAGGCGAATATCCCTCCCCTTTGTCAAAGGGGAGGTTGGGAGGGGTTACGAATGATCGGGGTTAACTCCCCCTCGCCCCCTCTTAAAATTAAGAGGGGGAATTTAAATACAATCTAGACCACTATTATCGAGTCTTCCTCTCCGAAGGGGTTGGGCTCGTACCTGTCGGCGTTCCAGTCGTTCTCCCACCGCTGGCCGTCCACCAGGTAGCGGAACCGGTATTCCCTGCCGCATTCAAGCTCCAGGGTGGCGGAGAACTCGCCGTCTTTCTGCCTTTTAAGAGGGGTTGCGCCTTTGTCCCAGTTGTTGAAGTCCCCCACTATGGTCACTTCGTTCGCATCATGCGCGGCCTCTTTGGGCAGCCTGAATGTCACCTTGCAATTGGGGCGGTTTTTCAGGTACTGCTTTTTTATTCCCGCAACCGTGGCCATGCTGCCTTCCTCCTTCCTGCTCATCGTTTTTTTCCTCGTCGGCACTTTCTTCACTTAAGTCCTCCGATCTCTTCTTGAAATTCCATTCTTAAAAAATATTCCAGACATATTTTCCCACAATCCGCGGATTTTGCAAGCGGTTTAAGGCGGTTTTTTCCTTTTCCCGCCGGAATATGTTATAAAAAATGTCCTTATGAAGATAGCGCTCACGGGATTTTCAAATTCAGGGAAGACGGCGATATTCAACGCCCTTACCGGGCAGAGCCTGGAGACCGCCCCTTACCCCACCACCGGGGGCGAGCCGCATCTTGGCGCGGTCCACGTGCCCGATAAAAGGGTGGACAAGCTCTCCGAGTTTTATAAGCCCAAGAAGACCACTTACGCCATGGTGGATTATGTGGATTATCTTGGGCTCACCAAGGGCGACCCGAAGCAGAATGCAAAGGTATTCGATATGATAAAGGACGCCGATGCCATCCTGCAGGTAGTGAGGGCCTTCGAGGACCCCTCCGTGCCCCATCCTCTTGGCAATGTGGACCCCATCAGGGACCTGCAGGCCCTTGAGCTTGAGCTGATATTTGGCGATCTGGAGCTTGTGGAAAAGAGGCTCCAGCGGATGGAGGAGGGCGCAAAAAAAGGCAAGAAGCCCAGCGAATCCGAAAAGGCGGTCCTTATTAAATGCAGGGAGGCCCTTGAGGCGGAAACCCCGCTGCGGGCCATCGAGTTTGACGAGGAGGAGCAGAAGGCCATCCGGCATCTTGAATTCATTTCGATAAAGCCGGAGGTGGTCGTCTTCAATGTCTCCGAGGAGGCGCTGAAGGACAAGGCGCTCATCGAAAATTATACAGGCAGGGCAAAAGAGCTTTTGAAGGGCAACACCGGGGCCGTGGCCCTCTCTGGGAAGATCGAGATGGAGCTTGCCCAGCTTGCCCCCGAAGAGGCGGCGGCCTTTCTTGAGGAATTGGGGATAGAAGAGCCCGCCCTGGAAAGGCTCATAAAGGTGTCTTACAGGCTTCTGGACTATATATCTTTCCTTACCGCCGGGGAGGACGAGGTGCGCGCCTGGACGATAAAGAACGGCACCACGGCCCAGCGGGCCGCGGGCAAGATACACACCGATATAGAGAAGGGCTTCATCCGCGCCGAGGTCATTTCATATAATGATTTCATAAAAGTGGGCGGCAGCATGGCCCGCGCCAGAAAAGAGGGGCTCATCCGCCTTGAAGGGAAGACCTACATCGTCCAGGACGGGGACATAATAAACTTCCGGTTTAACGTCTAACGACTGCTGAAAAAGTCCTCAAATTCACCCTCCCCAACCCCTCCCCGATTCAGGGGGCCCCCGAAAAACCGGAGGCTTTCCGGGGCGGAAGGGATGGGCTAATATTATCAACCCTCTCCCCTTGGGGGAGAAACGGGGTCCCCGGGAAATCGAATATTTTCTGGGGCAGAGGTAGGGCGAGGGTGAGGGCCAATGCATCGCATCACGTGAGGTAAAAACAGTTTTTCAGCATCCTGCTAGAATCCGCTTCATATATCGCAATCGCACCATAAAAAGAAGTGGTCAGAGGCTATCCGCGCCCTCTTCCACCAGTCCCTTTCACCCTCGGGCCGGAAGACCCGCATGCCCTCCGAGTTGAGCGCCCTGGAGGGCAATACGTAATCAAGCCTCAACTGAAATCCTTCCGGGGCAAGCAAGGGCCCTGGCAGGCCGCCCCCTTCAAGGAACGTCGCCTCTTCCGCCCGGCGGAACGTGATGCGCCCGTCTTCCAGCAATTCCTTAATCGGCTCCTTTATTCCGTCCCCCGCTTCGGGGTCTGAGTTCAGGTCTCCCATAAGTACGAAGCGGTCGCTTTCAAGCGGGCCCAGCCCCGGCAGGGGCTTCCCGTCTATATACTGGCGCAGAAAGACCGACTGATCGGCGTTTCTCTCCCGGCTCAGATAGCCGCGTATAGGGATGGAGAGATGTGTAAGTATGACGTGCACACCTTTGCCTTCGATGTCCACCGGGATATCCGCGCAGCCCGTGCTGAAGAGGGGATAGTCCGGCGGGACCTCGGTGTTGTCGCAGCCAAGCACGGTCTGCGGCAATGCCCGCCACGGAAAATCAAAAAATTCCCTGGTTCCGGGCAGTATCCGGAACCTGCTTAAAAGAGCCAGCCCGTACTGGCCCGGGAAAAGGCCGAACCCCCGGTAATCGAAAGGCGCGGGCCCCCCGCTGGGTATCCCGGAGTTGGTCCTGCACAGGTAATGGTGCGGATAATCGATCGGGTCATCACCCCGGTTAAGGAATTTCTCCACAAAGAACCCCGGCGCTTCGGGGGATGCCTCAATCTCGTTGACCGAGAGCACATCAGGCCTGAACCTTTTTACTATCGAAGCGGCCATGCGCGCCTGAATGTTATCGGGGTCCGCCAGTTTCTCCATGGAGAGGTCCCGGATGTTGAAGTGACCGAACCTTACCTTCATAGATAAAGAGTATCAGAAACCGGGCCCCGCAAAAATGGTATAATCTCGCGTATGCTAGAAGCGCTGGTATTGGGTCTTGTACAGGGGATTACGGAATTCTTTCCTGTAAGCAGCACTGCCCATCTCATCCTTGTACCCAAACTCTTTGCCAGTCACAATCCGGAGATGGAAAGCCTGGGCTTTGATGTCGCCCTCCATGCGGGCACTCTTCTTGCCCTGGTTGTCTTTTTCTGGCGTGACTGGATAAAGATAATAACGGGAGACAAGAGGCTCTTCGTGCTCATAATGATCGCGACCGTTCCGGGCGCGGTCCTGGGCGTGCTCCTCGAGAACCTGGTAGAGACCCGTTTCAGGACTCCCCTGATAATAGCGGGTGGGATGGCCGTCTTCGGGCTGGTGATGCTGGCCTCCGAGAAATTCAAAAGCAGAAAGAGCGTGCGGGACGTCGGCTTGAAAGATGCCCTGTTCATAGGGTTTGCACAGGCCCTGGCGCTTGTGCCGGGTGTGTCCCGCTCCGGCGCGACGATAACGGCGGGGCTCTTTGCCGGGATGGAGAGGAAGGAGGCCGCGCGGTTCTCGTTTCTTCTGTCTATGCCTATCGTGGCCGGCGCCTGCCTCTTCGAAGGCAGGAAGATGCTCCACGCCGGAGGGGCCGGTGGATTGCAAATCAATCTATTCATTGCGGGCGTGGCCGCCTCGTTCATCTCCGGCCTCTTCGCGATAAAATACCTGCTCAAATTCCTTCAGAACCACTCCATAAACACGTTTGCCTATTACAGGTTTGGTCTTGCGGCCCTTATAATCGGACTTACCGTCTGGTCTGTAAGGTGAAGAGGAAGAAGGAAGAACTCCTCGGCATAGCATGCGTGCTGGGCGCGCTCTATCTGGCCGTCTCGCTTTTTTCCTATTCCCGCTGGGACCCTTCATTTTTCACTTACAGCACCTTTGCCGTTAAAAATTACGGCGGGCGGGTGGGCGCGTACCTCTCGGACCTGCTCATCTCCATGTTGGGGGCGTCGGCGTTCCTTGTCCCTTTTTTCGCCATTTATTTCGGCCTCAGAAAACTGTTCATGGAAGGCGAAGAGATGCTGTTCCAGATAATCGGCTCCGCCCTGTTCGTGCTCTCCATCTGTCTATTCCTGGGCCTTACGGGCATTGTCCTTCCGCTTACCGGGTGGAATGCCGGCGGGATGATGGGCTCCGTCGCGGCCGGTTTCGTAACCGGCCTTGTCTCGCCCGTGGGCGGGTATATATTCGTCGCGCTCATATTGATTTCGTCCATAATCCTGGTAAGCCCGGTCCCGGTCACGCATCTGCTCTCCAGGAGAGAAAAAGAAGAGGCTGGACCTGAAGAACCCGCCAAAGCCGGACCGGAGCTTCCGGAGACAGCCGTGGACCTTGAGGACGACCCCGTGGAGGCGCCCGCCATCGTGGTTGATAACGACATCTTCGGGCCGGAAGGGATGGAGGGGCCTGAAATCCCCGCTCCCGCGAGTAAAAAACCCTCGGGCGGGGCCTACGAGCTTCCACCGGTTGAGCTGCTCTCCGCCAATCAGCCCGTGCAGGTGGAAAAACCGGACAGGGAGGAACTCCTGGCGGGAACCGCCCTTTTAGAGAGAAAGCTCAAGGACTTCGGCATACAGGGGAAGGTGGCACAGGTGCAGGCGGGCCCTGTTGTGACCATGTACGAGTTCGAGCCCGCCCCCGGCGTAAAGATACAGAAGGTGATCTCGCTCTCCGAAGACCTCTCGCTTTCCATGAAGGCGCAGAGCGTGCGCATCGCCCCCATCCCCGGCAAGGCCGCGCTGGGAATAGAGATACCCAACAGGCAGCGCGAGACCGTGCTTCTTCGGGAGATAATATCTTCCGATGCGTTCAGAAAAAACCCCTCCAGACTAACCCTTGCCCTTGGCAAGGACATCTTCGGCTGTCCCATCTCCGCCGACCTCACGCGTATGCCCCACCTGCTGGTGGCCGGGGCCACCGGGGCCGGAAAGAGCGTCTGTCTGAACTCGATGGTGGCAAGTCTCCTCTATAAGGCCTCCCCGCGGGATGTGAAGATGCTCATGATAGACCCCAAGCTCCTGGAGCTTTCGGCCTATGAGAAGATCCCGCACCTCATCTCCCCGGTTGTGACCGGGCCCAAGGCCGCCTCGGAGGCCCTCAAGAAGATGGTCTTCGAGATGGAGAGGCGCTACCGCGTGATAGCCGAAAAGGGGGCCAAGGGGATAGAGAGCTTTAATAAGATAGCCCCGGAAGAAGAGCGCCTTCCCTATATAGTGGTGGTGATAGACGAGCTTGCCGACCTGATGCTCTCCTCGGCGGCCGAAGTGGAGGACTCCATAGCCCGCCTCGCCCAGATGGCCCGTGCCTCGGGCATCCACCTGATAGTGGCCACGCAGAGGCCGTCCGTGGACGTGATAACGGGTGTCATCAAGGCCAACTTCCCAACCAGGATATCCTTCCAGGTGGCCTCGCGCATAGACTCGCGCACCATCCTGGACAGCCAGGGCGCGGAGCAACTCATCGGCAGGGGGGACATGCTCCTCCTTTCTCCCGGCACAAGGCTCCTGCGCATACACGGCGCGTTCATCAGCGAACAGGAGATAAAGGCCCTCTCGGACTTCGTGCGCGCTCAGGGCGATCCGGACTACGCGCTCTTCGAGTCCATAAAAGAACCCGAGAGCGAAGAGCCCGGCGTGACCGCGGGCGGCAGGGACGAGCTTTACGAAAAGGCCATTGACGCCGCCGCCGCCATGGGCGAGGTGTCCATAAGCTATCTCCAACGGCGGCTGAAGGTCGGCTTCAACCGCGCGGCCCGCATCATGGAGCTTATGGAGGAGGACGGCCTTGTGGGCCCCCCAAAAGGCGCCGGCAAGCCCAGGGCATTTCTTGGCAGAAGAAATTTTAATTAGGTTTTTCTTTGCGGGGCCTGCCCCGCACCCCGCTTCTTTTTCTTGTAAGAAAAAGAAGCAAAAAGAACTTTTACCATCCCCCTTATTCATATAAATCAGCCAAAGAACTTTTTTAATCCATTTCCCTTCTTTTTTGTTAGAATATTGATTCGACGGCATCTTATTCCTGGAGGTGGGCCTATGTCCAGAATGGATTATTATTTCACAAGCGAGTCAGTGACCGAGGGGCATCCCGATAAGATAGCGGACCAGATATCGGACGCCATCCTCGATATCATCATAGCCAAAGACCCGATGTCCCGGGTGGCCTGCGAGACGCTGGTCACCACCGGACTTGCCTTCGTGGCGGGCGAGATAACGACCAGCACCTATGCCGATATCCCGCAGATAGTGCGAGACACCATAAGGGACATCGGCTATACCCGCGCGAAGTTCGGTTTCGACTACGAGACCTGTGCGGTCATCACTTCCATCCACGAGCAGTCCGGCGACATTGCGATGGGTGTGGACACGGGCGGGGCCGGGGACCAGGGCCTGATGTTCGGCTATGCCTGCAACGAGACGCCGGAGCTTATGCCCCTTCCCATCTCGCTTGCCCACAAGCTGGCCATGCGGCTTACCGAGGTAAGGAAAAACGACATCCTGGCCTACCTGAGGCCGGACGGCAAGACGCAGGTCACGATTGAGTACAAGGACGGCGCCCCCCTCAGGGTGGATACGGTGGTAGTCTCCACACAGCACAGCCCGGACGTCCACCTGAAAGACCTGAAAGACGACATCATAGAAAAGGTCGTAAGGCCGATCATCCCAAAAGAGCTTCTCGACGAGGAGAACATAAAATACTACATAAACCCCACGGGCAGGTTCGTTACGGGCGGCCCGATGGGAGACACCGGGCTTACCGGCAGGAAGATAATCGTGGACAGCTACGGCGGTGTTGGCAGCCATGGGGGCGGGTGCTTCTCAGGCAAGGACCCCACAAAGGTAGACCGCTCCGGAGCATACATGGCGCGCTACGTGGCTAAGAACATAGTGGCCGCCGGAATCGCCGATAAGGTGGAGGTGCAGATAGCCTATGCCATCGGCCTGCCCGAGCCGGTCTCGCTTCTCATCGACACCTTCGGGACGGGAAAGGTCCCGCAGGAGAAGGTCGTCCATGGCGTAAGAAAGCTCTTCTCGCTTACCCCTAAAGGCATAATCGAGTCCCTCAACCTGAGAAGGCCGATATACAAGAAGACCGCCGCATACGGGCATTTCGGGCGCAACGACGCCGATTTCACATGGGAGAATACCGATAAGGCGGAAGCTCTGAAGAAAGAGGTGGGTCTGTGAAAAACGGGAATTACGACGTAAAGGACATAAAGCTTGCCGACAAAGGCATGCTCAAGGTGGAATGGGCGGCCAAGGACATGCCCGTCCTCCAGGGAATCAAAGAGCGGTTTCAGAAGGAAAAGCCCTTGAAGGGCGTAAAGCTTGCGGCCTGCCTCCACGTGACCACGGAGACGGCAAACCTTATGGACACCCTGAAGGCGGGCGGCGCGGACGTGCGTCTCTGCGCCTCCAACCCCCTCAGCACGCAGGACGACGTGGCCGCCGCCATCGTGAAGCACATAGGCGTGCCCACCTATGCCATAAAAGGCGAGGACAACAAAACGTATTATAAGCATATAGAGCAGGCCCTCTCTGCGAAGCCCAACATCACCATGGACGACGGGGCGGACCTGGTAAGCACCATCCACAAAAACGGAAAACAGCTCCTGAACGGCATAATGGGCGGCACCGAGGAGACCACCACCGGGGTCATCCGGCTTCGCGCCATGGCCGAAAAGGGCGTCCTCAATTACCCCATCATCGCCGTGAACGACGCATACACCAAGTACATGTTCGACAACCGCTACGGCACAGGGCAGTCCACCATAGACGGCCTTATGCGTGCCACAAACAGGCTCATCGCGGGCTCCGTCTTCGTTATTGCGGGCTATGGCTGGTGCGGCAAGGGCGTGGCGATGCGGGCCCGCGGGCTTGGGGCGAAGGTGGTGGTAACCGAAGTGGACCCCCTGCGCGCGCTGGAGGCCACCATGGACGGCCTCGCCGTGATGACCATGAAAGAGGCCGCCCCCATCGGGGATTTCTTCGTCTCGGTGACAGGAGACATCAACGTTATAGCGGAGGCCTCATTCATGAAGATGAAAGACGGAGCGGTGGTGGCCAACTCCGGCCACTTCAACGTGGAGATAGACATCCCGGCCCTCCGGAAACTCGCCAAATCCACCCGCAAGATACGGGAGTTCGTTGACGAATACGCCCTCAAGGACGGCAGGAGGATATACCTCCTTGGCGAGGGCAGGCTCATAAACCTTGCCGCCGCCGAGGGGCACCCCTCGCAGGTCATGGACATGAGCTTCGCCAACCAGGCCCTCTGCGCGGAGTTCATGGCGAAAAACTACAAGAAAATGGAGAAGCGCGTCTACTCCGTACCTCAGGATATTGACAAGAAGATAGCCGTGCTGAAACTTCAGGCCATGGGCATAAAGATAGACAGGCTCACCCCCGAGCAGCAGAAATACCTCCAGAGCTGGGAGATGGGGACGTAAATAGGCAGCAGAGCGCAAAAATCAAAGATAACTGAATTGAAAATTCCCCCATCCGGGGGAATTTTTTTTGGGCTAAACCGCCCCTTTCCGCAGCTTGAGAGGGCAGAATCAATCTACACCGTTATCTCCAGCAAAATCCTGTTATAGTCCACATGCGGGACAAGCCTTTTCTTGCCATCTTTCACCACTTCGATAGTGACCAGGCCCAGGTCGGCAAGCAGCTTCAAATCCTGATTAATATTTTTCAAATCCCGCCCCAGCATATTGGCAAGCTCATAAACGGACCTGGGCCTCTGACAATCAGCCGCCTGTCGGTAAGCACTTTCCGCATTGCCGACATGGTTTCAATACCAGATATAAGCGGATGTCAAACATGCCTGGACTGCTTATAAGGCGGTGCGAAGACCGGAAGGCCGGTTTAGATATTAGGGGCGGAGGCAGTTTACCGGTTACCTTTGCCATCCTGAAAGGGAAACTTGTACTTCTTGAAATAGGCCGGAGGGTTTCTTGGATTACCGCCCTTTTTTCACCTTTTCATCAGGGGCACCAGGTCTTTTTCGGCCGCCTCGCTGCCGCTTAGCGAATATGCGGGTTCCGCCTGAGGAGCTGGCAGCCTGCCCGCAGTCTGCAGGCGAGGCCCTGAAGCTGTCAATTTGCCGAATACGTTAAGGTATTTTTCTACCGAGCCGGAAAGAGAATAATTTTCGATTACTCCCTGATAGGCAGCTTCCGCCAGCTCTCTTGTGCCGGCCTTGTCTTCAAGGGCCGTATTGATCTGCCTGGCGAGTCTTTTTGGGTCCATCGAGGGGCAGAGATAGCCCCTCCCGGAGACGGTCTCTTTCAAGCCGCCCGCGTCCGTCGTCACCACGGGGACCTTATATAGAAACGCGTCAAGCACGCTGCTTCCCAGTCCCTCCTGGACGGAGCTCATTGCGAAGACATCCATAATGGAGTAAAAATCCTCAGGCTCATTGTGGAACCCGGCAAGAAGGTAGATATCTCGCAGCCCTTCCCTGGCGATCGCTTTTTCTACCTCTCCCTTGAGGGGGCCGCCTCCGAAATGGACAAAAACAAAATCGTTTCTTATCAGGGAAAGCTCTTTTACGGCCGCTACCATTGTAAGCGGGTCCTTGTGCGGCACCAGGGCCGCCATGGTGCTTATGATTTTTTTCCTTTCGGGCACACCGAGCTGCCTGAGCAGTTTTTCCGCCCGTCCTCTGTCCAGGTCCCTTTTGATGCAGCTGTCGGGAATCACTTCTATATCCCTTACTCCAAACCCCTCGAGAATTTCCTTCACGGCCCTGGAGATTGCGATCACCTTCCCGGTAAAAAAGTACTTGAGGCCCGTCAGGTATCCACGAGGCGCGAAATAGACCCTTCTTGTATATGCTACCGGTCTTTTATGAACAGGCCTTGTCAAAACGGCAAGTGTCTGCCCCCTGGGCGTCTCCGCGTGGATCACATCGAACTTTGAGCCGTGCCTTGCAATAAACTTTACAGCTTCATAATATCCACGAACGGGATGGGTCTTTATGCCCGCTTGCCGGGCCCTCCAGGAAAGCGGAGATCCGCCGCGGCAGAGGAGTTCGCCTTCATGTCCCGCGTCGGCAAACCCCTTCAACAGGTTGCATGTCTGCCTCTCGCCCCCGCCCCAGTACCCTTCAATGTTAATATCGAGTATTCTCATTCAGCTCTTTTTAAGATTTCGAAAATTAAAGGATGATAATGTAAAGACTGTTAAGATGTCCAGATTATTTTGAATCAGCTTGCAGACCAGACGGTTTTTTCTCAGGGGCATACGCCGTTCGATTTGAAATTTTTGAGACAAAAATGATTTAATTGCTCGAATTGAATTCACTCTGATGAGAACCATTCCCATCCTGATGTATCACAGCATAAGCAGGCCGCCCGATGGCGCGCGCCTGCGCGGGCTGTATGTGCGGCCCGGCGCCTTCGCGTACCAGATGGCCCTCTTGAAATGGCTGGGCTATCGGGGGCTGACAATGACGGAGGCGATGCCTTATCTGAATGGCGGGCGTGAAGGCAGGGTAGCGGTAATCACCTTCGATGACGGATACCGGGACAACCTGGAAGCGGCCCTGCCGGTCCTGGCCCGTCATGGGCACCACGCGACCTGTTACATTGTGAGCGGCCGAGTGGGCGGTTACAACGACTGGGATGCCAGCTCGCTGGGTGTGCGCAAACCCCTGATGGACCGGGTGCAATTACGGCGATGGCTGGATGCGGGCATGGAGGCCGGCGCCCATTCGCGCAGGCATGCCTTTCTGACGCAATTGGGCGATGCGGCCCTCTGGGACGAGGTGGCAGGCTCCAAGGCGGAACTGGAAGATACCCTTGGCGTTTCCGTATCGCAATTCTGTTATCCTTATGGCGCTGAAGACAGGAGGGTGCGTGAAATTGCGGCAAGGGCGGGATTTACGGCGGCCGTAACGGTGCGGCGGGGGCGGGCCAGGCCCGGAGATGACCCGTTTTGGCTGCCGCGGGTGAAGATAGGGGGATACCACTGGCCCCATGTCCTGCCGCTCCAGTTGCTTACCGGATACGAAGATGGCCGCAGGTAGGACCTGTCCGCAATAGCGGCGCGGTCAGCAGGGAAAAATTTCCCGATTACTCCTTCTTCCCATTCTGAAACAAAAATATATACTCCCCTTTTTTGGAGAGGCCGAAGTCCTCGCGGGCATATTTCTCTCTCACGAACTCGTCGCTCTTGAAGTCCTGAAGGAGGGCGCTTAAGCTCGCGTTTTCATTTTTCACCTGGGCCAGCTCGGCCCGGAGCGCATCCCTCCTTGCCCCGAGCCTCTGGTGAGCTATGAACCCCATGTCCCCGAATAGAAACACGACGGCCAGGTAAAAAAAGCTGAGCGACATCACCGTCCAGAAGATGTAATTGCGTCTTTTCTTCTCGGCCCTGACCTGTCTCCACAGCTTTATCCGGTCTTCGCTCATCCCTGGCGGATATTATAAAACACGCCCGTTCCCTTGTATACAGCCTCGCCGGCAAGCTCGTCCTCTATCTTCAGGAGGCGGTTGTATTTGGCCACTCTCTCCGTGCGGGAGAGGGAGCCGGTCTTTATCTGCCCCGTGCTGAATGCCACCGCGAGGTCCGCTATGGTGGTGTCTTCCGTCTCGCCGGAGCGGTGTGAGATGACGGCCGTGTAGCCCGCCTTCTGGGCCATCTGGATGGCGTTCACTGTCTCCGTCAGCGTGCCTATCTGATTGAGCTTTATCAGGATGGAGTTGGCCACGCCTTCCTTGGTCCCCCTTTCAAGGACCTTCGTATTCGTCACGAAGATGTCGTCACCCACAAGCTGGATCTTCTTGCCAAGCCTTTCAGTAAGCGCGGCCCAGCCCTTCCAGTCGTTCTGGTCCAGTCCGTCTTCAATGGAGGCGATCGGGTATTTTCCCGTCAAAGTCTCGTAATAATCGATCATGTCTTTGGATGACATCTTCTTCCCTTCGAACTGGTACTTGCCTTCCTTGAAGAACTCTGACGCGGCGGCGTCCAGGGCCAGGAAGACGTCCTTCCCGGGCTTGTAGCCCGCCTCTTTGATGGCCTTCATCAGAAGCTTGAGGGCCTCCTCATTGGACTGCAGGCTGGGCGCGAAGCCCCCCTCGTCGCCAACCGCCGTGTTCAGACCGCCTTTGTGGAGGATTTTCTTCAGTGTATGGAATATCTCGGCCCCGGCCCGCAGCGCCTCCGCAAAGTTCTCAAATCCGGCGGGCATTATCATGAACTCCTGGATGTCCAGGTTGTTGTCCGCGTGGGCGCCGCCGTTCAGCACGTTCATCATGGGGACGGGCAACTCGCGGGCGCAGGCCCCGCCCATGTACCTGTAAAGCGGCAGGTCCAGTTCCTCGGCCGATGCCCTGGCCGCGGCAAGCGAGACGGCAAGTATGGCGTTTGCCCCCAGGCGGCCCTTGTTCTCCGTGCCGTCCATCTCTATCATCTTCGCGTCAAGGTCGGCCTGCCTGGTGGACTCCATGCCAAGGACCTCCGGTGCGATCTCCTTTAGGATGTTGCCAACGGCCTTCCGCACGCCCTTTCCGCCGTAGCGTTTGTCCTTGTCCCTGAGTTCCAGCGCCTCGCGCTCGCCGGTAGAGGCCCCGGAGGGCACTATCGCGCTCCCCATTATGCAGTCGTCAAGCCAGACCTCCGCCTGCACCGTGGGGTTTCCCCTTGAGTCCAGCACTTCCCTCGCAAGTATCTCGGTTATTATTCCCATTTTAAAACCCTCCTGATGGAATATTTTATCCAAGTTTGTCCCCGGCTTCGAGCGATGCGGACGGCCTGAATTTTTACGCGCGGCAGGCCGGATGGGGCCCCGGCCCGGCCGGGGTAGATCTGTTTTAAAATGAAGCCTCCGCCTGGTGCGGGGCTTTCCGGGAGTTTGGAAATTTGCGCCCGGCATCGGGTGGTGAGGCCGCGCACTCTCTTAAATACGGCGGATTTCATCCGCCTTGGGTTCAGGCCTTTTCCCGGGGCATGTGTATGGCCTCGCCGTGCACGGCCTCGGCGGCCTCCATCACGCCCTCGGAGAGGGTGGGGTGGGCATGTATCGTCCCGGCCACCTGTCTTGCGGTAAGCCCGTATTTTATCGCGAGGGCCAGCTCGTGCACTATATCGGAGGCGTGCGCCCCGATGATGTGCGCGCCCAGTATCCTGTCGGTCTCGGGGTCGCAGACCAGTTTGAAGAACCCAGCTATCTCCCCCAGGGCGTGGGCCTTGCCCAGGGCGCGGTATGGAAACTGTCCGGTCTTCACCTTTCGGCCAACACTCTCGGCCTGGAACTGGCGGATCCCCACGGAGGCTATCTCCGGCGTGGTGAATATGGCGGCGGGCACGGTGGAGTAATCCATAACGGCATCCTGCCCGCAGGCGTTCTTCACGGCAACGATGCCCTGAGTGCTAGCCACATGGGCAAGGAGTATCTTACCCGTGCAGTCGCCTATGGCGTAGATGCCCTTTACATTCGTCTCCATCCTGTCATCGACTAGAATTTCGCCGCGCTTTCCTTTCTCTACGCCCATTTCTTCAAGGCCCATGCGCTCGGTGTTTAGGCTTCTTCCGATGGATACCAGCACTTTTTCGGCCACGTGCTCCTTGCCGTCGGATGTGAAGACGTGCACGCCCTCGGGCTGAACGTCCACCTTCTCAACCTTTATGCCTTTGAAGAGCTTTATCTTTCTTTTCTTGTACTCGCGCTCCAGCACCTCGGATATCTCCACGTCCTCGGTGGCAACGGCGCGGTCAAGCATCTCGACCATGGTCACCTCGGTGCCCAGGGCGTTGAAGATGCCCGCGAACTCGCACCCGATGACGCCCGCCCCCACGATGAGCATGCTCTTGGGTATCTTGTTGATGGTAAGCGCGTTGTCGCTTGAGAGGATGTTCTGCCCGTCGAACGGAAACGTGGGGATGGCGGCCGGGCGCGAACCCGTGCCTATTATTATCTTGTCGGCCTCCACCGTTTCGGTCGTGCCGTCTTTCTTTTCGACTTCCACTTTGTTTTGTGAGACGAGGCGCCCCCTGCCTTCCACCAGCTTTACGCCCCAGCTCTTGAAGAGTCCCCTTATCCCTTTTACCTGGGTCTCCACAACCTTGTTCTTCCTCTGCATTATCTTTTCAAGGTTGGGGGCGATCTCTCCGTTTACGTCTATCCCGTAGTTGGCTATCTCTTTCAGTTTCAGCATCAGTTCGGCGGAGGCGATAAGCGACTTTGTGGGTATGCATCCCCAGTTCAGGCACACCCCGCCCACCTCTCCGGCCTCTATGACGGTTACCTCGGCGCCAAGCTGGGCGGCCTTCAGGGCGGCCACATATCCGCCCGGCCCCGCCCCGATGATAGCAAGTCTCATGCTACTTAGCCTCCTCTTCGAGGAGCTTTTCGTACTCGCCTGAGTCCATCAGCTCGTCGATCTCCTTGGGGTCGCTCATCTCGATGACCGCTATCCAGCCCTTCTCGTAAGGGTCTTCGTTTATTATTTCGGGGTTGTCGCCAAGCTCCTCGTTCACCTCCACCACCGTGCCGCTTATGGGAGAGATGACCGGGGATGTGGCCTTCGTGGATTCTATCTCGGAGAGCTCGTTGTTTGCTTCCACGGTGCTGTCCATTTCCGGGAGATCTATGTAAACAATATCGCCAAGGGCTTCCTGGGCGTAATCCGTAATGCCGATGGTGGCCCTGTTGCCTTTCACTCTGGCCCAGGTATGCTCTTTGTGATATTTCAGGTTGTCTGGATTCATGGTGCGGCCCTCCTTTTGAAAAATATTTTCAAGTTATTGTGCTTAGTATATCAGTAATGCCTGCTTAATCAACCCAATTCAGGGGGTGAAATGAATTCAAACACAGGCGGGAATTTTTGTCAAGAAATCGATTCTTTTAATGCCTTTTTGAGCTTGAAGAGCGCCTTCATGGCCTCCTCGGCGGTGATGCCGTCGGGCAGGGCCAGAAGCTCCCGGACCAGGTAGTCCTCCCTGGAGCCGAAGAGGCTGAGCTGGTTCCTGTTTTTGACGCCTACGGGAAGGAGCCTGGGCATCCCTTTGGAATTCAGTATCTGTTTCTCGAGATTGGCAAGAACGGATTTGGCCCTGTCCACGATCTCCGGCGGCAGCCCGGCAAGCCTCGCCACCTGTATGCCGTAGCTCTTGTCCGAGGGGCCGTCCTCTATCTTCCGCAAAAAGATTATCTCCTCGCCCCATTCCCTCACGGCCACGTTGCAGTTGGCCACCCCTTCCAGGCTGTGCCCCAGTTCCGTCAGCTCGTGGTAATGGGTGGCGAACATGGTGCGGGCCTTCAGCGTGTTCGCGATGTATTCCGCCGCTGCCCAGGCGATGCTTATCCCGTCGAATGTGCTGGTGCCCCGGCCCACCTCGTCCAGGATAATAAGGCTGCGCCCGGTGGCGTTGTGAAGGATGTTCGCGGTCTCCAGCATCTCCACCATGAAGGTGCTCTGCCCCATGCTCAGAAAGTCCGAGGCCCCTATCCGGGTGAAGACCCTGTCCGCGACGCCTATCCGGGCCTCATCGGCGGGGACGAAGCTGCCTATCTGGGCCATCAGCACTATTATGGCGTTCTGCCTCATGTAGGTGGACTTGCCGGCCATGTTGGGGCCGGTGATGATGAGCATCCTGCGGCCCTCGCCGTCCATCTGGATGCCGTTTGGTATGAACCGCTCGCCCGCCTGGAGCGTTTTTTCCACCACGGGATGCCTTCCGTTTACGATCGAGAGTTCAAGGCCCGGGTCCACCTGCGGCATAACGTAGTTATTCCGCTTGGCCACAACGGCCAGGGACACAAGGAAATCCAGCTTGCCGACTTTCGCGCCGGCCTGCGAGATGCCGGCCGCCTGGTCCTTTATCTCCGCCGCTATGCCTTGAAAAAGCTCGTACTCCAGCGCCTTCAGCCTCTCTTCAGCACCCAGCGCCTTCGTCTCGTACTCTTTCAGCTCCGGCGTGATGAAGCGCTCCGCGTTCACAAGGGTCTGCTTCCTTATGTAATGCCCCGGCACCTGCGGGAGGTTGGGCCTTGTGATCTCTATGTAATAGCCGAAGATTTTATTGAAGCCCACCTTCAGGGAGTTTATCCCCGTCTTCTCCTTCTCCCCGGCCTCGAGCCGCGCTATGTATTCCCTGGAGTTGTTCTGCAGGAGGCGCAGTTCGTCCACTTCCCTGTTGCAGCCGTCTTTTATGAGCCCCCCGTCCCGGAGCGATACGGGCGGGTGCTCCGAGAGGGACGCCTCTATCCGAGAGACCACCTGCGAAAACTCCCTCATCCCGCGCGCCATCTCTTTCAACTGCTCGTCGTCGCTCTGCAGGAGGGCCTTCTTGAGCTGCGGCAGTCTTTTAAGCGAGTTCTTGAGGGCTATGAGGTCCCTGGCGTTTGCCGTGCCCATCTGCACCCTGGTGGAGAACCGTTCGATGTCCTGGATGCCCCTGAGGACGTTTCTGAGGTTGTCAAGAAGCTCGTAATCCTCCGTGAGGCTGCGCACGGAAAAAAGGTTCAGCTTTATATCGTCCACGCTCTTCAAGGGGCGGAGCACCGCCTGGCGCATATGCCTGCCCCCCATGGGCGTGAGCGTCTCGTCCAGCACCCAGAGGAGTGTGCCCTCCCTGGAGCCCTCGCGCAGGTTCTGGACCAGTTCAAGGTTCTTCCTTGTGGAGGCGTCTATGAACATCTGGGAGTTGTCCCGCACGGGCGTGAGCTTCTCGAAGGAGAGCGCCTCTTTCTGCGTGCGCCTCAGCGTCGAAAGCAGTGCGCCCGCCGCGCTTACTGCGGCATGGAACCCCTCGCACCCGAAGGCGTCAAGGCTTGAGACTTTAAAGTAGGACAGAAGCTCACGGTACGCCTCGGAATATTCGAAGAGAAAATCGTCCGCGGCAGTGGAATGGAAGCCCTTCAGCATCTCGGCGTAGCGGAGGTCCTGCCCCAGGCTTTCAGGGTAGACGACCTCGCCGGGCTCGAATTTTTCAATCTCGTCTTCCAGCGGGTTTTCGGTCTCGAACAGCATGAACTCGCCCGTGGACACGTCGGCAGCGGCGACGCCGTGCTTGTTCCCCAGTGGCAGAAAAGAGATGATATAGTTGTTCTCTTTCGGGTTTTCGGGCGTGACCGTGCCGGGCGTTATTACGCGGACGACCTCGCGCTTTACAACGCCCCTGGCCTCTTTCGGGTCCTGCACCTGCTCGCATATGGCGACCTTATGGCCCCCGGCAACCAGCTTTTGCAGGTAAGAGTCCGCCGCGAAATAGGGCACGCCGCACATGGGCGTGGGTTCTTCGCTTGTGCGGTCGCGGGTTGTAAGGGCAATCTGCAGTATCCCGGAGGCCGTCACCGCGTCCTCGCCGAACATCTCGTAAAAGTCCCCCAGCCTGAAGAAGACTATCGCGTCGCGGTGGGCGTCCTTTATCTCCTGGAACTGCTTCATGAGGGGAGTGGGCTCAGGCATACGGTTGATTAAAACAAAAACCAATTCGAATTTTCAAGGCGGGGGTTTTTTATCTTCAAAATATGATATAATTTTCCCGATGCGCAAAATTCTGCCCATAATCTTCGCGGTTGTGCTTGCGATATCGGCCCGCGCCTCGGCGCACGCCTTCGGAAGCGCGGCGGGCACCTGCGGAGGCGACTGCCGCACCTGCCACAAGCTGGACAAAGGCGAGGCCCAGAACATTCTGAGGGCCCTGAACCCGCAGGTAAAAGTGCTCAAGGTGAACCTCTCGCCAGTGGGCGGCCTGTGGGAGATCGAATACGAGATGACCGGGAAGAACGGGATCGGCCTCGTCTACCTGGATTATGCCAAGCAGCACATAATACCCGGCGAGATAATAAGCGTAAAAGACAGGAAATCCCTTACCCGCAGCAAGATAGAAGAGCTTAATGAGAAGACAGTCGATTTCGCGAAGGTCCCCGTCAAGGACGCGCTCCTCCTGGGCAGGGCCGACGCCCCGATAAAGGCCATCGTCTTCGACGACCCCGAATGACCATTCTGCGGAAAACTTCATCAGGAGATGAAGAAGGTGGTCGAAAAGAGAAAGGACATCGCGTTCTATCTGAAGCTCTTCCCGCTGAAGATGCACCCCGGCTCCTACGAGAGGGCCAAGGAGATAGAGTGCAAGAGGTCCCTGGCGCTCCTTGAAGACTCGTTCAACGGCAAACCCATACCCAAGCCCGAATGCGCGGCCCCCGAAATAGACCAGAACATTAAACTCGGCCAGCAGCTTGGCATCACAGGCACGCCCACTATCATACTTCCCGATGGGAAGATACTGGCCGGATACAGGCCGGCCGCCGAGCTTATAAAGATACTGGACGAGAACGCAAAAAATAGACTGAGCCCGGTCAAAAAAGTTTCCCGGAAGAGATAGCCCGTGTGCCCGATCTGTCCGGGATGTGCCCGTGAAACCGGCGGTTCCCTTCACTTCTGCCATCCCGCCCCTCAACTGAAGCCCTGTCCCGTCTGCGGAAGGCCCTCCCTCAGCGGCCACCTCTGCCCTGAAAAGATAAGGAAAGTGCGGTTCGTCTGCCTCCGGTGCGGGAGGTTTTCGGAAGATGAGGCGTCCCTTTGCGGCCCCGTGCCGCTTTTTCCGGAATAGTAATTTTTTGCAAGCCTAATACTGTTTGGCCCCAAGGGCTCGACTCCTTCAGAAGAAGGCCAATTCAGTCCCCGTGGCTTTCGATCTCCAGGACCTCGCCCAGCACGGCCCCTTTTTTTCTCACGCCGTCTATCAAATCCGGCGTGAAGCCGGCAACGGCCTTCAGGTCTTCCCAGCTTTCGAAAGGGCCGTTGGCCTCGCGGAAATTTATGAGCGCCTGGGCGGCTTCAGGATTGATCCCCAGGCCTTTCATCTCATTCAGTGTAGCCGTATTCAGGTTTATGTTCCTTGCCGCTTTCCCGGCCATGGCTCGCCTCCTTGAGTCAGTTCCTATAAAAAGCATAACAAGGGGCCGGGGCGAGTCAAGCGCTCCTCTAATTTGACATCCCGTTTTGCATTCCATTAATCTTAATAGATTATGAGGCTCCCTGACTGGGTGAAGACCAAGTACCCCCCGCAGAAGGTGCACGAACTGAAAAAATCACTGCGCGAAAAGGGCCTGCACACGGTCTGCGAGGAGGCCCGCTGCCCCAATATGGGCCAGTGCTTCGCCCGCCCCACGGCGGCCTTCATGATACTTGGCACAGATTGCACCCGCAATTGCGGCTTCTGCTCCGTAGGGCATTCTGCGCCGCTTCCGCAGGACCAGGAAGAGCCTGAAAAGCTCGCCCGGGCCGCGAAAGAGATGGGTTTGAAATACGTTGTAATCACATCGGTTACGCGGGATGACCTCCCGGACGGCGGTGCGGGACAGTTCGCAAATTGCATACGCGCCGTGAAAAGCGCCATTCCTGGTGCGAAGGTGGAAGTCCTCACGCCCGACTTCAAGGGGGATTTGGACGCACTCCGCGCCGTTCTGGAAGCAGAGCCCGATGTCTTCAATCACAATATCGAGACCGTGCCCTTCCTCTATCCGGTCGTAAGGCCCCAGGCGGATTACCAGCGGTCTCTTTTCGTTTTAAAAAGCGCCCGGCAGCACGCGCCCGGGACACCGGTCAAGTCCGGCCTGATGCTGGGGTTCGGGGAGACCGGGGAGGAGGTGCTTGGGGTCCTTCGGGACCTTAGGGCCGCAGGCTGCGAGATGATCACCCTGGGACAGTATCTTAGGCCGGGCAAGGAGAACCTGCCCGTTATCGAATATATAAGGCCCGGGCGGTTTGATGAGCTTAAGCAGTTCGCTCTCTCGATCGGGTTCAAGTCCGTGGCCTCCGGGCCGCTCGTCAGAAGCTCAATGAACGCGGAGGAATACTACCAGCATGTATGAGTTCAACAGGATAAAAAGGCTTCCCCCTTACGTCTTCGCCATCGTCAACAACCTTAAAATGGAGGCGAGGAAGAAGGGCGAGGACATTATAGATCTTGGCATGGGCAACCCCGACATGCCCGCCCCGAAGCACGTGATAGACAAGCTCTGCGAGGCCGCCAGGAAGCCCCACAACCACCGCTACTCGGCCTCCAGGGGCATCACCCAGCTTCGGATGGCACTCACCGAATGGTACAAAAGGCGCTACGATGTGGACCTGGACCACGACACTGAGACGGTTGTGACAATAGGCTCCAAGGAAGGGCTCTCGCATTTCATCCTGGCCACTATCCAGCCGGGCGACGTGGTGATGACGCCATACCCGGCATACCCCATCCACCCCTACAGCGTGATAATCGCCGGGGGCGAGGTCACAAGCGTCCCCATCGGAAAGGGCCTGGACTTCATGGCCGAGATCGAAAACGCCTACAAAAAGACCTGGCCGCGCCCAAAGATGATCATCGTGAACTTCCCCCACAACCCGACTACCGAGGTCCTTGACGGGTTAAGTTTCTTCGAGAAGCTGGTGGCCTTCGCCAAAGAGAACAAGCTCATCGTCATACACGACCTCGCCTACGCGGACCTCTGCTTCGACGGCTACAAGGCCCCAAGCATATTGCAGGTGAAAGGGGCCAAGGACGTCGCCGTGGAGTCTTTCTCTTTGACCAAGAGCTATTCGATGGCGGGCTGGCGCGTGGGTTTCTTTTCCGGCAATAAAGAGCTTGTGGGCGCCCTGGTGAAGATAAAGAGCTACCTTGACTACGGCATGTTCCAGCCCATCCAGATAGCAAGCATCGTCGCCCTCCGCGGCCCCCAGAACTGCGTCGGCGAGTTCTGCGAGACCTACCAGGCCAGAAGGGACGTGCTCATAAAGGGCCTGCGCCGCGCGGGCTGGCCGGTGGAACCCCCGAAGGCCACCATGTTCGTCTGGGCCGAAATCCCGGAGCCCTTCAAGAAGATGGGCTCGCTGGAGTTCTGCAAATACCTCATAAAAGAGGCGGGCGTTGCCGTAAGCCCGGGCATCGGCTTCGGCGAGGGCGGCGAGGGCTTCGTCAGGTTCGCCCTCGTCGAGAACGAGCACCGCATAAAACAGGCATGCAAAGGCATCAAAAAGGCACTGAATAAAGAGTAATATCGTTCTTTTTCTTGTAAGAAAAAGAACCAAAAAGAACTTTTAGAAAAAAATTCCCGCATATGCGGGAATTTTTTTTTGACCACTGACCTTTATCTTTATCAAAAATAAATGTCTTTGGTTCCGAAGCGGGGCCCCTTCGAAAATTCAGCGACATGAGCCTTCGGCTCACAAAGAAGCATGAAAATCATAATCGAAAAATCCCCCTCCATCCCCCTTTTCCAAAGGGGGATTTAAAGCATGCCCCGGAAGGTCCCCGTATCAAGTACGGGGCAGGCTTAAGCCGGGGTCCCCTCCTTGGAGGGGTGCAGTTATAAAAAAAGTATCGGCGAGAAGATCATTGCCGGGGATTTTAAAGTCCCCTCCTTGGAGGGGTGCAGTTATAAAAAAAGTACCGGCGAGAGATCATTGCCGGGGATTTTAAAGTCCCCTCCTTGGAGGGGTGCAGGGGTGGGTTGTCCCCCTCTTTGGCAAAGAGGGGTTAGGGGAGATTTTCAGATAAAAAATAAAGGTCATTTTCGGGACAATGACCCTAAAAATATCATCCTCTCGGCTTCGCCAGAATCTCCAGTATCTTCAGCTCCATGAACCTCTTCGAGGCCGCGCTGCGCACAACCAGCACCGTATCGGCCCCGTACGCCGTGCCCGCCACCCCGATCACCTCTTCCCCTTCAGGGATCAGCCCGGCGTCAGCGGCCATCATCACGCACTCGCAGACCACCTTCGTCCCCTCGCCCATGCGCCTCAGGCTCTGCGCGATTATCATCGCCGGATATATGCCGCTGAATTTCGAGCTGAACGCGGCCTCAAGCGAGTGGGTGAGCATCGGCCCGGTGAATATCTTCACCCCGGAAGAGATGAGCTTCTGCCGCGTGCCCTCTGGCATCTCAAACGTGTTCGGGCCCTTGAAACCAGCCGAGTGTGTGACGGCCACAATGTTGACGCCGGCACCAGCCAGGGCTTCAGCCATTTTTTCCGCCGTCTCCCCGGTCGTGGTAGCCAGCACGACATGCCCGAAGCCCTCCGCGCGAACAGCCTCTTTTACTATATTCACGCACTTGTCCGTGTTCTCTTTGCCCGGCTTCTCGAAATAGACCACTTTCTTTTCGATCATGAAAAACCCTCCTCGCCGGAATCAATTCCAGTTTAAGTAGTATAATTACTTGAAGGGCCCCGGGTTTTCAAGAGTGTTTTTTGTGATAGAATACTGAAAAAACATCTACTTGCAATAGGAGCGAGATGATGATCAGAAAAGCCGTATTCCCAGCCGCGGGGCTTGGCACCAGGTTCCTTCCGGCTACCAAGGCCTCTCCCAAGGAGATGCTTCCGTTAGTGGACAAGCCGCTTATCCAGTACGCGGTGGAAGAGGCCCAGGGCTGCGGTATTGAGGAGTTCATAATCATAACCGGCAAAAACAAGCGCGCCATAGAGGACCATTTCGATTGCGCATACGAGCTTGAGGACGCCCTCACGAAAAAGGGCAAGAAGGAGCTTTTGGAGCAGATAACAAACCTGAACAAGATAAATTTCGCCTATATAAGGCAGCGCGCCCCCCTCGGGCTGGGCCACGCCATCCTGTGCGCGAAGCCCTTCGTGAAGGTGGAGCCCTTCGCCGTCCTTCTTTCCGACGACGTAATAGGCCTCAATGAAACCCTGTTGGCCGAGATGGTCAAGGTTTACAACAGGTACGGGGCCCCGGTGGTCGCGCTGGAGCGGGTGGCCCACGCCGACGTGGAGAAATACGGCATCATAGACGGGGTGGAGGTAGGGCCCGGCCTCTACAGGATCAAAAGCCTTGTCGAAAAACCGAAGCCGAAAGAGGCGCCCTCCAGTCTGGGCGTTATCGGCAGGTACATAATTACCCCCGATGTCTTCGAGGTGCTTGAGAACCTGCCGCCCGGAAAGGGCGGCGAGATACAGCTCACTGACGCCCTGAAGATAATGGCCCAGAGGGGGCCGATGTACGGCGTGCTGTTTGCCGGCAAGCGCTACGACGCGGGCGACAAGTTCGGGTTCCTGCAGGCCACGGTGGAACTGGCCCTCAGGGACAGCGCCCTGAGCGAGAGGTTCAGGAAATTCCTCTTCGGGATTGTCGATAATGAAAGAAAGATATTTCGCGGAGGCGATTAAGTTCCAGCCGGCCTCGATAGAAGGCCCCCTCCTGGACATTTACGAGACGAGGGAGAGCCTGGTATTTGAGATGGACCTGCCAGGCATAAACACCAATGACGTGCGTGTGAACGTGGACGGGGATACGCTCTCAATAGAAGGGACGAAAAGGGGCCTTTACAAGCAGGGGCTCAGGTATATATGCATGGAAAGGAATTTCAGGAAGTTTAAAAGGGCGACAAGCTTCCCGGTCCCCGTAGAGGTAAGTTCAGGAAGGGCCGCATATAAAAACGGGGTGCTCACCATCACCTTCAAGAAGCTTGGCGCGAAGAACGCAATAGAAATAAAAATAGAAAAAGAGTGAGGTGCTAATTGGTAGAATTCTCCGAGAAAGAGGGCAAGGAGCCGGAAATACCGGATACCCTTCCCGTCCTCCCGATAAGGGACATTGTAGTATTCCCATATATGATAATACCCCTGTTCGTGGGCAGGGACATATCCATAAACGCCATAGACAACGCCCTGGGCTCCAACCGCATGGTCATGCTCCTTACGCAAAAGGACATGGGCATTGAGACCCCCGGGCAGAACGACCTCTACCGCGTGGGCACGGTGGGGCTCATCATGCGCATGCTGAAGCTCCCGGACGGCAGGGTGAAGATACTGGTTCAGGGCATAGCCAAGGCCAAGGTGCTGGATTTCATCCAGGCCCAGCCCTTCTTCAAAGTGGTGATAGAGAAGCTCCCGGAGGAGAAGCCCAAGGAGCTTACCATCGAAGACGAGGCGCTCCTGAGGACGGTGAAAGAGCAGCTCGACAAGGCCATATCGCTTGGAAAGAGCATCATCCCGGACGTGATGGTGGTCATAGAGAACCTGAACGAGCCGGGGAGGCTGGCAGACCTCGTTGCCTCTAACCTGGGACTGAAGACAGAGCAGGCCCAGGAGGTGCTTCAGATAGCCGACCCCATCTCGCGCCTGAGGAAGATAAACGATATACTGGGCCGCGAGATAGAACTCCTTATCGTCCAGCAGAAGATACAGACCGAGGCGAGGGGCGAGATAGACAAGACCCAGCGCGAATATTTTCTGCGTGAACAGTTGAAGGCAATTCAGAAAGAGCTTGGAGATATAGACGAGCGGGCCGAAGAGATGCGCGAGTACCAGGCCAAGGTGGACAAGGCCAAAATGCCCGAGAAGGTCCAGAAAGAGGCGGAAAAGCAGCTCCGACGGCTCCAGAAGATGCACCCCGACAGCGCGGAGGGCGCTACGATACGCACGTATCTGGACTGGCTGGTGGAACTGCCGTGGTCCAAGTCCACCAAGGACCACCTGGACATAAAAAAGGCCGAGCAGGTGCTGAACGAGGACCACTACGACCTCGAAAAGATAAAAGAGAGGATCCTCGAATACCTGAGCGTGCGGAAGCTGAAGGCCAGGATGAAAGGCCCAATCCTCTGCTTCATAGGCCCTCCCGGCGTGGGGAAGACATCTCTTGGGAAGTCCATAGCGCGTGCCCTTGGCAGGGAGTTCGTGCGCGTATCGCTTGGCGGCGTGCGGGACGAGGCCGAGATCAGGGGCCACAGAAGGACATACGTTGGCGCGCTTCCGGGCAGGATAATACAGGGCCTGAAGCAGGCGGGCACCAACAACCCCGTCTTCATGCTTGACGAGATAGACAAGATAGGGATGGACTTCAGGGGAGACCCCTCATCCGCCTTACTGGAGGTCCTTGACCCGGAGCAGAACAACACCTTTACGGACCATTATCTTGGGGTGCCCTTCGACCTCTCGAATATCATATTCATCACCACCGGCAACATGATGGACACCATCCCCGGCCCCCTCAGGGACAGGATGGAGATAATCTATCTTAGCGGCTATACGGAAGAAGAGAAACTGGGCATCGCCAAAAACTACCTCGTAACAAAACAGCTCGATGCGCACGGGATCACCGGGAAGATGCTGAAGATAACCGATGACGCCCTGAGGGTGGTAATAATGCAGTATACCAGGGAGGCGGGGGTAAGGAACCTGGAACGGGAGATCGCGCGCCTTTGCAGGAAGGTGGCCCGCGAGATCGCCGAGGGGAAGAAGAAGGAATTCCTCATCACCCCCAAGAACGCGGGCAAATATCTTGGCGTGCCCAAGTTCCTGCCCGAGGAGGAGATGGAGAAAGAGCAGGTGGGCGTTGCCACCGGGCTTGCCTGGACGGAAGCGGGCGGCGAGATAATCTTCATAGAGGCAACCATAATGAAGGGCAAGGGCAGCCTTACCATAACCGGCCAGTTGGGCGATGTGATGAAAGAGTCCGCCCAGGCCGCTTTGAGTTATGTGCGCTCCAGGGCCGCCTCTCTCGGCATTAACGAAGACCTCTTCAGCAAGACGGACCTGCACATACACGTGCCCGCGGGCGCGATCCCAAAGGACGGCCCATCGGCGGGCATCACGATGGCCACGGCCATCGCGTCGGCCTTCACCGGAAGGCCCGTCAGGAAGGACATCGCCATGACCGGCGAGGTCACGCTGCGGGGCAGGGTGCTGCCAATCGGCGGGCTGAAGGAAAAATCCCTTGCCGCAAAGAGGATGGGCATAAAGAACATAATCATCCCCAGGCGGAACGCCAAGGACCTTGAGGAGATCCCCAAATACGTAACAAAGGACGTGAACTTCATCCCGGCCGAGACGATGGACGAGGTCCTGGGCCTCGCCCTGGTAAAAAAATCCGCCAGGAAGGCCGAAAAGAAGTCAGAGAAGAGCAGGAAGAGCCGGAAGGCCGCATGAGGCTTGCCGACTGGGGGGAACTGGGCCTCCTGGACTGGATCAGAGACAGGGCTGGAGCGGCAAAGAAACGCGGACTGGTTCTGGGCATCGGCGACGACGCGGCGGTAATCTCTCCGCAGCCCGGCAAGAAACTCCTCTTCACCACCGATACACTTGCCGAAGGGGTGCACTTCGATCTCAAGTACGCTACCCCTTATCAGCTTGGATTCAAGCTGGCCTCGGTAAACGCCAGCGACATCCACGCCATGGGCGGGAGCGCCGGGTTCGCCGCATTCGAGCTGACCGCGCCTGCCACCACCGAAAAGCGTTTTGTAGAGCGGCTGTTCGATGGGATTCTGGACGGCCTGGCCCTTTACGGGGCCGTGCTCGTTGGGGGTAATGTCTCGGGTTCCAGAGGGGGCCTTGTCCTTACGATGGGGCTTCTGGGTTATGCGAAGAACCCTGTGAAGAGGGCGGGCGCACGGCCAGGAGATGGCATATACGTTACGGGGCCGCTGGGGGATTCGGCTGGCGGACTTGAAATATTGCAGAAGATGGGAAAGCCCGTTGAGATTGAAAAAGGAAAGCGGGCGAAGATGGGCGGCCTTTCCTGGGCAGACATGGGGCCGCTTCTGAAAAGGCATCTCATACCGGAGGCCAAACGCCCCCCGAAGAACGCCACATCGATGATAGATATAAGCGACGGGCTCTTCCTGGACCTGGCACGCGTTTGCAAAGAAAGCCGCCGGGGAGCGAAAATATACGAGGACAAAATCCCGGTATCCGATGAGTTGAGGAACGCGGCGAAGGCGCTCGATCTGGATCTCTTCGCGCTCTGGTCCGCGGGCGGTGAGGATTACGAACTCCTGTACACCGCGCCTAAGGGGAAAGGAAAAGATATCCTTATAGGAGAGATAATCCCTTCCGGTCTCTATCTTGTGGACCGCGAAGGCGGCGAGCGGCCGATAGGGCCCTCGGGCTGGGAGCACTTCGGATACCCCTCACCCTGACCCTCTCCCCCAAGAGGCGAGGGGACTCTTTAAATTCCCCTCCCGGGAGGGGATTAGGGGTGGGTGGATTCCGGTGGGTGGATTCCGGACACAGATATGGGGCTAAAGCCCCTTGGGCCGGAATGATATATGAAAGGTGAGCTTATAAAGCTTCAAGCAGGGAAATAGTTGGAACCTAAAGGTAAAAAGATTTATTTACTCTCGCTCGGGTGCCCCAAAAACATGGTGGACTCGGAGCACCTCGTAAGAAGGCTGAAGGCCGCCGGCAACTCCATGGTGGAAGGGCCGGAGGAGGCTGACGCCCTTCTTGTGAATACCTGCGGGTTCATAGAGGAAGCCAAAAAGGAATCCGTGAACGAAATACTCTCACTCTCAAAGTACAAGGAAAACGGCAAGGAGCTTCTGGTCTTCGGCTGCCTGGCGCAAAGATATAAGAATGACCTTGTAAAAGAGATACCCGAGATCGATTCCATCTGGGGCGTTGATGCGGAAGAAAACATAGCCCGCCATCTGGGCGAAAACGGGAACCGCGGGACTGCTGAAATAGAGCTGCCAGCCACCTTCCCATATGCTTATCTGAAGATCGCCGAGGGCTGCAAGCGCAAGTGCGCCTTCTGCTCGATACCCGCAATCAGGGGCCCGCTTGCAAGCTTCCCGCCCGAAGAAATTTTACAAGAGGCGGAGGCGTATATCCAACTGGGGATCAAGGAACTCATTATAGTCTCGCAGGACACGGCAAGCTACAACTACAAGGGGTACGGCATCGCCCGCCTGCTTAAGGACATCTCTTCTCTTAAAGGGGATTTCTGGCTGCGGGTGCATTACCTCTATCCGTCCGCGATAGACGACGGGCTGATGGAGACGTTTGCCGGCGAGGAGAAGGTTGTCAAATATATGGACATCCCTCTCCAGCATTCGGAGGACAGGATTTTGCGGCTCATGGGAAGGGGCGGGGGAGGCGACCCGCGCAAATTGATAACAAGACTGAGGCGCGGGATTCCCGGCGCGGCGATCAGGACGGCCTTCATAGTGGGATTCCCAGGTGAAACAGAAGAGGACTTCCGGGCGCTGCGGGACTTTGTGGAGGAGGCGCAGTTCGAGCATATGGGGGCCTTCATGTACTCGAAGGAGGAGGGCACCCGCGCGGCCTCATACAAAGGACAGATGCCCAAGTCCGTAAAGAAGCGCCGCTATGAAGAGCTTATGCAAGCCCAGGCCGCGATCAGCCTGGAAAGGAACAAAGCCCTCATCGGGCGGAAGTTGAAAACGCTTGTCGAGGACGACTCCGACCCGAAGATAAAGATTGGCCGTCTCTACTCGCAGGCCCCGGAGATAGACGGGGTGGTATTTGTGCAGGGCGGCAGCTTAAAGAAAGGCGATTTCGCGGACGTGCTAATCACGGAGGCCTACGACTACGACCTTAAAGGGGACGCCTGTTGAGGAAGATCCCCTACCTGCATATTGTTCTCTTCATAATGACCGCGCTCACCACCCTTACGGCGGGGGCCATTCAGAAGGGCGTTGACCCGCTAAAAGAACCATTCCGGATATATCAGGGACTGCCCTTTTCGGCTGCGCTGATGGTAATACTGTTAAGCCACGAGCTTAGCCATTTCTTCACCTCGAAGAGAAATCACACTGTAGCCACATTGCCATATTTCATCCCCGCCCCCACGCTTATAGGCACCTTCGGCGCGGTGATAAGGATGAAGTCCCCCATTCTCTCAAGGAGCGCCCTGATAGAGATAGGGGCCTCCGGCCCGCTGGTGGGCTTTGCCTTTTCGATAGTGGCCAGTGTCGTGGGGCTTTTGAACTCCACCGTGGTCAGGTCTTCTGGCGCCATTCTTTCTCTTGGTGATTCGCTTATATTTTCAGGCCTGTCCAGATTGATTGTCGGCCCGGTGCCGAAGGGCTATGACGTGATGCTCCATCCGATAGCCTTCGCGGGATGGATAGGGCTGTTTGTCACCTCGCTGAACCTGCTGCCGGTGGGCCAGCTTGACGGCGGACATATCGCGTTCGCCTTTTTAGGACGGAAGCATTATTACATCTCGGCCGGGATCGTGGCCACGCTTGCAGTGATTGGGCTTGTCTTCTGGGAGGGCTGGCTCATCTGGGCCGCGCTCCTCATTATACTTGGCCTCAAGCACCCGCCCGTCTACGAATGGGAGGTGCCCCTCGACGGCAAGCGGCGCACCATGGGCATACTCGCCCTTGTCATTTTCGTCCTGACCTTCATACCCCGGCCTTTCATGCTGGGCTAGCCTGTTTTTCAACCTGCAAAAACTGCAAATAGAGCAGGGCCGCCGGGCGGTCCTACTTCAATATTCCGCTTTCCAGGAAGCTGAAGTAGCCGCTCTTTGAGATAATCAGGTGGTCATGGACCTTTATCTGAAGGCTCTGGGCCGCCTGCCTGAGGACCTCGGTTATCACGATGTCCTGCTTGGAAGGCTTCGTGCTTCCGCTCGGGTGATTGTGGACGAATATCATCGAGCTTGCCTTGTAATGGAGCGCGCGCTCCATCACCTTCCGGGGATAGACCACCGACTGGTCCACAGTGCCCTCCTGTATCACCTCGTCGGCTATGACCTCGTTCTGCGAGTTCAGGAATATGGCCCTGAACTGCTCGTCCTTGAGGCCGCGCATCTCCGCCCGGCAATAGTCTATCAGCGATGTCGTGCCGCTTATCTGCTTTTTCTTTTTTATATTCTGCTTCAGGTAAAGGGCGGCGCAGCCCTTGAGGAGGCTTAGGAAGGTGGCGGCGTTCTCGCCTATCCCGTCGGATGAGACAATCTCGTCATAAGTCGCATCCAGCACGCCCTGAAAATCGCCGAATTTTCCGATCAGCTTTTTTGCAAGGGGCTTAACGTCTTTCCGGGGGATGGCATAGGTGAGCAGAAGTTCGAGCGCCTCATAGTCTCTGAAGCCCTCGAAGCCGGTTTCTCTGAACCTCTCGCGGAGCCTTTTCCTGTGTTCCAGGTAATGGGGCCCGCCGGATGTGTCCTTCACTTCATCTCCCTCCTGCCCGCCTCTCGCTTAAAGTATAAAATTATCGCAGCACGGAAAAAAGATACCGCAGGTTGTGCAGCTCGCCCTCAAGGCCTGGCCGCTCTCTGAGGATGAGATCGGAATATCTGCTCACCTCCACCCCGTTTCTTTTGAAGTCCAGCAGTATCGTGCCTTCCAGGTCCGGCCGGAGCACTCTGATGCCGGAAAGCTCCGCCAGGGTCTCCGGGCGGGGAAACCCGAATACGTTGCCCGCCCCGGCGGTGATCACGGCCAGCCCCGGGTGCGCCCGCCGGATGAACTCCAGCGAGACGGAATGGCTTGAGCCGTGGTGGGGCACCTTCAGGCAATAGCATCCCAGAAAATTCAGCCCCGAAATATCTTCGGCCCGTATCAGGTCTTCTTCCGCTCTCTCGCCGATGTCGCCGGTGAAGAGCACGCCCCTTCCCTGGCCGTCTTCTATTTTGAGGACAAGCGAGCGGTCGTTCGTCCGGGAATTGTCGTTTCCGCCGCCGTCAAAACCCTTATAGGGGTGAAGCACGGTTATCCTGTACCCCTTGCCCGCAAGTGTGTCCCCCCTGGAGAGGCTCTTCCGGGGGACCCCGTCAAAGAGCTTTCCCGAATAGCTGAAATCCGAATTGTCCCAGATCTCGCCCACTTTGAACCTGTCAAGCAGGCAGCCCGCTCCGGCCGTATGGTCCGAATGAGGATGCGAGAGCGCCAGCGCGTCTATCTTCCCCGTTCCGGTGTAATCCAGATAGGATGCCTCCTCTACTCCTGTCGGCCCCGTGTCCACGGCCAGCACCTTACCGTCAGGAAGGCTCACGACCGAGGCGTCCCCCTCCCCGGCATCCAGAAACGCCACCTTCAAAGAAGGCGTTTTAAAAAAGGAAAGCGCTATGAAAAGGGCGAACGGGAGCACGGCGAGCGCGGCGAAGACCGTTTTCCTTCTAAGCGAAAAGAGGACCAGGAAGGGATAGCTCAGAAAGAGGAGTCCGGGCGGGAAGGCCGCCAGCCTGATATGCGAGAAGGGGAGGTCTGAAAAAAGGCCAGCCGTCTTCAGGAAAATGCCCGTGAGCCAGCCCGATAGCCATATTAGAGGAAAATGGCCGGAGATGAGATAAATAACCGAGGACGCCAGGTAAAGGGGCACAAGAACGAACCCGGCAAAAGGAACCATGATGAGGTTTGAAGCCGGAGAGACAAGCGAGGCCTTGTGGAAATAAAATGCCGTAAGGGGCAGTATCCCCAATATGGCCGAGAGGCTTACCATAAGGCTTCCAAGAACGTATTTGCCCAGCCGGCCTTTCTGCATATTTTTTATATTCGAAGTAAACGCCCCTATGAAAAAAACCGAAAAAAACGAGAGCTGGAACGGGACGTCGAGGATGGCGGATGGGTCGGCCAGCACTATTATCACCGCCGAAAAGAGCAGACCGGCGAGCCAGGCCCGCCTCCTTCCTATCAGGAGTCCGACCAGGAAGAGGCTGATCATTACGAAAGACCGCACCGCGGGCACTTCCATTCCCGAAAGGAGCAGGTAGCCCGTTATGAAGGGCAGGGTAAGGGCCGCGCCCGCCTGCGCGGGCGTGACGTGGAGAGACATGCGCTCCAGCCATTTTAATGGAAGAAGGCCGAACAATTGCCTGAGCACGAAAAATACGCACACGCTGAAGATGCCGAAGTGCGCCCCGGATATGCTCAGGAGATGACCTACCCCGGCGTTGTTGAAACTGTCCCACAGCCGCTGGTCCAGAAGGGCCCGCTCGCCCGTTATCACGGATGCTATGAAACCGGCATTGTCCTGCTCGAAATGCGCGGCGTAAAATTGGTTCAGCCTGCCCCGTATCCGCTCAATAACGCTGCCCGGACTTTTTCCGAGCACGGTGAGAAGCTGCGCGCTGAACCTCTTCTGAAACGGCCCGCCGGGATTCAGGCGGATATGGGGCGGTTTTATCTTTAAAAGGAGGGTGTATTCATGGCCCGGCTCCAGCGGGCTTGCGTCATCAATATTGATTTCATTCAGAGGGTAAAGTCTTCCGGTTTCGTCTTTTGCTTCTTTAATATGTATCCGCTGGATGGGGCCGTTCCGGCCATCATGCGAAAGCCCCGGATAGCCGGTTACGATAAGCTTCCCGCCGCCTTCAAATCGCGGCGGCGGTTCGTATCTGAAGTCCGCATAAAAAAAGCCTGTTAAGAGAAATAAAACGGGAAAGATCGCGGCGGCCCTTTTTTTATAAATGAACAGGAAAATCAGAACGGATGAAAGCAATATCGACGTAACCGGGAAGAAACGCCAGAGATGGAAGAGCCCCGCCCCAGCCAGGAAGCCAAGGAGCGCGCCCAATGGCTTCTAGATATTTTCCCTGAGGAAAGAGGCGATGCGCTCGGCCGTGCTCCTTACCGCATCATCCCTGCTCCCCTCGACCATCACACGCACCTTGGGCTCTGTGCCCGAAGCCCGCACCAGCACCCGGCCCTCCCCCGCAAGCTCCTTCTCGGAGTTCCTTATGAAGTCCTCAAGCCCGGCCACCTTCGAGAGGTCCGGCCTGGCCTTCACCTCCACGTTTATAAGCACCTGAGGATAGATGGGGATCGGCGCTTTCAGTTCCGAGAGCGGGAGCCCCGTCTTCTTCATCAGGTAAATTATGTGCAGGGCCGTAATCGGCCCGTCACCGGTGGTATTCAGCCCCAGGTTCACGATATGGCCTGACTGTTCCCCGCCCAGCACGTATCCGCCGCGCATCATCTCTTCGGTCACATATCTGTCGCCCACCCTGGTCCTTATAAGGCGTATGCCCCGGGAGTCCAGATAATGCTCCAGACCCAGGTTGCTCATTACGGTGGAGACCACGGTGTTCTTCTTCAGCTTCTTTTCGCTTTTAAGCTCTGTGGCCCATATGCCCATCACGTGGTCGCCGTCCACCACCTGGCCCTTTTCGTCGATTAGGATGGTCCTGTCCGCGTCGCCGTCATGGGCCACGCCCACATGGGCCTTGTGCTTCAGGACGGCGTCTTTCAGGAGTTCGGGGTTCAAAGAGCCGCAGCCCTCGTTTATATTCAGCCCGTCGGGGGAGTTATTGATGTTTATCACCTCGGCCCCAAGCTCTTCCAGCACCCAGGGGGTGATCCTGTAGGCCGCCCCGTTCGCGCAGTCAACAACCACCTTAAGCCCTTCGAGGGTCTCGCCCTTGGGTATGGTGGATTTTATATATTCGATATACCTGCCCTTGGCATCCTCAAGCCTGTAAGTGCGGCCTATGCCCGCGCCGGAGGGCCTGTTTTCGAAGCGGTTTTCATGCACCAGGCGCTCTATCTCCTCTTCCAGCCGGTCGGGCAGTTTGAAGCCCTGGCCGCTGAAAAACTTTATCCCGTTGTCGTCATAGGGGTTGTGGGAGGCGGAGATTACAACGCCCGCGTCTATCCGCATCGTCTTGGTGAGGAAGGCCACGCCAGGGGTGGGCATCGGGCCGGTGAGGGTGACGTTCATCCCCATGGAGCAGATGCCGCAGGTGAGGGCGCTCTCCAGCATGTAACCAGAGAGCCTGGTGTCCTTTCCGATGAGGACCATATTTTTGCCGTATTCTTTTTTCAGGACAATGGCGGCCGCCATCCCCACCTTGAGGACGGTCTGCGGGTCTACCGGGTGCTCGTTGACCTTGCCTCTTATGCCGTCGGTGCCGAAGAGTTTCATCGCGTCCTCCGTTTTATGAACACCTTGACTTTCACCTGTTCGGGACTCACGCCGGTAGACTTTTCGGGGCCCCTGAGGGCCACTTCCTGCTCCACGGTCCTGTTCTCGCCCGATATGTCCACCGGCTCCGTGTAGATGCTCTTCAGTTCCTCCCGGGCGCACTCTATCTCCGCAACGTCCGGGTCTGTTTCTATCCTCTCAACAACAAACCCCTTCGCCGGCTCCCCTATTATCTGGGGTTTTATGGGCAGGACGGTCTTCGTCTTCTCCTCAAGGGTAAGCCAAATCCCCGCCGGATTCAAGCCCACCACGTAGGTATGGGGCGGGAGCTTCACGTTCTCTTTTTTAATGGGCACATACACGCGCCCCCTCCTGGGCTCCTGGACATAAACCGAAACCCGCACGTCTGAGGGCTTGAGCCTTTGCAGGAAGTTCTCGTTTCCCCGCAGGACGATGTTTATGGTGGAGGGCTTCTGGTCCATTACGCACATGTCCCCGGGCGCGTTCTTAATCCGCGGCTCCACCTCCATGGAGACCTCCGCCTGCGTCCTGAAGATCACGAAAAGCCATAAGATAATGGCCAGCACCAGGGCCGCGACTTTCAGCCAGAGGTTGTTCCTGATCATCTCTTTTATCATTTTTGCGCCTTCTTGGAGGCGGTGAACACCTCCGTAAGGGCCTGCCTTAATGCAGTCATATCTAGCTGCTCCATAAGTTTTCCATTCATGGCAAGCGAGATGCCGCCCGTCTCCTCGGAGACCACTATCGCGACGGCGTCGGTCTCCTCCGTGATGCCAAGGGCGGCGCGGTGCCTTGTGCCCAGCGTCTTCTTCAAGTCCGCCGTGAGCGTGATGGGCAGGAAACAGCCCGCCGCCGCTATGCGGTTTCCCCTTATGATGGCCGCCCCGTCGTGGATGGGCGAGCTGGGGTGGAAGATGCTCAGAAGTATCTCCCTGGACACCCGCGCGTCAAGCGGCACGCCTATTTCGATAAAGTCCTTCAACTCGGTCTCGCGCTCGAGGACGATCAGGGCGCCTATCTTCCTGTTGGCGAGCGATACGGCGGCGCGCACTATCTCCTCGATCGATTTCAGTTCTTCCGCCGTGGTGAATGCCTGCAGGAACGAGGTCTCGCCCATCTTTGCCAGGGCCCTCCTTATCTCCGGCTGGAATATGACCACAAGCGCGATGACTATATAGGCCCAGAAACTTTGCAGGAGCCAGTCCAGGGTGATCAGGTGGAAGTACCTGGCCACTATCGAGGCCAGCAGCAGGACCGCCAGGCCGATCAGCATCTGGGCGGCCTTGGTGCCTTTTACTATAAGGAGGAGCCGATAGACGACGAGCGCGACAAGGAAGATGTCTATCAGGTCGTAGATGGTGAACTGGCTTATTATCTGCCGCATCAGAGGCGTTTGTCGGAGCGGGCCCATCGGAGCGGGTTTATCTTCCTGAGGCCGCCTTTCCCGTTGGAGTAGACCACCTTGGCTATCCGGGCGTTCAGTATCATGCGCTTGCACATCATGCAGGGCTCGGATTCGCATTCGCATCCGTCCTCGCCGCCCACGCCGGAGATGTAGATGGTTGCGCCGCTTAATTCCTCCTGCGAGGCGCGGATTATCGCGTTTGCCTCCGCGTGCACGCTGTGGCACAGCTCATAGCGCTCGCCGTGCGGTATCTGCAGCACCTGCCTGGTGCACTGGCCCGCCTCAAGGCAGTCCACAACCCCCCTGGATGCCCCGTTATACCCCGTGCTTACGATGGTGTTGTCCTTTGTGATCACGGCGCCGTATTTGCGCCTCATGCAGGTTGCGCGCGTGGAGACGGCCCTGGCGATGTTTATGAAGTACTCGTCCCAGTCCGGCCGTTTAAATGTTTTCAATCGCCGCCTCCCCAAAGGAAAGAAAAAATATTAAATATTTTATCATAAACGGCAAATGCAGTTTTCTCTTAACAATCGGGATTTGCCCCGGGTCGCTCAGTGACTCCCCACAAAAATGAAAACTCATCAAATCTGGATTCCCGCTTTCGCGGGAATGACGAACTATTTTCTATGCTGGTTCAGGTTTTGCAAACCACTGCTGTCCAAGATAATCTAAAAAGGACCTTTCTGCTCCAAAGCGGATCGGGTCACCCGTGGGCGGGTGACTCCCACGAAAAGACCCTTTTAAGAGAAATGACTTGTTGAAATAGCAGTCTTTTGGACAAGCCTTGCCTTCTCGCCCGGAATCAGGCCCCCGAATGCTGTCCAAAAGACGCCGGGCCTCGTCATTCCCGCTTAAGGCCTGCGGGAATGACGAACTATTTTCGCTTTTCCCCTTAATTGAAATGCTGTCCAAAAAATTTATCTTGGACAGGTCTGGTAGCAGGTAAGGCAAACGACATACTCTAAACGAGCGTATATGCCCACAGGGGGAGATGCTCCGAAGCGGGCGAGGACGCCCGAGAAAATATTTGAGCCCGAAGGGCGGGATAAATTCTTATCGGCCGAAGAATGGCCTTCCCATTCGAGGCCGCACCTTGCGAGGGCAATCCACAGCCGCGGAGGAGCGCCCCCCTGCGGGCTACCACCTTTTTGTTGTTTTCCGGGGAGTATGAGGGGCTTGCCCTCATACAGATAAGGGGTGGCGGGCGGGATTGGATATGAAAATCTTTTTGCTTGTTTTAATTTTCTATCTCCTACGGAATCACCCCCGAATTTCAAATGTTATAATTCCCTGATGACTTCCAAGGGCAAGATCGCGCGCGCAGCCGGGCAGATGTCCGTAGCCACTTTCATTAGCAGGGTCCTGGGCTTCATAAGAGACATGGTGCTGGCCTTCTACCTGGGGGCAAGCGGCGTCTCGGACGCCTTCTATGTCTCTTTCAGGATACCCAACCTGCTTCGGGAGCTTTTCGCCGAGGGCTCCATGTCTTCCGGGTTCATCCCCGTCCTGAGCGAGTACCACGTGAAAGAGGGCATGGAAGGCGCGCGCGGGCTGGTGAGGAAGGTGTTTACGCTCCTTGTGCTTTTGGTTGGCGTCATCACCATGATAGGCATAGTCGCCGCCCCCGGAATTATAAGCGTCATCGCGCCCGGGTTCCTGAAAGACCCGCAGAAGTTCGCGCTTACGGTGCACCTCTCGCGGATGATGTTCCCGTTCCTGATCTTCATAAGCCTTGCCGCCCTCGTGATGGGCTCCCTGAACACATCAGGCGTCTACTTCCTGCCAGCCCTGGCCTCGGCGGTCTTCAATCTGGCCATGATAGCCACCGCCATGGTGCTTGCGCGGCATAACGCCATACTGGCCGCGGCATTGGGCGTGCTGATAGGGGGGTTCGCTCAGTTTTTGTTCCAGGTGCCCTCTTATTTCAGGGCAGGCTACGATTTCAGGCCCGATTTCAGGTTCAGGGACCCCGGCGTGAGGAAGATAATAATGCTCATACTGCCCGCAACAGTGGGCATGGCGGTGGCCCAGATAAATATTGTTACCAGCAACGTGCTGGCCTCGTTCCTGCCCGCCGGCAGCATTACCTATCTTTTCTATTCGATGAGGCTCATACACTTCCCTGTGGGCATATTCGGCGTGGCGATGGGGCTTGCAGTGCTGCCCGCGCTCTCGTCCCATGCGGTCAAAAAGGATTTCGAGGCGCTGAGGCAGGATTTCTCGTTCGCCCTGCGGCTGCTTTTTTTTATAACCCTGCCCTCCATGGCGGGGCTTATCGCTCTTCGGTTTCCGATAATAAGCACGCTTTTCTACCGGGGCAGGTTCGATCTCGCGGCCGTGGACGGTACTGCGCAGGCCCTCCTTTTTTATTCGATGGGCATATGGGCGATGGTGGGCGTGAGGGTCATAGCCGCAACGTTCTACTCCATGCAGGACACCAGAAGGCCCGTGAAATCGGCCGTCATTGCACTTTCGGCAAACATCGTGCTCAGTATAGTGCTCATGTTCCCTCTGAAGGCAAGCGGGCTCGCCCTGGCCAACTCGCTCTCGAGCATGATCAACTTCACCGTGCTCTTCTATCTATTAAGAAAAAAACTGGGCCGGGTGGAGGGCAGGCGCATAGCGCGCTCGTTCGTGAAGTCCGTGCTGGCTTCCGCCCTGATGGGAGCGGGGGGCTATCTGTTCCTGCGCTCGGGCATGTGGGAGGCCACGGGCATGGCATTTGAAAAGGCGGTCCGGCTTTCTGCCGGGGTGGCCCTCTCCATAGGAATTTACATGCTGGTATGTTATCTTCTAAAAAGCGAAGAGCTTGGCTATCTGATTGATTACCTGAAAAGGAGGTTTGCGTCCAGCCGCTATGCTTCTAAAAACCCTTGAGCTGGGCCCCCTTGGGGCAAACTGCGTTATAGCCTGGGATGCCGGGACCAAAGAGGGCATCGTCGTTGACCCCGGAGACGAGCCGGACAGGATATTTAACCTTTTGGACGATAACGGAATCAGGGTGAAATATATAATCTGCACCCACGCCCACTTCGACCACGTGGGGGCCATCCCGGAGCTGAAACGGAAGACCGGGGCCCCTGTTGCCGTGCATGGGGCGGAAATTGAGCTATACGGGGCGGTGCGCGACCAGGCCGCCATGTGGGGATATGAGCTGGAAGACCTCCCGCCGCCCGACCTCATCCTGAAAGACGGGGATGAATTGAAGGCCGGGCCGCTCACCTTCCTGGTCATCCATACCCCTGGCCACAGCCCGGGCGGCATCTGCCTCTACGGGCAGGGGGTGGTCATAACCGGCGACACCCTGTTTGCGGGCTCCATCGGCAGGACGGATTTTTACGGCGGCAGCATGGAGCGGCTTTTGGCGTCTCTTAAGAAACTGGCCTCCCTGCCGGAAGATACCCGGGTTATACCGGGCCACGGGCCATCCAGCACCATCGGCGAAGAGGTCCGGGAGAACCCATTTTATCAGGGGATTGAGCTTTAAGTCAGGCTTTGATATAATAAATAAAGTTGTTCATTTCTTTATTGCTCTTTGGAATCCAGACCCTAGCGCCGGGATTTAGAAAGCCGCCTTAGAATATCCTTTTAAGAGCATATATATAATAAGACGATTAAACCGGCGGATAAAGGTAAAAATGGCCTTTAAATATATATTTTCAGTCTAATTCGGGGTTTCATAATATTTCGATAAATGTCATAATAAATTTGTAAGGATAGAAGGCGAAGGGTAGGCAGCCTGAAGCCGATGGTTCTTTTAAAAAGCAAGCCATCTGCATGGCTTATTATTCTCTGCGGTTGTCCCTGGGGAAAGCGAGCCAAGGGATTAAGTAACTCTGGATGGGAGCTTGAGTGCGGCAAGTGGTGTGGCTTCGAGGCGAAAGCCCGGAAACCCTAAACTTCCGCCGGGGCACCCACTTAGGGAAAGAGCCTCTGGCTCTGCGCCCCAGGGAAATCGCGGAGAGTTTTTTTTCTGCCTTCAAATTGATCTTTGAAAACCGTAAGCAGGCCCCGTTTCAATTTAAAGAGTTTCTTCTAAGTTATGGATGAGAGTTTGATCCTGGCTCAGAACGAACGCTGGCGGCGTGCCTAACACATGCAAGTCGAACGGGAGTGAGGGGGCAACCCTTCACTCTAGTGGCGGACGGGTGAGTAACACGTAGGGAACCTACCCGGAAG
>JACWAF010000011.1 GCA_014874185.1 Nitrospirota bacterium | reverse complement strand
CTCCTTCAATCCCAACAACTGCCGGTAAAGCTCTTTATCCTGCATCCGCTATCCCTCCGGAGATTCGTTTGAAGGATAGATTGCAGGATGTCAGGCCCTCATTTCAACCCCTCTGTTTCCACACAAAAGCCTGAAGAGCCATATTTTTTTCGATTTTCGGTTTCCAATATTCAATATTTGATTTGGGCATAATAAAATTCTTTTTATGACCATGCCAAAAATCTGAATCAATAAAAACCGCCACTTTCTTCCGTCTAAAAACAAAATCGGGTTTGCCAAAAATTGATTTCACGTTTTGTGCAAAATAGATTTTTTTTCTTCTCAATTCTCTCGCGACCAACTTTTCAGGAACCGTTTTAGTCGATCGTATATTCTGCATATTTTTTCTTCTCTGCTCTGGAGTTAAATTATCCGTTCTTTTTGGGAAAAGTTTTTTCATTTTATAAATTGATTTTTGAATTTTAAGCGAAATTCATAAAATAGGTCTCGTCATCTATTTTATAAAATTCTATATCAGTACGCCCATATCTGATTAAATCCCCCTTTGTGACAGGCTTACCAGAAGGAAGACCGAGGCGATGGCGAAAATATTCACCTATTAAACTATTATTATGAGGGGTTTCAATCGCTTTACCATTCTCTTGAGCACGCGTGCAAATTAAGACTTTGTTATCATCCGTGAGCACTGTAAAATGAACACCTCTAGGTGGGAAAAAATTAGTCTTATAAATAGAAGCGGTCAGTCTGATATATGCTTGATTAGGCTCTCGTTTTAATTCGGGTCTTTGCCCCCAATTTAATCCAGACCTTGATGCTAAATTACCTTTATTATCAAGCAAAGAAACGCGAACAGCAGGTAAATCTGCTAAATCGGGCCTTATAGATGTTATAAGTTCTAAACCCTGCTCTTTAAATCTCTCTCGTTTTATTCTCGGATAACAAGTATCATTATACAGTTCGACATAATTTTCTACTTCTGAATGGGTACAATAAATAGAATCACCGATTAGTTTTTCAAAATATGACAACGCTTGTTCGGGATCACAAGAATCTAGCAATTCACGTTGCCCTTTGCTGAAAGCATTCTGAGTATAATTAGCTGAACCTAAAAAACCGGAAAAAAGCTCATTGCGTTTTTTCCAGACATATACTTTTGAATGTACAGATGGTTCATTAATTAAATAACTGCATACAAACTGCTCAGGAAATTCTTCTGAAACTAATTGCTGGAAAGCACGATGATTGCTAATTGATAAGCCATCAGAAGGGCACATTCCTATTATTAAATTTGCTTTTATTGATTTTTTTAAATTCCTCCTTATTGTATTTAAATGATGAAAGGCCATCGCTGCTGATGCATAACCTGATACGATGTAAATCTCATCGGCACCTTCACGGACTGGCTCTATTAGAACTTTCTCAAAAAGATTCTCAGTTAACATCTAAATTCCTTGATTTTCAATCGTGCATATCTTGCTTCTCCCTCGAAAACTTTTAAATTTTTTTCAAATAAATCAGCGCTGAAATTTATATTTGCATTAATTTTTGGATAATCAATACCTGCAAAGGTTTTTAAAACCGCTTCAAATACGGCTTTTGCACCAAGCGGTGGAACTGCCATTCCAATTTGCTTTCTCACGCTCTCTTTTGAACCAGTAAAAACAAAATCGTCGGGAAATGATTGTAAGCGCGCTCTCTCTCTATTTGTTAATGCGCGATTTTCAGACCAATGATATACATGGGTGCCGCCGCCGCCGCTTCCAGTAATAGTGTAGGCCGGCTTATCGGGATCGAGCCTTTTATATATTTGGCTTATCTTTGCTCCAGTTATATTCAGCCGTAAATTCTCGGGCAGGACTGCTGTAAAGGCATTTTGACCTGGATTGATATGCTTTAATCTCTCAATTACCTGCAAAGATTGTTTTGTATACTCATTATTAGGTGCATCGTTAGGAATAGGCGGATTCTCAAGAGCTTCTTTGCAAGTTAGGGGTACCAAATGAGATGGTGCTGGTACTGCAAAATCTAATTCTAAATCGTTTCTAATACCTATTATGATGATTCTGTGTCTTGATTGGGGTACACCATATTGCTCAAATTTATATAAATTTGCCGTAACTTTGTATCCAACAGTTTGCATTTCTAATAAAATTTTTCCAAAAGCTTTCCCTTCATTTGAATTCTTTAGCCCACCAACGTTTTCTGCCAAGAAGAATTTAGGTTTAAAATGATCTAAAACCTTTATACCATAAGAGTATAAAGGGCCATAAGGTCCTTCCATTCCCTTTTGCTCACCTACAACGCTAAAATCATTGCAAGGGAATCCAAAAGCCAAGGCATCAATAGGAGTGAGTTTCTCAATTTTTAATTTCCTAATGTCTTTACAAATTACCGATTTTGGTTTATCAGGGCAGATATTTTTTTTATAAGTATCACAGGTATCTTTATCGTAATCGGTTGCCCATTCATGAACTATTGAAAGCGATTCTACTCTAGCCAATTTGGCCCCAAGCGCAAGCCCGCCTGGACCGCAGAAAAGTTCGCCCAGTCTAAATTCCATGATGCAAGAATTTAATCATAAAGAGGTATTTAAGTTCAATCCAAGCCATTCCTACTCCTTTATCGGCATCTCTATTGTAAACACGCTTCCATGAGGCACATTCTCGCCCACGCGGATATAGCCGTTATGCTCGGAGATTATCTTGTTCACTATCGCAAGCCCCAGGCCCGTGCCGTCCTTCTTGGTTGAGAAATACGGCTGGAAGAGCTTCTCCTTCACGTCCTCCGGGATGCCCGGGCCGGTATCCGAGATGCTTATCACAACCCTGTTCTCCCCCGCGTCGGGCTCTATTTTAACCGAAACCTGCCCGGCGTTGCCCATCGCCTCCCGGGCGTTGTCTATTATGTTGATGAGGGCGCGCCGGAACTGCTCTTTATCCAGCTCCACATCGGGCATCAGGGCCGGGGCCTCCACCCGGATGGCAAAATCCTTATACGGCCTGTACAGGTTATGCACCTCATCCAAAAGGGCAAGGAGGTCCGAGGGTTTTTTCTTTATCTCCGGCATCTTCCCGAAGCGCGAGAACTCGTCCACCAGCCTCCGCAGGCTCTCCACCTCGGTGATTATGGTGCGGGTGGAGCGCTCGAATATATGGGGAAAATCCTGGTGGTGCTCGGCGAATTTCTTCATCATGCGCTCGGTGGAGAGCTTTATCGGCGTTAGGGGGTTTTTGATCTCGTGCGCTATGCGCTTTGCCACCTCCTGCCAGGCAAGCACCCGCTGGGCGCGGGCAAGCTTCGTGAGGTCGTCGAAGACCACCAGCATCCCCTGCCTGCCCCCCCCGGAGTCCTTGATATTGGAGATGAACACCCTGAGGAGCATCCTCTTTTTCCCGATCCCAACCCAGAACTCGCGCTCTATGAACCCGAAAGTCTTTATGTTTATGCTCTTTATGTGTTTTTTGAACTCATCGGATTCTATGGCGTCAAGCACCAGCTCGTAGAACTTCCCGCGCACGGCACCCGCCTCGATATCCAGTATCCGGCAGGCCTCCGGGTTCATGGTGACCACCTTCCCGTCCCTGTCCAGGCAGATGACCCCGGTATGGATATTCTCAAGGATTCCCTCTATCAAAAGCCTTCTCCTGTCAGATTCCTGATAGGCGTGCTCCAGGGACTCCTTGCCCTCCCTAAGCTCGCCCACCATGCTGTTGAAGGACTCTATAAGCATCCCCATCTCGTCCGTTCCCATTGAGGGCACCTTCAGGTTCAGGTTGCCCCTGGCCACCTCGTCCGTGGCCCTGGCCAGGGCCCCCACCGGCTCGGTTATCCCCTTTGCCAGCCTGAGGGCGGCCAAGAGGGCCGTGAGCATGATGGTAAGGGCCACAAACCCAAGCACCATATAGAAATTGGCCCTTATCGGGCCGCGCCAGCTCTCAAGCTTGGTGTAGCCCTCATTGGCCCCTTTTATCTCCTCTATATAGCCGGTAAGCTCGGCCGGAAGGGTGGTGTTGGCTATCAGCACGCCGCCATCGGGGTGGGGCACGGCGGCCCTTATGAGGTCGCCATTCCTGTGCGAGATAACTTCCACTGAGGGCTCTTTTTTCAGGAAGGCCGTCCGCACGGCGGGGGTGGCATCCGGGGGCATGGCGAAGATGCGGTAGAATTTATAATTTTCAACATAACTATTTGATTTATCAGGATTTTTAGCCCTATCCACGGCCGTCTTCAGTGCCCTTGCCTTCTCCAGCCCGTAAAGCTCACGGGCCAGTTTTACGGAGGTCTCCAGGGGCTTTCTGAACTGGCTGTTGAAGAAGGCGTCCATGTAATTTCCGGCAAGCCCGCTTGCCACAAAATAGATGAGCACGGCCGGGATCACCGTCAGAAGGACGAACAGGGACAGTATTTTGGCGCGGAACTTGAACCCCAGCGTCTTCCTCTTAAGGCCGGTGTAAAGCTCCCTGAACCCCTTTATGACCAGATACGCCAGCAGGCCCAGGGCCGTGATATTCAGGTTCACAAGCAGAAAATAGAGCAGGTTCCCCGGAAATTCGCTGGCCTTTATAAGCCTTATCTCAACTGGAAGGAAGAGGCTGAAGACCACCAGGGCGGCCATAGAGGGGTAGAGGAACCTCTTCATTTGTCTCCCAGCCTCATGACGGGAGACTGCTGCCTCACCCTGAACTCCACGTCCTTTACGAAGAAGAACATCTGCCTGATGAACGGCGGGAGGTTCCTGATGCGGCTCTCGGCCGTCACCTTCACCATGTAGCGCCCCCTCTGGAAGCCACGCATGTTCACAAGCTTCAGGTTGCGCACGACGAGGGCATCGGCCAGAAGCTCGTCACATCCTGAAAACCGCTCTGTTTTCCGGCCCCCTCCCCACTCGACGGATGTGATGGTGTACTCGCCCTTTATGTCGTCGCACTTGATATTGCGCTCGATCTTTTTGCCCAGGACAAACTCGTCGGGCCACTTGTACCAGGCCCGGAAGAGGTCTACATGGAAGATGAGCTTCTTCTCCACCCCTTTTTTTATCTCGGCTGTCAGGTTGTCGTCCAGCGCCAGGTTTACCGAAACGTAGATGTCGTCGCCGTTCCGGGTGACCTGGGGCACGGACAGCTCAGCGGCATGGAGGGTGGCTGGCAGGAAGAGCGCCATCGCCAGCACCAGGCCTAAAAGGTATCTCCTTGCCATTTGAGGGATATTATAACTGTTAGGTTTGGGAAAAATTCAGATGGGGGGGTGAGGGCGCTACTTGCTGCCTTTTATCCGGGCGAGGGAGCCGTCAAGCACCCAGTAAGGCGTCTTCTGGTCCGGCAACTGGATGCGAAGCATCCTGAATTCAAAAGACCTCTCGATCACATGCACCTTTACGTCCCGGTTCAGCCGGATTACCCGCCCGTCTTTGATAAGCGCGCTCAGCTTCGCCTTATCGCCCGACTTCTGGTATTCGATGGCCAGCTTCAGACTATCGGGGCTTGTCGCTGCCAGGAACCCGTTCCTGGTGGTGTAACAGTTCTCTACCTGTCAGGCCGATGCGGCGTGCCAGAAACCGGGCAGCAGGACTGCCAGGGCCAGGAAAAGACTTAAAAGGTATGTCTTTTTCATTTGAGGATATTATAACCATTTTGTGGGGGGCAAAGTGGATTGGGTTGTTGGAATTGTTAGTCCGCGCAACTCCAACTTACCAGGAACGGCTTTTTAGAAACATTTTTTAATTTTAGGGATAATTTTTAATAAAATAAGGAAAAATATTGACAAAAATAGCTGAAAATGTTATTTGAAATACTAATGAAATCAAGAATTTATTTCACAAGTAAGGATATTGATGCTCTACTAAAATCAATACTCACCTATTGAGGGCGATTATGGGTTCTTTTATCTTGACAAGTCTTGATATCTTAATCGCTATTATTGGTGTCGCTTTTGCAGCTACTGCCTATTATGAGTACGCAAAATTAAGAGCGCTGCGGGAAGATTTTGATAATTTCAAAAAGCAATTCAAAAGGGAATTGTATCAATCTCAAAAAGCTACTCAACGAATTATAGCAAGTTACTCAACGGCTGATCCCGATAAGCGAATAGAGCTGATTAAATCTGCTTTGGAGCTTGACCCCTTGGTTTTTAATGGATTTAACGCCCTTGGTTTTGCTTATTTGGACAAAAATGACCTGCAACAGGCTATTAATGCATTCAGGGAAGCGATTTACCGTCACCCTGGAGATAAAGCCGGATATTTTGATTTGGCCCATGTTTATTTAAAAGTCCCAAATAAAGAGTTGGCTTTAGAGTATTTGAAAAAAGCCATTGAAATTGATCCAAGCGCTAAGAAAGATTTAAAGGACAATATTCTATTTCAAGATTTATTCGAAGACAAAAGATATAAAGCTTTATTTGCCCAATAAACATTCTCCATAGAAAAAACCTGCGCTAGTCCTGCGGCTGGTCGAAATCGAAGCGGAAGTTTTTGCTGAGGTCCACGCTCTGGGCGCGTTTGAAAGCGGATATTGTGGGCGGGCTCTGCGGCTGTTTGCCGGCCAGGACTTCCTCTACGGTAAGTATCTGTAATCTGGGGTAATCCTTGCCAAATCCGGCGGAAGTGAAAAACCCCTTTTTGACCGCCTCGCTTACCATATCTTTTGTGGGCCTTTCCAGCGTAAGCAGTATGCCAAGGTTGGCTTTTTCGCGGTCTATTACGTGGCCCAGGTCGCGGATGTCCTTCACGCCAACCTTGCCGCTTTTGACCGAGACGATGCCCTTGTGCACTTTGTCCTTATCGTCGAAGTAGTACAGGAAGCCGTCTATGCCCGTGTCGGAGCCTTTCTTCTTGTCCCCGTAAGGGCGGGCGTCTATCAACGAGAGCGCCCACCACTGGAACTGGTAGCGGTCCTGATGGGCCAGCTCCATTGCGCCGGAGAGGTCTTCCGGCTCGCCGATTACTTCATAATCTTCCTTCGCTTCCAGGTAGAACATGTGTTTCATTCGCCATTTAATAAGGTTGATTGCAAGGTGTGTGAGGTCTATGCCGATCCATTGGCGGTTCAATTTCTGCGCGACCGTGATGGTCGTGCCGCACCCGCAGAACGGGTCAAGTACAATGTCCCCCTCATTGGAAGAGGCGTTAATGATCCTTTCCAAGAGGGCCTCTGGTTTTTGAGTGGGGTAGCCGAGACGCTCGGCCGCTTGGGAATTGATGGGCGGAACGTCGCTAATAAGGTCCTGATATGGTACTCCCGGCAGTTCATCTAAATACCTTTTTAGGCGGATTCCTCCCTTATTGGTGAAATGAAGCCGGTCTTCTTTATCGAGTCGGCACATCGTTTCATAGGGCACCCGCCAAAGAGATCTAATCCCCTTATACTCGTAATCATAACCGCCTCCCGATAAACCTTTTGCAGTTAAATTATCATCTGTCCATTTCCTGCCATCGAGATCGGAGTATCTAAAACGCTCTTTATATTCTTCATTATGAGGAAGGTAGTTAGTATTCCACAGATAAGAATCGCCCTTGGAATAATAAAGTATTATGTCATGGACACGACCCCATCTTTTCGGGTCATTGTGAGCGCTTGTCCTCTTCCAGACAATCTCATTCCGAAAATTCTTCTTTCCGAAAATGGTATCCATTAAAATTTTCAAATAATGACTCGCCGTGGGGTCGCAGTGCAGGTAGATGGAACCCGTCTCCTTCAGGACGCGGCGAAGCTCCAGCAGCCTTATGCACATCATCGTGAGGTAGGCCATCATGTCGTTTGCGCCCACGAACTGCCGGAACGCGCGCGCCATCTCCACCACATTGGCCGGGGCGGTCTCCACAATCTCCTTGAAGGCGCGCTCGGTCTCGTCCGTCCAGTGCCAGGTGTCCTCGAAAGCGGTTATCTGCGCGCGGGAGGGCTCTCCGGTGGGCTCTTTAAAGAGCACGTTGTAGTCGGCCTTGGAATTGAAGGGCGGGTCAAGATAGATGAGGTCTACGGAGCCGTCCGGGATGTACTCCCTTAATACCTTCAGGTTGTCGCCGTAATAAAGCGCGTTGCCGGTAAAACCCAAAAAAAGACCCCCGATAAATGAATTGACAAAGTATAACATTTTGGAAATTTCCGGCGTGCATGGGGGTGGAGCGGGGGGCGAAGGCAAAAAACCCGGCCCTCTGCTGTATAATTAAGTGAATTATCCTCCAGTAGAGATCGCGGCATCCGAAATATTCCCCTCCCTGGAGGGGAGGGGATAAAGGGGAGGGAGAAAAAGATGGACAATAAAAAATCGAAGATCAAACAGCTGGTCATAAAAAGCTACTCGGCCGTGGCCTCGGGCGAGCAGTCGTGCTTCCCCGCCTCAAGCTGCTGCGCCCCTGAATCCAGCGCCGCAAGCCTGCTGGAGACGGGCAAGAGGCTTGGGTACTCGGAAGAGGAATTGAAGGTCGGCCTCGGAGAGGCCAACCTGGGCCTTGGCTGCGGCAACCCGCACGCCATCGCGGACCTCCATGAGGGCGAGACCGTCCTTGACCTCGGAAGCGGGGCCGGGTTCGACGCCTTCCTCTCCTCGATGAAGGTAGGGAGAACGGGCCATGTGACAGGCGTGGATATGACACTCGATATGGTCTCGAAGGCGAAAGCCAACGCGGAAAGGCTGGGCATGAAGAACGTGGAGTTCAGGCTGGGCGAGATAGAGCGCCTCCCGATGGACGACGCCACGGTTGACGTGATCATCTCCAACTGCGTGATAAACCTGTCCCCGGACAAGCAGGCCGTCTTCAACGAGGCATTCAGGGTGCTCCGGCCGGGGGGCAGGCTTGCCATATCCGACGTGCTGAAAAGGGGCGAGTTCTCGCAGGAATTAAAACAGAACGAGAATGCCTACAGCGGTTGAATAACCGGCTCGGTTCCCGTGGAGGAACTGAAAGCCATCCTCTCGAAGGCCGGCTTTGTCCGTATCGCCATCCAGGACAAGGCCAACAGCGACGAGATCATAAAGAGCTGGAAATTCGGTGAAGGGGTGGAGAAGATGGTCTTCTCCGCATACATAACGGCCTTCAAGCCCTGAAAGATCAACCGCTGTCCCAGGTTCTTCCTGATCTCAATTATGCCCCGGGGAGGACGGCAGTCAGGCGGTTTGGGACCCGAAGGCTAGGCGCCCTCGGGAGATAACGGCATCTCCGGGAGATGATGAGAGGGGGGCTCCATGGATTCTATCTTCCTCCTCAGCTCCTCTATCTCGAAAGGCTTGTCAAGATAATCCACCGGCCCGGCAAGCCCGGCCCCGTGAAGCAGCTCCTCGCTCCCATACCCGGAGATGAAGATGATGGGGATGGAAGACCCGCGCTGTATATTCCTGGCCGTCTCCAGGCCGTCCATCTCACCCTGCAGCTTGATGTCCATCAGGATGAGGTCCGGAGGGACGTTGCGCGCGCTCCAGATGGCCTCTTCACCGGAGGAGACCAGGCCGCTGACCTCGTAGCCCCAGTACTCCAGCAGGTCCTGCATGGTGCTGCCCGCGAATATCTCGTCTTCTACTATCAGGATCCTTCTCTTCATCTTTTTGGACACGAGCTTCTGAAATCGAGAACCGCTCCTCCGCTGCTTTCCGGTCAAGACGGTTTCTTGGGGGAAAAAGGCCCGCAAAAAGAAATATACACTAATTAGTGCAATTTGGCTACCCTATTCCGGGCAAGCCCAAAAAAATATCAGGCCAGGAACCCTGAAGCTGCCCTATAATGGGATAGGCCCCGGCAGCGGGCCAGAATCTCCCCTCTTTGAGGGGCAAAAGGGAGGGAGGAAAATGGAACTTAAATCCGTCCGGCTCGATGTCCCCGATGGGGCCAACCTCATCCTTGGGCAGACCCATTTCATAAAGACCGCGGAGGACCTGTACGAGATCGTGGCGACCGGCGCGCCCGGTGCCCGCTTCGGCGTGGCCTTCACCGAGGCCAGCGGCCCCTGCCTGATACGCACCGAGGGCAACGATGAGGGGCTTATCGCGGTCTGCGTAAAAAACCTTCAGGCCATCGGCGCGGGGCACGTCTTCTGCATCATATTGAAAGAGGCCTTCCCCATAGCCCTGCTGAACCAGATAAAGAACTGCCCGGAGGTCTGCAATGTCCTGTGCGCCACGGCCAACCAGGTGGAGGCCATCGTGGCGGAGACTGAGCAGGGCGCGGGCGTAATGGGCGTGGTGGACGGGTTTGCGCCAAAGGGCGCGGAAGGCCCGGAGGACAAGACGCAGAGAAGGGAGTTTTTGAGGAAGATAGGATATAAGCTTTAGGCTTTATCTGATTCTCTCGGCAACGGCCCCAAGTGCGCGGAGCTTTGCCTCCATCCGCTCGTAGCCGCGGTCAAGGTGATACAGGCGGTCTATGACGGTCTCGCCTTCGGCGAACAGGGCCGCGATCACCAGCGAGGCGCTCGCCCGGAGGTCGGTGGCCATCACCTGCGCCCCTTTCAATTTCTGCACCCCCTTCACCGTGGCCAGGCCCCCTTGCAGCGTGATGTCGGCCCCCATCCTTCTAAGCTCCGGGGCGTGCATGAAGCGGTTTTCGAAGACCGTCTCCGATATTATGCTTGTGCCGTCGGCCACGGACATCAGCGCCATGAACTGCGCCTGCATGTCCGTGGGGAAGCCCGGATAGGGCATGGTGGTAATGTTTACGGCCCTGGGCCTTCCGTCCCCGATAACCCGAAGCCCATCGGGGGTGGCAGCCATCTCCGCCCCGGCCTCTTTCAGCTTTATGAGCACCGCGTCCAGGTGCTCCGGACGGCAGTTTTTCATCAATATATCGCCCCCGGTGATGGCCGAGGCGGCGGCAAACGTGGCGGCCTCTATCCTGTCCGGGATGACCCGGTAATCGAGGGGTTTAAGCCCGTCCACGCCTTCTATCTTTATAATGTCCGTTCCCGCGCCCTCAATACCCGCCCCCATCGTGACAAGCGCGTTTGCAAGGTCAACCACCTCCGGCTCGCGGGCGGAGTTCTCCAGGACGGTCTCGCCCCTGGCCAGGGCGGCGGCCATCATCAGGTTCTCGGTGCCGGTCACGGTGGGGATGTCGAAGCAGATGCGCGCCCCGCGCAGCCGGTCCGCCCTGGCGAGCACGTAGCCTTCCTCAAGCTCTATCCCGGCGCCCATCTTTTTCAGCCCCGCAAGGTGCATGTTTATGGGCCTTGCCCCTATGGCGCACCCCCCGGGAAGCGACACCCTGGCCCGTCCGTAGCGGGCGATAAGGGGCCCCAGCACCAGCACCGATGCGCGCATCGTCTTGACAAGCCCGTAAGGGGCCTCGGGGTTATCGAGCGGGGCGGTATCGGTCTCGAACGTGGAGTTATGGAATTCGCATTTCGCGCCCATGTTCTGAAGGAGCTTCGCCAGCGTGAGCACGTCCCTGAGGGCGGGCACGCCCTTTACGGCGCTGGTCCCGCCTGAGAGTATCGAGGCGGCCATGATGGGAAGGCAGGCGTTTTTTGAGCCGCCTATCGCCACCTCACCCTTAAGCCGCACTCCGCCCTTTATGAGCAATTTTTCCATAACCGTTTAGAATAACACAGCCGCGTGCGGGAATAGATTAGAAGGGATAATCCAATCCCTCCAGGAGCCCGGAAAGCTCCGGGAAGGCCCCGTCGGCCCCGGCAATGTCCTCTTTTAGAAGCCGGAGCGCATTGGGGACATGCTTGAGGAAGTATTTTTTCCCTTTCGCCCCGGAAAGAAAGCCATAAGCCCCCAGGGCCTGCATATGCCTCTGGAGCCGGCACGGGAGGATGGTCTCCCTGAACCCGTCTTCGGAAAACGACCCGTCAGCCGCACGCCTGAGCCCGGCATAATAGGAAAGCATCTCTTCCCTCAATCCCGCATCCAGCATGCAATACGGGTCCCACAGGACGGATGCCAGGTCATATGCCGGAGGGCCTATCCGCGCCCCCTGGTAGTCGATAACCCTCGGGATGGTCCCCTTCGTGATCATTACGTTCTGCGACTGGAAGTCGCGGTGGATGACGGTTTTGGGAAATGAATCCACAAGGGAAGCGAGTTCATGGAAGTCTTTCTCCAGTCCGGAAAGATTGCGCGCCGGCCGGCCCGGAAGGCCTTTCACGAACCGCTCAAGGAAGTAGTCCGTTTCCCAGCGGAGGTGGTCGTAATCGAAGCGCCGCGCGGCCAGGAGCGGACATTCCCCAATCCCCCGGTAAGCGCGGGTGTGGAGCCCGGCCAGCACACCCATGATGCCTCTGTAGATTTCGGCTATAAGGCCCCTTTCACGGGGAAGCTTCAGGTAAGAATACAGTGAGCAGTCCCCCAAGTCCTCGAAGAGGGCCCTCTTCCCCTTCCAGTCCACGGCGAGGAGAGCGGGGACGGGCACTCCGGCCTTGAGAAAGAAGGCCGTGTATTCGATATGCCGCTCGAAATCCGGGTCATCGGGATGGCATTCCATAAGGATGACGCTCTCCCCGCCGCTGCGGACCCGGAAATACCGGCGGTCAGAGCCCCCGAAACCTACCAAGGCCGCGTCAAAAGCCTTATCGCCGGCCAGGCCGGGCCGCCCGCCTCCGGAGAAGCGCCGGAAGCGCCGTGCAAAAAGCGGGTCGGACAAAAAGACCCGCTTTTTTTCCGCGGCATGGAGCGGCGGTTGCATCTCGCTCCCTGAAAGCTCCAGTATGTAATCCGGCCCGATTATCCGGTTCTCGTGATCGCCCGAGACGCGGGCCCCTGGCATCAAGACGCAGTTCCTTAGGCGCGACCCGTTTTCCACCTTGCAGCCGGATTCCAGGACCAGATAACCATCGGCCTCGATGTCCCCGCACCGGGCTTCCGGAGAGCGGTATACGGTCTCGCCATTCAGGCTCAGGGATTGCAGTATTGCGGCCGCATAGGTTGCGGGGGTCCCGATGTCATTCCACCGGCAGCCCGTAAAGTCCAGTGCCCTGACCCTGCGGCCCGCGGCTGACGCGGCAACCCAGGCCTGGGTGGCGTGAGAGACACCATCAGGAAGGAAATCCAGTATCCCGGGCGAGTACAGGGCGATGCCGGTGTAGGCCGTCTTTCTTCCCGCGCGGGCGGGATCGGGCCGGGATTCGCCGGGGTTTTCCACCCCTGTCACAAGGTCCTCGCCGTCCAGCACAACATTGCTGAGCCTCGGGTGGCGGTGCGTCACCAGGGTTGCGATATTGCCTTCCGAGATGTGGGTTTCCATCAGCCGGTGAAAGTCTATCTCCAGGAGGATATCGGCGTTATGCACCAGGAAGAGGCCCCCGGAAAGGAATTCCCGGGCGTTCTTCAGGGCCCCGCCCGTGCCAAGGATGGGGTCTTCGGGAAAGAAGACGGCCCGCCCCGCATATTGAGAATTTTCCGCCCATTCGCGGACCATCTCTCCTTTGTAGTGGAGGTTGATCCCTATCCCGCCGGAGCAGACCGGGGCCAGCCTTTCGAGGATGATCTCTATAACCGGTTTCCCCAAAACGGGCAGGAGGGGTTTTGGAAGATGGTTTGTTATGGGGCGAAGCCGCTCCCCAAGACCCGCCGCGGGGAGAAAAACGGCGATCCGTTTATTCATAAAGCAGGAAGCGCTTTCTTACGGTCCTCGCAAAATGCGCGCACTCCTCCCTCCACTCTTCTTCCATTCTGTCCAGCCCCGTCCCGGCATCTATCCGTTCGCGCAGCCTGGGCGTCCCGGCCAGGATATCTATCGGAAGCTTCACCTGTTCGTATTCGTAAGGGGGGTCTCTCCAGATCCGCTCTTCGGGGTAAAGCTCCCGCACCGCCTTCAGGATTGCGGCTGCCGTCTTGAAGGGGCGGAATTTTTCTCTGCCGGTCAGGTGCATCTGGGCCCCTCCGCACAGCTTGCCGGCGTGTTTCTGGAAGGTGGGCTCGAAGTGCAGGGGCCTGAAGACGACCCCGGAAAGCCGGAACTCGCCAAGCCTCTTCACAAGCCGGCCGGGTTCGATGAAAGGGGCCCCGAAGATCTCGAAGGGGCGCGTTGTGCCCCGCCCCTCGCTTAGGAGGGTGCCTTCCAGGAGGCACATGCCCGGATAAACGGCGGCCGTGTCCGGCGTGGGCATGTTCGGAGATGGGAGCACCCAGGGGAGCGAGCAGTCGTCAAACCAGTAAGAGCGCTTCCAGTCCTTCATCCCGATCACGTGGAAATCGAGAGAGGGATAAAAGGTCTCGCGGAGGTACATCCCGACCTCGGCTATGGTCATGCCGTGGCGAATGGGCAGGGGCCGCAGGCCGACAAAAGAGGAATACCCGGGCTCCAGCACCGTCCCCTCCGTGAGATCCCCCCCGATGGGGTTCGGCCTGTCCAGGACCACCACCGGTTTGCCCTCTTCGGCGCAGGCCTGCATGCACAGCTCCATCGTCCAGATGAAGGTGTAATAGCGCGCGCCCACGTCCTGCAGGTCGATGACGAGCGCGTCCATCTCCTTCAGCATGGGGCCGGTGGGCTTTCGCTGATCGCCGTAGAGACTGAAGACCGGCAGGCCCGTCTTGCCGTCCCGGAACCCCCGCCATTCTATCATGTTGTCCTGGGTATGGCCGTAGATGCCGTGCTGGGGGCCAAAAAGAACCCTCAATTTGCACTGCCGCGACCTGAGAAAGAGTCCTATCGCGTGCTCCAGGCGCCCGTTGACCGAGGCCGGATGCGCCAGGAGGCCCACGCGCGCCCCCCGCAGCCTCCGAGGCCAGTGCCTTTCAAAGAGGTCCAGTCCGGTTTTTACTCTCATCTGCCGGGGCCTATGGAAAAATGATCGCGCAAAGCCCCTTATTATAATAAATCCGCCCGCCCCGCCGCATTCCCGGCTGGAGCGTGAGGGCAAAAGCCTTTTAACCTCTTTAAACGCCCTGGAGTGAACCCAACCCGGAATTCAAACAGGGCGGCTTACCAGGAAACAAGCCTGTCGCAGGAGGCTATCTCGTCCACAATGGATTCATAGGATTCCGTCCTTTTGGACAGGTCGATTATCCTTGTCTCGCCGCCCCTGGACTGCAGTTCGATTACCCTGCTTGAAAGGGCGCTGGGCCCGTCGCTCAAAATGTAAAGAATCTTCAAACCGGTATCCTCCCGAAGTGAATTAAAGATTGATGACCTTCCCTGCGTCGTGCATCATCACGGCGTTGTTGTACTGGCTTCCGCAGGCTATGTCCGCGGGGATGCCGTCCTGTTTCACGCCGTGGCGTTTAGCGCTGTGGTCACAGAAGCTCATGCTGATGCCCTTCACATTGCAAAGCGCCGTGAAGTCAGGGTTTTCAAGAAGCCTGGTGCCCGCGTCCATGTTGAATATGCTGACCTCATGCCCCTTCGCCGCCGCGGCCTTCGCTATTCCCATGACTTCGTCAAGGTGCCTGTCGGTCGTGACCAGAATTCCCAGTTTCATGCGTATCACCTCCCATTCAATGAAGCTGCCGGAAAAATAGTTATAAAGAAAAAGAAAGCCGAAAGTCAATTTGATAACTCTGGCTTGAGGTGCGGGCCCGCTTGATTTCACCCCTGCCGTCCAAACCTTGACAACCGTTCACGCGGCCTTTTATGATGAGGTGCATCCGCACGGAAAGGGCGCATCCGCCGTCATGGGCCGCGGCATCAAGAACAAAGAGAGAGGAGAGTTCATTGTGGGAAATGCAAAAAAGATCGCCGTAATTGTCAGGGACAGGAAAGAGGAGGCCTTGAGGATGGCCGTGGGGCTTACGCTTGCCGATGACGAGGTGAGCGTCTTCGTAATGGACGGGGTCCTCGGCCCGGGCGACTCGATCGATGTCAATATAGAGACATTGAAGGAGATGGGCGGCAGGCTGCTGACCAACAACCCCGCCAACCCCTTCGAGCAGACGACCACGGAGGAGATGGCCTCCGCACTCGCCGGTTTTGACGTCGTTGTCGCTTATTGAAAAACAGATAAAATCTTCTTTTTGAAAACGCGGGGGGCCTGAAGCCCCCCGTTCCGTTTCCAGGCGGCATTCCGCGGAATCCGGTCCCGCCCCCGCCAAAATAGTTCAGAACTGCACATCGGGGGGATGGAAATTGTACGGAAAGGTACAATTCCGGGCATTTTTCAACTCGCTCCTCCGGGCATGTCTTTTGCTTTTCTTCCATTTTTATCGTGGTGATGAATTTCGTGATGCGTTTCAAGTTTCTTGCACCTTGCCTGCTTCTGCTGGCTTTAAGTGCGCCGGCATATGGGTCATCCGGCGTCAACCTGCTGTTTTTCTATCAGGCAAGGTGCAAGTGGTGCAAGCTCATGGACGAGGTCATCAACGACCCCTCGATTAAAGATATCCTCCGTGAAAACGCGAACGTAATAAAGATCGACGCCTTCGGGAAGGACAAGCTGCCGGGGCAGGGCATGACGGGAAGCGAGCTTGCAAGAAAATACAGGGTACTGGGGACCCCCACCCTCATCTTCCTGGGCGCGGGGAGGCAGGAGCTGCTGAGGATACCGGGCGTGCTGACAAAAGAGGATTTCAAAGACCTTCTTTGCAGCCAGGTAAAGGGCATAAGCCACAGGCTGTGCGTCAAGTAGCTTGATGCCCGCCTGTACTGAAGAAAAGGGGGACGCGGCAAGCGGAATGGGAGATATGCGAGACAGCGGTTTTTTAGTAGTGCAGGCTTCGCCTGCTTATCCGGACCAGGAAGGAAAGAAAGGAGGAAACAGTGAGGACCAGTAATCTTGCGGCCCTGGGTTTGACCCTCGTTGTCTTTCTCGCCCTGTCGGCGGCTGCAATGGCCGGCGGCAACGCGGAGAACGGCAAGAAGATCGTCCAGGCCAGAAACCTCGGCAACTGTGCGGCATGCCATGTCGTCCCCGGAATGGAGTTCCCCGGAGACGTCGGGCCGGACCTCGCCAAATCGATGGAGGGATATGCCGCAAAGGACAGGGACACGGTATGGCAGTGGGTATGGGACGCCAGGAAATTCGACCCGGACACCATTATGCCGCCCTTCGGCCCCAACAAGCTCCTCACGAAGGAGCAGGTCGATGACGTCGTCGAATATCTTTACAGCATAAAGAAAAAATAACCAAGGAGGCAAAACGATGGAGCAGAAGGACAAGGGACTGGCGCTCTCCAGGAGGGCTTTCCTGAAGACAGGCGGCGCCGCCTGCGCAATGTTCCTGGTGGCGGGCTCCCTGCCGCAGCTGGCAAGGCCGGCATTCGCCGCCCAGAAGGAAGAGAGCATCAATGAGGTGCTCAGGAGGCAGTTCGGCGGCCGCCAGGTGAGCCCGTCGCATGTGAATATCAAGGCCCCGATAATCGCCGAGAACGGCGCGGTTGTCCCGATAACGATCGTCTCCGACCTGCCGATGAGGAGCGACGATTACGTGAAGAAGATAAACGTCTACGCGGAAGGCAATGCCGAGCCCTATGTGGCGGGCATCGACCTGACCCCGGCAAACGGCAAGGCCGAGTTTGCGCTGAGGATAAAAATGAGGAAGACCTCAAATGTCCGCGTGGTCCTGGAGACAAGCAGGGGGAAGCTCTACGGCGCGGCCAGATCGGTGAAGGTCACCATAGGGGGCTGCGGCGGATAACGCCCGCGTTCAAGCGAAACGGCAACCGGAAAAACCCAAGGAGGAAGACAAATGCCAGCTGTTGGAAGGATAAAAATAAGAGTGCCGCATAGCATTGCCAGGGGGCAGGTGATACCCGTGGAGGTGCTGGTCACGCATCCCATGGAGACCGGGCTCAGGAAGGGCAAGGACGGGAAGGTGATACCCGCGTACTTCATAAACAACGTCGATATCTATTACGGCAGCGACAGGATAACCCACTGTGACTGGACCATAGCCGTCAGCGCCAACCCGTTCATGACCTTTTACGTGAAAGCCGAAAAGGCGGCCCCCATAAAGATCGTTTACAAGGACAACAAGGGCGGGGTTTACGAGCAGGCGGTCCAGATAAACCCGAGCTAGCCGGACAAAAAACAACCAGGAGGTAACGGGATAATGAGCAGGCTTGGAAGGGTTCTTGTGATGCTTGTGTGCGCGTTTGGGGCGCTCACGGCGGGGGCATGGCGATACGCCCTCGCCGCGGATGAGGCCGCCCCGCAGATAAAGGAATATAAGCCGAATATCTCGGCCCGGGAATATGAGAAGAGATACAACGCCGTGTACGGCAAGTACACCGAGCAGATGGCCGAGGAAGGCAACCCGGCCGACTTCATGCTGGACGACGGCAAAGACCTTTTCAGCAAGGTTGAAGGCAGCGCGGGCAAATCATGCGCCTCCTGCCACGGCGCAAACGGCGAGAAGCTTAAGGGCGCGGCGGCCGGCTTCCCGAAATACGACCCCGCCACAAAGGGGATAAACACGGTCGCCCTGCAGATAAACAGGTGCCGCGAAGACCATATGGGTGCCGCCCCTCTGAAATACGAGTCATACGACCAGCTGGCCCTTGATCTTTACGTGAAATCCCTCTCGAACGGCGTGCCGATAAAGGTAAGCATAGACGGGCCGGCGAGGCCTTTTTACGAGGCCGGAAAGGCTTATTATTACAAAAGACACGGACAGTTCAATTTCAGCTGCGCCCTTTGCCACGTGAAATACTCGGGGCATATGATGAGGGCAAACCTCCTGTCCAACAACAGGCATCACGCGGACCATTGGCCTTCCTACAGGCTGAAATGGGCCGGAACGGGCTCCCTCCAGAGGCGGTTCAGGGGGTGCAACAAGAACGTGAGGCAGAAGCCGCTTCCGTTTGAGTGCGAGACGTACCGCGACCTGCAATTATATCTTACATACCAGGCCAACGGGCTCCCGATACAGGTCCCCGGGTTCAAGATGTAAGCAGGCCAAGCGGGCCAACCACATTCGAGGAGGACTGGATGAGTATAACGAGGCGGAAATTCATACAGATGCTGGGGCTTGCGGCGGGCACCGCGGGCCTGTCTCCGGCGGCGCTCGCCAAGGGCCTGAAACCCGGCAGCCTTTCAAGATTTCAATCAAAAGGCAACCTCACGCTGGTGCACACCACCGATACCCATGCCCAGCTTGTCCCCATATATTACAGAGAGCCCGATACCAATATCGGGGTGGGTGAAGACAAGGGGCAGCCCCCGCACCTCACGGGCGGGAATTTCCTCAAATATTACGGATACCGGCCGGACACCCTGGAGGCATACGCATATACCTGCGACGACTACGCCAGGCTTGCGGAGGAATACGGCAAGATGGGCGGTTTCGCCTATATGGCAACCCTCATAAAAAACATCCGGGCCGAGAGGCCCGGAAGGGTGCTCCACATAGACGGGGGCGATACCGTTCAGGGCTCGGCCACAAGCCTCTGGACCAGGGGCGAGGACATGGTGACCGCCATGAACAAGCTTGGCTGCGAGGTCATGACCGGCCACTGGGAGTTCACTTACGGCCAGGACCGCGTCCTGGAACTGATCAAAAAAATGGACTTCTCCTTCGTCGCCCAGAACGTGAACGACGCCACCTGGGGCGATCCCATATTCAAGCCCTACGTGATAAAGCAGGTCAACGGGCTGGCCATTGCGGTGATCGGGCAGGCCTTCCCCTATACGCCCATCGCGAACCCCAGGAGGTTCATACCCGACTGGTCATTCGGCATCAAGGACGGCCATATGCAGGCGGTGGTCGACGAGGTCAGGGGCAAGAAGGCGGACCTGGTGGTCGTCATCTCCCACAACGGCATGGACGTGGACAAGAAGATGGCCGAAAGGGTGAAAGGCATAGACGTGATCATGGGCGGCCATACCCACGATGGGGTGCCGGAGCCGGTGGTCGTGGGCAGGACCCTGGTCATCAACTCCGGCTGCTACGGGAAGTTCGTTTCGAGGCTCGACCTGGAAGTGAAGGGCCGGAAGATAGAAAGCTATTCCTTCAGGCTCATACCCGTCATCTGCGGCCTGATAGAGCCCGACGCCGGGATGGCGAAGCTTGTTGACGGCCTGCGGGCCCCCTACAAGGACAAGCTGAACGAGGTGCTTGGGCATACCGAGACCATCCTTTACAGGAGGGGCAACCTGGACGGCACCTTCGACGACCTGATCTGCGACGCCCTGATAGACCACTACGACGTGGAGTTTGCCCTTTCCCCCGGCTTCAGATGGGGCAGGACTGTGCTCCCGGGCCCCATAACGGCGGAGGACGTCTTCTCCCAGACCGCAATCACGTACCCCAATACCTACAAGACCAGCATGAAGGGGGGCATGATAAAGGACGTCCTTGAGGACATAGCGGACAACCTCTTCAACATCGACCCCTACATGCAGCAGGGCGGGGACATGGTGAGGACCAGGGGGCTTGACTTCACCATAAAAGTTGGCGGGAAGATGGGCAGCAGGATACAGGACCTGGCGGTCCGGGGCAAGCCGGTCGACCCCGCCAGGGAATACACGATGTCCGGCTGGGCGTCGATGAGCGAGCAGCCGGGGCCGCCGGTTTATGACATCGTCATGGACTATATAAGGAAAAAGAAGACGGTCAACGTGCATAAAGACCAGCCCAGGCTGGTAATCTGATTGCGGAATCCAGGGGTGTTCCGGACTGTGTTTTTCGGTCCGGAACACCTCCCCGGAATAATTTAAAATGAAAGACCCGTTCCGTCTCCCCGTCTTTAAAGGGGCGCTCCTGTCCGCCGTCCTGATCCTGGTCTGCTCTTCCGCCGCCGCTGCAAGACAGAAGCTGACCCTGATGCTGCTCCCGCTCCAGTCGCCCTCCGTCATGTATGCGGACTTCCTCCCTTTGAAGCGGTATCTGGAGACCCGGCTGGGCGAGCCGGTGGAATTAAAGGTGGCAAACAAGAGGAGCGAGGTCATCGACAGCCTGCAGAGGGGCGAAGCCGACATGGCCTTCATGTGCCCCATACTTTATTGCGACGCTTCCAGGCGCATGCGGATAGTGCCCCTGGCGAAGCTGCGTGTGAACGGGAGTTCCGAATACCGGAGCGTCCTGCTGGTGCGGAGCGACTCGAATATCAGAAAAACCGCCGACCTCGTGGGCAGGACCTTCGTGTACGGAAGGTATTACTGCCCCGGCTCCGGGCTGCTGCCGAAGGTGATCCTCCAGAAGGTCGGGATCGATGATGGCGATTTCATGGAAACGGTGAGGCTCGGATCGGACGAAAGCGCGATCCTTGCGGTCATGGCCAGGCTGTTCGACGCAACGGGCGTCTCCGAGATGGCGGCCAGGCCCTACCTGGACAAGGGGCTCCGGGTCCTGAGCTACTCATATCCCATTCCCCAGTACCTCTTTGCCGCCAGGGCGGGCCTCGGCAAGCCCCTTCTGGAGAGGATTGAAAAGGCCATGCTCTCAATCAACAGCAGCCATCCGAAAAAGGTGCTGGGCGGCATAGAGACCGGGGCCGACGGGCTGGTTAAGGCCAGAGACGGGGATTACGATATCGTCAGGATCCTCATGAAGAGCGTCCTTGGAGAGGAAGACATGCTGAAGCCGGCCAAAGGGGCCGTCCGGTTCGTGGTGGAGCCGGTCTCGTTTGGGCCCGAGATGTTCAAGGAGCTGAACTCCCTTATGCTTTATCTTTCCCGGGTGTCGGGCAGGCGGTTTCAGATTGTGATCCCGGAGAACACCAGGGATTTCATTCAGATGATGCGGGCCGGGAAAGGGGATTTCTTCCTCCAGAACCACAATCTCTATTCCGGGGCCGCGCGGCGCGGCTATCTCACCGGGATAGCGGCCCTTGCCCGCGCCGGCCACCCTGAAAACAGGGGGGTGATTGTCGTAAGCTCCAGGGGCCCGGTAAAAACGCTCAGGGAACTTGCCGGAAAGAAGACCGGAATTGTATCATTATATTCGGACAGCGGTTTCCTGGCCCAGAAAGAACTGCTCAGGAAAAGGGAAGTGCCCGCGGGACCGATGCATTTTGTGGTGCTCAAGTCTTACGAGCGCGTGATCATGCAGGTTTACCAGGGCACGGTCAGCGCGGGTTTTGTGAGTTACTCCGCACTCCGGTCCATGGGCAGGGACATAGACCTGAGCCGTTTCAGGATCCTTGCGAGGACGCCGCCTCTGCCCGACTGGGTCATAGCCGCAAGGAAAGGCACGGATGCGGAATTCACGGAAAGGATCGAAAAGGCCCTCATCCGGTATTCGGTTAAAAATCCGGGCGGCCCCGGCGATATCAGGATAAGGGAGTTGAAGCCCGCCGGCGGATAAAAACGGCTTGCACGAGGGGGCCGCGCCAGGGCATTTGCAGGACATTTGACGGGGTTTAAGCGCCCGCCCAGAGCATGAAGATTTTAAGCGAACTCAACAAGCGCACCAGCATAAAGGCCAAGGGCATTCTTTACATGATGCTGATGCTGATAATCATCTACATCTCGGTAAGCCTGATAGTGCTCTCCACCGCCCACAAGAACCTGGACCTCCAGCTCAAGCAGTTCCACGCCAGCATCGCCCGGAAGCTGGCCGTCTCCGCTTCCGACTCGATAATAGCCAAGGATTACGGCCCCCTGATGGAGCAGGTAAGGCAGCTGAAGCAGTCGTCCCAGGTACAGAGCGTCAAGGCCGTGGACAAGCGCGGGATCGTGGTGCTGTCCGATGACCTGGGCGAGATCGGGCGGCATGACCCGGAGATGCTCGGACGCCTGCGCGAGGCCGCCCCGGGCGGAGCCGGCCCCCGGAACCTGTCCGACACGAAGGTATTCATGCCGGTCAGCGTGGGCGGAGATGTGCTTGGGGCCCTGCAGGTGAATTTCAGCGGCTCTGAAAACGCCACGCCCGACCGGGAATTCAAAAAGACCAAGGTCCAGCTTGCATACCTCTCGTTCCTGATATTCGCGGCGGGCATCTGGGGCTCTTTCATCGTATCGTCCATCCTGTCCAAGCCCCTGACGAAACTGGTGAGGGAGGTGGAGTCCTTCGAGAAGGAGATAACCTTCGGCGGCACCAACCTGTACGACCCCGCGACAAGGGATGAGTCGGCCCAGCTGAGGCAGGCCTTCCAGCACATGATAGAGCACCTGAAAAAATACCTGAAGGAATTCAGGAAGATGTCCGAAGAAAGGGAGAAGATCACCTGCATGGCGGCGGTCGGGCAGATGTCGGCGCAGATAGCGCACGAGATGCGCAACAGCCTTTACGCCATCCGGGGCGCGGCCTCGGAGATAAAGCGGATAAACCACCAGCCCGAAATAGAGGAGTATGCGGATATAATAAAGGACGAGTCGCTGGAGATGACCATAATGGCCGACGAGTTCCTCCGGTTCTCAAGGATACCTTCGCCCTCGCCAAGGCCATGCCGGGTGACGGAGATAGTGGACAGGGTGGTGGAACTCCTGGACTCGGACCTGGAGGAGGCCGGCGTAAGGGTCACAAGGGTGGAATGCTCCGAAGTGCCGCAGATAATGGGCGACCCGGCGCTTTTGAAGCAGGTCTTCATGAACCTTTTCATAAACGCGATACAGGCCATGCGGGAAGGCGGCATGATCACGGTGGAATACAAGGCCTCGGGCGAGTGGGCGGAGGTGCATATAATGGACACGGGGCCGGGCATCCCGGAGAAGATAGCCTCCAGGATATTCCAGCCGTTCTTTACCACGAAGACGGAGGGGAGCGGGCTGGGGCTTGCAACCGCCTACAAGATAATCCTGACCCATCACGGGGAGATCAAGCTGCTCGGGTCGGACGAGGGAGCGCATTTTATGATAATGCTGCCCCTGGCCGGGGGCGAGTTTGCACGCAATTACAAAACAGGGGATTGGCCTGAGAATTGAGCGGAAGAATGGAAAACATCCTGCTGGTGGAAGATGAGAGGAATATCCTCAGGTTTCTGGGCAAGCTCCTGAAGCAGGAGGGCTTCCATGCGGAGGCGGCGATAAACTTCGAAGAGGCCGTTTCAAAGCTCTCCGACCAGGCCTTCGACCTCGTTCTGACCGACATGAGGCTGCCGGGCAGGTCCGGCCTGGATCTGCTGAAGTGGGTGAAGGAGAAGGACCCGGAATTGCCGGTTGTGATAATAACCGCTTACGGGAGCATAGAAAACGCGGTCGAAGCGATGAAGGCCGGCGCCGTCAACTACCTCACCAAGCCGGTGGAGTCCAATGACCTGTTCGCGGTCATAAGGCACAGCCTGCTGCACAAGAAGACTGGAAAGGGCGAAGCGGTTGCCAGCCGGGCGGAGGACCAGTACGGGATAATAGGCAGAAGCGGGCCCATCCAGGAGATACTGGCCACGATCCGCATCGTATGTGACAGCCGCTCCACCGTCCTCATCACCGGGGAATCCGGCACGGGCAAGGAGCTGGTTGCGCGGGCCATGCATGACGCCTCTCAAAGGGGGCCGTTCCGGTTCGTCGCGATAAACTGCGGGGCAATACCCGGCGAGCTTATGGAAAACGAGCTTTTCGGCCACGAAGCGGGCTCCTATACGGGCGCCGTCTCAAGAGAGACGGGGAAGGTGGAGGCGGCCAACAAGGGGACCCTGTTCCTCGACGAAATAGGCGAGATGCCCCTGTCCATGCAGATAAAGCTCCTCCGGTTCATACAAGAGAAGGAATTCTACCGGATCGGGGGGACGGCCCCGGTGAAGGCCGACTGCCGCATTATAGCCTCCACGAACAGGAACCTGGAAGAGGAGATAGAAGCCGGGAGGTTCAGGGAAGACCTCTTCTACCGCCTTAACGTGATACCGGTCCAGATGCCCAGGCTGAGCGAGCGGAAGGAGGACATACCGCTCCTTGTGGAACATTTCTTCAGGAAATATGCCGAGCAGAACCAGAAATTCGTAAAGGGCATCGACCAGAGGGCCCTGGACGCCCTCCTGGCCTACGACTGGCCGGGCAATATCAGGCAGCTTGAAAATATCATCGAAAGGGCCATTGTCCTTACCAGGTACGACACCATCGTCCTGGCTGACCTGCCCAGGAAGATCTTCGACATAGAGGCGGGCGGCGTGGAGGGCGAAAAGATCGCGGGCCTCTCCAGCCTGAAGCTCCCGGAACTGGAGCGGGCCGCAATCCTGAACGCCCTGGAGAGCGAGGACTGGAACCAGACGAAGGCCTCCACGCGCCTTGGCATAACAAGAAGGCAGCTCCGGACAAAGATGGTGAAATACAATCTCCTTTAGTCTGCCGCATTCGCCGGCTGCCGTTTGGCCGGGCTTTCATTTCTGTTGGCAGTCTCATAAAGTGAGAGATTTCCCCTCTTTGGAAAAGCTCAACCCAGCGATATTCCGTTATCCTTGCCCCCTGTCTCATAAGGTGAGGGATTTCCCCTCTTTGGAAAAGGGACATCCTCGACACGCCAGTGAGCCGCACGAAGTCTCATAAAGTGAGGGATTTCCCCTCTTTGGAAAAGAGGGGCGAGGGGAGATTTGTCCATTCAATTATGAAACCCTTATTAATTGATTTCGCGCCTGTTCAGAAAAGGACAGCCGCAATCCGCCCGTTTGTGCATTTTTGAACAGTTCATTCCGCCAAACCGCTCATTATCGTGGCGTGTCCCAGGCATGGAAAATGCTTTGCTAGAAATTCAAGGACAAGCTGCGCTGCGGAGAGGATTGTTCCAACACTGCTCAGGAGGAATGAATGTCAAAGGGTAGAAAAGTTCTTGGCATAGCGTTGATGGCTGGCGTATTTCTCTGGATCGTCTACTATATTATCAAGATAAGGGGATATACCGTCATCGACTCCGGGTCCTTCTCGGATGGCCAGATAGCGGCCATAAAGGGTTCCATTCGCTCTGCGGTCATAATCTCCGGCCTGCTGATAGGGGGGCTCCTGGGGGCCGTGGTGCAAAGGTCCAAGTTCTGCATAGCGGCCGCCTGCCACAACATTGTGACCACCAATGACATGACACAGACAAGGGCATACGCGATGGCGCTCTTCATTGCCATACCGGCCACGCAGATGCTCTACAGGTTCGGGATCGTGGACATCGGGCGCAGCATCTACATAGACTCGCCCTTCACCTGGCTGAGCTACATTGCCGGGGGGTTCATCTTCGGCATCGGCATCGTATACGCCGGCGGCTGCGCAAGCAGGATACTGGTGCGCGCCGGCGAGGGCAACCTGGGAGGGCTTGTGAGCGTTCTGGCGTTCATCTTTTCCTCCGGCGCCACCCTGTGGGGGATTACGGCCAAGCTCAGGGTGGACTACTTCGACAAACTGACCATGAACATGAATAACCAGTATCTGCCGGATGTAGTCAGCCGGGTGCCGGCATGGGCGATCATTCTGGTCATCGAGGCCCTTCTGCTCGTCTTCATGCTGCGGGCCCCAAAGGGGTCCGAGTGGCGGGGATGGAGATGGCCGTTGGCGGGGGCCGCGATAGGGCTGGTCGTGGTCCTGGCCTGGTGGGTCAACGGCCTGGCCTTCAAGGCGATCCCCCATGTGGACTCATTCTCTTTTACCGGGCCTGACGACCCCACCCTGCTGCAGACGTGGAGGCCCAAAAGCCTGACCTTTGCGCTGGCCGACGCCCAGACGTTCAGGTATATAATCCTGTGGACCGGGGAGTCCATAAACTTCGCGGTGGCCACGGTGTTGGGCGTGGTGGCAGGCTCTTTTATCGCCGCCATCATCAGCGGCACTTTCCACTGGATTGCCCCGCCTCTCCAGCAGTTCAAGTACAACCTGGTGGGCGGCCTGCTCATGGGCTTTGGCGCGGTCCTGGCCATGGGCTGCAATATCGGCCAGGGGCTGAGCGGCATCTCGACCCTTTCGCTTGGGAGCTTTCTGACCATGGCGTTCATCTTCCTTGGCGCCATTGCCGGGGCCAAATTCATGACCTGGAGCATAATGAGAGAGGCCTGAACACGTGAATGCCATTGGAAAAAGGCTGTTTGCACTGGTGTGTTTGCTGCCGGCCCTGGCGGCATTCCCGGCGGGCCATTGCGTGCAGGCGGCTTTCGCCGGCGAAGACCGGGACCCCGTTGTCATCCGCTCCGTGAGCGGAGACTTTGACAGCGTATGGGAGGACCTGAAAACGGCGCTCGGCGACCGCGGGCTTGTGGTCTCCAGCGTCTCCCATGTGGGGGAGATGCTCGACCGGACAGGCAAGGCCCTGGGCAGGACAAAAAAAATATTCGGCAGGGCAAGGGTGCTTGAGTTCTGCAGCGCCGTGGTTTCAAGGGACATGATGGAGAAGGACCCGCACTTCATCGCCTTCTGCCCGTACCAGATCGCGGTCTATACCCTTCCCGGCCAGGAAGGGAAGGTCTATCTCTCCTACAGGCGCTTTATATGGAACGATGAAAGCGGCAAGTCCGCCCGCGCCGAAGTGGAAAAGCTCCTGCGCGGCATTGTCCGGGACGTCATAAAGATGCAAACCGAATAAAAAAGGGCTTCCGCGGAAGGCTTTGCGATTCATCTTATTTTTGAAAGGAGACCATGTTAAATGGCGGAGTTTGCGGCTGACGTGAAGATCGATTGCAAGGGGCTTACCTGCCCCATGCCGGTGGTGAAGACAAAAAAGGCGCTCAATCAAATCGCGCCCGGACAGGTACTGGAGGTGACAGCCACCGACCCCGGTTCGAAGTCCGACATCCCGGCCCTTGTGAGAAACATGGGTTCCGAGGTCCTCGAAACAAGGGACGAGCAGGGCTCTATGATCTTTCTTATCAGGAAAAAATAGCATCTTATGCGGACCGGGATTTGAAAGGGAACCGGCCAATACCGGCCCCGCCAGCCCGGAGATCAGCTTTTTTTATCGAGACCTCTTCCAGGGAAGAAGGCGGCGGGGACAAAAGTTCCGGCCGCCTTCTTCATTTTAGGAAATTTTCTCGTCTCAAATACGGTACGCGGTCCGGTTGCGGGCACAATCAGGGTAAACGGACCGACCATGACCTTTGTCCCGATAATCCGGCTTTCACCCGAAACCACCTATAAGGTCACCATCAGGGCAGGACTGCGGGACGTATTGGGGAATGCGCTTGCAAGCGACTACACCTGGTTTTTTACGACCGCAAGCTTCTGATGCCTTGGAAAGGAACGCGCTTGCCCCTGCCCTTCCGGATAAAAGAGAACGGCCGCGCAACCCCGCCCAGCCGTAATCTACGGACTGGAAGTTTTACTTGAGAACCTTATAGCGACGCCGGCAAAGACGATGGCGCCTCCGACAAGCATCTTTTTTTTCGCCTGCTTCCGTTTCACTTCTCTATTGACGTTCCTGCTCATATTCGTCAAGGATTGGCTCAAGTTATCGAATATGTTGCCGGAATCCGGCTTTGTTTTAACCGGCTGGTTTGTAACTGTCATGAGAAAGCCGTATAAGAATACCGCCGCGCCGGCCAGGAGAATGAAATTTGAAAGCTTCCTGAAATCCATAGGGGGATGGATGATATCAGACGTCTATGTTCCGGGCCTCGAGGGCGTGCTTAACTATGAACTCCTTGCGGGGCTCAACCTGGTCGCCCATGAGGATCGTGAATATCTCGTCCGATTGCACGCTGTCTTCCACCCGCACCTGCAGGAATGTGCGCTTTTCGGGGTCCATCGTGGTCTCCCAGAGCTGGGCGGGGTTCATCTCTCCAAGGCCCTTATAGCGCTGGATGGAAAGGCCCTTCCTTGAGACCTGCAGGATGTAGTCCATAAGCTCCCTGTCCGAGGCGAACTCCACCTCGCCTTCCTTTGTATTCAGCCTGTAAGGGGGCATGCCAAGGACTCCGAGTTCCTTATAGAGCCTCTTAAGCTCCCTGAAATCCGGGGAGTCCAGGAACTCGTCAGAGAGGACCAGTCTCAGGTGATGGCGCCTTATCTCGGCCGAGTAGCTCTCGTGCTCCTCATCGTGCTGGATCTCGCCCGGCTGCGCCTCGGGTATCTCCTCCTTTATCTTCGCCAGGAGTGCCGCGAGGGCCTCTTTGTCCTTGAGAAGGCCCGTTTCGATGTTTTCCCTCAGGATGAACTTCAGCAGCTTGGGGTCCGTCCTGCGGAGGCTGAACCATTCAATAAGGCGCTCGAACTGCTCAAGACGCCTTATGTGCGGGATAAGGTTTTTCCCGGCCAGTTCCCTGCCGTTTATCCTTAACGCTATCTCGTCGGCCGCGATCTCCAGGAGCATCTCCCGCAGCTCGTCGTCCGTCTGGATGTATTTTTCCTTCTTGCCCCTCTTCACCTTGTAAAGCGGAGGCTGGGCTATGAAGAGGTAGCCCTGCTCAATTATCTGCGGCATCTGGCGGAAGAAGAAGGTAAGGAGCAGCGTCCTTATGTGCGCGCCGTCCACGTCCGCGTCCGTCATCAGCACGATCTTGTGATAGCGCGCCTTTGATACATCGAACTCCGGCCCGATGCTGGTGCCGAGCGCGGAGATGAGCACCTTGATCTCCTCGCTGGTGAGCATCTTGTCGAACCGCGCCTTCTCCACATTCAGTATCTTTCCGCGAAGGGGCAGTATGGCCTGCTGCCTGCGGTCCCTGGCCTGCTTGGCGCTGCCGCCCGCAGAATCCCCCTCCACTATGAAGATCTCGCTAAGGGCCGGGTCCTTCTCGGAGCAGTCGGCAAGCTTTCCAGGCAGGGAGGTGTCTTCCAGCAGGCCCTTTCTCCTTGTAAGCTCGCGGGCCTTCCTTGCGGCCTCCCTGGCGCGGGCGGCCTGCAGGGCCTTCTCTATTATCTTCTTTGTAACGCCGGGGTTCTCCTCGAAGTAGGCCCCCAGGGCATCATTCACAATGGATTCAACAAAGCCCTTCACCTCGCTGTTGCCAAGCTTCATCTTGGTCTGCCCCTCGAACTGGGGGTTGGCCAGCTTCACGCTGATGACCGCGGTAAGCCCCTCGCGGATATCGTCTCCGGTCAGGGGCTGCTGGTTCTTCAGTAGCCCCAGGCTCTGGGCGTAGTTGTTCGCCGTGCGGGTGAGCGCGGCCTTGAAGCCCGCAAGATGGGTGCCGCCCTCCCTGGTGTTTATATTATTGGCGAAGGTGTATATGGCCTCCGCGTAGCCATCATTGTACTGGAGGGCAAGGTCCACGGTGATGCCCTCCTTCTCGGAGCTTATATAGACCGGCTTCGGATGCACGGGGGTCTTGTTCTTGTTCAGGTGCTCTACAAAAGAGACTATCCCGCCTTTGTATAAAAACTCCTGCTTCTTCTCCGTGCGCTCGTCCACAAAGTAGATGCGCAGGCCCGCATTCAGGAACGCAAGCTCCCTTATCCTCTGCGCGAGGGTGTCGTAGCTCCACTCGGTGGTCTCGAATATCTCGGGGTCTGGTTTGAAGGTGACCTTCGTCCCCCGCCTCTTGGTCTTTCCGACCTGGGCCAGGGGCATTGCCGGTTTTCCCCTTACATACCTCTGCTGATAAACAAGCCCGTCTCGGCGCACCTCAAGCTCCAGCCACTCGGAAAGGGCGTTCACGACCGATACGCCCACGCCATGGAGTCCGCCCGAAACCTTGTACGCCTTGGATTCGAACTTGCCCCCGGCATGGAGTTCGGTAAGCGCGATCTCGGCCGCCGTCCTGCCCTCAGGGTCACCGGGGTGCGGGCCGGTGGGTATGCCCCTTCCATCGTCCTCAACCGAGGCGCTCCCGTCATGGTGGATGATTATCTCGATATTGGTGCAGAAGCCGGCAAGGGCCTCGTCCACGCTGTTGTCCACCACCTCATAGAGGAGGTGATGAAGCCCATCCGGGCCGGTGGAGCCTATGTACATGGCGGGCCTTTTGCGCACCGCCGAAAGCCCTTTCAGGATCTTTATCGAATCCGCATCGTAGGCCTCTACCTGCTGTTCATTTTTATCTAAGTTTTTGTCGCTCATATCTATATATTTTAACCTTTTTGAGCACTTATTTGCTTGGAATATTGGATTAATAAAGAAAAGGACTACTTCTCTTTTTTGTAAAAAAGAGAAGTAGCAAGAGAAAAAACTTTTAGATTTTTTGCCCTCCAGGGCAAAAAATACAAAAGTTCTCTTTGGCTGCCTATACCCGCCCCCCGCCCTCTTTATGCAGGGGCTCCGCCCGCGACCCCGGGAAAAGGGAGAGTGAAAATTATAATCAAAAAATCCCCCTCCATCCCCCTTTTCCAAAGGGGGAGCAAAAGCCCCCTACTTGGGAGAGGGGGCAGGGGTGGGTTGTCCCCCTCCTTGGCAAAGAGG
>JACWAF010000010.1 GCA_014874185.1 Nitrospirota bacterium | reverse complement strand
TTCTAAGCCCCCGCAAGAATGCCAATCTGTTTAGTGGAGCATTTATTTTTAAAATCCCCCCACCCCCCTTTTCCAAAGGGGGGGACTACCCACACGATTCCCGGAAGAGCCGAAGATTAAATGCCGTTCTTTCTCTTGTAAGAGAGGGACATCAAATACGGCGGATTTCATCCGCCTTGGGCAAAGAGAACTTTTACTCCGGCGGGAGCCAAACCGGTTCCGCCGGATTTTTTTTTAGCGGAAAAACTATTTCTGAATAATGCTCAGCAATATCCGGCTCAGGTCCTGTATGACATACGGCTTGGTTATGACGCCGCTGAACCCGAAGTCCCGATAGCTGCTCATCACCGGGTCTTCCGAATAGCCGCTGGAAACTATTCCCCTCACGTTCGGGTCCAGTTCCAGGAGTTTCCGCATGCAGTCCGTCCCGCCCATGCCGCCCCGCACCGTCAGATCCAGCAGTACCGCATCATAGGGCTGGCCTGCCTCCAGCCCCTTTCTGTATAGCCCGACCGCCTCCTCTCCGTCTCTGGCCATGTCGGGTTCGAAGCCTATCTCCTGCAGCATCTCGCTGGCGAGGTCTCGTATGTAGTCCTCGTCGTCCATCACAAGCACCCGGCCCGTTGCCCGGAAGAGTTCTTTCTGCTCCTCGGCCTCCTCCGGCAGGACGTCCTTCAGGGCGGGCAGGTAAACATGGAAGGCGCTCCCCTTCCCAAGTTTCGATTCCGCCCGGATAAAACCGCCATGCTTTTTGATTATCGAATAGGAGGTGGCAAGCCCCAGACCGCTTCCTGCCTGCTTGGTTGTGAAATAGGGGTCGAATATCTTCGCCAGGTGCTCGGGAGGAATGCCCGTGCCCTGATCGCGTATTGATATTTTTACGTATTCTCCCGGTGCAATGGGCAGCTCCCCGGTCTTCATCACGATCAGGTTTCTGGCTTTAATTTCGATTACCCCGCCGTTTGGCATCGCCTGCTGCGCGTTTATCAGGATATTGTTGAAGACCTGGTTGATCTGACCCGCATCCACCTCCATGGGCCAGAGGTCCTCCTGCACAATGAACCTGTAATTTACCGCGGAGCCCCTGAGGGCGAAACCGGCCGACTCCCTCAGTATCTCTTTCAGAGAGGTTATCTTCTTGACCGGCGTGCCGCCTTTGGAGAATGTAAGGAGCTGCGTTGTAAGGTCCTTGGCCCGCTGGGAGGCCTTGTAAGCCTCGTCCAGCCTTTTTAAAACTGTATTCTCGCCGGTATACATCCTGGCCATCGAAATATTGCCGATGATGGATGTGAGGATGTTATTGAAATCATGGGCTATGCCCCCGGCAAGAATGCCTATTGATTCCAGCTTCTCTATCTTCTGCATCTCCTCCTCGGTCTTGCGTTTTTCGGTAACGTCCCTGAAGACGAGGACCATGCCGGAGTACTTGCCGTCCGGGCCGCATATGGGGGTGGTTGTCTTCTCTATAAGCCTGGCCGAACCGCTTCTTGAGGAAAGCACTTCGTCACGAGGGCTCCTGAGGCCGGCCAACAGGCCGTTGAAGCCGTTTGCATTGCCGTTTTGGGCCATTTCATCCAATACAATGAATATCTCTTTTAGGTGCCTGCCGATAGACTCTTCCTGCGTCCAGCCGGTAAGCTGACAGGCCACCTCGTTCATAAGGATTACCCTGCCGGCGGAATCGGTCGTTATCACCCCGTCGCCTATGTTCCCCAGGGTTATCGAGAGCCGTTCCTTCTGGGCGGCAAGCGCCTGTTCCATCTCCTTTTGCCTCGTGATGTCCACCATCAGGCCGCGAAGCTGCCCGCCGCCGTTCTCCCCCATGGCAATGTGCGCCGTGTCCCTTATCCAGACGGGCTCCCCCGTCCGGGAGATGAACCTGTATTCCATCTCCATGGCCCCGCCTTCGCCGGTTATGGATTTATACAGGGCCAGTGAGCGCTCCCTGTCTTCGGGATGCATATGCCCTTCCAGGAACCCGCGGCCCTCAAGCCATGCCTCGGCCGGATAGCCCAGTATCTTCTCGGCCTTCCTGCTTACAAAAGAGAATTTCAGGTCATGCGGGTCCGCCTCCCAGACTATCGCTTCAAGCCCCTCGACCAGGTCCCGGAAGCGCTGCTCTGAAGTCTCGGCCAGTATGCGCAAGTGGTTGCTTTCCGTATTCGACCTTTCGATCCTGCCGATAAGGTCTCTTATCCTCTCTTCCATTCCCTTCACCACCCGCACCGGGAAGAAATAAACCACGGCCGCGAAGACCGCCCCCAGCGACGTGAAAAAAAAGAAGATGGCGAAAGTCACCCTCAGGAGCTGCCTCTGGGAGACGGCAACGTAAACGGTGCCTATCTGCCGGTTGTTGAAGAGTATGGGGGCGGAACCGCCGGGGGGCTTCAGAAAGAAGAGACCTTTCCCGGGGCGGAGGTCCGCAGGGGAGCCTGCCTCGTCTTCGGGAAAGAGGTCCCAGCCGGTTTCCTGGTGCTCATAGCTTGAGACCGGCTGGCCTTTTTCGTCCAGGACGGTTATGCCCGCGATCCCCTTCTGGGGCAGGAAGTCCTGGATTATCTTCTGGTATTTTGTCGTCCTGTATTCCCAAAGCAGCGGGGCGTCTATGATTATGCCCTTCAGTTCCCCGGAAAGCTCACCCGCGTAAATCCTTGCCGTCCTGTTGAGGTTCCTGTATTCAAGCCCGTAATAGATGCTTGGGAACCCGATGCTTATCAGAAACCATATTCCAAGAGAGAGAGGGAGAAGCCTTTTGGCAAGCTGGCGGCTGAGGGATATTTCCTTTTTTATGGACTGCATCGTCTATAACGCGGGCAGATATCCGCTGGTTTTCAGTATCTCCATGCCCTTTTTGCTCCTCGCAAAATCAATGAAAGTCTTGCCGGCTGCGGTCAGCCGCCCGGCCCTGTAGGCAAAAGAGAGGACCTTCGCGAAAGGATATTTTCCATCCTGCATGTTTTTCAGCGAGGGCGCAACCCCATCGAACTTGAGCGGCTTTATAAGGAGGCGGTCCGAGGCGATCGCGCCGCTGTCGGTAAAGCCAATGGAACTGGAGGTCTTCACAATCATCTTGTTCATGTCCTGGTCCGTGTAGAGGGTCATCCACCTTTTGGTGCTGTGGCTTTCCTCAAACGCCTGCCTGAAACCGGGCACTTGCGAACAGAGCGTCTCCATCGAGCTGTCTCCGGGCTCCCGAAGGAGCACGATTATCTCCTGCCCGTTCTTCCATTTGGTCTTTTTGCCCAGGTAGATGTCCACAAGCTCCTGCGCGGTAATGTTACGGTCGGGCACATCGGGGTTTACGCCTATTATAAGGGCGGTCAGGGCATACGGCAATGTGGTGAGCCCGTATTTCTCTTCGGATTGCCTTAGCGGCCTGGACAAAAGCCCTATCGAGACGGCCCCGTCGGCTGCGGCCCTTACCCCCCCGCTTGTGCCAAGGCTGGCCGGTATCTGGACCTCTACGCCCGGATGAAGGCGGGAGAACGCGCGGGCGAGGACCCGTATCCCGGGCAGGTTCGTGCCAGACCCGCCGATGATCAACGTTTCCGCGCATGCAGCCGGGCCGGGCAGGAAGACTAAAAGCGCGGCGGACAAGACAACCTGACAAAGAACTCTCAGAGAAGCAGACTTTGCCATATGCCCCTCCTCAGGCATATGCATTATATCAAAACCCGTGATTAAAAATACAAGCCCAACGGGCAGGGGAGCCGGAATGACAAAAAACAACATGGAACTTGGGGAACAAACACTAGCTTGCCCTCAGGGCGTCCACTATGTTGAGCCTTGCCGCCCTGAAGGCGGGGGCCACTCCCCCCAGAAATCCCATCCCAAGCGAGAACAGCAGCGCCTTCCACACTATTTGGAAGGTGAGGGTGAAGCTGAAGGCAAGTTCCGAGAAGGTCTGGAAATTCACCGTGGAGACGGTAAAAAACTGCAAAAAGGAGGCGAAGAAAAGGCCGGCGATTCCGCCGATGAGGCCAAGGAAAAGGGATTCCAGGATGAAGGCGGCAAGTATGCTCCTTTTTTGGAACCCGAGGGCGCGCATGGTGCCTATCTCCGGCGTGCGGCTTGCCACGGCCGAGTACATGGTGATTATCGCCCCGATTACCGCCCCCAGAGAGAATATGATTGTAAGGGATATCCCAAGTATCCGCAGGAACCTGGCCATCAGCTCGGACTGCTTCAGGTAATAGTCCGTCTCCCGGTAGGCATCAACCGTAAGCCGGGGGTCCGCCTCCACGGCCTGCTTGAATTTTTGGAACCCGGCCGGGTTCCGGAGCCTGAAGATGACCGATGAATAGACCGGCCTTCTGAAGGCCTGCATCAGCTGGTCCGCATCGCCCCAGATCTCGGAGCTGAACCCGGTATTGCCGGCGTCGAAGACGCCCACCACCCTCCAGTGGCGCATCCCGAAATGCAGGGTTTCGCCAAGCCCCGCGCCCTTGAACCCCTCTGCCGCGCGGAGCCCCGAGATAAGCTCGGAAGAGCCCGGGCGGGGCATCCTCCCCTCCACAAGCCTGACCTGCGGCCTCAGGGCCATGGATTCTTTTCCTATGCCCCTGATGGTCACGTTTGACTGGGAAGTGGAGCCCCTTTTGGTCAGGTTTATGAGCACCACCATCTCCTTTGCCAGAAGGGGCTGGCCGTCCCTTCCGATGGCCACCTCCGGGTAGCTCTCTATCACGGAGGCCTGCTCGCGGCTGATCCCGCTCTGCACCTCGGTTTCGGCCCCCTTCCTGATCAGGACCACATTGTCATAAGAGCCGGTCTGCACCAGGGTCTTTCTAAGCCCTTCGGCCAGCATCAGTATGGAGGCGAATACGAAGACAACAAGGGCCATGCCTGTGGCCGTGAGGGCGGTAGTAAGCTTCCGCGCCTTCAGATTTCGGATATTGTAGGCCAGCGGTATCAGCCTATCCTCCTGAGCCCCTCCGCTATGGGCACCCTGACGGCCCTCCAGGTGGGGACAATGGCCGCCACAACGCCGACCAGGAAGGAAGCCGCGGCATAAAAAATGAATAATCTCGGGTCTACGTCGAAGGAAGGGAAGATGGAACCCACCGCGTGCGCGAAGACCCGGGCCGCCGGATAGGTGAGCGCTATCCCCAGCCCGCACCCTATCGCGCAGATTGTGAGGGACTCGCCGAATATGAGCGCGCCGATCCGGAAGGCGCCCATCCCCAGTGTCTTCATAATGGCATACTCGCCGATGCGCTCCCTTACGGTCATGGCCATCGTGTTTGCCGCGACGGCCATGATGATGGCGATCACGATGAACGAGACCGCCTGGATGACGGCCAGTATGGTCTCCGTCATGTTTATAAAGCTCAGCTGAAAGGCCTTTTCGGTTTCCGTAAGGGTTTCGGCCAGCGAGTTCTTGAACAGCGCGTCTATTTTGGCCGCCACCTGGGCGGCCATATCCGGCCGCTCTATCCCTTCCATATAGAACCCCACCTGGTCGGCCCTGGAGGAATGAACGCCCTTCAGGTACTCGTTTACGTAATTCCAGTGGAAGATGAACTGCATTTCATCCGTGCTGGGTTCCCGCCCCTTGTATATGGCCCTGAGGACGAAATCCCAGTCGCCGGGATATATGGTGCCTTTCAGGGTGACCGTGTCCCCAAGCTTCCAGCCGTATTTATCGGCAAGCTGCCTGCCCGCCAGAAAGCCCCGCCGGTCCTTCAGAAACGCCTCTTTCTGGGCGGGGTCTACGACGTATTCGGGATAGAGCTTGAGGTAGCTCTTCGGGTCAACGGCGAAGTTGGCGAAGAAGTGCTTCTGGTCTATGTAGATGCCCCCGAACCAGTTCCCGTAGGAAACGGCTGTAACTCCCTCCACGCTCTTTATCTTGTCCTTGTAGGAGAGGGGCAGGGGAAAAATCAGCGAGATGGCGTTCCTGGTGATGAGCCGCGTGGAAGAGGACGCCTCCACGCCGGAGTACCAGGCCTTGATAACGGTCCTCAGCAGGCCGAATGCGATGAGCGCTATTACCAGCCCCATGATGGTGAGGATGGTGCGCATACCGTGGCGGAAGGTATTTTTTATTATGAGTTTGAAGAAAAGCATCAGGTCAGGATGCCCTTTTCAAGATTTCTGACGAGCCGGGCCTTGGAGGCCGCGCGCGGGTCGTGAGTGACCATGATGACCGTCTTTTGCAGCTCCTGGTTCAGCCGCTCCATAAGGCCAAGCACCTCCTGGGCCGATACCCTGTCCAGGTCCCCGGTAGGCTCGTCCGCAACAAGTATGGTTGGGTCGGTGACAACGGCCCGCGCTATCGCAACCCTCTGCTGCTGTCCTCCCGAAAGCTGCGAAGGATAATGATCCATCCTGTCCAGCAGGTTCACTAAGGAGAGCGTCATCAGCACGTGGTCGGCCCTTTCCTTTCTTGAGAGGCCGGTCAGGAGAAGGGGAAGCTCTACATTCTCAAATGCGGTCAGGACGGGTATGAGGTTATAAAACTGGAAGATGAAGCCAACGTTCAGGGCCCGCCAGGAGGCAAGCTCCGTCTCGGAGAGGGTTGTAATGTCCAGTCCGCCTATCATGATGGTGCCGCTGTCCGCCCGGTCGATCCCCGCTATCAGGTTAAGGAGAGTGGACTTGCCCGAGCCCGACGGGCCCATCAGCGCCAGGAACTCGCCCTCTTCGATCGAGAATGTGATGTCCTCAAGGACAGGCACTATCTGGTCTCCGCGCCGGTAGGACTTGTATACGTGGGAAATCTCCGCTATGGGCGGCTTTTGCCGGCTCATTTCTCCACTATCCTGACCTTCTGGCCGTCATGGAGCCCTTCGGGGTTGAGGGCGACCTTGTCTCCGGCCTCAACCCCCGATAACACCTCGATGGAATTCCCGATCCGCCCGCCTAGGCCCACTGCTCTGGTCTGGGCGCGGCTGTTCCTGCCTATTACGAAGACGATCTCCTCCCCCTTGCGCTTCAGCACGGACGAGGGGTTTATTACTACACGGGGCCTTTCCTCCCCAGCCCGCACCGGCCTCGAAAGGAATGCCACCCTCGCGCTCATCTCCGGCAGTATCCTGGGGTCGATATGCTGAAAGCGGACCTTTACCATTACCGTGGCCTTGGAGCGGTCGGCCGTGGGCACGATCATGTGCACCCCGCCGGGAAACCGGGTGTCCGGGATCGCGTCCAGCTGTATCTCGCAGGGCTGGCCCGCATGCACTTTTTCTATACTGGATTCGGAGACGTCCACCTCCACATCAAGCGAACTCATGTCCGCTATGGTGACCACGGCGGCCTTGGCGTTTGCGGCGGCGCCGATGGGGGTGACTATGTCGCCTATGTCCGCGTTCTTCGTGAGCACTACGGCATCGAACGGCGCCCGTATATATGTGTACGCAACGGATATGTTTGCTTCCTGGAGGGCCGCGCCGGAGGCCCGGACGGCTGACTTCGCCGCCGACACCGAGGCGAGGGCCTTCCTGTAGCGCGCCTCGGCGGCATCGAACTCGCCCTTCGATAAATAGCCCTTCTGCATCAGCTCCTTGTCCCTGTTATAGACCAGCATGGCGTCCTGGAGTTCGGCCCCGGCCTCCTGAAGGTTATGCCTTGCAACGCTCAGGTTGGCGGCGGCCTGGGCGCGGGCGGCCTTCACGTCTTCATTTTCGAGCTTCGCCACGATCTGGCCCTTTTTCAGCTTGTCGCCCTCTTCGACATACAGGGCCACCAGCCTTCCCGTTACCTTCGCCGCGAGGGCGGCCTTCCGCTCGGCCACCACGTAGCCGCTTGCGTCAAGTTCCGTAAAGGCCTGGCTTGGATACATGAGAGAGGCCGTTACCACCTGGACCGGTTTTGCCCCGGCCAAAACACCCGTCAGGAAAAGGATGACAAGGATCGCGATGATTGCCGCAATCCCTATGTAAATCCATTTTCTTCTCTTCCTTCTGGCCGAGATGGCGATGGCGGATTTCTCTATTTTCAGTTTCGACAAGTCCTCTTCGGGCATAAGGGAGACTCCTTTTAGAATTTCAGGGAATTAAAAAATATCAAAGTATATTTTCCAACAGTTTCGGAAAGATGTAAATCCAATTATAACCTGATTCAAAATGGAATTTGAGAATACAAGGAATTCCGGCCAAATTGACTCTATATTGCCCGATGATATTCTGAAATCATGTACAGCTGCAGCCTGATCGTCTTCAAACCCGCCAAGAAAGAGATCTGATGGACATAACCGGCCTCCCGAAGGAAGAAGTCCTGAAAAACCTGGCAGCATCGGAAGACGGCCTCACGCGGGAAGAGGCGGCGCGCCGCCTGCGGGAGGCGGGCTACAACCAGATCGAGAAGATAACCGCGGTCTCGCTCTGGAGGAGGCTGCTGAAGCAGTTCACCCACTACCTGGCCATACTCCTCTGGATAGCGGCCGCGCTCGCCTTCATATCCGGCAGGCTCTACCCGGGGCAGGGCATGACCACCCTCGGTCTCGCAATACTGGCGGTCATCTTCATAAACGCCTTCTTTACCTTCATCCAGGAGTACCGGGCGGAAAAGGCGATGGAAGCCCTTAAAAACCTCCTGCCCTTCAATGTAAAGGCGGTCAGGGACGGGAAAGAAGAGGAGATAAGCGCCAGGGAGGTGGTGCCGGGCGATATCGTCCTCCTTGCGGAGGGCGACAAGGTGCCGGCCGATGCCCGGCTCCTGGCGGCGGCGGACATGAGGGTGAACAACGCCGCGCTCACCGGCGAGTCCGCCCCCGTGGAGAGAAACGCCCGGCCATTTAATGGCGGGACAACGGCAAGCCCGAACATGGTCTTCGCGGGCACAACCGTCTCCGGCGGGGAAGGGAAGGCCGTGGTCTTCGCCACCGGCATGGCAACGGAGTTCGGCCGCATAGCCCATCTCACCGGAACGGTGACGGCGGGGCCCAGCCCGCTTCAGAAAGAGACCACGCGCCTTACCCGCATAGTGGCCATTATCGCCCTCGGCATGGCAATAAGTTTTTTCATAATCGGCAAAGCCATAGGCTTGAGTTTCTTCTCCGATTTTCTTTTCGCCATTGGCATCCTGGTGGCCATAGTGCCGGAGGGGATACTGCCCACCATGACCCTCTCACTGGCCATTGCAAGCCAGAGGATGGCAAAGAGGAAGGCCCTCCTGAAAACGCTTACCGCGGTTGAGACACTTAGTTCGGTGAGCGTCATCTGCACGGACAAGACCGGCACCCTTACGGAGAACCGCATGAGCGTGACCAGGATGATGGATTACTCGGAGGGGGGCAAAGGCGGGCAGCCAGGCCTTCTCACCGCGGCTTACCTCTGCAGCGATGCGATAGAGACGGAGAAAGGATTGAAAGGCACCCCTACCGAGGTTGCCATCTACAAGGCCGCTGAGGACGCAAATATCAAGGCGGAAAGGAAAAGGCTGGCCGAGTTCCGCTTCGATCCGGAGCGCATGAGGATGAGCACCGTAAACGAGATAAACGGCAAAAAGTACGTGCTTGTAAAAGGCGCCCCGGAGAAGATCTTTGCGGTGTGCACGAAGTGCGCCAGGGGCGCGCGCACTGAGATTCTGGAAGACTGTCTCAGAGAAGAGGCGCATGGCCGATATAATGCGCTTATGGACGAGGGCCTCCGGGTGCTGGGCTTTGCCTATCGGGAGGCGGCGGAAAATGAGGAGATCGCCTCTGCCCCGGATGCTGAAAAAGACCTCGTATTCCTGGGCTTCATCGGCATCGAGGACCCGCCGAGGCCCGAGGTGCGAGGCGCCATCCGTAAATGCCGCGAATCGGGCGTGAGGATAATCATGATCACCGGTGACAGCTCGCGCACCGCCCTTGCCATAGCCAGAGAGATCGGGCTTGCCGGAGACCGCATTCCGGCATATGAAAGCTGCGATGTGCAGAAGATGTCCGATGAGGACCTGCAGATGGCCCTCTCGGAGGATGCGGTGATACTCTCCCGGATGAGCCCGGAGCATAAGCTTCGGATAGTGGACGTGCTCAAGGCCCGGGGGGACAGGGTGGCAATGACGGGGGACGGCGTGAACGACGCCCCTGCCCTGAAGAGGGCGGATATCGGCATTGCCATGGGCCGGACCGGCACGGACGTGGCCAAGGAGGCCGCGGATATGGTGCTGATGGACGACAACTTCGCCACGATAGTGACCGCGATAGAGATGGGCAAGACGGTCTTCAACAATATCCGCAAGTTCACGAGCTATATGTTCACAAAGATCATCCCGGAGCTTTATCCCTATCTGGCATTCGGGCTTTTCAGCGTCCCCCTGCCCCTGACGGTCATACAGATAATCGGGGTGGAACTGGGCACGGACATTTTCCCGGCGCTGGCATTAGGTTCCGAAAAGCCCATAGCCGAGGTTATAAAGACCCCGCCGCGAAGCCCCAGGGAGAGGCTGATGAGCTGGGGGCTTCTGGCCAGGGCGTATCTGTTTCTGGGGACGATAGAGGGGGCGGCCTGCCTCTTCGGGTTCTTCTTCGTGATGCATCAGGGCGGGTGGCACTGGGGCCAGGGCGTTGCGCCCGGCAATCCCGTCTATCTGCAGGCCACAACCGCCTGCATGTGTTCGTTCATAGTGACCCAGATAGCCAACCTCTTCGCCAACCGCTCGTTCAAGGAATCGGTATTCCAGGTGGGGCTGTTCGCGAACCCCTATATCTTCCTTGGCATAGGCCTGGAGATTTTAAGCATACTGATAATCGTCTATACGCCCATCGGAAACCGCATCTTCGCCACACGCCCCATACCATTGATCGATTGGCTTGTGCTGGTCCCCTTCGGTGTGCTGCTCCTTTTGGCCGAGGAGACAAGGAAGTTGATATTAAGGATAAAGACAAAGATGCGATACTAGACAGGGCACGGAGAAAACGGGGCTGGATAAAAACCGGGCAGCTCATAAAAAAACCCGCCTTTTGGACGGGTTTTCATCTCACGATTTTTTTAAAAGGTCTATGGGATAATCCCCAGCCCCCGGCCCGCCTTTTTGAAGGCCTCGATCACGATATCCAGATGCTCGTCCGTGTGGGTGGCCATATAGCTGGTCCTTATCAGGGCCTTTCCGTTGGGCACCGCCGGGCTCACGGCCACATTGGCGAAGACGCCCTCTTCCTGAAGCATCACTGCCATCTGGAAGGCGGTCTCGTCCCCGCCCACCATGATGGGAACTATCGGGGTCTCGGTGGGGCCCACCTCGAAACCAAGGTCCTTGAAGCCCTTTATCATCTTCTTCGTAATCTCCGCAAGCCTTTGCATCCGCCAGGGTTCGCTGTCTATTATGTCAAGGGCGGCACTCACGGCCGCAACGGAGGCGGGCGGGGGGCTCGCGCTGAATATCAGGGAGCGCGCGGAGTGCTTTATGTAATTTATTATGTCCTTGTCGCCCGCGATAAAACCGCCTATGGAGGCAAGTGATTTCGAGTACGTGCCCATTATGAGGTCCACCTTTTTTTCCAGCCCGAAATGCTCGGCCGTGCCCCTTCCGGTCTTCCCGAGGACGCCGATGCCGTGGGCGTCGTCCACCATCAGTCGCGCCCCGTGCTTGTGGGCTATCCTGAGGACCTCGGGCAGGTTCACGACATCGCCCTCCATGCTGAAGACGCCATCCACGACCACAAGCGCGGCGCTTCCGTTTATGCCCTCAAGGATGCGCTCCAGGTCCGCCGGGTTGTTATGTCTGCACTTTTTCACCTCGGCATAGGAGAGCCTGCAGCCGTCTATGATGCTTGCGTGGTCCATCTTGTCTATGATCACCACGTCGTCCTTGCCGGCCAGGGCGCTGATTACGCCAAGGTTCACCTGGAAGCCGGTCGAGAAGACAAGGGCCGCCTCCTTGCGCATGAAGCGGGCGAGTTTGTCCTCCAGTGCCACGTGGATATCCAGGGTGCCGTTCAGGAAACGCGAACCCGCGCAGCCGGAGCCGTATTTTTTTACCGCCTCGATAGCGGCCTCTTTCACCTTCGGATGGTTTGTAAGCCCAAGGTAGTTGTTGGAGCCCACCATTATCATGCGCTTGCCGCCCATGTAGACCACAGGGTCCTGCGCGCTCTCTATCATGCGGAAGTAGGGGTAGAGGCCCGCTTCGATCAGGTCCCGTGCCCTGGTGAAGCGCCTGCATTTTTCGAACAGGTCTTGTCTGTTCAGAGCCATTGATGAATCCTGTACCAGTCCGCTGTCCACTTTATACCTTCCCTCAGTTTTATTTTGGCCGAAAACCCGAGCTCGCGCCCGGCCTTGGAGGGATCGCAGGTCCAGTCCTTGTAGCCTATCTCGGTAAGCTTGTCCTTGTTGACAATATGCGAGTCCCTCTTCAAGAGCCCGGATATCCCCGCCGCGACCGGCAATACAAACCTCGGAATCGGTATCATCACCGGTTTTCTGGAAAATATTTCGCCCAGCACGGACGCAATTTCCGTATTAGTATATACCTTGCTATCTGATAAGTAAAAGATTTCACCGTCCTTTTTTGGAGAGATGGCGGCCATTATAAGGCCGCGCGAGAGGTCGTCCACATAGATAAGGGAATACCTGCTTTCTCCCCAGAACGGGAAAAGGCCCTTCTTTATGTACTTGAAGAGCAGGAAGAAGTCCCTGTCCCTGGGCCCGTAAACGGCAGAGGGCCTCATTATGACTACTGGCAATCCTTTGGCGGCGCTTGCCAGCGCGGCCTCTTCGGCCATGAGCTTGCTTTTCCCGTAATGCGATACCGGATTGGCCGGGTCCTCTTCGATGACCGGCCTGCCTTCCATGGACGGGCCGCCCGCGGCCTGGCTGCTTACAAGGACGAATTTCTTAAGGGCATCGCTTTCCAGGCAGGCCGAGAGCAGGTACTTTGTGCCCTCCGCATTCACGCGGTAAAAATCCCTCTCGTCTTTTGCCTTGGTGAGCCCGGCCAGATGGAAGACGTATTCGGCGTCCTTTATGGCGTCATTGAGGCTGGCCGGGTCGCAGCAGTCCCCTGCGGCGAATTTCACGTCCAGGCCTTCCAGCCATTCGAGTGGGGAGGACTTCCTTATGAGACAGGTGACCTCGAAGCCCCGCTTGACGAGTTCGGCCGCCAGATGGCTTCCCACAAATCCGGTAGCACCTGTAACGAGCGCCCTCATTATAAAAGGCTCCTCATGGGGAAGTATTTTGAACGATTGGCTCCGGCGGAGTCAACCCGGCGCGTCCCTTTTTAGCGCTCTTCGAGCTTTCTGATGCGCTCCTCTATCGGCGGATGAGTGCTGAAGAGCCTGAGAAGGCCCTTGCCCGAGAGCGGGTTCACTATGAACATGTGGGCGGTGGCCTGGTTTGCCTGCATCGGGATGCGCTTCGTGCCGTACTCCAGTTTCCTCAGGGCGCTGGCAAGATAGCGCGGGTTTCCCGAAAGCTCCGCTCCGGACTGGTCGGCGGAATATTCCCTGCTCCTCGATATGGCCATCTGGATTATCAGCGCGACTATCGGGGCCAGAATTATCAGGAGCAGCCCCCCCAGCGGGTTGCCCTCCCTCTCGTCCCTCCGGCCGCCGCCGAATATCATCGCCCACTGGGCCATATTGGCCAGAAAGCTGATCGCGCCCGCTATGACCGCGGCTACGGAGCTGATCAGTATGTCCCTGTGCTTTACGTGAGAAAGCTCATGCCCTATGACGCCGGAGAGTTCTTCCGGGCTCATCAGCCGGAGTATGCCCTCGGTCACCGCCACGGCGCTGTGCTTTGGGTTTCTGCCCGTCGCGAAGGCGTTCGGCTGCTCCTGCGGGATTATATAGACCTTCGGCATCGGGAGCCCGGCCTTCTGTGTAAGCCTGCGCACAATCCCGTAAAGCTCGGGGGCCTGGGACTCGTTGACCTCCTTCGCATGGTACATGGCAAGCACCACCTTGTCGCTGAACCAGTAGGCGAAGGCGTTCATGCCAAGGGCAAATATAAAAGCTATGGTCATGCCCTGATTTCCCCCAAGCGCCTTGCCCACCCAGATGAAAAACAGCGTGAGCAGGGTCAGGAGGACCATGGTCTTAAAACCATTCATTATTGTCTTTTCCTCCTCTTAGCATCTTTATGGATGTGATCCTTTCAAACCTCTTTTATTATACGACAAACGGTTGCAAATATTTTGAAGGCAATGTGAAGGGGGCCGCTATTCTTTTTCGGGCAGAAAACCGAACTTCTGCATCCTGTAGCGGAGGGCGTCCCGCGTGAGCGCCAGGAGTCTTGCAGCTCTTGTCTGGTTCCCCTTGGTAGAGTCGAGGGCCTGCCTTATAAGCTCCTTTTCCACGGCCTCCACGTCCACCCCGTCCGGCGGAAGCTTTATCTCGACCGCCTTCAGGTCCCTCATCCGCACCTTTATCCCGCTCAGCTCCAGGGGGAGGCTTTCGGGCCCTATGAATTCGTCGTCTTCAAATATCATGGCCCGCTCGATCACGTTTTTCAGTTCCCTTACGTTGCCGGGCCAGTCATATGAGAGGAAGAGTTCTTCAGCCTCGATTGAAAGCCCCTTGGTGTTCTTCCTGAACTCCCTGTTGTAAATGTCTATGAAATGCCGGGCCAGGAGCGGGATGTCTTCTTTTCGCCCCCTCAGGGGGGCAAGCGAGACCGGTATCACGTTCAGCCTGTAGAAGAGGTCTTCCCGGAAAGCGCCTGTTCTTACTTCGTCGTCCAGCACCTTGTTGGTGGCCGCGATCACCCGCAGGTCCACATCTATGTCCTTTACGCCCCCCAGCCTCTTCAGGGACTTGTTCTCTATCACCTTGAGGAGCTTGGACTGGGTATTGATTTTCATGTCGGCTATCTCGTCAAGATATATGGTGCCGCCCTCCGCAAGCTCGAAAAGCCCTTTTTTCATGGCCTTTGCGTCCGTGAAGGCCCCTTTTTCGAATCCGAAGAGTTCGCTCTCTATCAGGGTCTCGGGCAGGGCCGTGCAGTTTATCTCCACAAAGGGCCTGTCCGCCCGGGAACTCTGGTAATGTATTACCTTTGCCACCAAGTCCTTCCCGGAGCCGCTTTCACCCTGCAAAAAGACCGTAGAGGCATCGCTCTTCGCCACCTTCTTTATAAGCTCCGTTATCTTCCCCATGGCCGCGGAAGTGCCTATCAGGCTCTCAAAGCCGTATCTGGACCTCATTTGCGAGCGCAGGTGCATTACTTCCTTTTTAAGCGACCGGGTCTCCAGCGCCTTGGCCACCGTGAGCTTCAGCTTGTCCATATTGAAGGGCTTTTCTATGAAGTCGTAAGCGCCAAGCTTTATCGCCTTGACGGCGGTGCGCACGTCGCCGAAGGCGGTTATCATCAGCACGGCCGCGTCCCTGTTTATCTCCTTTATGGCCTCAAGCACGGTTATTCCGGAGATGTCGGGGAGGTGGATGTCCAGGACGGTGAGGTCAGGGGACTCGTCCTTGAAGACGCCGAGCCCCTCAAGACCTTTTTCGGCGGTGAAGACCTCGTAGTCTTCCTTCAAAAGGCTCTGCTCCAGGGACCACTTCAGGAGTTTTTCGTCGTCCACGACAAGGATTTTGGCTTTACCCATGGCCGAAAAAGTATAACAATAGCAAAAGAGAAGAAACAAGTTTCGAAAGTGGATGCGCCCGGGCTTTTAAATGACTGAAAGCAAAGGGCCCCGGAGCAATCCGGGGCCCTTTGGGTTGTCCAAAAAACTGTATTCCGCTATTTCATGCTGCCGTAGGAATGAAGCCCGCTCAGGAGCAGGTTCACGCCCAGGTAGGTGAAAATGACCGCCACGAACCCGAAGACCGCCACCACCGATATCTTGTGCCCGCGCCAGCCCCTCAGGAGCCTTGCGTGCAGATAGAAGGCGTAGACCAGCCAGGTTATCAGGGACCAGGTCTCCTTCGGGTCCCAGCTCCAGTAGACGCCCCAGGCCTGGTCCGCCCAGATGGCCCCGAATATGAGCCCGCCAAGCGTAAAGATGGGGAACCCGACCGCGATGCTCTTGTAAGTGATCTCGTCCAGCATCTCAGCCGAGAGATTGAAGTTGCCTATCACCCGTTTCAGTGAGGAGCCGAACCTCCATACGAAGAGGACAAGGCCGAGCGCGGCCAGATAGCTAACGAGCCGCACCGCGCCGTTGGCGTCCAGGAACGTGCTTTTAAAGAGGTAGCTGTGTATGAACATCTCCGGCTTCATCCCGGACATCGCCTTGAAATTGACGATGAAATCTATTCCCATGGCGATGAGCACGGCCCCGAAAATGCCAAGGGCAGCCGTCCAGAAGATATACGACGCCTCGCTCTTCTTGTCCGTGGTAATTATCAGGTACATGAGAGCGGTGCTGAATGAGAGCGCGAATGTGGAATAGGAGATGAAGCTCATCATGACGTGCGCCAGAAGCCAGTTGCTCTGCAGGGCCGGCACCAGGGGCTCTATCTCCGTGCTCATCCCCGAAAGGTTTATGAACAAGAGGGCCAGCGCGGCAACCGGCGTAACAAAGGCCCCGAACGAGCGGTTCTTGAACTTGAACTCCACTATCAGGTATCCAAGGATGAGGCACCAGACGAAAAAGATGAGGGACTCGTAAAGGTTCGTCAGCGGGATGGACCTGAGCCAGCTCATCCCGAAGGTGTCATGGAACTCGATCCACCTGAGTCCTATGGCAAGGGTCTGGCAGGCGAAGCCGAAGATGGTTACCGCCGTTGCCGTCACCCCGATGGAATTTTTTCTGAATGCGAGATAGGTTATGTAGACCATCATCGCGACCACGTAAGATATGCTTGAGATGCCGAAAAAGAGGGGGCTTTGCATCTATCTTCCTCCTTCTTTAAGAAGCGAAATCATTTTCTCTATCTGTCTTTCTAGGGTGGGCTTGTTCTTGCTGGCGGAGCCGGCGACCATAAGCCGGGTGCCGCCCTTTTCGGGGATGCCTCTCACCCAGAGCCTCCTGTGAGACATGAAAAACGCCATGAACAGGCCCAGTGCCAGCGCGATGCAGCCTAAATACACTAACGCCACGCCGGGGTCTTTCCTTGTCTGGAGCCCCGTGTACTGCACCCCCCAGAAATGGTTGAACTGCGCTATGTTGCCGTCTGTAAGGCGCCAGGACTCCGGGAACCTCTGCAGCACCCATTCCGAGTAGCTGCCTGAAGGGCCGGTCACGTCCAGCCTTATGGCCGGGTTCACCATCATCTTGGAATACGTATACGGCCTTTGGCTGTCGTCGAACGCGAGTGCCGGGGTAAAGTCGCCCACCTTCACCACGGTTTTGGTTCCGGGGATGGTTGCGCTCTGCCCAAGCCCCAGTGAGACGTCCTGGGTCTGGCCGGTTGCGGACTTCAGGGTAAGCATCGCTATGCCGTTTGCGTAATTGCCCATCGGGCCGTAGCTGGACTGATAAAAGGTCACCCCTTTATACCTCAGGGGCTTGTTCACCCCTATCCACTGGTCCACCACCACCTGCCCCCCGTCTATAACCTGGAGGTGGCTCTTATATGCCTTGGGCATGTCCGTGTTCGGGTAATAGTCCACGTCGAACTCCAGGCATTTCACGGTGAAACCGAGGGGGATTATGCCGGCTTTAAGGAGCTGGGTTTTAAGGTCCTTGACGGGCATGTTCAGGCTCTGGGCGGCCTGGGCGTAATCGCCGTTGCTGGCGTCTATGGCCTGCATGTATGTGTCGCGTTCGGCCTCTACCGACTGCGAAACGCCGCCCGTGGAGATGGCTACGGAATAGCCGGAGCCCTCCGGGATGTTCATGAAGGCCTCGAAACCAAGGAACTTCCCCAGGACCGCGCCCGCCAGGATGATTATTATGCTGAAATGGGCCATGTAGATGCCGAACCTGCTCCAGGGAGTTTTTTGGGAGTACAACTGCCAGCCCCCGCCTTCCTCACCGGACAATGACGCATTGAACCCTATGGACTTCATCGCCGCAATCGCCTTCTCCCTGGCAAGGTCGGGCTTTTCGCCCAGGGACAGCTCCGCCTTCATCTGCATGCTTTTAAACGTATCGGGGGGAAGGGGCTTTATCGGCGTCCTGGCTATCCGCCAGATGGCCGGGAACCTCTCTATGGAGCATACAAGCAGGTTAAGCGCGAAGAGCGCCAGGAGCGAGAGGAACCACCATGAACGGTACATGTTCATGAACCCAAGGGCGTTCAGCACCGAGTACACCGCCGGGGCAGCGCTTTCGCCTACAATGCGGCCCAGCACCTTCATGTTCGTTTCCATGGGGGCCTGCTGCTCTATGATTGTGCCCACAATCGAGGTAAGCGCGATAAGAGAGAAGACCACTATGGCGAGCTTTACGGACGAGAAGAACTTCCAAATCCTGTCTGATAGGCTTTTTTGTTCCAAAATGCGTCTCCCTGAAACTGTAATAAGTCGCAAAAAATCAGATTATAATAATATTTTCATTCGGGAAATAGCAATTAAGGGGAGCGCGCGCGGAGATGCCATAAACCCTTAACTTACTGGAATCAAAAGGGATTTCCCCGGTTTATGAAAAAGAATCCCGGTCTCCTGTAACGCCTCATCTGCCGGCCCGCTGGTCCCGGCCCCCCCTGGGCATGAACGGGTATATCTGCCGGGTGCGGGAGATGCTTCACAACTGAGGGGCGTGGCCCGCCCTGGCACCCCCACCCCATCCTCCTTTTCAAAAGGGAGGGGACATAACAAACCGGCAAACCTCAAAAAATGGCCCTCTCCCTTGACGGGAGGGGGTTAGGGGAGGGTGGAACAAAACCCGCGTCCCCTGGTCTAAAAAAAATGCTTGCATAAAGGCCCATGGTTGTATATCCTTAGGCCGGTAGAAATATTTTTCATATAAAACAGCAATGAGTGAATTGGGAGACAGGAGGGGGAAAGTCCCAATCGCTTCAGGCGCCGGTTTTATAAAGGCGCCAATCGCCGTCTTCGCGGGCAGATGGCATCAGGACCTGTATCAGGGCTTCTGTCTGAGGGGCGAGACGATCGGGACCCATCCTCTAAAGGATTTGCTGAGCAGGCTGGATTCGGGCAGAACGGACCTGGCCATAATCGATTGCGGCCCGGAGAGCGGTGCGGACTCAGCATGCTCCAAGACGCGCCAGATGCTCCGGGCCGGCCTTTCCCAGATGTTCCTTTTCAGCCCGGATGCGTTGAAAACGCAAAAAATAAAACAAGAAAGGCAATAACTCTTATCGCAAAATCCTGTTAATCTGCTAAAAATATCCTTTGAATACACGAAAAGGCGGGTGAGTGTATATGAACAGAGGTCATGTGCTTTATCTGGTGGAGAGGGGTTTTGAGGAAGTTTTTGACGCCTTGAACCTTAAGGGCGAGCAGGTTGAAAAGCTTTATTTCGGGCAGGCCGCGGGCCTTCTGGGCCGGTGCGGTGCGGACTTGATCATGATCGATTGCGGGTACGAGGCCAGGAAGGGACTGAAGCTCCTCCGGGAGCTGAAGGAGGCCCATCCGGAGATACCGGTCTTCCTGCTGGCCGAGGATTCCGTCGAGAGCGCGGCCGAGGCCTTCCGCGCCGGGGCCAGGCAGTACTTCGCGAAGCCGGTGAACATCTTCGAGCTTCAGGAGTCCGTGAAGGCCATCCTGAAGATAAAGAGGACGGCCAGGGAGAGGCGCGAACCGCTCATACTCAGGTCCCCGCAAGAGGACGGCGGGTTTGTGGAGCAGGCCACCTCGGACAAGCCCGCGAGCATCCTCCGGGTGATGAAGTTCATCGAGGAGAACCTCTCCGAGGACATAACGCTGGAGATGCTGGCCAGTGAGGCCGCCTTGAGCAAATACCATTTCTGCCGGTATTTTTACAAGTACACCGGGATGACGCCCATGAAGTTCGTCGGCATGAGGCGGATAGAAAAGGCCATCCAGCTCTTCAGGAAGAAGGGCCTGAACGTCTCCAAGGTGGCCTATAACACCGGTTTCAACAACCTGAACACCTTCAACAACCAGTTCAAGAAGGTGACCGGGCTCACGCCGGCACTTTACCAGAGCATGCTCCGGAGGGGGCCGGAGCAATCCCTGGCGGCGGGCGCGGGCCAATAGCGGGTTGGGCGTAAAAGTCAAAACCACCGCCCTCCCTGTGAGGGTCAAACCATTCCCCTCCCCTTAAGGGAGGGAATATCATTGATTTCAAAGAAGCCGGATTGCTTCGTGCTGTCAGGAAGAAAGGTTTTCACCAGGGTAAACCGGGGGACGGTTCGGCTGGCGTGCAAGAGAGAAGACGCCCGGCTCAAGAAAAACTACGGCTCTTTTCTGGGCACTATAAAACCGCCTATTTTTCTGAGCCTTCTATAGCGGTCTTCGACGAGTTTTGAAGGGGTCTTGGCGGAAAGCTCCTCTATGGATTTCAGAAGCGCATCCTGAAGGGCCCTTGCCGCCGACTCCGGCTCCCTGTGGGCGCCGCCCAGGGGCTCCGGTATTATCTCGTCTATAATCTTCGCGGAGAGCAGGTCCTGTGCCGTCATCTTGAGACTGTCCGCGGCCTGGGCGTATTCGCCGGGGCCGATCTCCGCCCCGTCCCGCTTCCAGAGTATCGCGGCGCACCCTTCCGGGGAGATGACGGAATAGACCGAGTGCTCCAGCATCATCAGCTTGTCTGCGATCCCTATGGCAATGGCCCCGCCGCTTCCGCCCTCCCCTATAATCACGGATATGACGGGCGTCCGCAGGGAGGATGTCTCCATCAGGTTGGCGGCGATCGCCTCCGCCTGGCCCCTCTCCTCGGCCCCCAGGCCGGGGTAGGCGCCGGGCGTGTCTATCAAGGTGATCACCGGCTTGCCGAACCGCTCCGCAAGCTTCATCAGGCGAAGGGCTTTCCGGTAGCCCTCCGGGTGCGGCTGTCCGAAGTTCCTGCCGATGCGCTCCTTGACGCCCCTGCCCTTCTGATGGCCCACCACCAGCACGGAATGGGGGCCTATGCTCGCGAACCCGCCCACGATGGACGGGTCGTCCGCAAACCGCCTGTCCCCGTGCAGCTCGATGAAGTCCTGGGCCATCATATTGATATAATCCAGGGTATAAGGCCGCTCCGGATGGCGGGCGACAAGCGTACTCTGCCAGGGAGTAAGGGAGGAAAAAATCTCCTGCCGCATGTCCCTTGCCTTGCGCTCCAGTTTTTTTATCTCCGAATTGGCAGACGGCTCTTTCCCGCTGCTTAGACGCCTAAGGTCTTCGATCCTCAGTTCGATTTCCTGAAGGGGCTTTTCGAAATCCAGGTAGTATTTCATTTCAGATGAACTTCACCTCGGCCTCATCTCCCAAAAGCTGCATAAGCCCGCCCCTGAAAGCGCCGTCATGGGGCACCTTGAACGAAGTCTCTATTATAACCTGAAGCCGGGGGGTTTTAATCCTGATGAAAAGGGGCATGCCCCCGTTTTTATCTTCGATGTACTCTTTTAATTTCTTCAAATCGGCATGCGGCGGGACCGAAAGCTCCAGCTTCTTTCCGTTAGGCTTTGAGTTCACCGCTTCCTCCAGGTGCATTATCTGCCTTGCGATCACCTTCGGCCCCTTGTCGGATTTCTCCAGCGTGCCCCTCACAAAAACCGGCACGTCCTTCTTTAAAAGCTCTCCGTTTTCCTTGTACAGGTCCGGGAAGACGACCACGTCCACCGAGCCCTCGTCGTCTTCAATCTGCAAGGAAGCCATCAGCCCCTTTTCCCTGGTCTTTATCTTTTTCACGGCGGAGATGATCCCCGCAACGGCTATCTCCGTCTTGTCCTCCATATCCAGGAGGGCGGCCGTGTTCTTCGCGTCATTCAAAAGGAGCGCGTCTTTGAACCTGGTAAGCGGGTTGCCGGAGACGTAAAACCCAAGCGCCTCTTTCTCATTCCGGAGCATCTCCTGCTCGTCCCATTCGTCCCTTGCGGCCGGGGCCTGCCCCTTCAGGGCCGGTTCGGCCACCCCGCCGAAGAAGCTCTGCTGGAAGATGGACTCGCCCCTCTGGTGGGTCTCAAGGAGCCCCGCGCAGCCCTTCCTGGTAATCCCAAGTGAATCGAACGCGCCCGCCTTCACAAGGGCCTCCAGCACTTTCTTGTTTACCTTTTTGTTGGTCCTTTCGAGGAAGTCCTCGAAGGTTTCAAATGGCCCGTTCAGGGTGCGCTCGCCCACGATCTGCTCTATCGCCTGGGCCCCCGCGCCCTTCACCGCCCCCATCCCGAACCTTACCGCGCCGCCAATTATCTTGAACTCCGTGTCCGAGACGTTTATGTCCGGCGGCAGGACCTTTATGCCCATCGCCTGGCATTCCTTGATGAACTTCATTATCTTGTCCGTGTTGTCAAGCTCGACGCTCATCGTTGCGGCCATGAACTCCGCCCCGTAATGGGCCTTCAGATACGCGGTCTGGTAGGCCACGTAGGCGTATGCCGCCGAGTGGGACTTGTTGAACCCGTACTCGGCGAACTTGGCCATCAGCTCGAAAAGCTTCCTGGCCTTGGCCTCGGCTGTGTTGTTCGCCTTCGCCCCTTTTATGAAGGCCTCTTTCTGCTTCTCCATCTCCTCGGGCATTTTTTTGCCCATCGCCTTCCTGAGGATATCGGCCTGCCCCAGGGAGAACCCGGCAAGCCGGTGGGCTATCTCCATCACCTGCTCCTGGTAGAGGATGACGCCATAGGTCTCGCCAAGGATGTCTTTCAGGCCCGGAAGGTCGTGCTTTATCGGGATGCGGCCCTTCTTGCGGTTTATGAAGTCGTCTATCATCCCGCTTCCTATCGGGCCCGGACGGTAGAGGGCCACCAGGGCTATCAGGTCTTCGAAGCGCTCCGGGCCGAGCTTGATAAGAATGTCCCGCATGCCCGCGCTTTCAAGCTGGAATACCCCGGTGCTGTGCCCCGCCGAAAGAAGCGCGTATGTGGCCGGGTCGTCCAAGGGTATTTCCTTGAGCGAGAAGTCCTCTCCTCTTTCCTTTATGAAGCGGACGGTCTTGTCTATTATGGTAAGGGTCTTCAGGCCCAGGAGATCGAATTTCACAAGCCCCAGGCTGTCTATCGATACCATGTCAAATTGCGTGGTTATCGTGCCGTCAGTGGGGTTCTTGTATAAAGGCGCGATCTCGGTGAGCGGCTCGGGCGATATGACCACGCCCGCCGCATGGGTGGACGCGTGACGGGAGAGCCCTTCAAGCCTCTTTGCTATATCGATAAGCTCTTTTACGCTGGCCTCGGTCTCGTACATCTCTTTCAGCCTGGGCTCCATGCGCAGGGCATGATCGAGGCTTACGTTCAGCCCGTCAGGGACCAGCTTGGCTATCTTGTCCGCCTCCTGGTAGGGGATGTCCAGCGCGCGCGCCACGTCCCGGATGGCGGCCTTCGCCCCCAGCGTCCCGAATGTGATAATCTGTGCCACGTGCCCCGCCCCGTACTTTTTGGCCACGTAATCTATGATCTCCTGGCGCCTGTCCTTGCAGAAGTCCGTGTCTATATCGGGCATGCTCACGCGCTCAGGGTTCAGAAAACGCTCGAACAGCAGACCGTAGCGGATGGGGTCTATCTCGGTTATCGCAAGCGCATAGGCAACAAGGCTTCCCGCGGCCGAGCCCCTGCCCGGCCCCACCGGGATGAAGTTGCGCTTGGCGTGGTTTATGAAATCGCTGACGATCAGGAAGTACGATTCATAGCCCATCTTCTTTATTACCGCCATCTCATGGGAGAGGCGCTTCTGGTATGCCTCCGCCGGGTTCGGCCCGAACCGCTCCTCCATGCCCTTTTTAACCAGGGCCTCAAGTATCTTTCCGGGCGGGGAGCCGTCCTCGGACTCGAATTTTGGCAGGTAATGGCCCTTCAGGTGGAACTCCACATTGCATTTTTCGGCTATTTCCATCGTATTGCTTATCGCCTCGGGCAGGTCTGCGAAGGCGCGGCCCATCTCCTCGGGGCTCTTGAAATACAGCCCATCACCCTGAAACTTGAGCCTGTTGGGGTCGTTTACCGTCTTTCCGGTCTGGATGCAGACCAGTATGTCGTGCGCCCTGGCGTCTTCTTTTTTAAGATAATGGCAGTCGTTGGTGGCGACAACCCGGATATTAAGCTCCCTTGCCAGCTCCAGGAGCTTTTTATTCAGAATGGCCTGCTCCGGAAGGCCGTTCTCCTGCAACTCCATATAGTAATTTTCAGGGCCGAAGACGTGTTTGTACCAGAGGGCGGCCTCGCGGGCGCTGTCCATTGCATTGCGCATGAGGTGCCAGGGCACTTCGCCCTTCATGCAGGCGCTGAGGGCTATCAGCCCTCCGGAGTACTGCTCCAAAATCTCTTTATCTATTCGCGGCTTGTAGTAAAAACCCTCGATGAAGGCCTTGGAGACCAGCGTGACCAGGTTCTTGTAGCCGTCATTGTCCCTGGCCAGAAGCACCAGATGGAAGGGGGATTCCTCTTTTTGCCTGTCCAGCCTGCTTTTTGTGGTGAGATAAACCTCAGAGCCTATTATGGGCTTGATATCGGCCTTGGTGCACTGCTTGTAGAAGTCCACCGCGCCGAAGAGGTTGCCGTGGTCCGTCATGGCTACGGCTGGAAGGCCCCATTCCTTCGCCGTCTCCACCAGCTCCTTTATCTTTATGGCCCCGTTTAAAAGGCTGTACTCGGTATGCAGGTGAAGGGGCACGTAATCAGCGTGCTTTCGCATGGTAAAGTTTACCCGCCCGGCAGGGGGTTAGTCAAACCGCAGGAGGGGGGATTTTCATTCTCGCGGCTTGCAATTTTTATATTAAAGACCTTCTGATTGGACAGACATTTATTTGGAAAATCTCCCCTCGCCCCTCTTCGCCAAAGGGGGGAACATCCCTCCCTTTGACAAAGGAGGTAAAGAGGGATTTTTATAAATCAATATCCACGTTATACGAGACCGTTTATAATCGAATAGGGTAAAGGACGATAAATTGGAGGGTGAAAAATGCTCGAGATAGACGTCCCCGGATTCGGTTTCGTAAAACTGGAGCACCTGGTTTCGGACTTCACCGGCACGCTCTCGGTGGACGGGAAGCTTATTCCCGGCGTGCGCGAGAAACTGAACGAGATCGCCAAATTTTTAAAGATCCACGTCCTCACGGCGGACACATTCGGCATGGCCCACGGCGAACTTAAGGGCATCGACTGCGCCGTCCATATACTCGCCGAGCCGGACCTGGACCGCAAAAAGGAAAGGTATGTGGACGCCCTGGGGCCGGAGCGGGTCTGCGCCCTTGGAAACGGCAACAACGACCGCCTGATGCTCAAGATGGCCCGCCTGGGCATAGCCGTAACCGAAGGAGAGGGGTGCGCCGTCCATGCCCTCGTCGCGGCAGACATCCACGTGCGCTCCGCCCTGGACGCCCTCGGCCTCCTCCTCGCCCCCAAGCGCATCAAGGCCGGCCTTAGATACTAAAAACCCGCAACTGTCCGGCTTTACAACGCCGTGTTCCATTTCCTAAAAAGAACCTTTATTTTTATTTTTTCTATAATATAATTTGAATTTATGGCGAGTGGACTTCTTGAGGCGCTGAAGGGGCGGCTGGACATCGTGGATGTAATCTCCGATTACGTCCAGCTTAAGAAGGCCGGCGTAAACTATAAAGGTCTCTGCCCGTTTCATACTGAAAAAACCCCGTCTTTCACGGTAAACCCTGACAAGGAGATGTTCTATTGTTTCGGGTGCGGGGCGGGGGGCGATATGGTGAGCTTCGTGATGAAGCAGGAATCCATGAGCTTCCCCGAGGCCCTTCACTTCCTGGCCAGAAAAGCGGGCCTGAGGCCGGAAGACTACGAGACCGGCGATTACCGGAAGCACTCGGACGAAAAAAGCTCCGTAAGGGCGGTACTGAAGGCGGCGGGCGAATTCTATAAATCTCAATTGGAGGCAAACCCCAGGGCCGGGGAGTACCTGGCGAAAAGAGGCCTGGATGCCCAGACGGTCACGAAATTCGCCCTGGGCTATGCCCCTGACGATTGGGGGGCATTGTGCAATTATTTGAAAACAAAGAATTTTTCCGGACAGGCAATGATATCGGCAGGGGTGGCCCAGAGCGGCAAAAAAGGCCCGTATGATTTTCTGCGGGGCCGGGTCGTATTCCCTATATTCGATGCGCAGGGAGAGCCCATCGCATTCGGGGGCAGGGTGATGGACAATTCGCTCCCCAAATACCTGAACTCCCCGGATACCATGCTGTTTAAAAAGGGGGAGACCCTGTACGGGCTGAACCTGGCAAAGGACGCTATAAAGAGGAAAGGTTATGCCGTATTCACCGAGGGCTACCTGGACGTGATAATGTGCCATAAGGAGGGGTTTTCGCACGCGGTGGCGCCGCTTGGCACCGCCCTCACGCCGGGGCACCTGAAGAAGATAGGCAGGCTTACCAATAAAACCGTGCTCCTTTTTGACGGCGACCAGGCGGGCATGAGCGCGGCAAAGAGAGGCGCGGCTTTGGCCCTGGAGAACGATTTCCGGGTGAAGGTTGCCCTCCTTCCGGCTGGCGAAGACCCGGACAGCCTGCTCCGCGCAAAAGGCGCGGCGGCCCTGAAGAGGCACCTGGCACAGGCGTACAGCCCGCTGGAGTTCATCATAAAAACCTCTAAGGGGCCGAAGGTGGACGCCGTCAGGGAGGCCGCCGGGGTGATTGCCTCTGTGAAAGAGCCCATAATGCAGGAGGAGCTTATCAGGGAACTCTCCGAGCTTGCAAGGGTGCGCGAGGAGGCGGTAAGGCAGCAGGTCCTGAGGAAATCGGGCCGTGCTGAGGGCGGGCCGAACGGTAAAGGGGCCAGCGCCGGAAGGCCCGGCGCATTCAGGCATGACGAGGAGAGCCTGCTCTTAAGCGTCTTCGTCAATATGCCCGGGATGAGGGCCGGTATCTCGGCTGAACTGGAGCTTGATGACCTGACAAACGAGGCCGCAAAAAACCTCTTCATGAAACTTAAAGACTCTGATATTCTTACTGAAGAGGAGAAATCCCTTCTTGCCAAGGTAGCAATCGAGCCCGGCTTCATGCCCGGGGAAGCCGAAAACACCATAAAAGACTGCTTGAACAAGCTTAAACTCAGGAAGCTGGAAAAAAATATCGGGGCGGCGGCCCAGAGCGGAGACGCACGCCTCCTGAAAGAACTTTACAGGGAGAAACAGGAATTGAAAGGAGGTCCTTAGGGGCATGGACAAGGAATTTGACGAGATAGTAACGGACGATTATGAGGAGACCGAGGAGGAAGCCGCCCAAAAGCCTCACGAACACCAGGACGCCATAGAGGGCGAGTACGAGCCCATAAAGTTCTACCTCAAGGAGATGTCCAATGTCCCTCTGCTTACCAAGGAGGGGGAGGTGGAAATAGCCAAGAAGATCGACAGCGCGCGGCAGAGGCTTGCGATGGCCGTGTTCACTCTCCCCCTGGCGTTGAAAAAGCTTATCGACCTGGGCGAACTGGTCGAGAGGGGCGAGGCCCCTTTTACCGAACTCATCCAGAACGGGGATGACATAACCGAAGAGGACCTGCTCTCTGAAAAGCGGCGCTTCTACGAGCAGACCCTGACACTTAAAAAACTCTGGAAGAGGAAGCTCTCGAATAACGGCAAAGAGGACGAGACCCCCAGGAAACGAAAGGCCAGCGAGAAGCTTGATGCCGATATAGCGCAGAAGATAGCGGAGTTCAGGCTCAAGGAGGACACCATATTGCTCTTCTCAGAGCAGTTCAGCGGACTCCTTGACAGGGCCCTGGAGATAGACGGCCTGTACAAGGCGGAGATAAAGAACAAGTCCAAAGGCAGAGAGAGGCTGCTCCTCAAGAAAGAGCTGGACCATATAGCTGACACCTTCGGCACCGGTACGGGCGAGATGAAAAAGGTGCTGAATGAGATAATGAACGCCGAGGCCGAGTTGATGGAGGCCAAGCGCCAGCTCATAGAGAGCAACCTCCGGCTGGTCATAAGCATCGCAAAAAGGTACATGGGGAAAGGGCTTTCCCTGCCCGACCTCATCCAGGAAGGCAACATCGGCCTGATGCGGGCCGTGGACAAGTTCGAGTATCAGAGGGGCTACAAGTTCTCCACTTACGCCACGTGGTGGATAAGGCAGGCGATCACCCGCGCCCTTGCCGACCAGTCCCGCACGATAAGGATACCCGTCCACATGGTGGAGACCATAAACCGCATCACAAGGGTATCAAGGGAGCTGGTGCAGGAGTACGGCAAAGAGCCCCAGCCCGAAGAGGTTGCGGTGCGGCTGAAACTGCCAGCCGACAAGGTGAAGTCCATACTGAAAGTGGCCAAGGAGCCCATCTCCCTTGAGACGCCCGTGGGCGAGGAGGAGGACAGCCACCTGAGGGACTTCATCGAGGACAAGGCGGCCCCTTCGCCTCTGGATGACGTCATCCTGGACGACCTCAAAAAGCAGATAGCCAAGGTGATAGAGTCCCTGAACCCGAAGGAGCAGATAATCATAAAGAAACGCTTCGGCATCGGGGACGACCCGCACACGCTGGAAGAGGTGGGGAAAGAGTTCTCCGTAACCAGGGAGCGGATAAGGCAGATAGAGGTGAAGGCGCTGAGAAAGCTGCGCCATCCCTCAAGGAGCAAGTGGCTGAAAGATTTTATCGAGAAACCCTAAGCGGGGGGAAAGCCGTTTACAAGGCGAAGGCGGGGCGAATGCCCCGCCTTTTTTAAATTCCAAAAAGAATCGTTCTTTTTCTTGTAAGAAAAAGAACCAAAAAGAACTTTTACTCGGGGAAATAATTCGACAAAATCTCGTCGAGCAGTTCTTTTTCGGGGGCATGGGGCGGTAGCCCCCATACAAATGAAGGGTGGCGGGCGGGATTAGATTAAAAGGTCTCTTTCTGCTTCTTAATCCTCATCGGTCTTTTAGAAAACTCTTCCCAACCGGAAACCCCATTCCGAAGATATCCGCTATCGTGGCCCCCAGGCCGGCAAACCCTTCCCTTGTGCCAAGCGCCCGCGCTTTAATATTCCGGTTATAGAACAGCATCGGCACCATCTCCCTGGTATGGTCGGTGCCGGGGAATACCGGGTCACAGCCGTGGTCCGCCGTTATGAAGAGGTAATCGTCATCTTCCAATGCCGGAAGGATAATCTTCCCAAGCGCCGCATCGAATTCCGCAAGCGCGCGGGCGAAACCCGCCGGGTCGTTCCGGTGCCCGTAAACAGTATCGAAATCAGAGAGGTTGGAGAATATAAAACACTTATCACTCTTCATGAGGAGCCTGCCGGTCTTCTCGATATTGTCCAGGTTGTCTTTCGTCTTTATCTTCTCCGTAAACCCCCGCATCGAGAACATGTCCGCCACTTTGCCCATCGAGTAGACGGGGACGCCGTTTTCGGCCAGAAGGTCGATGACCGTCCTGCCGGGTGGAGGCAGGGAAAAATCCCTTCTCAGTTCGTTCATCCTCTGGAAATGGCCTCTGTCCGAGCCCCGGAACGGCCGGGCTATCACCCTGCACACATGGTTTGGATGCACGAGGACCTCGCGCGCGGCCTGGCAGATATCGTAAAGTTCGTCAACCGGGATGACTTCCTCATGCGCGGCAACCTGGAACACGCTGTCCGCGGAGGTATATACAATGGGGCAACCCGTTTCCAGGTGCTCTTCGCCAAGCTCTTTTATAATCTCCGTGCCGGAGGCGGCCCTGTTGCCCAGGGATTTCCTGCCTATGCGCGTTTCGAACTCCCTGATCACCCCGGGCGGGAAGCCGTGCGGATAGGTGGGAAACGGGGTCTCGTTCACAACCCCCATCATCTCCCAATGGCCGGTCACCGTGTCCTTCCCGGCCGAAAGCTCTCGCATGGCGCCCCAGGAGGCAGATGCGCCGGGATTCTTCCGCACGCCTTCCAGCGGGGCTATATTGCCCAGCCCCAAGCCTTCCAGAACGGGCACTTCGAGGCCGCCCGCGGCCCTTGCCACGTGCCCCAGGGTGTTCGCACCCGTATCGCCGTATTTGGCGGCATCCGGGGCATTCCCGCACCCCGTGCCATCCATCACTATAACTATCGCCCGCATTATTTGTGCGCGGCCAGGATTCCCTCCAGGCCCAGCCTTATCATCATTATGGCAATCGCCGCCAGGAGGAGGGCCATTATCTTCGATATGGCCTCTATGCCGCCCTTTCCGAATTTTTTCACCACCGATTCCGCTTTGATAAAGCTTATCCATACTATTATAAGATTCAGAAGTAAAGCTATAATGGTTGGGATGACGCCGAAATGGTCCACCAGGACTATCAGGGTGGTCAGCACGGCCGGCCCCACCAGAAGGGGCACCCCAAGGGGCACTACCCCCATCTTGCCAGCAGGCCTCTTCCTCTGTGCCTGCCCTACAAGGTCCAGCAGGGCGAAGGTAAGGAGCACCAGTCCGCCAGCTATCTTGAAGTCGCTGGTGGTTATCCCCAGGATATTGAATATCGCCTCGCCCAGCGCCATGAAACCGAGCCCCACAACCAGGGCCGTTATTATGGAATCCCTGATCACCACTTTCACGCGCTCCCTGGGCATGTCCTCGGTAAGGTTTATGAAGATGCCCAGTGCCACGAAGACGTCCATGGCCACGAAGAGCGGGATGAATGTGCCGGGCAGGATATATAGGACCGAACGGAGCATTACCCTATTTTAAAGGAAACCGGGGCAAATACAAATAATTCCCCTCACCCCGGCCCCTCTCCCGATGGGAGAGGGAGGAGCGAAGCGGAGGGTGAGGGTGATTCCGGCTAAAATATGACCTTTATCATTGTGGTTTCGTCCGTGCCGGTTTAAATTAAAAGAAAAAAGGAGGCGGCAACTTGGACAGATTCGTAAAGAACTTCATCCTGATGAGCATAATCTACCTGCTCATGGCCTCTTTCCTCGGGATACTCATGCTCTGGGACCCCGGCTACCTTGTGCTGAAGTTCCCGCATTCGCATTTGATGCTTCTGGGGTGGGTGTCCATGATGATATACGGCGTGGGCTATCACATATTGCCCCGTTTTGCGGGAAGGCCGCTGAAGAGCAGGAAGATGGCCGAGCTTCAGTTCTGGCTGGCCAATATCGGCCTTGTAGGGATGACGGGGTTCTACGTGCTGGTCAGCTTCTATCCCGCAAAGGGGCTCATGAGGGTCTCGGCCATATTCGGCATAATGGAGGTGGTCTCGATAGGGCTGTTCTTCTACAACATACTGGGTTCGGTATTCGCGAAGCAGACGCCCAGCCAGTAGGAATTTTTCAGGCGGACAGGTCTTTAAGGCCGGGGAGGTCTTTTATGATTATCGTGCCGTCCCTCTCCTCGATTATCCCCTGTTTTTTGAGGCGGCTCATGGTGCGTATGGAGGTCTCGACGGTGGTGCCCACCATCTCGGCTATGTCCTGCTTGGTGAGCTTCAGGTCTATTGCGGTGCCGCCGGGGACGGAGCGCCCGGCCTTCTCGGAGAGTTTCACGAGCAGGGCCGCTATCCGGGAGATGACCTTCTCCAGGGCGATGTTCTTCCTGCTCTCGTGTGAGTCCTGGAGTCTCGCGCCAAGCTCTTCGAGCACCCTTTCCAGCAGGGTGGGGAATTTTTTCAGGAATTCCAGGAAATCAGGACGGGCTATCTTGATGAGGGCCGAGTCCTCCATGGCCACCGCGTTTCCCGGATAGGGGAAACCCTTCACCACGGCCACGCCGCCGAACATCTCCCCGGGGGAGATGACCTCCAGTATCAGCTCCTTTCCCTCCTGCGAGAGCTTGGTTATCTTCACCTTGCCCTCCATGACTATGTAGAGCCAGTCCGGGCTGTCCCCTTCGGAGAATATCACGTCGCGTTTCTTCCGCTTCTCGATGCGGAGGCGCCCCTCTATCTCCCGCAGCTCTTCAGGTCCCAGCCCCCTGAACATGCTTGCATGCCTTATCCCGGCCATCGTTATAAAATAATTGAAACCGCGCCCAATTAACAAATAATCCATTAGTTTCGCAATTGCTTGACAAATGTATGCCGTTTCGGTAATATGAATAAAACGAAGTTTAAAGAAGGAGGATACGGGAAATGTCTGGAAACGGAAACGGCAAGAGGATGGCCATAATAGCCAGCAAGGGCACGCTGGACATGGCCTATGCCCCCCTGGTGCTGGGCGCGACCGCGGCGGCCCTGGACACGGACGTGCGGATATTCTTCGCCTTCGGCGGGATAAACATTCTGCACAAGGAGATGAACAAACAGCTCCCTCCGCCCGCGGGAATGGAAGTGCTTCCGCAGCTTGCGAAGAAGATCAACTGGTCCACCGTGCCGGAGATGCTCCAGATGTGCAGGGATGCCGGCGTGAAGTTCATAGCCTGCTCGGCCACCATGCAGATGATGGGCTACAAGAAGGAAGACCTGGTTGATAACGTCGAAGTCGCCGATGCGGACAAGTTCATAGAATTCGCTCAGGAGTCCCAGAACAGCTTATTCATATAACAAAACAAGCTTCATCCCTCTCTTATCCAAGGCCCTCCCCTTTCTCCCTTAAGGGGAGGGCACCCCTTTAAAGACCCGGCCCTTTCTGATAGACTTTCGACATGCTTTTGAAACAGCGTCTTGCCGTCCTGCCCTTCTCCGGGGCGATCGGCTCCAAAACCTTTGAGGCATGGTACGGGATTTTCAGATGGCTGGAAAGGGAAGACAAGGTCCGCGGCGTGCTGATGATGGTGGAAAGCCCTGGCGGAGGGGCCACCGCGTCCGAACTCATCTACGAGCGCCTGCTTGCCATATCAAACAAGAAGCCCCTCTACGCCTTTTGCACCTTCGCCGCATCGGGGGGGTATCTGGCAAGCCTTGCCGCAGCCAGGATATATGCCCCGCGCACGGCCGCAATAGGGAGCATCGGCGTCATCTCCCTGAAACCCGTCCTGAAGGAGCTTTTCGAAAAAGTGGGGCTGGATCTGGAGGTGATAAAAAAAGGCCGCATGAAGGACATGAGCCTCTTTCACCGGGGGTTCACCGAAGAAGAGCGGGAGAGCATGGACGCCCTGAACGAGGCCGTTTACAGGAGATTTGTCGATCTGGTTTCAGAAAGGAGAAATCTGCCGCGCGAAAAGGCCCTGGAACTTGCGACAGGGGCCATGTACCCGGCTGAAAAGGCGCGGGAGCTTGGCCTGATAGACGCCGTGAAAGGGTTTGACGAGGCATTGGAAGATCTCTGCCGCGCAACCGGCGTGAAGAAGGAGCGCGCGGTATTCGTGAGACCCAAAAAGCCGTTTCTAAAGAGGTTCCTGGGAACCGGGCTTGGGGGCGGCCTGCTGGACGGCCTTTTTGAGATTTCCAGATAGAGAGTAGAAGGAGTTTGGCCCTAAGTGCGGGAAATCACTATTTCCCCCAACTTGCAACGAACTGGTTGTAATCCATGGAGTACGCATCGTTAAAGGCCTCGTTCAGGCCTTCCCCGCCGCCGATATTCTCAAGGAATTCCTGCATCCGGTACAGCCCGTACCTGTCTATGAGGTATTTCACAGCCGAATAGCTTTCGGCATACGCCGCCTCGGGCGGCATGCCCAGGTTTACAAATGGCCCTTCCAGCATCTTTAGCGGGACCACATGGCCCGTTACGGGGCTGTTGCGTTCAGAGAAATATTCGGCCAGGCCCTCGTTTATCCACACCGGGAGGCTCGCATCTCCAATCATGCTATGAACCAGCGCGTGCGTATATTCGTGAAACAAGACCCGCCTGAGGAGGCCCTCTCTGGTCAGGTCTATCCCCCTTACGGGGATCCTTATCCTGCCGTCATACGAGCCCCCGGCCCACTCCGGCGCCTGCAGTATCTCATCGAAATCCCTCTTGCTGTAAAGGAGGACGATGACCGGCCCGGAGGGGTACTTTCTGAACTCGCCCCCTATCTCGGAATAGGCATCTTCAAGAATGGAGAGGACGGTCCTCGAGACCCGCCCCTGCGCATACCCGTCGAATATCACGGTGAAGTGGGCGCTTTCTTCCCTGATGGCGTTCCCCCTCGCACGCCTGTCGGCTAGGGCGCGCTGATAAAGGGCCTTCAGATTGGGGTCGTCTTTTACCAGGAGGGCCTCTTCGGCATATCTTAAGGCTTTGTTCAGGTGGTCCGTTTCGTAATAAATGGAAAACAGCGTTTGGCAGGCCAGGAATTTTTCTTCCCCTTTCCCGACCTCCGCGTAAGCCTCCAGGGCCTTGGCTGCATCCTGATACTCTTTAAGCCTGTAAAGGGAAAGGCCAAGTCCAAGGAGGGCTTCAGGCCGTGTGGGCGCCAATTGCCGGAAGAGCGGGGCCGCCTCTCCATACCTGCCCTCCATAAAGGCCTTCCGGGCGGCGGCAAACTCGTCCTGGCCTCCCCTTGCGTTCAGGGCGATTACGGACTTGTTCTGTGCGGGGGGCCCAGGAGCCGCCTCAGGACCGGTCCGCTTCTTCTGTTCAATCTCTAAAACCCGTGGTTTTTGTGCTGAGGCTTCGCGCGGGCCTGACGGGGTCTGCCGGGCCGCCTTTAAAAGGTAATAGCCGGGAATGAATGAGGCAACGAGCAGGACAGAGCAGATGAGAAGGCGGTGGCGGATATCAGCCCTCCTTCTTTTTTTCTTTCGCCCCTTTCTTCTCCCCTTCTTTCATCCTAACATCTTCCACGAACTCCGGACAGCGGATATCCCTGCCGGAGACCGAGAATTTCTTGTTGCAAGGCTCTCTCCAGGCGCATACGGAGCAGATGTCTTTTGCGTTCAACTCTTCCTCCTCAGGTAAAAACTAAGCACCCGTTCCAGGTTGCCCGGGACCGAGTCCTTCGCGTTTATTATAAATACTTTCCCTTCGATCCGGAAAATCTCCTTGTAAAGCCTCTCCACCGGCCGCCCCGGAAGCTCAAGCTCGAACATGGGCACAATCTTGTCCTTCATCCGAAGCTCGGTGTCCATGAAGAAAACGGCCAGGTCCGGCGCCAATTCGCCTGTCCTGCCCAGAAACGCCTTTATCTCGTTCTGGTAGATCTGCTTCGGCGGCGAGGACTTCACCTCCATGTAGAGGATCCTTGCGCCGTCCACCTTCGCAATCAGGTCGTAATCGCCCCCCTCCTTATGTCCCTTGAACTTTATCCCCCAGATGGCCTCGGAAGAGAACTCCCTTTTAAGGACCTCGGCCGTGAACCATTCCAGAGTGGCCCCGAAACTTTTCACGGGCCGTTTTACGAGCCTGTGGCCGTTTCCAAAATTCTCCATCAGGCCGCAGCAGGCAAGGTAATCCATGTACTCCCTGGTAACGCCGGCGGTCGCGTACCGTGTGACGTCCTTCTCCCGGAAGAACTCCTGGTGCTTTATCACGTCCCGCAGAAAGAGGCGGAAGGAGTATTTTTTCATTTTTTCGTAATAATCGTCGATAAAGGGCGGGGCGGGCAGGAGGAGGTCGTCTGGCGGCTCTTTCCGGAATACCCGGAACCCCCGGTGCCGTAAAAGCGTCTCCAATGGAGGGGTGAGCTCATTGAGGAGCTTTTTAAGGCGCTTCACCTCGGCTTTGGCCAGTTCCAGTTCCTTTTCGCAGGGCATCGGCCATATTATCTCATCATGCGGGGATTTCCAAAAGGGGTCTTCTTTCCGTGATATAATTTTTCCATGTATCTGGTCAGCGCGTGCCTTGCCGGCTTCAATACCCGCTATGACGGCACGAACTCCCTGAACGAAAAAGTGCGCGCGATGGTGCTTGAGGGCATAGCCATACCGGTCTGCCCGGAGCAGCTTGGCGGCCTCGCCACCCCGAGGCCGCCTGTGGAGTTTGCGGAAGGCGATGGAATGGGCGTGCTGGACGGGACTGGTAAGGCGGTCACCGTGGAATCCGGCCAGGACCTCACGGCCAGCTTCCTCCGCGGCGCCTGGGAATGCCTGAGGATAGCAAGGCTCTACGGCGCAAAGGCCGCAATCCTCAAGGAAGGCAGCCCCTCGTGCGGCGTGACCAGGGTGCACTCGGGCGGTGGAAAGGCCGGGGGGATGGGCGTTGCCGCGGCCCTGCTGGCCAGAGAGGGCATAAAGCTTATAAGCGATGATTCCATATAAGGACGACAACCCCCTAAGCTCCACCCCGTATGTAACCATCGCCATAATAGCCCTGAACGTCGTCATCTTCATATTTGAGCTGGTGAACCCAGAGGGCATCAAGGAGCTTGTGGTAAATTACGGGGCCATCCCGTACAGCCTTATGACATTTCAGTCATTCCAGCCCGTGAGCCCCGTGGTCACGATCTTCACTTCCATGTTCATGCACGGGGGCTTCCTGCACATCGCGGGCAATATGCTCTATTTCTGGATATTCGGCAACAACATAGAGGACCAGCTGGGGCATTTCAAGTTCATAATCTTCTATCTCCTCTGCGGGATAGTTGCGGTCTATGCATATTCGATGTCTGACCCGACCTCCCTTACCCCCATGATCGGGGCAAGCGGGGCGATAGCGGGCATACTGGGGGCCTATATCCTTCTTTTCCCAAGGGCGCAGGTCTATACGATTGTTTTCCTTGGCATATTCGTGCAGGTGATAAGGCTTCCCGCCTTGATAGTTATTGGCTTTTGGGCTATTATACAACTCGCAAACGGACTCCTGACAAGGCCGATGGAGCAGGGCGGCGGCATTGCCTGGTTCGCCCATGTCGGCGGGTTCGTCTTCGGGCTGTTGCTCATAAAGCTTATGTTGCCAAAAAGGCGGAGGAGAGGCAGAGGTTGGTCGTAATTTGTCCGAAGTGCCGGGCAAGGCTTAAAATCCAGGATGACAAGATAACCCCCCAGGGCACGCGGTTCAAGTGCCCGAAGTGCCAGGCGGTGCTTCTTGTAAAAAGACCGGCGCAGCCGGGCCAGTCGGCGCCAAAGCCGCCCGCATTCCCGAAAACACCTGAGCCGGCCCCTAAACCGCAGCCCCAGTCCGCTCCCCTCGAACCGAAAAAGGTCATGGTGGCCCATGGGGAAGAGGCGGTTGTGGAAAAGATCAAGGACATCCTTGTGAAAAACGGATATCATGCGCTTTCCGCCGCTGACGGTGTGCAGGCCATGGTGGATACCATGAAAGAGCGCCCGTTTCTGCTGCTTGTAGACGTGGCCCTGCCCCGGATATACGGCTTCGAGGTGGTGAAAAGGCTCAAGGCCCGCCCGGAAACGGGGGGCATAAAAGCGATACTTTTAAGTTCGATATACGACAAACGCAGATACCGCCGGGAGCCCGCTTCGCTCTATGACGCGGACGATTATCTTGACGAGCACGAGATCGAGGGCCTTCTGATGGAAAAAGTCCGGGCACTTGCTCCAAAGTCCGGACCGGAAGCGGCCAAGCCCGAGGCGGCTTTCAATCCTCACCCCGCGGCGGCCCCCGCCGAGGCCACGGAGCCCCAGGGGATGCCTCCTGCAAGGCCCCGTGCCGTACCGGCATCCTCCGGCTTTGGAGAAAAGGCCGAGCCGCCGGAAGCGCAGGACGAGGTCCGGCACGAAAGGCCCGCAGCGGCCCCGGAGCCGCCTTCAGCGACTCCGGATGCCCCGAAAGCAACCCCCGAAAGTGACCAGATGGTGGTGAAGGCAAAACGCCTTGCCCGCACCATAGTGGCCGACATCAACCTCTACAGCCCCGAAAAGGTGGACAATGCCGTCCGGAACGGGAATTTTTACGCCGCCTTCGGCATGGAACTGAAAGAGGGCAAAAAGCTCTATGACATGCGCATCCCCCAGGACGTGCGCCAGATGGGCGATTTCTTCAAACAGGCAATAGAGGATTTCATAGAGAACAAGAAAAAAACCTTGGGGGTTTGATTTTAGCAGAAAATCCCCTCTATTCCTCAAAATACGGTCCTATTCACGTAAATTCCACCAAATATGAACTTGCCAGCCCGTCCAATCTGGTTTATATTGTCTTAGCACTCGTCTATATAGAGTGCTAACAATCCCGCCCTAGGCGGGATCAGCAGAAAGGAGAAAGGCGTTTATGAAGTTTAAACCTCTGAAGGACAGGGTCTTCGTAAGCTACGCAGCGGAAGAGGAGAGGACGAAGGGCGGCCTCTATGTGCCCGATACGGCCAAGGAGAAGCCCCAGAAGGGCAAGGTGGAGGCGGTAGGCAGCGAGGTGAAAGAGGTCAAGGTCGGCGACTCGATACTCTTCGACAAGTACTCCGGCTCCAAGGTAAGGATGGACGATAGCGAATACCTGATAATCAAAGAAGAAGACATCCTCGGAATAGTCGAAGGATAGGAGGAGACAAGATAATGGCAAAACAGCTTTTATTCGATGAGCCCGCAAGACAGGCGCTTCTGCGGGGGGTGACCATGCTCTCCGACGCCGTGAAGGCCACATTGGGCCCCAAGGGCAGAAACGCCATACTGGATAAGAAGTTCGGCGCCCCCACCATCACCAAGGACGGCGTCACCGTGGCAAAGGAGATAGAACTCAAAGACCCGTGGGAGAACATGGGCGCACAGCTCGTGAAGGAGGTCGCCTCCAAGACATCCGATGCGGCCGGAGACGGCACCACTACAGCCACCGTGCTGGCCTATGCCATCCTTAAGGAAGGCATAAAGAACGTCGTGGCGGGCGCAAGCCCCATGGACATCAAAAGGGGCATCGACAAGGCCGTGGAGACCGTGGTCGAGGAACTGAAGAAGATGTCCAGGCCGGTCGTGGACAAGAAAGAAATCGCCCAGGTGGGCACCATCAGCGCCAACAACGACTCCTCCATAGGCGAACTCATAGCCGAGGCCATGGACAAGGTGGGCAAGGACGGCGTCATCACCGTCGAAGAGGCAAAGAGCATGGCCACCACCCTGGACGTGGTCGAGGGCATGCAGTTCGACCGCGGCTATATCTCACCTTATTTCATAACCGATCCGGACAGGATGGAAGCCAACCTCGATGACGCTTATATCCTTATCCATGACAAGAAGATCTCAAGCATGAAAGACCTCCTCCCCATCCTGGAGCAGATAGCCAAGATGGGCAAGCCGCTGGTAATCATAGCCGAGGACGTGGAGGGCGAGGCCCTTGCCACCCTGGTCATCAACAAGCTCCGCGGCACGCTCCAGGTATGCGCCGTGAAGGCCCCGGGCTTCGGCGAGAGGCGGAAGGCCATGCTCGAGGACATCGCCACCCTCACCGGCGGGCAGGTCATAGCCGAGGAGCTTGGCATCAAGCTTGAAAGCATAAAGATAAACGACCTTGGCCGCGCAAGGAAGATAACCGTGGACAAGGAGAACACCACCATCGTGGAGGGCGCGGGCGAGCCGGCCAATATCCAGGGCAGGGTGAAGCAGATAAAGGCCCAGATAGAGGAGACCACCAGCGATTACGACCGCGAGAAGCTTCAGGAGAGGCTCGCGAAACTGGTGGGCGGCGTTGCCGTCATAAACGTGGGCGCGGCCACCGAGACCGAGATGAAAGAGAAAAAGGCCCGCGTGGAGGACGCCCTCCATGCCACAAGGGCCGCGGTTGAAGAGGGCATAGTCCCGGGCGGAGGCGTTGCGCTCCTGAGGACCCTGCCGGCCCTCGGCAAACTGAAGATGGACAACCACGACGAGCAGATCGGCGTGAATATCGTCAAAAAAGCCCTCGAAGAGCCCATCAGGCAGATCGTCAACAATGCCGGTCTGGAAGGCGCCGTCATAGTAGAGAAGGTCAAGAGCGCGAAAGAGGCCAGCCAGGGATTTGACGCCCGCAACGAGAGATACGTGGACATGATGAAAGAGGGCATAATAGACCCCACAAAGGTCACCCGCTTCGCCCTCCAGAACGCCTCGTCAGTCGCGGGGCTCCTCCTTACCACCTCGGTTATGATAACCGAGCTTCCCGAAGAGGAGAAGAAGGGCATGCCAGCGATGCCCGGCGGCGGAATGGAAGGGATGTACTAGAAGCCGCCAAACAGCCAAAAAGGCCTTGAAAGGGGAGGCTAATGCCTCCCCTTTTTTTATCTATTGATTTTGATTGATCCATGGATGTCGTTGCGAGGGCTGAAAGCCCGTGGCAATCTTGTATTTGATTTTTTTTGGGGGTAGGGGGCGGCAGCCCCCATACAAACAAATTTCTCTTTGTCCTTTCGGTTCAATCCATCCATTCTTCCGATTGCACTTGACTGCAACCGGCAAATAGCTATAACTTTGAACATGAACCCAAAAAGGACAATCCAATGAACATTGACGCGCTGAGGAGGATTTACAGTCAGAACCTTGGGGTGAAGCCAGGCGAAAAGGTGCTGGTCTTCACCGACAAGCTCACGAAAAAAGAGCGGGCGGGCCTTTCGGAGGCGGAGACAGCCCGGAGAGAGGTGCTTCCGGAGATAGCCCGCGCCGCGGCCGACATTGGGATTGAGTACTCCGCGCGCGAGGTCATCTATCTGGAGTACCCCTCCGGCGGGGGGCCCGCCCTAGAGCCCCCGGAGGCGTTGTGGGAGGCGGCCTTCGGCAAGGAAGCGGTCCAGGCCCTGATAAAAAGCGGTCTCCTTAAAGAGATATTCAAAAAACGGATAGACGAAGACGGCACGAAGCGGGCGGAGGCGATCATTAAAAAAAGCGCCCCGGACGCGGTGAACGCGGTGATTGCCCTTTCCAACTGGTCCACAAGCCATACGCTCTTCAGAAAACTCCTGACCAGGGTCTGCCTGACCCGTTACGCGAGCATGCCCCTCTTCGACGCCGGGATGCTGGAAGGGCCGATGCAGGCAGACTACGCCGGGATGAAAAAACGCGCCCAGGCGGTTGCGAAGATGCTTAAAGGCGCGGCACAGATAGAACTCACCGCGCCAAATGGGACGAAGCTATTTTTTGAGGCCGGGGGCCGCCCTGTCCTGCGGGACGCGGGCGACCTGAAAAAACCCGGCTCTTTCGGCAACCTGCCCGCGGGCGAGGTCTATCTGGCCCCCGTAGAGGGCACCGCCGAGGGCGAGCTTGTAATCGAATGGGGGCCGACCAGAAAACTGGCATCACCCGTGCGGGTAAAGATACAGGAAGGGAACGCGGCGGATGTGCAGGGGGACGAGCCCTTTGTAAAGGAGCTTTCGGAGAGGCTGGCCCAGGCCCCTGAAAACAGAAACATCGCGGAGCTTGGAATAGGCATAAACCCCCTTGCAAAAAGGCCGGACAATATACTGGAATCCGAGAAGATACTGGGCACTGCGCACGTGGCCCTGGGCGCAAACATCACCTTTGGAGGAAAGGTGAAGGCGCCTTATCACCAGGACTTCGTCTTCTTCGGCCCCACCGTGACAGTTACCACTCAAAAAGGCGAAACCGGATATGTAATTAAAGACGGGGAACTCCAGGCCTGATGGAGGATTTTTTAATAGTGCTTATCACTGTCCCCAGCGAAGAGGAGGGGGCCAAAATCGCCCATGCCCTTGTCGAAGGCTCCCTTGCCGCCTGCGTGAATATCGTAAGGAATATCCGCTCCATTTATAAATGGCAGGGGAAGGTGGAGGACGAGGGGGAATTTCTCCTTATCGCAAAGACCAGGCGCACGCTGTTTGAGGAGCTGGAGAAGAAGGTGAAAGAGTTGCACAGTTACGCCGTGCCGGAGGTGATCGCCATCCCCATTGCCGGGGGCTCCAGGGAATATCTTGGCTGGCTTGCGGATTCCACGGCCTAAAGACGTCCGCGAGGCGAGGGCTGTCCAGAGGGCCCTCAAAGCAAGACTGGAACTCATCCCTCTTCAGAAGAGGCCAAAGATAATCGCCGCCGCCGATGCCGCGTTTACGGAGGACAAGGTTGTCGCGGTGGCCTGCCTTTTCAGCTATCCCAGACTTGAATTCCTCGCCGAATCGGTTGTGATAGAGAAAGTGACCTTCCCGTATATCTCCGGGTTTCTTGCCTTCCGGGAAGGCCCGGCCGTGATAAAGGCAATAAGGAAGTTGAAACAGAGGCCCGATCTCGTCATACTGGACGGGCAGGGCATAGCCCACCCGGAGGGGATGGGGCTGGCCTCGCAGGTTGGCATCCTGCTGGATATGCCCACCATAGGCTGCGCGAAGAGCCGCCTGGTTGGGGAGTACAGGGAGCCGGGGCGGAAAAAAGGGAGCCGCTCGGTGTTAAAATACAAGAAGAGGGCGGTCGGGGCCGCTCTCCGGACGAGAGAGGGCGCCAAAGTCCTCCTTGTTTCGCCTGGGCACAAGACGACAATAAAAGACGCCGTCCGGATTGTGCTCTCCTGCGCCCGCGGGTTCCGGATAATAGAGCCCGTGAGGTGCACGGACCGGAAGACAAAGGTACTGAAAAAGGCCCTTGAGCGGGCGCAAAAAGGCAAGTAGACTTTTGAAAAAGGGAAGGAGAAAAAGGCCTTAAATGGAGAAGTACACCGAAGCCGTCTGTAAACCGCACTGCAAGAAGTTCAAACCGGGCCCGGAAAGGCCCAAGTGCGGCTCTTATGAGTTCATCAGGAAGAACCTGACCCTTGGCGAGATTAAACCCATCCGCACCAATGGAAATGACAGCCATGAAAACGACCTGAAAATCAAAGAGCTTGCCTGCAACCAATGCAGGTTTCTGGAAGGCTGCGGTTTCAGGGCCGGCTCCGGGGCAAACCCGTGCGGGGGTTACCTGGTACTGGAGAAATTCCTCAGCAGGTAAGGTGAAGCGCGGCGGCGATTTTTTTGCCGTCCGAGAGGCTGTTGAAGATATTTACGGCCTCACCGGTCCTGGAGATAAAAACCTCTATTCCCCTTTCCTTTATGGCCAGGATGGTCTTTCCAGGCACCTTCATGACCCCGTCGTGCCCGGTGCCGATAACAAGTATCTCAGGTTTGTTCTTGAAGACGGTCTCCAGGTCCTCGGGCTGCAACAAGTGCCCCTCCAGCCGCCACCACGAAGGGTCCACCTTTTTATTGCAGATAAGCACGTCCGAGGTATAGGTCTTCCCCTCTATCGTGATGCTGCCGAAGGAATAGCCGGTTATCCGCATAACCAGATTTTACATTGAAAACCGCCAAAGACATATGTGGCTGAGGGGGCCGGGCCGGATCCTTTCGGAAGATTAAAAAGGCCTTCCCTGATCGTCTTCCTCATCGTTCTCGTCCTCGTCCTTGTATTCTTTTCTCCTTTTGACGAACCTGGCGTAGCCGCAGATGGTGGCGAGCGCCGCCAGGAAGAACAGGACCGGGTAGACCTCACGGGAGAGGAACAGAAAGACCGTGTTTTTCCTCTCCATATAGCGGCGCCACCTGGCGTAAAGCCCGTCCGTGTCCAGGGAGATTGCCGCTTTAAGCGCCTCGTCGGGCGAACGGCCCTGCTTCAAGCCCTCCAGCGTCCGGTAAAGCCCGTTTTTGCCGTATTCTTTTACAATGTACTCCACCACGCTCCTGCTTTCGGCGTAGGCGTTGCGGACCCCGGCATCGTCTTCCGGGAACCGCGATAGCCTGCTCAGCGGGCTCATTTCAGTGCCGGAAAGGACTATCCTCTCCCCTGCCTCTATCTCGTCCACCCCGTCCGAGAACCACTGGCATACGCCCTCGTCTATCCACCTGGGGAGGTTCTCGCTTTTTATATTGCCGTGCAGGACAAGGTGGCACAGCTCATGAGAGAGCGACGAATTCAGGTTGAACGGCTTCGCATACACGCGCGAGATATCCAGGACGATTATGCCGCGCTCCGGCTGGGCGAATGCCACGGCAACGGGTGTGCCCGCCATCCTCAGGAAATCGCCCCTGTTCACCAGGATGATTTTGGGGTGGATATCGGCGGATAGATGCAGCTTCCGCTCGATATCTTTCTCCAGCCCCGGATAGATCTTTCTCACTTCGAGGGCGGGCTTGAAGAGGCCGTCGGGGAATATGATCGTCGCGTCGCCGCTCTTCATCGCCTGTTCGGCATGGGTGGGAGGGGCCGTAAAGAAAAGCACTACGGCAAGGACCGGGATTATGAGGAAGACGCCCTTATCAGGCCGGGTTCTGTAAAACATGGGCCGCCAAAATCAAAAGAGGGCTTGGCACTGGAAAAACCGGGCCAACCCCCTTCATTTTTTGAAATGGTCGGGGCGAGCCGATTCGAACGGCCGACCTCTCGCACCCCAAGCGAGTGCGCTAACCAAACTGCGCTACGCCCCGATTACCTTAGTTTCTCTAAAATGGAACGGAGAGCTTCCCTGACCCGGCTGAGGGTTGCCTGCGGGACGGCCTGGGGCTCTTCTTTCCTGGCCCCTTCGGCATCGAGCCTCTTCCTAACGCCCTCTATGGTATATTTTTCCTCGTAGAGGAGCTTTTTTATCAGGAGGACCTGCTCAAGGTCCTTCTTCACGTAAACCCTCTGCCCGGACTTGTTCTTCCTGGGCCTCAAGCTCGGGAACTCCGTCTCCCAGTATCTTAACACATAGGACTCCGTGTTTGTAATACGGCTGACCTCGCCGATCTTGTAGAAGAGCTTGTCAGGGAAAGGCTTTTTGGCCTCCGGGGCCTTATCTCTCGCCGAGGCTCTTTGCGCCATTTTTCTCGATCATTTCCTTTAGCTGATTGCTGGCCCTGAAAGTGAGCACCTTGCGCGGGGTGATCTCCAGCTCGGCGCCGGTCTTGGGGTTTCTGCCCCTCCTGGAACGCTTCTGCCTTACGTTGAAGGTGCCAAAGCCGGAGAGCTTCACGCTCTCGCCCTCTACGAAAGACTCCTTTATAGTGTCAAAGATCGTCTCTACTATGTTCTGCGCCTCCTTCTTGGAGAGGCCCACTTTCTCGAATATTATCTCTACCAGGTCTGCCTTGGTCATGTTCTCCTGTCCCGGAGTTTATTTTTTCTAATTATATTAATGGGATATGCGATTGTCAAGGGAAAACTCCGTTATTTTCGGGCCTAACTTATTGACATTACAGGCAAATGGACGATATTATAGACCGTTGAGGACGATTCCCAATAGGGTTGTCCGCGCTCTTTGGCCGGGTGGAGGAAAGAGGCCCGGCGATTTCGGTAAATTCCCATAAAGGGGCTGTAGCTCAGTTGGGAGAGCGCTTGAATGGCATTCAAGAGGTCGTCGGTTCGATCCCGATCAGCTCCACTTGGACAAAAAAAGGGCCAGGCTTTGCCTGGCCCTTTTTCTATTCGATGGAGTCCAGCGGCCCGGGGGAGATGCTTTTCAATTGACTCGGGCACTTGAAATTTTATATGTTGAAGACATATCCCTTTTGAAAAGGAGGTTTCGGATGGCTTGCGGAAAGTGCAAGGGAAAAGAGACGGCGACCAAGAAGGAAACCGCAAAGAAGGAACCGGCCAAGAAAAAGACCGCTAAGAAGTAGCTGGACCAGTTTCAAACAAGCGGGGGCGGGCAAAGCCGGCCCCCGCTTGTCTTTTATAATCAATGGAAATGGAACTGAAAAAATCCCGTTTCACACAAAACATGGTCCGCCTGAATTCCCTCCGTTTCGCGGAATGGCGGATACTGCCGGGGATGGAGTTCGGCTCACGCGTAAAATGGTGGTCTGACGGAAATGACCGCAAGGAGGCGCATAACGGCCTGGACCTGCGCTTTTATAACGATCCGGATGGCAGAATACTGGCCCTGGACAGGCACGCGGAAGTACCGCTCATCTACCCCGGCCTGGTGGTAAGATGCGTTCCGGACTTCCTCGGTCAGAGCATCTTCGTTCGCCACGGCATTACAGAGGCAGGCCGCAGGCTTTTCACCTTGTACGGGCACGTGGTCCCGGCAGCGGGAATTCTGAATACGGCGCTCCCGGAGGGGGCCGTGATCGCTGCCCTTTCCGAAGCGGGAAACATGAAAGTCCCCTGCCATCTGCACATCTCCATTGCCCTCATGCCGGATTCGGTTCCCCCTGAAAACCTCGGCTGGAAGATGCTCTCAGAAAACCAGGATGTAACCTTTCTGGACCCGCGGGAAATAATCTAGCCCCCTTCCCATACCGTTTTTGAAGCTACAAAGCATGGGTGATAGCATTTAATCAGGAAAAGGAGACCGGGATGGAACGAGGCCATGATCTCATCCTCTCCCGGAAAGGAGAAAGGCAATCAGGCCTAAAGGAGGAAAAATGCCCAGGCAGAAGACAGCGCAAATAGATATCAATGCAGCCAGCGAGCAGGAACTTGCGAGCATGGAGATGATAGGCCCCAAAAGGGCCAAAGACCTGATCAAGTACCGGAACCAGAACGGCCCCTTCGAAGACTGGAGCGACCTGCTGAATATCCAGGGCTTCGACGAAAAACTGGTCGATGACATTGAAAACAGCGGGGCCACCCTGGGGACGGAAGCAGCGGAAGAGGAAGAAGAGGGAGGAGGGGACTGGTAATAACCCCCCCTGTCTGGTTTGGCTGGAAAGGGGCTGGCCCTCCGCCGGCCCCTTTTTTAAAAAAAGTCTTCTTTCTCTTATAAGAGAAAGAAGCAAAGAGAATTTTTAGTTTTTCGCGGGGGCGCTGCCCCGCAAAAAAGACCCAAAGGGATTTTAGCCCTGGACTATCTCCAAGCTTTCATTTTAAAAAGGTATATTTTTTCTTTTTGGGGGAATGGGGGCTCCGCCCATTCAATAAAAGGGGGGTGGGCGGGATTAGATAAAATGTATCTCCTCCCCCGAAGGGACTCCGCCGATACCTCTTAATTTCGGCCCAACCCGCGCCGATTTTACAGCAGAAAAAGAATAAGTGTAAAATAAGCCTTCAAAATAAACGCTTGCGGAGATTCGGGCATGATCGAAAGATACACGCGCAGGGAAATGGGCAGGCTATGGGAGCTTCGCTCGAAGTACGAGAAATGGCTTGAGGTGGAGCTTGCCGCCTGCGACGCATGGGCCGAGCTTGGGCAGATACCGGCCAAGGCCCTCGCCACCATAAAGGAAAAAGCCGCGTTCGACCCGGCGCGGATAGATGAGATAGAAAAAACCGTAAAGCACGACGTCATCGCCTTCCTCACCTCGGTGGCCGAGCACGTGGGTCCAGATTCCCGCTACATCCACAAGGGGCTGACGTCTTCCGACGTGGTGGACACGGCCCTCGCCCTCCAGATGAGGGACGCCGCTGGAATAATAGAAAAAGACCTGAAGGAACTGATCTCCGTTTTGAAGGCCCGCGCCCTGGAGCACAAACATACGGTCGCCATGGGCAGAAGCCACGGAGTTCACGCGGAGCCCACCACGATGGGACTTAAATTCGCCCTCTGGTATGAGGACAATTTAAGAAACCTTGAAAGGCTGAGGCGCGCGAAGGCGGTAATCAGCATGGGCAAGCTCTCCGGAGCGGTGGGCACGTTCTCAAACATCCCGCCCGCCCTTGAAGAGAAGGTCTGCAAGAAGCTCGGCCTGAAACCGGAACCGGTCGCCACCCAGGTAATCCAGCGCGACAGGCACGCCGAGTACCTCTCCACACTGGCCCTTATCGCGGCGGGGGTGGAGAAGACAGCGATAGAAATAAGGCACCTCCAGAGGACTGAGGTGCTGGAGGCGGAGGAGCCGTTCACCAAGGGGCAGAAAGGCTCTTCGGCGATGCCCCACAAGCGGAACCCGGTTGGGGCGGAGAACCTCTCCGGCCTGGCCCGCGTGGTGCGCGCAAACGCCCTTGCGGGCTTCGAGGACATAGCCCTCTGGCACGAGCGCGATATCTCCCATTCCTCCGTGGAGAGGGTTGTCATCCCGGACAGCTCCATCCTGGTTGACTATATGCTTGTGCGGCTCAGGGGGATACTGGAAGGGCTTGTCATCTATCCGCTGCGGATGAAACGGAACATGGAACTCAGTCATGGACTCTATAACTCTCAGCGCGTCCTGCTGGCCCTCACCGGGAAAGGGCTTACCAGGGAAGACGCTTACCGTCTTGTGCAGCAGAATGCCATGCAGAGCTGGAAGAAAGGGGCGGAGTTCATGGGGCTCCTCTTAAAAGACAAGGAAATAAGGAAATATCTGGGCGCGAAGGAAATAAAAGAGATATTCGATCTGGATTATTACCTGAAGAATGTGGATTACATATTCAAGAGGGTCTTCGGGGAATGACGATATTAATATGGGGTGCCACCCCATATCGCGGCACCTTTCTGGACTACTGCACTTCTTTTCAGTCGTCATTCCCGCAGTCCTTAAGCGGGAATCCAGGTTTAATGAATTATTTCTCATTTATGGGGCTCCGCCCCATACCCCGGTACCTTTCTTCTTACCCCAAGAAGAAAGGTACCAAAGAAGAAGCGGCCCCGCGAAAATTCCGGGCGGCGGGTTCGGTCGGCTCCGCTAAAATTTTCAAACTCGCCCCTTCGGGGCTCAAACATGAAAATTTAACCGCCTTACGGGGCCTCGCCCCTCTAATCGCTCCGCCCTCCCTTACCCGCCTGAATTTTCGAAGGGGTCCCGCTTCGGAATCAAAAGAGATTTTTTCAGAAAAAGGAGAAAGGACAAACTTTGACCTGCTCAAAGGTAAAAGTTCTCTTTGCTTCTTTCTCTTACAAGAGAAAGAAGCCGGGGTACGGGGCTGGAGCCCCGTCTAATGGAGGTTTAATGAAAGCAAGGATTTACATCCGTCTAAAGGAGAGCGTGCTGGACCCGCAGGGCAAGGCGGTGCTTGCCGGGCTTGAGAGCCTGGGGTTCAAGGGGCTGGAAGACGTGCGGGTGGGGAAACTGGTGGAGATCACCTTCGCCCCCGGCGCGAACAGGGCCAAGGCCGCTGGCGAGGTTAAGGAGATGTGCGAAAAGCTCCTCGCCAACACCGTCATAGAGGAATACAACTTCGATCTGGCGGACTAGACCGTATTCAGGTACGCAAGTATGTCCTCCAACTGCTTCTTGGAGAACTGCCGGAAAGCGGGCATGTTCCGGTAAGGATTTTTTATCTGGTCCACGATGTCCTCCGGCGTGGCGGGCCTGCCGCTTACCGGAAGGGTCTTCCGCTTCAGTATCCCCTTCAAGCCCGGCCCCACTATGGTTTTTGTGCTCCTGGTGGTATGGCAGCCAGAGCAGTACTGCTCAAATATCTTATTCCCGGCCTCTATGCTGGCCTTGTCCGTAGGCACTACGGCCGCCAGTGCCTGGACTGCGGTCATGAGCAGAATGGAAAGAACCGCCATGGATTTTTTCATCATCTCCCCGAATTGGAGAGGGGGCGGGAAGTCCCGCCCCCCTACGTTTATTTCCAGTGTTTATTTCCAGACATGGGCGCCGGCTTCCAGTCTCTGTTCAACAACGTCCCAGTTCAGATTCATGAAGAAGGCGTCCAGGTAGTCCGCCCTGTTGAGGCCGTAATCCAGCATGAAGGCGTGCTCCCAGACGTCGCAGGCCAGCAGGAGCTGACAGCTTGCGGGGTGCGCGACATGGTGCTCGTTTATCCAGAAGTTCATGCACCTGCCGGTGTTGGGGTCATGGTAGAGGGCGGCCCAGCCCACGCCCCTGATGCCGGCCACGGCCTTGAAGGCTTTTTGCCACTCGTCGAAGCTGCCGAACTCCTGTGAGAGCTTGTTGGCCAGTGGACCGCTTTTGTTGATTTTCCCGTTGCCGCCCAGGGCATCGAAATAGTATTCGTGCATCCGCATGCCGTCCCATTCGAACCCCAGCCTCCTGTTAAGCTCGGCGAAGCGCGGGTCCTTCGCGTCCCTGGGCATGTCGGCTATCATGTCCAGGAGCCTTATCGTGTTGTTCACGTATCCCTGGTACAGGGCGAAATGGTTGTTCAGGAGGTCGTCGCTGAAACCGTCCATGCCCAACAGCCCGGAATAGTCTTTTGCCGTATATGGCGCCGTTTTGGTTACCATGTAAGTTCCTCCGTTTTTAGATTAGCGCCCCGCGTGGGCGAGGAGCTTTTGCGTTTCTTCAACCGCGCATTTGTAATCGGGTTCGCTGGCGAGTTCGCTCACTATCTGGGCAAGCTGTACGGTGTCCTCCCGGTCAATGACGAAGACGGCCCTCGCCAGAAGCCCAAGCTCGTTCACCATCAGGCCGTATGCGTCCGCGAAGGAGTGGTACTTGTAATCCGAGAGCGCTATCACCCGGTCTATTCCCTCCGTGGCGCAAAACCGGGCTATGGCGAATGGCAGGTCCATGGTTATGTTCAGGACCACTACTTCCTCACCCAGCTTTGCCGCCTCTTCATTGAATTTCCGTAACTGGGGGCTGCATACGGAGGTGTCCAGCGAGACGGCGGAGCTTATTATCCTCACCTTGCCCTTGAAGTCGCTAAGCCGCACATCGTTCAGGTCCTTGTCAACGGCCACGAAGTCCGGGGCCTTGTCGCCAATTGAGGGCACGGCCCCTTTCAGCGTGACCGGCTTGCCTTTGAAGGTCATCTTCAGGTCTTTTTTCATTTCGGCATCCTTTCAGAGTTTATTGTCCATCCACTGGGATTCCAGGTATTCTTATATGGCATAAAGAAGCTCTCGAAAGGAGGGCAGAAAGCGGCCCTCCCATCCGTTTTAGCGGCTTTCGGAATTCCGGCGCCGGCCTTACGCGGCATCTGCCCTCCTTCAAAAACCCCTATTTTAAAGCTATCATACCGGATGTGTTAGTCAAGTCGGGGGCAGAAATTTTATGTTATTATGGAAGTGATAAAAAAGGATTATTGGAAACTTCCGAATGGCCCAATCCAGAAATAAAATAATCGAACTCCTCGCCGGCCGCGAGTATGAAATCCTGATGGGGATGGCATCCGGGAACAAAGGCGTATTGAGACAGCTTATCTCGCTCACCTATGACAAATCCGGCATACTGTGCTGGCGGGCCATAGAGGCCTCGGGGCTGATAGTCGCCCGGATGACCCCGCAGGAAGCCAGGGATTCGGCGGACCGCGTGTTCTGGATGATGCGCGATGAGTCTGGCGGCAACGCCTGGAGCGCACCGGAGATCCTTGGCGAGATGATCAGGAACAGGCCGGAGAAACTCGGCCATCTTGTGCCCATGCTGGTCTCTTTCCGCGAGGAGGAGATCTTCTGCGCCGGGATCCTCTACGCCCTCTCCCGGATAGCCTCCGCCGACGAGAAGCTCGCCATGCCCTACCGCGAACTGGCGTTCTTGTATCTCAAGCATCCAAGCCCGCCATGCAGGGGCAATGCCCTCCTTCTGCTCAGGGGCCTGAAGGCCGATACATATGCCAGCTCCATAAAAGAGCTTTCCGGAGACAGAAATTCCTTCACCTATTACAACGGCGGCGAGCTTGCGGAAACCACCCTCGGAGAGCTTGCCCTGGAGATACTGGACGCCATAAAGGCGTAAGGTTTGGCCTCGGGGTCCGGTCTCCTCAGGATTCGAACAGCTTTTTCTGCCGCTTTCCCCCCTGCTCCACGTTCAAAAAATCCTTACCGCTGCCTCCTCTCCCCTGTTCATGCCGGGGCGGCCCGCCGGAATGATTATCACCCCGTCCGCGTGGACAAGCGTCCTTATGAGCCCGGAGGGCCCCAGGACCGGTTCCGCCCATAGCCCCCCGTCCTTTTCAAAAAGGGCAACCCGTATGTACTGGGTCCTGCCGCCAGCGCCGGAACCCACGCCTTTTGAAAGCCTCGCCTGCACTGTCCCTGCCCGGTCTCTCAAGCTCCCGGCCCGGCCCGCAAGCCGCCTCAGGACCGGTTTCACAAAGACATCAAAGCAGACGGCCACGGCCGCGGGGTGGCCCGGAAGCCCGAAGACGGGCTTTCCCTCAACCATGCCCGCAAGCATCGGCTTTCCGGGCTTCATCGCAACCCCGTGGAAAAGGACTTTTCCGCCTTCGGAGATAAGCCTCTCCGTGTAGTCCCTTGTCCCCACAGAGCTTCCGCCCGTTATAAGCACCATATCACTGCGGGAAAGCGCCCGCTCGAACGCCCCTTTCAAGAGAGGGAAATCATCCCCGACAATCCCCTCTTTTACGGCAATCCCGCCCGCTTTTTTTGCCATTGCGGAGAGAGTGTACGAGTTCATGTCCCTTACGAAGCCGGGCTTCAGTTCCGTTTCACCCGCCGGGGCTATTTCGTCCCCGGTAATTATTATCGAGACAACCGGCCTGCTAAAAAGGGCCATCTCCGTAATTCCTGTCCCGGCAAGGGCGGCCAGGTCCTGGGGGCGCAGGCAGTGGCCTTTCGAAATGAGCCCCTCGCCCTTCCGGGCGTCCTCACCGCGTTTTATCAGGTTTTCTCCTGGGGCAACCGGCTTCACTACCTCCAGCATTCCGCCTGTCTCATTCGCGTGTTCCAGCATGACAACGGCGTCCGCCCCTTCGGGCAGCATGCCTCCGGTGGGTATCCTGGCCGCTTCGCCGCGGCTTATGGGGAACGGGGCGGCCTGGGCCATGAGGATTTCTCCTTTGAAGGCAATGTAGGCCGGGGCGGTCTCAGAAGCCCCGAAGGTGTCCCGCGCGTCCACGGCATAGCCGTCCACCGTAGAGCGCGTGAACGGGGGCATGTCCTCAGGCGAGGCTATTTCATGGGCAACTATCCTGTCCAGGGCGTCTTCTATCAGAACGTTTTCGGTTTTTGGGAGGACATCCGGCAGGGCGGAAACAATTCTTTTCAGCGCCTCTTCGGGGGAGACGGCCTCGCCCCTTCCGAGCATGTCTTTCATTTGGCGGCTGGCCGGACTAATGCAGAAGCCCGCCCATCGGGTCCTTCTTCAGGACCTTCGAGAAGCTCCCCTTCTGAAGCACGTCCAGCATCCTGTCCAGGGATTCCTCATGCAGGTCTTCTATAAGGCCGGCGTCCTCCTGGTTGAAGGCCAGGTCCGGAAGGCCCGGGTTGCTGAGGGCGGATATGAGCACCGCGCCTTTAAGGATGCGCTTATTGGTCTTGAATGAGAAAATGGGGCTTTCGAGCGCGCGCTTCAGGAAAATATCCCCGCGCTTCTGGACGGCCGGGTCTATGCTCATTGCGATCATCAGGTAATGCCTGTCTATGAGGCCCTCGGCCCGCAGTTCCATTATGCTGTGGCCAAGGTTCTTTTTGCCATTGGTAAGCCGGGAATGCGCCACCGTATCCGCCGCAAGGTGGCTCATGTAGCCCAGGACAAGGGCCCGCTCGGGTTCCGCAGCGGCATCGTCCAGCATCTCCAGGGCCACCCGCCAGTTGTGCGGGTTCTTCTCCGCGGGGAGATATTTTTTGGCGAAGATGACATCCGCCATGACGTTTCCGTACAGGTAATCCTGCTTGAATTTCCTTATCAGGCCATAAACGGAGGGCGGCAGGGCCGCGCCCATGAAATAGACCTCCGAACCCAGGTAAATATGCGTAAGGGGCCCCCATGCGAAGGCTGAACCGGGGATTAAAATTATGGCTGCCAGGAGATAGATGCACCAGAAGATAAGCATCGTTTTTAATATACCAGAAAGGCCGTCCGTTTCTCAAACCCGTTTGAGATAAATTAAAAACCCGGGGACTTGCTCATGGAATGCTCAGGCAACTGCCCTTTGAAGCATCTTAGATTATTTTTGCCGCTTTATCAAGTCCGGAAGAAAGGATTATAATAACCTTTCCTTATGGAGCCATTTGAGATCATTGGAAGGTATTACGGGGAGGGCTCGAAAGCAAGAAACCTGCTGGAGGCGCACTCCCGCAAGGTGGCCGGGAAGGCCCTTGAGGCGGCAAAAAGGCTCTCCGCGAAGGAGAGATTAGACCTGGACTTCATATTTGAGGCAGCCATCCTGCACGATATCGGCATATTTTTTACTAACGCTCCAGAGATCGGCTGCCACGGTGATAAGCCCTATATCTGCCACGGCTTCCGGGGGCGCGAATTGCTCGAAAAAGAGGGCCTGCCCCGTCACGCCCTGGTCTGCGAGACCCACATTGGCGTGGGGCTTACAGTGGAGGACATAAAGGCGCAGGGCCTTCCCTTGCCCTTGAGGAACATGGCCCCGCATACATTAGAGGAGAAGATCATCTCCTATGCCGACAAGTTCTTCTCGAAGGGAGGCGATCCGGAGAGGGAAAAACCCCTTGCCGAGGTCAGGGCGTCAATAAAAAAATACGGTGCTGACAAGCTCCGCGTCTTTGACGAATGGCACCGGCTATTCGGGGCTGATTCCTGCTAAAATCAATTATTAAGGGCCCCGGCTGAGGCCGGGGGAATTGTAACTTAAATGGAAATTGCCCTCTTTTTAAAGAGTTCCCCTTATTCCGGCGGGGACGCCGCGACGGCCCTCTCCCTTGCGGGTGCCGCTTTGGAGGCAGGCCACAAGGTTACCCTTATCGCCTCCGGCGACGGGATATATTGCTTTTTAAAGGAGCAGAAGGCAAAAGGGGTTCCCAATGCCGGTGAACGGTTCGGTGAGCTTATGAAAAAGGGGCTCAGGGCGTATCTCTGAGGCACATGCCTCACGTTCCGCCGGGCGCGGAAGGAGGACTACCTGGACGGCGTGGAATTTGGCACATTGAAGGGCATCTTCGCCATGGCCGAAACGGCCGATATCTGGCTCAATATATGAACGTGATTATCCTAAGAAAGCCCCCTTACGGTTCAATGGAAGCCGCCGAGGCCCTGCGCCATGCCATCGGGAGCGCCTCTGGCGCCTCAAACGGGGAAAAGACCGTCCTCCTGCTCTATGACGGCGGTGTATTCGCGGCAAAAAAGGGGCAGAAGACGGAGGAGGCCGGGTTTGAAGACCTGGAGGCCGCTATGAGGAACGCCATCCGGCTGGGCATTGACGTGATCGCGGAGAGGATGTCCCTTGGCGAGCAGAAGATGGGCGAGGAAGAGTTGATCGAGGGGGCGAAGGTGATGGACGGATACGAGCTTGCCGGCATTATCGCGGAGGCCCGCGCAAGCTTCATCTTTTAGCCCATGCTGGTTTTTATAAAAAACGCGCCGGGCACCCCGGAAGCAAAGCGGGGGGTGCGGATCGCCCGCGAGCTTGCAGCCGATATAGTATTCATGCAGGACGCGGTCTATTACGCCCGGAAGAACGCGCTCGAGGGTTTCTGCGGGATGGGGTACGCCGTTAAGGATGACCTTGAGCTTAGGGGCGTCAGACCGGATGAGCTGGAAAAAGAAGTAAAAGTGCTGGACTACGGGGAATTGATCGATCTGCTGGAAAAAGAAGTAAAGGTAATGGGTATTTTTTAATCTTGGAGGGCTGACCTTCCAGATTTGATATAATAGACCGCGATTTAAAATGTCCGGAAATTCACAGAACCATATAGGATATTACACAAGGACCCTGCTGGGCTTTCTGATCATAGCTGCCGGCGTGCTGGGCGGGCTGTATCTGGCCTGGTGGCTCAGTTCCAGGGGCGATATAATCGAGATCATTCACGCGGTGAAGATGGGCCTTCCGGCCTGGGCCTGGCTGGTCCTGAAATTCGGCCTCGCGGCCGCCTTCGGGCTGGTCTTCCTGCTGGTCTTCATCGCCTTGGGGATGGCCGTCCTGGGCGGAGGGAAAAAAGAGTAAAGACTACTTCTCTTTTTTATAAAAAAGAGAGAAACATTAAATACTGCGGATTTCATCCGCCTTGGGGCAAAAGAAAAAATTTTTACCTTTTTTGTGAAGAAAAGCCCCGCAAAAAACTAAAAATTCTCTTTGCTGCTTTCTCTTATAAGAGAAAGTAGGATCAGTATAATTACAGCTCCATCAGTTTTTTCCTGATTATCAATATCTCGAAAGAAAGGGCGGCCATCCCGGCAATCTTGTCTATATAGGTCACATTGGCGTCCAAGACGCCGTTGTTGCCGTTGTCGGCGTAGAGGAGGCAGATTACCCTGTCCCGTATATTGACCGGTTCCATAAGGCAGTCGTTTGGCGCCCCGCCAAGCAGCTCTATCAGATCAGAATTGCCTGGTATCTGGAGCAGGGGACCCCGGTAATACGCCCGGCGCATCACAACTTCGCTGAAGATGCTGGGCACGGCCGAATTCAGACTGAATTTCTTTATGTCAATGTCCTTCGAGACCCAGCCGGTAAATTCCTTGCCTTTCAGCACGAAAAGGGCCGTCCGCCTGGCCACCCTTCCGCTCTCGGAGATCAGGAGACCGGCAATCTCTTCGCGGTCCCTTATCGAGGCGAACGCCTCTTTCAGCTTGCTTATCTCGCCTGGCTCGGCGCCTTTGGATTTTTTGGGGCCGGACTGCTCCTCCTTGTCAAGGATGCTTACGAACCGGAGGTCGCGCTTTATCCCGTAATAGCGCTCCAGGCAGTACAAGAGCCTCAGTTCGGATGCTATATAGGGGATTATGTCGCTGCCGGTAACAAAACGGAGTTCCTCTATGTTCTGGAAGCTCTTTGGGTCCAGCATGGCAAGGTGGATGCGGTTCTTCTCTTTTTTGAAAGGGACCACCTTGTACTTGTCAGCGAGCCTGGCATCTATGCAGGCTATGGTCTCCTCGTCTATACTCAGCATCTGGCTTGTGGAGACCGAAGGCACTTTCAGATGGCTGCTCAGGAACCTGGCAAGCTCTTCCTCCCGGAGGATGCCAAGCTCCACTATGTTGGTGCCTATCCTGCCCCCGAAGACCACCTGCCTCTCCAGGGCCAGACGCAGGTGTTCCTTGGTGACCAATCCGCTTTTGACAAGGGCTTCGCCGACGCTGGCCATAGGCTATTTTATACCATATTTGGCCAGCCTGTGGCGGAAGGAGCGAAAACTGAGCCCCAGGAGCCGGGCCGCCTCTATCTTCTTGCCCCCCGTCCTGTCCAGCGCTTTTATGAGGTAGGATTTCTCTATGTCTTCCAGGTAAGGCTCCAGCTCGATGCCCTGCCCGATTTCAGCAGCCGGACCGGGCTTGGGCAAAAGCCCAGCCGTTATCTCCTGGGGTATCTCGCTGTCCCTTATAATCTCCGCGTCCGAGAAGAGGAGCATCCGGTCTACCACGTTTTCAAGCTCGCGGATATTGCCTTTCCAGGGGTAATTGATCAGCAGCTCGGTCGCCTTCTTTGAGAACCGCTTCCTGGAATCGCGCCGCTTAAGGAAGTGGTCTATCAGCAGGGGGATGTCCTCCCTCCTTTCCCTGAGCGGGGGGACGTGCACGGGTATGGCGTTCAGCCTGTAAAAAAGGTCTTCCCTGAAGAGCCCGTTCGAGACGGCCTCTTTCAGGTCCTTGTTGGTGGCCGAGACTATCCTGACCTCCACCGTCAGGTCCGTCGTGCCGCCAAGCCTTCTGAAGGAGCCGGTCTCGATGACCCGCAGGAGCTTCGATTGGAGCTGAAAGGGCATCTCCGCCATCTCGTCCAGAAAGAGCGTCCCCTTGTCGGCTATCTCGAAGAGGCCCTGCTTGTTCTGGGCCGCCCCGGTGAATGCGCCCCTCATGTAGCCGAAAAGCTCGCTTTCAAGCAGGCCCTCGGGCAGTGTGGCGCAGTTTATGGCCACGAAGTTCTGGTCTTTCCGGTCGCTCAGGTTGTGGATGGCGTTGGCGACAAGGTCCTTCCCCGTGCCGGACTCGCCGGTTATCAGCACGTTGGCCCTGCTCTGGGCTATCCGGGAAAGGTTCTTCAAAATCTCGCGCATCGAGGGGTTTGCGGTCACGATGTGCTCAAGGCCCGTTATGGCGCGCTCCTTCAGCAGCGTGACCTGGCGGGCCAGGTCTTTTTTCTCCAGGGCCTTTTTTATGATGAGCCTTATCTCGTCTATCTTGAATGGCTTGTGAATGTAATCGTAGGCGCCAAGCTTCATCGCCTCGATGGCGTTCTCCACCGTGCCGAAGGCGGTTATCATTATCACCGGGGTCTCCGGCGATACCTGCAGGGCCTTCTTCAGTATGCCGTAGCCGTCCAGGTCAGGCATCTTGATGTCGGTTATCACCAGGTCGAATATCTCCTTCTCCAGCAGGTCCCGCCCCCTGCCGCCGTCCTCCGCGGTGAAGACCGAATAACCCTCCCCCTCAAGGAGCATCTTCAGTATCTCCCGCATGTGCTTTTCGTCTTCCACTATGAGGATCTGCGTTCTATTGCCTCCCATTCGTCTTCTCCCCGTTCAAGGGCAGGAACACGGTAAAAGCGCTGCCCTCGCATGCATCGGAATCCAGCCTTATCATTCCGCCATGGTCCTCCACTATGCGGGCCGCTATGGAAAGCCCCAGTCCGGTCCCCGTCTCCTTTGTCGTGAAAAAAGGGAAAAATATCTTTTCCCTGTTCTCATAAGGCACCCCCGGGCCGGTGTCGCTGAAGCAGACGCCCGCGTATTTCCCGAGTTTGTAGCTCCGTATGGAGAGCGTGCCCTCGCCCCCCATTGCGTCGAAGGCGTTCAGGGCGAGGTTCAGATAGACCTGGCGCAGCCTGTGCGGATCGCCGTATATCTGCACCTCGTCCTCGAAGTCGGTATCAAGCCTGACTTTTTCAGGGACCGCGGCCCCGAGGACCTCAAGCATCTCATCGAGGGATTCCCTCAGGTCCAGGTGCTCCATCTCGGGCCGGGTGGGCTTCGAGTAGCTGAGGAAGTCCGTGATTATCCGGTTCAGCCTGTCCATCTCCGAGAGGGCTATCTCCATAAGAGAATTCTTCTGCTCTGTTGTCAGACTGGAGTTCTTCAGCATATCCACCGATCCCCTCAGGGAGGCGAGCGGGTTCCGGATCTCGTGGGCCATATTGGCCGACATCTCGCCTATCATCGCCCACTTCTCCTGCCTCCTCATCTCCTCCTGCATCCGTTTTACCTCGGTCAGGTCCTTGAATATCCCTATGTAGCCGGTATGCACGCCCTCCGAGTTCCTGAGTTTTGTGACCGTAAGCCCCACCACCCGCCTGGACTGTCCATAGGGTATCTCGCCGTCCGTGCGGTTTATCTCAAGGTCATCCTGCAGGAAATGAAAGATGTTCCGTATGTCCTCTCCCCTGATGGCGGAGGCCATCTTCCCGGTTATCTCCTCGGCGGCCTTGTCGAAAAAAAGCAGCCTTCCCACGAGGTCGGTCGTGAGGAGCCCGCTGGGGACGTTGTCCACCACTTCCTTGTTGAAAAGGGAAAGGTCCCTGTAATCTATCACCTTCTGCTCGTAGCTCTCGGTGGTGCTCTCCAGGCGGCTGGATAAATAGCCCATCAGGTATGCCGAAAGGAACAGGGCCAGGAAATGGGAGAAGATATTGTAAAGGAAATCCTTCTCCTGAAAGGCCGGACTGTAGGGCAGTCTTATCAGTCCGTAATATTGAAGGTCCAGCATCACCCCGTACAGGATGCTGCCCAGGATTGCGGTTACAAACCCCGCCCTCCTGTTCAGCACTATGCTTGCGGCTATTACCACCAGCGGCAGGATGAACGAAAACCAGCTCTCAATACCGCCGGTGAAAAATATCAGGCTTATGACGGAGAGGACGTCTATCAGGAACTGGACATAGGCCAGCACCAGCGGCTTCACCCGGTTCAGGACGGCCAGGTAGACTATGTTTACGGCGTAGAGGAAGACTACCAGCTTGAATATGTATTCCGTATAGGGGAATGCGTTATGGCCTATCTCGAAAAAAATGAAAGAGCCCAGCAGGGCCGTCGTGAAGACCAGCCTGTAAGCTACAAGGTACTTGAGCCTTCTGGTCAGAGACTCCATTCTGGCCGGGAGTTCTTAGGCCTGATTTCCGACCAGCTGCATGATCTTGAATATGGGCATGTACATGGCGATGATTATGAAGCCCACCGCCCCGCCCAGGAAGACCATCAGCAGGGGCTCGATCATGGCCGTGAGGCCCGATACGGCCGTGTCCACTTCCTCGTCGTAGAACTCGGCTATCTTGGAGAGCATCGAGTCCAGGGCGCCCGCCGACTCGCCCACCGAGATCATCTGCACCACCATATTGGGGAATATCTTTTCCTTGCCCAGGGGCTCGGCCAGGGTCTTGCCTTCCTGGACGGCCGTCTTGACGTTCATGACCGATTTCTCGATTACTTTATTGCCGGCCGTCTTGGCCGTTATCTCAAGCCCTTCCAGGATAGGGACGCCGCTTGCCACCAGGGTGCCAAGGGTGCTTGTGAACTTGGCCACGGCCACTTTCAGCAAAAGCGGGCCGAATATGGGCAGCTTGAGGAATATCCTGTCCGTAATGTATTTTCCCTTGGGGGTCCTCCTGAACTGGAAGAGCCCGACGCCTACCGCGGCCAGGAAGGCCAGCGTCAGCAGGCCGCCGATGCCCCCGAGGAAATGGCTCATCCCTATGACTATTTTTGTCGGTGCGGGCAGGTTGCCCCCAAGCTGCGCGAACATCTGCTGGAAAGTGGGGACGACGTAAACCATGATGATCACTATGACCAGGGCGGCCACGGCCGTGACCACGGAGGGGTAGATCATGGCGCCCTTTACCTTCCTCTTTAGCCTGATGCTCTTTTCCATGTAATTGGCAAGCTTGTTGAGGACCGTGTCCAGGATGCCGCCCGCCTCGCCCGCCGCCACCATGTTGGCGTAAAGCTCGCTGAACACCCTGGGGTGCTTGTGAAGGGCGTCCGCATAGGTGGTGCCGCCTTCCACGTCATTTTTAATCTGTGTGATCACCGAGGCGAATTTCTTGCTGGCCACCTGAGAGGCCAGTATGTCCAGGGCCTGCACCAGGGGGAGCCCGGCGTCTATCATCGTGGAGAACTGCCTGGTGAAGACGACCACGTCCTTTTCCTTTACCGTGCCGCCAAGGAAGGAATTGAGCGAGAGAGAGGATTTTTTGGTTTTTTCGGCGATTGCCGTTGGGACTATGTTCCTTCTTCTCAGCTGGGAGATTACGTCGTCCCTCGAGGCCGCCGTGAGCTCGCCTGACTCGACGGCACCCATCCGGTTCTTGCCGGACCACTGGAAAACCGTTGCCATGTTTACCTCCTTGCGGCCGGCGCTTTCTTGAGCATGGCCAGAAATTCCTCCGTGCTGGGTGAACGGCCCAGCGCGTCATCATAAGAGATGAGCCCCTTGCTGAAAAGCTCGACAAGGGCCTGGTTCATTGTGTACATCCCCGATTGCGCCTGCCCCGTCTGCATTACCGAATATATCTGGTGTATCTTGTCCTCGCGGATAAGGTTCCTTACCGCCGGGTTCGGTATCAGGACCTCTACGGCGAGCACCCTGCCCTGGCCGCCCTTTCTGGGTATGAGCTGCTGGGCCAGCACCCCCTCCAGCACGAACGAAAGCTGCACGCGCACCTGCTCCTGCTGATGCGAGGGGAAGACGTCTATGATGCGGTTCAGGCTCTGCACGGCCGAGTTGGTGTGCAGGGTTGCGAATGTCAGATGACCCGTTTCGGCCACGGTAAGGGCGGCCTCTATGGTCTCCAGGTCGCGCATCTCGCCGATCAGGACCACATCGGGGTCCTGCCTCAGTATGTGCCTGAGCGCATTTTTGAAGCTCTGGGTGTCCGAGGTCACTTCCCGCTGGTTGATAAGGGATTTTTTATGCGAGTGCAGGTATTCGATGGGGTCCTCAATGGTCATTATATGGCAGCTGCGCTCGGAGTTTATCTTGTCCACCATGGTGGCCAGGGTAGTGGACTTTCCGCTTCCGGTTGGCCCGGTAACCAGCACAAGGCCCTTGGGCTTTTTGGCAACCTCGGCCACTATCGGGGGGAGCCCCAGCTCGATAAAGCTCTTTATCTGAAAGGGGATCAGCCTGAATGCGCCAGCCACAACCCCGCGCTGCACGAACAGGTTCCCCCTGAACCGGGCCAGCCCCTTGAGGCCGAACGAGAAATCCAGTTCGTTCTGCTCTTCGAACTTGTGTTTCTGGGCATCCGTGAGCACGCTGTAGCAGAGGGCCTTTGTCTCGGCCCCTTCAAGGACAGGATGGTCTATCGGTATCAGCTTTCCGTCTATCCTAAGCCTGGGCGGGCTTCCGGTTGTGATGTGCAGGTCGGATGCCCCCTTTTCTATCATCGCCTTCAAGAGGTCGTATAAAGTCGCCATCCTAGTCTCCAAAAGTGACCCTGAGCACTTCGTCTATCGTGGTCACCCCGTCTTTTACCTTGGTTAACCCGCTCATGCGCAGGGTCTTCATACCGCCCCTGACCGCCGCTTTTTTTATTTCGTCCGTCGATGCGCCCTGCAAGACCAACTCCTTGATCTCGTCCCTTGCCAGCATGACCTCGTAAAGGGCTATCCTGCCCTTATAGCCGGAGTTGTTGCAGACCGGGCAGCCCTTTCCCTTGTAGACCTTCAGCGAGGCGGCCTCCTCCTCCGTGAAACCCACCTTCACCAGGGCAGGCGGGGGGACCTTCTCCTCGGCCTTGCAGTTGGGGCAGATCTTTCTGGCAAGCCTCTGGGCGAGGATAAGTATCACCGAGCTTGAGACCAGAAAGGGCTCTATGCCCATATTCAGCAGCCTGTTTATGGTGCTCGGGGCGTCATTGGTGTGCAGGGTGGAGAGGACCAGGTGGCCGGTGAGGGCGGCCTTTATGCTTATCTCGGCGGTCTCGAAGTCCCTGATCTCGCCCACCATTATGATATCGGGGTCCTGGCGCAGGAAGCTCCTGAGGGCGGCCGCGAAGTTAAGGCCGATGTCCTCCTTTATCTGCACCTGGTTTATACCCATAAAGTTGTATTCCACCGGGTCTTCGGAGGTCATTATGTTTATGCCGGGCTTGTTCAGGTAATTAAGGGCCGAATAAAGCGTTGTGGTCTTGCCGCTTCCGGTTGGCCCCGTCACAAGCAGCATCCCGTATGGCTTGTCCAGGGCGCTCATGAAGTCCTGAAGGGCAAGCTCCTCGAACCCGAGTTTTGTAAGGTCCACCTGGAGGTTCGACTTGTCCAGAAGCCTCAAAACGGTCTTTTCGCCGAAGAGGCAGGGCAGGGTGGAGACGCGGAAGTCTATCTCCCGCTTGCGGCCCAGTTTCAGTTTTATGCGCCCGTCCTGCGGCAGCCTCCTTTCCGCGATGTCCAGCTTGGACATTATCTTCAGCCTGGAGGTGAGCGCGGCCTTTATCTTCAGCGGCAGGTTCATCACGCTGTAAAGCACGCCGTCAACCCTGTAGCGCACGCGCAGGGAGGACTCGTAAGGCTCCACATGTATGTCGCTGGCCCTCGCCTTTATCGCGTTCACCAGTATGCCGTTTACCAGCTTGACTATGGGCGCCTCGACTTCCTTTATCCCTTCGCTTTCATCCTTCTCCTCGATGGCCTCGATGTCGTCCAGGGCGCTCCCGACTACCTTATCGAACTCGTCCACGTCGACCATCGTCTCCATCGAAGGCCCCTCGTCAAGCGCCTCTTCCTCTTCATTCATGACGAAGTCCTTGGCCTCCAGGATCTTTGAGGCGGCCTGCGTGTCCTGCTCTGCAGCCTTTTCGGGCTCGGTCTGCCTCGCCTGCTTGGCACCGCCCCCGAAATAGTAGCCAATGGCGTTCAGAAGGGCGCTTTCGCTGGTGACGGCAACCTCGACGTTGTAACCCGTCATGAATTTCACGTCATCCACGGCAAAGATATTGGAAGGGTCGCTCATGGCGATGGTAAGGGTTGCCCCCACGCGTGAGACCGGCAGTATCTGGTATTTTTTCGCCATCTCGGCGGGGACCAGCTTTATGATCCCGGAATCCACCCTGACCTCTGAAAGGTTCAGGGCGGGCACGCCGTACTGCTGGCTAAGGAAACCGACCAGCTTTTCTTCGGTTATGTAGCCCAGCTTGACAAGCGCAGAACCCAGCTTCTTTCCCTCCCGCTTCTGAAGGGCCAGTGCCTGCTTAAGCTGCTCCTCCGTAACCACCTGAGAGGCAAGGAGCATCTGCCCAAGCTTTGCGGTTGCCATCATAGCAATCAAATATATATAAAGGGGCAATTTAAAGTCAATAAAATTGTCAAAATATGTCACTGGCAAAAAATCAAGAAATTTCAGTATCTTCGCCCGCTGAGATAAAGGAGTTTATAAATAATTCTTCTTTCTCCTGCAAGAGGTAAAATTATTCAGATACGGCGGATTTCATCCGCCTTGGGGCAAAGAGAATTTTTAGTTTAGAAGCGGGGAAAAGTAAAAATTTTTTCTTTTGCTCTACTTTTCTTTTTTATAAAAAAGAAAAGTAGAATATTCTTATTCTTATGCTTCTACGTGTCATAGAATCAGGCCCGGGCGGGGCGGCGTTCAACATGGCGCTGGACGAGGCCATAGCGCAGCGGGTCAGGGCTGGGGAGAGCCCTTTTACCCTGAGGCTTTACTCATGGGAAGGGGCGTCCCTGAGCATCGGCTCATTTCAGAAGCTGAACGGCATTAATTTGGAAGCGGTCAAAAGCAAAAAGGTCCCGGTTGTGAAGAGGCCTACGGGGGGCAGGGCCATCCTGCACGGGGAGGAACTCACATACAGTTTTTCTTCCCGTTATGAAGGGTCTTTTCGGGGGGGGCTCTTCGCCTGCTGCGAGGTCATAAGCCGCGCCATATATGAGGCACTGAAGGAAACAGGTGTTCCCGTCCAGGTGAAATCCGGAAGGGGAAAAGACAGGGTCAGGAGCGCCGTATGTTTCCAGTCCGTCTCATTCGCCGAGATAACCGCGCACGGGAAGAAGCTGGTTGGCTCGGCGCAGAAGAGGTGGACGGACGGATTTTTGCAGCAGGGCTCGATACCTTACCGGATAGACCGGGGACTCTCTTCCGCCATATTCCCGGACTTCGACCCGGGACTGATGACAGGCCTGGAGGAGGCATCGGGAGGGGATTTTTACCCGGAAAGGTTCGTTCAGGCTATGAGAGAGGAGTTTGCGGAGTGTCTTGGGGCGGCTCTTCGGGTGGAGGGACCGTGTCCTGCGGAGCTGGCCCTTGCGCGGGAGCTTCTGCCGAAATACCTCTTTCCGCTTTGACCCCTTTGACCTTGGAATAGAAGGAAAGGACCGCGCCGATAAGCGCGAGGCTTATGTAGCACTTTACCGCATAGGCGAAAAGCTGATAAGGCAGGACTATAAAGGAGCCGATTATCGGGATCAGCTTGAATGGATAGCCGAACAGGAAGAGGAGCAATGCTACAACCCCATACGCAAGGAGAAAGAGGCTGTATCCCCAGAACCCCTCCGGCTTCTCCTGCATGAACCGGACAGCGCCCTTTGCGGCCTGCCATGGCTTGTCGTGCTCGAAGATGATGAGCGCGGTGCCGTATGCCCCCACGGCAAGGCTGAAGAAAAAGACCAGCACCCCCATCGCAAAGGTGAAGAGGCTCAGCCCGGCCCCGATAATGGGAGCTATAAGCCCCGCCCTGTCCCTCAGCACCTCGGCTATGTAGTACGCGCCTCCCGTCGCAAGCCCCACGATAATAAAGGCAAGCATCATCCCGATGCCCACAATGGCGTAAAGGCCCATAAAGGGGAAAAAAAGGCTCTTCGCCTGCCGCAGGAAATCCTTCAGCCTGAACCGCGATGGGACCTCTTTGATGCCCCTGCCCAGCGTGCCGGAGGCCCCCGCAAGCACATACATCCAGAGGAAGGACGCAAAGGTCAGATAGACCAGGATGCTGCCGACCATAAGGACGGCTATTGCGGCATAGCCCCCGCTGAAGGCGCCTTTTATGCCAAGCAGAAAGGCCTGCGGGTCACTGGTTACAAATTCCGTCCCCAAAAAAATTATCGCCGCGGCCGCCGGGATGCCCACGATAATGAAGAAGCCGATCAGGTTGACCAGGGAGGCCAGCACCCGCACGATCACAAGCTGCCAGTTGCGGTTTACAAGGCCGAAGCCCTCTTTGGCGGATTCCCAGAAAGACATCCTTAATTTTAACAGAGATTTGAAAATCGGGTCTCGAAATGAGATATGGGCGCGCATTCGGTTATAATAAATTGTCCATGCATACCACGGAAAAAAGGACCATTACGCGCGTTAGAGACGCCCGCCGGACGGAATCTGAAGACCTTGCCGCCATCGAGAAGCGGGTGCGGGTGAAGATAAACGGCAGGGAGCTGTTCAGCCTCTACGCGAGCCCCGTGATGATAAGAGAGCTTGTCACCGGCTTCATCGCGACCGAGGGACTGATAAAAGGGGGCTTCTGCACCGAGCGCATGAGCATCGAATACGGCGAGGAGATTGTTGTGGATGTGCCCGCGGAGGGAGAGATCGCCGAATTTGAAGAAAGGCCCACGATTACCTCCGGGTGCGCGGGCGGCATAACATACGGGAGATACGAACCCGCCGGGACCGCCGGAGAGACAAAAATAGCCTTCGAGGACCTGAAAGAGCTCTTCACCAGGTTCCAGCAGGGCTCGAAACTTTACAGGGAGACCGGCTGCATCCATAGCGCGGCCCTTTGCGAAAAAGGCGCCATCCTCTGTCTGGCGGAGGACATCGGGCGGCATAACGCCGTGGACAAGCTGATAGGCTACTCCATATTGGAGGCCATGCCGCTTAAGGACAAGATACTGCTTTCAAGCGGAAGGCTGTCCTCGGAGATAGCCGGCAAGTGCGCCAAGTGGGCGATACCCATAATCGCCAGCAGGACGGCCGCGACAGGCCGCGCCATGGATATCGCCGAAAAGGCGGGCATAACCCTCGTGGGTTTTTTGCGGGGCGCCGGGTGCAATATCTATACGCATCCGGAGAGGATAACGGAGTAGATTTTTCCCAAGGCCGCCCCGGTTATAATGATTTTTTTCGCCGCCATTCCCGCTTGAAAAGAGTACCCTTCCTGTTTCCTGTTATAATACGCTGATGGGATTTTCTGCTGAAATTAAGCGGGATTACAGGGCCGTATTCGAGAAGGACCCGGCCGCCAGGGGGGCCGTGGAGGTGATATTCACATACCCCGGTTTCCATGCCATATTCCTCCACAGGGTGGCCCACAGGCTGAAAGAGATTGGGGTTCCCTTCATCCCGCGGTTCATATCGTTTCTGAACAGATTGTTTACCGGGATAGAGATACACCCTTCGGCCGTTATCGGCCCCGGCTTCTTCATAGACCACGGCATGGGTGTGGTTATCGGGGAGACCACCGAGATCGGCGAGGACTGCCTCCTCTACCAGGGAGTGACCCTTGGGGGCACGGGGAAGGAGACCGGCAAAAGGCATCCCACCCTCGGAGACCACGTGGTTGTTGGCGCGGGGGCAAAGGTGCTGGGCCCGATACGCATCGGTGACTATGCTAAGATAGGTGCCAATTCAGTCGTCCTGAAGGCCGTGCCTGACCACGCCATCGTTGTGGGCGTGCCGGGCAGGGTCGTGAAGCGCAGGGTGATAAAGTTCTATGAGGAAGGCGCGCGGGAGGAACTGGACCACGTGCACATGCCGGACCCCTACGAGGAAAGATTCGAGACGCTCGAACGGAAACTGGAGGAGCTTGAGAGGGTGCTTGAGAAAAAAGAGAAAGAAGACGGCCTGAAGATATACAACACGCTCACCGGGCGGAAAGAGGAGTTCGCCCCCGTTCAGCCCGGCCATGTGGGGATGTACGTCTGCGGTGTCACGGTATACGACGTCTGTCACATAGGCCACGCCAGAAGCGCCATAGTCTTCGACGTGACGAGGCGCTATCTGCGCCACAAGGGCTACGACGTGAAGTTCGTAAAGAACTTCACCGACATAGATGACAAGATCATCAACAAGGCCAACAGGGAAGGCATACCGTGGACCGATGTCGTCAAGAAATACACGGACAAATATTACGAGGACATGCACAGGCTTGGGGTGGAGGACGCCGACGTGGAGCCCCGCGCCACCGGGCACATCAAAGAGATAATCGAGATCGTGAAGGGCCTCGTCGACAAGGGCTACGCCTACGTGGTGGACGGGGACGTCTACTTTGACGTGGAGAATTACAAGGATTACGGGAAGCTCTCGAAACGCAATCCGGATGACATGATGGCCGGGGCCAGGGTAGAGGTGGACGAGCGGAAGCGGAACCCGATGGACTTCGCCCTCTGGAAGGCATCGAAGCCCGGAGAGCCCTCGTGGAAGAGCCCGTGGGGGCCGGGCAGGCCCGGCTGGCATATAGAGTGCTCTGCCATGAGCCTCAAGCATCTGGGCGGGAGGTTTGACATCCACGCCGGCGGCGCGGACCTCATCTTCCCCCATCACGAGAACGAGCGGGCGCAGTCCGAGGCGTATACGGGCGTGTCTCCGTTCGTGAAATACTGGATGCACAACGGGTTTATAACAGTGGACAAGGAAAAGATGTCCAAGAGCCTGGGGAATTTTTTCACGATAGAAGAGATACTGGACAAGTTCGACCCGGGGGCCGTGAGGCTCTTCCTCTTGCAGACCCATTACAAAAACCCCATCGAGTTTTCCAACGAGCCCCTCCGGGAGGCAGAGCTTGCCCTCGGACGTTTTTACGAGACTGTCGAGAGGGTGCATGAATTCGTGGAGAAAACCCCCGACGAACCCGGCAAAGAGCCGCCGAAGGGCCTTGAAGAGGCCGCCGACGGCCTGATGAAAAAATTCACCGAGGCAATGGACGACGACTTCAATACCGCGATGGCCATCGGCCATGTATTCGAGCTGGTAAAGGAAATTAACCGTTTTCTGGACTCCAAACCCCGCGGCCCCAGGGCGAAGGACATATTGAGAAGGGCCGAAGCCGCGCTCAGAGAGGCGGGCGGCATCCTGAACCTCTTCGAAAAGACGCCGCTGGACTGGCAGAGGGCGCTTTTAAAAGTGCGCCATATCGGCATCGAAGAGCCGGAGATAGAACGCCTGATAGCCGGGCGGCAGGAGGCCAGGAAGGCAAAGGATTTTTCACGCGCCGATGAGATAAGAAAATCGCTGGAAGAAAAGGGCATTATCCTGGAAGACAAGAAGGACGAGACCGTCTGGCGGGTGAAGGTTTAAAGGCAACCGGCCGTCCTTTTGGTTTTTACAGGAGGGGCATGAGGGGCTTTGGTTTTATGCGGACACTCACGGTTTGTGTTCGGAAGACTTACGCGCCGCAAGGACCTCTTTCAACGAGTAGATAAAGGCCGGGATTGCTATGGCGGTCATGAAAAGCGCGATGACGGCGTAGCCCGGGTCAACTGGCAAGCGGCGGTCCAGGCCCGCCAGCGCGGCGCCTCCCGCGGCCCCGAAAAGGATTCCGCCGAAGAACAGCGTTCGCCCGGCGGTTTGTGAGCCGATCCGCTTGATTTCTTCTTCGGTAAGGCCGCGCAGCCAACGCAAAGAGGCGCCAAACACGCCGCCGACAAGCACCAGCATGACCATGGTCCCCAGCCCGAAGACCAGCCCGGGCAGGAACCCCGCCCAGCTGTTTTTCATTGCGGGGGCGGCAACGGTATTCACAAAGATCGAAAACCCCCCGAAACCGAATCCGGCAATGAACCCGTGAATGACCGCCCACCGGACCGGCGGTATCATCACGCGTCCCGCCGGTTTTTCGTGCTGTTTCGTGAATATCCGGCCCGTCTGCTCCATTTCACATGCCTCTCCGTGGCAGTGGCCGAAGAGGTGGACGTGCAAATAACGGTTCCTGCGCAGCACTATCGCCCCCGCAACGCACATCGCGATCCCGACGACGATGTACACAATGGCGTTGACCGAGGGCTCAAGCAGGAATGGGGCCAGGGCCAGGTAGGCGAGTTCTGAAATGATTGCACGCTGTAATGTGAAGGCGGCGGAAAAGTACAGCCCTGCCTTCATCCCCTCCCTGCCGCTTGCGCCGCCTATGGCGTAGCTGAACGTAATGGGCCACGTGTGCTCGTCGGGCAGGATCCCGTGCAGCAACCCGAAGAGGAACGAATATATCAGCGCTATAAACGGTGTCACTCCAAAACCTCTTTTCGAACTGTCAGGTTGAACCCAAGCCCGCTGAAAGAAGACAGCTTTACGGCGTAAACTTCATCCCCGTGTCAATCTCATATGGGGGCGGGTCCACGCGGGCGGTCTTCTTCAAGGCCCTCATGAGGGAGTCATCAAAGAGCTGATTGCCGGACCTCTTCTCGAACCCTTTCACAATCAGGGTGCCGTCCTTGAGGATCACCACGTTCACCACGGCTTGCAGATTCCCGTCCTTCAGGTCAGGATAGAACCAGTTCCTTCTTATCTCCTGGCTTACCCGGGAGGCGTATGCCGAAAGGAAATTCGGATCGGCTGTCCCGGGGTTTCCCGTCCCCGCCGGGGCTATGACCTTCGGGGCAGGCTGGTTTTGCGGTTTCACGGTTGATCTGCTTACCTGGATGGCCTCTTTCAGCTTCACCTTTTTTTCAATGTCGGCCACGGCCCGCATGGCCAGGATCCTCTCCTGGACGATCTTCTCGTAATCCTCATCCCTTGTCTTCTCCGTTTCTACGGCCATCTTCCCCACGACCGGCTTATTGGGAGTGGGCGTTGCCGTGAGTTTCGTGGCCGGTTTGGGGGCGGGCGCAGCCTCCATGGCGGCCTGCTCTTTTTTCGGCCCGGAGGGAGGAGGAGGCGCGGGCTCTGACTTTTCGCCTTCCCCGCCCGGCGAGACAAGCGTAATCTCATAAGCCGGAGGAAGCTGCACGGTCCTTCTGAAAGAGATCGAAAAAGCCGTGAAAGCTAGTATGTGGAAGACAAGAGAGAGGAAAAAAAACCTTTCAAGGGTCATCGCCCTTGTTCTTGCAAAGGCTCGGTCACTATGCCAAGCTTCTCTATCCCGGCGTCCTTGATGTTGCCCATCACGCGCACCACCCTGCCGTAAGGGGCGTCCTTGTCCGCCCTGAGGAATACGTCAGGGTTCAGCTTGCTCTGCATGCGGAGGCGCTCGGTCATCTGATCCAGGGTAACGGGTGCCTGGTCCATGTAGATCGCCCCGTCCTTTCTGATAGAGATGTTTACCCGCTCTTCCTGGGCTATCTCTTTGCCCTTGGCCTGTGGCAGGTTCACGTCAAGGCCCTGCTGCAGAAGCGGTGCGGTCACCATGAAGATGACCAGAAGGACGAGCATTACGTCTACGAAGGGGGTTACGTTGATCTCGGAGAGGGTGCCCCTTCCCCGTTCGACCTTCACCGGGGCTTCTCCTTCAGAATGGCCTCTATCTCCTCCGTGTAGCTTTCCGTGTCGGCTATTAGCTTCCTCGTCCTGCCAAGGAAGTAATTGTAGGCCATGACGGCCGGGATGGCGGCTATGAGGCCCATGGCCGTGGTGATAAGGGCCTCGGCTATGCCCGGGGCAACCACCGCAAGCGAGGCGCTTCCCTGCAGCCCTATATGCCTGAAGGCGTTCATTATTCCCCAGACCGTCCCGAAGAGACCTATGAACGGGGTGGTGGAGCCTGTGGTGGCAAGGAAGTTCAAATATTTTTCAAGTTTCTGCACTTCTATTGCTTCCTGCCTTTTGAGGGCCCTCTTCAGCGAGTCCTCGGAAGAGCCGTTTTTAAGCCCGGCCCTGAAGAGGTTGGCCGCCGGGCTCAGGGTCAGCGTCTTCGCCCGGAGCAGGAGTTCGCCGTGGTCGGCTTTGCCGCCCAGGAGTCGCCCGAAATTTTCCGTCTCTTTTTCCGCCCTGGACAAGTACTTGAATTTGAAAAAGATTATGGCCCAGGAGAAGACCGAAAACAGCATCAGCAGGCTGAGGACTGCCTTGACGAGCGGGCTTGCCTGCATGACCATGTAGAATGCGTTGTTGTTCATCGCAGAGACTATTTTACAAGATTTCCGGTGAAAAGGTAAACTCTTCCGTTTCTTTATATCCTCATTTTATAAGCCCTGCTAACTGGTGAATTAATTTTTTTAATTTGACCCTTTCCCCGCCACTGTTTTAAGTTTAGAGACTTGAGCCTTTTAAAATGGAAATGTTAGACTAAAAGGGAATTTTTTCTAAAAAATTAAACCCACTGAGGAGGAGAAGATGCCTATTATTGATTTCCAGGGAAAGCAGATTGAGCTAGACGATGACGGCTACCTCGTGAACCTGGCGGACTGGACACCCGATCTTGCCACCGATATGGCTACGAAGGATGGCATGACCCTTACTGAGAACCACTGGGAAGTGATCAACTTCCTGAGGGACTACTACCAGAAGTACCAGATAGCCCCCATGATCAAGATCCTGGTCAAGGAGATAGCAAAGTCGATGGGGCCAGAGAAGGGAAACACGAAGTATCTTTACGAGCTGTACCCCGCCGGGCCGGCGAAGCAGGCCTGCCGCTACGCGGGACTGCCGAAGCCGACCGGCTGCGTATAAGAAAGGCGACAATCGGGAATGCGTGACGGGCAGGGGGGTCCTGCCCGTCGGCGTTCTCCGGCAAGGCTTATGAACTTAAAGCAGCTCCTGTCGGGAAAAAAGCCCGTTATCCTCGAGAAATGGTTCGACCTGGTGATTGAGACCTATCCGGCCGAGACCGCCAGGTTTCTGAAAGGCCAGGCCAACCGCTTCCAAAACCCCGTGGGCCACGCCATCGGCGAGGCCCTGGAGAAGGTCCTCGACCAGGTCCTCTCAAAGGACAAGCCAGCCAATACCGAAGAGATCGTTCCCTTTCTGGACACCGTTATCAGGGTCCGGGCGGTCCAGGATTTCACCGCGCGAGATGCCGTCTCGTTTGTACTCGCGCTGAAAGGGGTTGTCCGGGAGGCCGCGGCAGAAGAGATACGGGCGAACAACCTGCATGAAGAGCTTTTCGAGATCGACTCCGCCATAGACGATGTAGTACTTGTCTGCTTCGATATTTACATGGGCTGCCGCGAGAGGATATATGACCTGAAGGCGGAGGAGACGAAGAGGAGCGTGTTCAGGCTTCTACAGCAGGCAAAGCTTATCAGCGGGGCCGGGGAAGAAGAGACGGACCCCGAGGCAAGTTAAACCATCAAAGGAGAAAAGGGGTAACCAGATGAGCGCTTTTGTTTCATTCGCGGCTGTAGTAGCACTCGTTCTGCTTGCCATCCTTGGGGTGAAGGGGGCCGGGCTCACCGGGCTCTTCGGGGTCGCGATACCCTATGCCGCCCTCGCTATTTTCATTGTGGGGTTTCTGGCCCGCATCGTGAAATGGGGGCGCGTTCCCGTCCCATTCAGGATACCGACCACTTGCGGACAGCAGAAATCCCTCCCCTGGATAAAGCAGAACAAGATAGAGAACCCCTCGGGCACGCTTGGCGTGCTCGCTAGGATGTTCCTGGAGGTCTTCTTCTTCCGCTCCCTCTTCAGGAACCTTAAAGGCGAACTGAGGGAAGGGCCGAAGATCGCCTATGGGTCGGACAAATGGCTCTGGATGGCCGGGCTCGCCTTCCACTGGACGTTTCTCATAATCCTCATACGGCACCTGAGGTTCTTCATCTTCAATGTGCCGCCGGCGGTGGGCCTGGTGGAGAGGCTTGACAGCTTCCTCCAGATAGGGGCCCCGCTCCTTTACATAACGGATGTCGTATTCCTGGCCGCCGTGCTGTTCCTCCTTATAAGAAGGTTCTACATCCCGCAGGTAAAATACATCTCGCTCGCGGCCGATTACTTCCCGCTCTTTCTGATACTGGGCATAGGGTGCTCGGGCGTCCTGATGAGGTATTTCCTGAAGGTGAACGTGGTCGGGGTGAAGAACCTCACCATGGGGCTTGCCACATTCAACCCGGTAGTGCCCCAGGGGCTTGGGACCATCTTCTATGTGCACCTCTTCCTTATAAGCGTGCTCTTCGCCTATTTCCCGTTCTCAAAGCTCATGCACTCGGGCGGGGTTTTCCTGAGCCCCACCAGAAATCTCTCGAACAACAGCCGCATTGTCCGTCATATAAACCCCTGGAACTACCCCGTTCACGTACATACATATGAAGAGTACGAAAACGACTTCAGGGAGAAGATGAAGGCGGCCGGCATCCCGGTGGAGAAGGAGTAAGACATGGCCAAAGAAATGAAACCCAATGAAATAATACAATCGATCAATTACACGCCCCCGGCCAAGCCCTGGATGGAACTCCCGGTGGAGATAAAGCCGGGTATGTTCTGCTGGGGCGCGAAGGCGAAGAGCCTGAATATTCTGGGCCTCCCCAATGCGCGGGACTGGAACCCCTCCCATGAGGACTGGAAGCTGCCCGAGAACTGGAAGGACACGGTCCTTGAGGGCATGGCCGACAGGCTCAAGAAATACCGCTCGTTCAAGCTCTTCATGGACATATGCGTCCGGTGCGGCGCCTGCGCGGACAAGTGCCATTTCTTCCTGGGCTCCGGAGACCCGAAGAACATGCCCGTCCTGAGGGCGGAGCTGATGAGGAGCGTCTACAGGCGCTACTTCACCACCCCCGGAAAACTCCTCGGAAAGCTTGGCGGCGCGCGCGACCTGGACATAAATGTCCTGAAGGAGTGGTGGTATTACTTCTTCCAGTGCACCGAGTGCCGCCGCTGCTCGGTCTTCTGCCCGTACGGCATAGACACGGCCGAGATAACCATCATGGGCAGGGAGATGCTGAACCTCCTGGGCCTGAACATAGAGTGGATAGCCGGCCCGGCCTCCGCCTGCTACATGAAGGGCAACCACCTGGGGCTGGAGCCGCATACGATAAAGAGCAATGTAGAGTTCATGCTGGACGACATAGAGACGGTGACCGGCATCAAGATAGACCCGCCCTTTAATAAAAAAGGCGCGGACATACTCTTTGTCACCCCTTCGGGCGACCTCTTTGCGGACCCCGGCACATACACCTGCATGGGTTACCTGATGCTCTTCCACGAACTTGGGTTGAACTACACCTGGAGCACATACGCCTCGGAGGGAGGCAACTTCGGTTTCTTCACATCGAACGAGACCGCAAAACGGCTGAACTACAAGATATACGCCGAGGCCAAGAGGCTGGGGGTGAAATGGATACTGGGCGGCGAATGCGGCCACATGTGGCGCGTGCTGAACCAGTACATGGATACCTGGAACGGCCCGGCCGACTTCCTGGAGGTGCCCCGTTCGCCGATAACCGGCACGGTCTTCGAGAACGCGAAAGGCACAAAGATGGTGCACATAGCCGAGTTCACGGCGGACCTCATCCGGCACGGCAAGCTGAAGCTGGACCCTTCGAGGAACGACGACCTGGTGGTCACCTATCACGACTCCTGCAACACGGCGCGCGGGATGGGCATCCTCGAAGAGCCCAGGTACATAATCCGCAACATCTGCAACAACTTCTACGAGATGCCGGAGGACACGATCCGCGAAAAGACCTTCTGCTGCGGGTCGGGCTCCGGGCTGAACGCGGGCGAGGACATGGACCTGAGGATGAAGGGCGGACTGGCCAGGGCCAATGCCGTAAGATACGTTCAGCAAAGATACGGAGTGAACATGCTGGCCAATATCTGCGCCATAGACAGGGCCGCCCTCACGACCTCGATGAATTACTGGTGTCCGGGCGTGGGCGTCACCGGCGTGCACGAGATGGTCGCCAATGCCCTCGTCATGAAGGGCGAGAAGCCGAGGGAGACCAATCTCCGCGGCGAGCCCCTGCCCGCCAAGGGAGGTGAAGGCAATGTATAACGGAGGAAAGATAATCATCGGGCTTGCCATCTTCCTTGGGATTGCCACCTTGCCCTTCTTCTCCAACATCGGGACGGCGGTCAAAAGGCCCGAACCAAGCCTGGACACGCCCGTAATAAAGGAAGTGCAGGCCCAGCTTGGCAGGAAGGACGTCTGCGTGGAGCCGAAGGCGTTCATGCAGGCCAATCACATGCGGCTTCTGAACGAGTGGAGGGATTCGGCCCTCCGTCAGAACAAGAGGCTCTATATCTCCTCGGACGGCAGGAAGTTCACCATCAGCCTTCAGAACACCTGCATGCATTGCCACTCAAACAAGAAGGAATTCTGTGACAGATGTCACAACTACATGGCCGTGAAGCCCTACTGCTGGGACTGCCACATCGCGCCAAAGGAACGGGGGGGCCAATCATGAAGATAGACAGAAGACAGTTTTTCAAGGTGGCCGGCTGGGGTGCCGCTGCCGGCGTTACGGCCATGAACGTGGTGGGCAGGTTCGGCTCCGGCGGCCGGGCGCAGGCCTTCGAGAGCATGGAGACCCCCGAGACCGTTAAGGCCAAACAGTTTGCCATGGTCGTGGACATGTCCAAGTTCAAGACCAAAGACGACATCCAGAAGGTGATATACGCCTGCCACCATACGCACAACGTGCCCAACTGGGGAAACCCGAAGGACGAGGTGAAATGGATCTGGACGGACACCTACAAGCACGTGTTCCCCGGCCAGGAGAGCCCCTTCCTTGACGAGGCATTCAAGGAGATGCCCTTCCTGGTCATGTGCAACCACTGCGACCATCCGGCCTGCACGAGGGTCTGCCCCACAAAGGCCACCTTCAAGCGCCCCGACGGCATAGTGATGATGGACTATCACCGCTGCATCGGCTGCCGGTTCTGCATGGCGGCCTGCCCGTTCGGGGCCAGGAGCTTCAACTGGCGCGATCCGCGGCTCGCCCTGAACATGAACGACCTGAACATGGAATACCCCACCCGGACAAAGGGCGTGGTGGAAAAATGCACCTTCTGCGACGAGCGGATAGCCCAGGGCAAGCAGCCGGCCTGCGTGGAGGCCGCACCGGCGGGAGGACTGGTCTTCGGCGACATAGATGATCCCAACTCCGACGTGCGGAAGGCGCTGGCCAGGACATACACAATCCGCAGAAAGCCGGAGCTTGGGACCGGGCCCAATATTTATTATGTGATAGGAGGCGGCGAGACCAATGCTGGATAAAGCGCTGACTGGAAGCAAGCTGTACTGGGCGTGGGTGCTGTTCCTGCTGGTACTTGTCGGCATAGGGACGGCCGCCTACATAAAGCAGTTCAACTACGGTTTGGGCATAACCGGCATGAGCAGGGACGTAAGCTGGGGGTTCTATATCGCACAGTTCACCTTCCTGGTCGGCGTGGCGGCCTCGGCCGTCATGCTGGTAATACCTTACTACCTGCACAACTACAAGACCTTCGGAAGGATCGTCATATTGGGCGAGTTCCTCGCCGTATCGGCCGTCACCATGTGCATACTGTTCATCTTTGTGGACATGGGGCAGCCGATGAGGATAATGAACGTCGTCCTGCACCCCAGGCCGAACTCGGTGATGTTCTGGGATTCACTCGTGCTCTCTGGCTATCTGGCCTTGAACCTCCTGATCGGCTGGGCCAACCTGCACGCGGAGAAGATGGGCGTGCCGCACCCCTCGTGGACGAAGCCGCTCACCTATCTTTCCGTGCCGTGGGCGGTGAGCATCCACACCGTGACGGCCTTCCTGTACGCCGGTCTTCCGGGCAGGGCCTTCTGGCTCAGCGCCGTAATGGCCGCGCGGTTCCTCGCGTCCGCTTTCGCGGCCGGCCCCGCGCTGCTTCTTTTGCTGGCCCTGCTTGTAAGAAAGATAACCAGGTTCGATGCGGGCAAGGAAGCCATACAGACACTGGGCAAGATCGTCACCTATGCCATGTTCGTAAACGTATTCCTGCTTGGGCTGGAATTCTTTACCGCCTTCTATTCGCATATTCCGGAGCACATGGCCTCGTTCAAGTACCTCTATATGGGGCTTGACGGCCATAACAAGCTTGTCCCCCTGATGTGGACCTCCAGCGTGCTTGCGGTCGTCTCCATGAGCATGCTCGTCTTCCCGCAGATAAGGCGGAAGGAGAAACTGCTGGCCGTGGCTTGCGTGGCCACGTTCATATCGTTGTGGATAGACAAGGGGTTCGGGCTTGTCATCGGCGGCTTCATTCCGAGCCCGATGGACCACGTGACCGAGTACTGGCCCACCGGGATAGAGCTGCTCATCACAATGGGCGTTTACGCGGCGGGCATTCTGGTCCTCACCGTCCTTTACAAGGTAGCCATATCGGTGAAAGTGGCCAACGAGTACCCGGCCCCGCTTAAGGGCGCCGTCGAGGAAGCCCACTAAGAATTATCGATTACCTCCAGAGAGGGCGGGTTTTCACCCGCCCTCTTTTTATTTCTGTTCTTTCTCTTGCAAGAGAAAGCCCACGGACCGTGGGACACCAAAGAGAACTTTTAATTTTGACTCTTTAATTTTTTGCGCTTTTCTATTCCCCTCCCCCTTGAGGGGGGAGGGCGAGGGTGAGGGTGGTAAACGCTTCACCCTCCCCCAACCCCTCCCGTCAATGGAGGGGGATAATCATGCTGTTTAAACCTTTTCTGGCGCAGTCTTTCCAATTTAAGTACAAAGCCATATTGATTCCCGCCTTGAAAAACACCCGTAAACAGGGGATAATAGGCGCAGATGAAAATTTTTTCCGCTCTCGAAAAATAGGGGTGGTATTTTCTCAATGGGCCTGGACCTGAGGGAATTTTCCGTGCCTGTTATCGTAGCTGGCGGCGGATTTGTCGTCCTGCTTGCAATAAGATGGCTTCTCCTGTTTGTCCTCCACAGGTGGGCCGAAAGACGCACCAAGGCACTCAGGGAGATATACTCCGGCAGTCTGCGCAGGGGGACATATTTCTGGTGCGTGGCCCTCGCCCTGATCGCGGGTGCGCGCGTCTCCGATTTGCCCGAAAGATACTCGATTGAGATCGAGCGGGTAGTTCTTGTCCTGCTCATAATTTCAGTGAGCATTGCGGCGGCAAACCTGCTGGCAAGACTCCTGAGGTATTACATTGAAAAGAGCGCCCTTCCCCTGCCCACCACAGGCCTCACCTACGGCTTCATAAAATTCCTGGTTTATGTAGTGGGCTTTCTGGCAGTCCTGAACAGCCTTGGTGTCTCGATAGCGCCGCTTCTGACGGCCCTGGGCGTGAGCGGTCTGGCCGTGGCCCTTGCCTTGCAGGATACGCTTTCGAACTTCTTCGCCGGGATCCAAATACTCCTTGACAAGCCCGTGAAGGTGGGGGACTTCGTCAGGCTCGAGACCGGGCAGGAGGGCTACGTGGATGATATCGGGATAAGGAGCACGCGGATTCTCGTGAGCACCAATAACATAGTCGTAATCCCGAATAACAAGCTGGCCCAGAGCGTCCTCACCAATTACAGCCTGCCCGACCCCAGCACCTCCTTCAATATCCAGGTGAGGGTGGCCGCCGGACAGGACCCTGAAAAGGTGGAAAAACTCATGCTGGACGAGGCCCAAAAGGGCATGGCTTACGTCCCCGGCCTGCTTAATAAGCCCGATCCCAGGGTCAGTTTCAACCCGCCCCCGGCAACCGCGGGGGAGAACTACCTGGAATTCGTGCTCACCTGTTATGCGGCCCATTTTAACCAGCAGAATTTCGCGCAGTTCGAGCTTAAAAAACTTATATTAAAAAGACTTTCGGAAGAGGGGATAGAGGTGAAATAGCCTTGGCCAAACCCTCTCCCGGGTCTGCGCTCCTGAAACGAACCCCAGTTTATTGGCTTTTTAAAGGTATTTTTGGACCTGGATTCCCGCTGGAGTCTACCCCGTACCTGATACGGGGCGGGAATGACAAGGTCTGGCGTCTTTTGGACAGCATCTGGGGCCTGATTTCGGAGCGAGAGCAAAACCTGTCCAAAAGCCTGAGATTTCAGGAGGTTATTTCTCTTAAATGAGGCTTTTTAGAAT